>NZ_JBIWFB010000007.1:0-225354 GCF_044762855.1 Psychrobacillus sp. NPDC096389 | reverse complement strand
CCTGAGCCAGGATCAAACTCTCCATAATAGAGAACTTAAAAAGCTCATGTTGTTTTGCTGGCATCATCATTAAATGATGTCAAAATTGTTTTGCTATCAAGTTAACCGAAGTTAATCTTTCAAGCTATATGTCTTAACGTTTTGCATGTTCAGTTTTCAATGTTCATGTTGTCGTCTTGTTTTGGCGACCTTTGTATCTTAACATCGTTTTAACATGAATGTCAACACTAAAACATAAAGTTTATTAAAATGATTTGAAAAGGTGCGTGTTACTTTGAAAAAAAAGCTATTGTTAGTCGGTTCATTCACATTATTTATCACCCTGTTATTTTTCGTTCCAACGAATTATCCCTCTATACTACCCGTTTTTCAATTAACAGAAAAACCTTCTGTTATATCCAAAGGAACATACGGAAAAACAGTCACTATCGATTTGACATTTGGAAAAGAGGAAATTGAAACTTTGCTAAAAGATTTAAAAGCACCTTATCCACATTTTTTTGTAAGCATTGAATGGTTAGAACGATCCGAACCCATTATAAAGAGTATGCAAGATAAACATATTCCGATTGGGCTTTTAGGTCAGGACGGCGCGGCTTATATAGAGGATCCTGTTTTATTTCAAAAAGAAATAGATCAATTTGAAAAAGTGATGGGTGAAAAACCGCTTTGGTTTCGACCAAAGGATTATCAGTTCCCAATGGAATTACAAGATGTTGCTTGGGAGCATGAAGTAAACTTACTTAGCTCCAGTAAATATTGGGATGATGAAGTTCCTGTACTTACAAAAGGAGATGTCCTTTCTGTACCACTTCACCAAGAGGAACGGGTTGATATAAAACAACTTACCAAACTTTTGAATTCTCAATCATTTTTATCAATAGAACAAAATATATTCGGTTTAAAAATGAACACTAAAACATTTCCTGAATAAAAAAATTGCCATGACTCATTCGTCATGGCAATTTCTATTTACTTTGTTTCGACAGTTGTTGCTTCTCTTCTCTCTTTTCTGCGGGCTTCCAATTTCAAACGATCCTCGTCGGATTTTGCATTGTATTTTGGTAAAGCTAATAATTGGTATGCATTTACAGCAAGAATTGGGAATAATAATAATGTTACCCAACTATCCACATTATCTGCTCGTACCATTAATACTGGTAACCATTCCAGTGTGGATACAACAATCATAAAGAACAACGCAGAAATAAGGGTATGCTTTTTCGTCATATTTGCTTTTGTAATGGCAACAATGATAGCTGTAATGATTAATACTGCAAGTAAGATGACGTAAAGCCATACTTGTCCGGTTGTTTCAGCATTAGGTCGGAATCGGAACATGATCAAATCAAAAATAACGAAGGCAATAATAAGTAACTGAACCCAATTCCAAAGCGTCAATGTTCTAAAAATATTTACACCCATTTGGTGAATCGTTAAGTAAGCAAAATAACCCATCTGCGCTATTACGCTTACTGTAAAGCCCATCACAATCATGAATGCAAAAGCTGCAAAAAATTCTCCCCATTGCCCTGCTTCGAAATATTTTGCAAAAGCATCATCCCAACGTATAAATAAACCAAAAACACCTGTAATTATTCCACCGATTAACATGGCATTTAGAAAAAATTTAAACCAATTTCGTATAGTCACAGCACGATTTCCTCCAAAAGTACTTATTTCTTCTTTACTTTAAATTGTAACAACCATTTGCTTAAAAATCTATTTCTTCCTAGTTACTATACATATTTCTGAAACAAATGTGAACAATAATCGAAAGGACGGTGACGATTATGAAGTATTTTGCGCTTATTTTGTTGAGTATTGGATTTCTTGCCGGATGTAGTAGTTCTACTGCTCCTCCTTCCTATGAGGAAAATAAAAAAATGCTCATAGATGCGTTACAAACAGAAGACGGAAAAAAGGCTATTCGAACGCTTTTAGATGATCCACAATTTAAAGAACTGCTAGTAATCGACCATGAGCAAGTAAAGAAATCTGTTGAAGAAACAATGTTATCTAAAGAGGCAGAAGAATTTTGGAAGGAAGTTTATCAAGACCCTAAATTTTCGGAGACAATGGCAAAAAGTATGGTGAAACAACAAGAAGAACTAATGAAAGCACTCATGAAGGATCCCACTTATTTACAAGACTTAGAAAGCTTTTTTGCTTCTGCCGAAATGAAAAAAGAATTAGGAAAAGTACTACAATCCAGTGATATGCGCAAAGAGATGCAAAAGGTTGTAGAAGAAGCGATTCAAAATCCTTTATTGCAAACGAAGTGGCAAAAGCTAGTGGAAGAAGCTGGCTCGCAGAAAGAAGGCGGCGGTAAATCTAAAGAAGAATCAGGTTCCTCTGAAGAAAAGAAAGAAGAAGCAGACAAATAAGGCCGCTCCCACAGTGGAAACGGCCCTTTTTTATGCTTTTTCGATTACTTTTTGTGCGATCTCTAAATAAATTTTCCCTGTTTCATGTGTTTCTGCATATACAGAAGGTGCAAAATCAATATCATTCCAATCTGGTTGTCCTAATGGAAGTTGACCAAGTAATTCTGTCCGAAGTTCATCCGCAAGCTTAGGACCTCCACCTTTACCAAATACGAATTCACGCTCTCCTGTAGATTTTGCTTCATACCAAGACATATTTTCAATAACGCCGAGTATTTCGTGATCTGTTTGGAGTGCCATGGCACCAGCTCTTGCTGCAACGAAAGCAGCTGTCGGATGAGGTGTTGTAACAACAATCTCTTTAGACGCAGGTAACATTTGGTGAATGTCTAATGCAACATCCCCTGTGCCCGGTGGTAAATCTAATAGTAAGTAATCTAATTCTCCCCATTCAACATCTTTGAAAAATTGATCTAATACTTTACCGAGCATCGGTCCGCGCCATACGACCGGTGTATTGTTTTCCACAAAGAACCCCATAGAGATAACTTTTACCCCTTTGCGTTCCACTGGTATGATACGGTCCTCTTTTATTTGCGGGATATCTTTTACTCCCATCATATCTGGTACACTAAAGCCGTAAATGTCTGCATCTACTAAACCGACTTTTTTGCCTAGTCGTGCAAGTGCTACTGCTAGGTTGACTGATACTGTAGATTTCCCTACTCCTCCTTTACCAGAAGCAATAGAGATGATTTTTACTTTGCTATCAGGGGAGAGAATGCTCTGGCTGTCACTCTCTTTTGCTTTTCCACGAAATTGTTCTAATACTTCTTTCGGTAATTCTTCAAAGCGAATACCTACTGTTGCTGCTCCTGCGTTTTTTAATACTTCCACTACTTTAGTTTGTAGTTGCATTTGTTCTGCCGAATTTATTTTGGCAATTGCCAGCTTCACACTGACATGATTCTTTTCTTCTTTTATGGATACTGTTGATATTCCGTTTGTTTCTTCTAAAGTTCTATGTAAAAATGGATCATTTAATTCGCCAAGTAACGAACGAACTTGTTGCTCATTAATCATTTGTAGACACTCCCCTTTAGTTAACTATTCACAATATAGTATACCATATACGAGTGTCTACATTCCTAAACATTGGCTCAGTAAATATTGTCCTCTACAAAACGAAGGACCCCATCTGAAATGGCATCGACCATTTGATTTTGGTATTTGTCTGATTGCAGTAATTCTCTCTCTTCATTGTTGCTTATAAAACCTGTTTCTACCAAAACTGCTGGTGCCTTTGCTTTTTTCAAAATATAGACTTGTTTAATCGCCAGTGCTTCTCTTTCCGTGTTGCCTATACTTTCTCTAATCGACCCTTGGATGGACTTGGCTAGAAGTTCTCCGCCTTCGTGACCTTCTGCGTGATAAAATACTTGTGCCCCACGCCATCTCTCTTCCGGAACTGCATTCACATGTAGGCTCAAGACAATATCAGCTTCCGAGTTGTTCATAATTTCTTCTCGAAGGAGTAAATCTGCCCGTTTTCTAGCGCGAGTTGTTGGAAAATCTTCATCCGGTTTATGTTCCGCTACTGCGTCCCCATCTTTCGTACGAGTCATGACAACTGTAGCTCCTTGTGCTTTTAGCTTTTTCTCTAACTTTAATGACATAGCTAATGTGATATCACGTTCCACTACTTCTCCATGACTTGCACCGCCATCAATCCCACCATGCCCTGGGTCAATGACAATCTTTACGCCACTTAGCGGATCCGGTAAGAAAAAACCAGTATCACTTGCCTTCGTTCCGTAAATTACTGCAAGTAATGATACTAAAAACAATACGAAGATGATTATCCACTTTTTCAGGTTCATCGCTCCTTTTTCACTCATTATACGTATGAGGGACAAAGAGTATGATAGCTTTAGTTAGTCATTTTTCGATTCGGTAAATTCCTTTTTTATCTCTTAGTACGCAACCGTTTTTCTTGAAAATTTGAACCATATGCCCGTTACTTTCGTCAGTACTGCCAACATAATAAGTTGCACCCATTTTTTTCATGAGCGGAAGTGTAGCCCTATGCATTTTCGCACCATATCCTTTCCCGCGCATGCTAGGAACTATACCAAAGTAGAACATTCTTCCTTCCTCTTTTGTTCCCATTTCAATATGAGGAATGCTTATCCCGACTAACTCGTTTTCGTGAAAAAAGGTGTAACAATTACTCCTCCACTCGTCTCCTAACTCATTGGCTATCGAGGCCATCACTTGCTCGATGGGCTGAGGTATATTCTTATTTGCAGTTCCAGCACGACACAATTCATATGCTTCGGCAAACTCTGCATCAGTCATGCCCTCTTCTGCTAACGAATGAATTTTAAGATCACTCGTTCGTATAACTTCCTCCTGTAATTGCTTCGTGTACTCCACAATAGAAGAAATCTTTCTAAACCCATTAGTTAGTAACCAACTTTCAAATGCCTCATCCATTAGTAAAGACAAATAGCCTATCTGTTCCTCTTTAAAGGCATTCAAAATATTAGTAAATGCTTCTTTGTAATCTTCTTCCGACTTGCTCTTTAACTTCACTTGATCGACTAACCAATATTCTTTTTCGTTTTTAATTAGATTGAATAATTGCATGTGCAGTCCTCCTTTTTTTCATTCGGTTACTAAGATAGAAAGATGGTATTGCTAGTAATGTAACCCCTCCAATAATCGTAAAGACAAGAGCTCCACTATTCAAACTATCTAAAAGAACGCCTCCTATACTCGGTCCAGCAATCCTCCCAACTGATTTCACACCAGATAAAGCAAAATACGTTCCTTTTTCATGATCCTCACACATGCCGTCTAGATGTATATCTATCATGGTGAAAACTAGTACTTCTCCTGCTGTAAAAACAATCATTGCTCCTATTAATAAAAGAATTTGTTCACTCAGCCCAAAACAGACAAGACCTACCGATAACAAGACACTACCTATTATGAGGGAAGAAGTCGTACTAATAATTTCCCCCAATTTGTAAACGAAATATTGAATAATGATTACTGTAATAGCATTCGTAGTAATGAGCCATGCAAAGTATTGAATCGCTAGCTCATGGTTAAACCTTATACCTAAATACTGACTAAACGTGGAGTCAAACTGGCTATACCCGAAGCTGATGAAAATCAACGCTAATATAAAAACGCCAAATGCATAATCCTTCTGGAATACATAGAAAGATTGAAAAATAGAAGGATTTTCTTTCTGTGCAGCTACTGGCTTCATTGGATACTTTTTAAAAATGATTGCAAAAGTCATAATATTAATAAAGAAAATAAAGCCTACTACAAAAAACAAATTCTCCATACCAAACTGCTGAAAATACACAGAAGTTAACGGTGCAATAGCTGCAGATATATTGATCAGGAAATATCGAATATTAAAAATGAACCTTCTATTTTCTGGTTCTGTATAAAGACTTAATAACACGCGGTAAGTTGGCTCAACAATAGCCTGGCTCACACCAAGCAATGCAGCAAACATTATGAACCCTACATATTGATCAATAAAAGGAAAGTATACATAACAGCCTAAATAACCGACGAGCCCAGTTATGATCACTTTATCTTTTGGAAACCTATCAATATAAGGTCCAACTATGAAACTCATGATCAAGTTAGACAATGCAAGCGTAGAAATAACGGTCCCTATTTGAACTGCCGAGTAATGAAATTCATCTAACAAAAACAATGTTAAATACGGTAATACTAAAAAAGTTCCAAATCGTGCGATAAAAATACTGATGAGAATCGTGGATGTCACCATATTAAATTTGTTTTTCATACATTGCCTCTTTTTCTTTAAATTGATTATCTAGTATTTGAATAGACGTATACATTTCGCCCTTTTAAACTAATTTCTGCCTCTACACTCATACCATTTTTATCTGCTACTTTTCTAGAAGCTTCATTTCCTTGTTGAATTAAAGATATAAACCTTTCTATCCCTAATTGATTTAGCCCTCTATCTAAGAAGGCTTTCGCTGCTTCGGAAGCATAACCATTTCCCCAATACGGTCTTGCAATCCAATAACCAATCTCCAGCTCATCGTTACCGTTTACTTTTTGCGGAACAATGCCCGCATGCCCAACCAGTACATTATCTTCTTTCCGGACAATCACTTTTAACCCAAACTTTTCATCCATTTCATAATGACTATAGATCCAATCTAAAAATGCTTGAGTACCTTCTGGATCACGCGTATCTCCATTTCCAATATAACGTACCATTTCCCGATCAGATAACATGCCATATAAAAAATCAAAATCAGCTTGTATATACGAACGAAACAACAACCTTTCAGAAGCAAACCCCACACTCACACCCCCACCGAGTTTTTTCTATTTCATAAATATTTACTTAATATACACCTCCAAAAACAACGAAACAACCACTTTCATATATATTTTAATTGTTACTGGTGCCAGGCACCTGTAACAATCCTGTAACACACCTTTCAAACTTTAAGAAATCAACGAGAACTAAAAAAAGCACTCCCCGAGAAATCTCGAGAAGTGCTTTGAACTGATAATATAATATTAACGTTTTGAGAACTGAGGTGCACGACGAGCGCCTTTAAGTCCTGGTTTTTTACGTTCTTTCATACGTGGGTCACGTGTTAAGAATCCTGCAGATTTTAATGCTGCACGGAAATCAGGGTCTACTGTAAGTAATGCACGTGCAATACCGTGACGGATTGCTCCTGCTTGACCTGTGAATCCACCACCATTAACGTTTACGTGTACATCGTAGCTACCTAAAGTTTGAGTAGTTACTAATGGTTGTTTAATAACTTCACGTAAAGTTTCGTATGGTACGTAATCTTCTACGTCACGTTTGTTGATAATAATTTTTCCTTCGCCTGGTACTAAACGTACGCGTGCTACTGAACTTTTACGGCGACCAGTGCCGATATATTGAACTTGTGCCAAGTGTATGTCCTCCTCTTAGTTATTATCCGCGAAGCTCGTATGCTTCTGGTTGTTGTGCTGCGTGTGGATGCTCTGCTCCAGCGTAAACGTTTAGTTTAGAAAACATTTGACGTCCTAAAGAGTTTTTAGGAAGCATTCCTTTGATCGCTAATTCGATCATTTTCGTTGGGTACTTAGTACGCATTTCTAAAGCTGTGCGTTGTTTAAGACCACCAGAGAATTGTGTGTGACGGTAGTAAATTTTATCATTTAACTTGTTCCCAGTTAAATGAATTTTTTCTGCGTTGATGATGATAACGTGATCACCTGTATCAACGTTTGGTGTGAATGTTGGTTTGTTTTTTCCACGTAAAATAGCTGCAACTTCTGAAGCTAGACGACCAAGAGTTTGGCCTTCAGCGTCTACTACTAACCATTTACGTTCTACTTCGTGACCTTTAGCCATGAATGTTGTACGCATGTATTTTGTCCTCCTAATTCAATCATAATCGATCTATAATTTTCTATATCCTCATACCAATAAGTTTCGGGGCTTATATTGTGGGGTTAATGAAAATACCATACATCATCTTACCTCGAATACTTCATTTAGTCAAGCGTTTTATGAAAAACACCTGGAAAGGTTGCTTCGTTATAAATACACTACTTTTTCTAGGTACAAACCGTGTGCTGGCGCTGTTTTCCCGGCATTTTTTCGGTTGCAAGACTGCAAGATTTCAGGCAAGTCCTCTTCACTTTTTTTTCCGATTCCAACTTCCCATAAAGTTCCTGCAATAATTCGAACCATATTATATAAAAATCCATTTCCGCTAATCTCCATATGCAGCTGATTTCTCTCTACATTCACTTCTAAGCGAATGGAATGGATCGTTCGCACAAAATCTTTCACACTCGTGTTAGACGCACAAAAACTTGAAAAATCATGTGTTCCAAGCAAATGGTTAGACGCTTCTCTCATCAGCTCAATATTCGGTTTATACCGCTCCACATGGACGCTATAATTGCGTTCAAATGGGCTATGCACTTCATCCAATGACCAAATATACCGATACGTTTTTCCAACCGCATCGTATCTTGCGTGAAAGTCATCCCGCACTTGTTCAACCAATAACACTCGAATATCTCCTGGAAGTTGTACATTTAATGCCATTTTCCAACGATCCATCGGCAATAAAAGCGAGCTATCGAAATGGATCACTTGACCTGTTGCATGCACGCCTGCATCCGTTCTTCCACTGGCAACAACTTTCACAACCATTCCTTTATGCATAGTCTGTAATACTCGTTCTAACTCCAACTGAACGGTTCGCTTTCCAGGTTGTACTTGATAGCCTGAAAACGCACTACCATCATAGCTAATAATTGCACGTAGCCGCATGATACACCTCCAATTACGATCTAAAGTAGAAGAGAACGATCGCTAAAAGTAAAAGAATAACAATAACTACCGTGTCTTTTGTTGCCCATTCTAACTTCCGATACCTCGTTCTTCCTTCTCCACCTTTATAACCTCGCACTTCCATCGCAGTGGCCAAATCTTCCGCTCGTTTAAATGCACTAACAAACAAAGGAATAAGTAGCGGAACAACAGCATTCATTCTTTCTTTCATACTACCGGTTGTCATATCCGAACCTCTTGCCATTTGTGCTTTCATTATTTTATCTGTTTCATCCATTAAGGTCGGGATAAATCTCAAGGAAATAGACATCATAAGCGCTAATTCATGCACTGGGAGCTTCCATTTCTTCAATGGGTTTAACAATGTCTCTAATGCATCTGTAATCGAAATAGGGGTCGTAGTGAGCGTTAAAATGGATGTTAGTATAACAAGGACAAAAAAACGGATAGAGATGAATATCCCTTGGCGTAAACCTTCCTCATATATCTTTATAAACTTCCACTCGAATATTACTGCGCCTTCTCGTGTAAAGAATAAATGCAATAAAAACGTAAAAATAATCAAAATAACAACCGGTTTCAACCCATTAATCAAAAAATAAAGTCGAATTCTAGACGTTCGAATGATTAAAAATGTAAACGCAACTAAAATTGCATAGGTAACCCAGTTATTTGCGATAAACACTACTGCGATAAACAAAAATACAAAAATCAATTTTGCTCGAGCATCTAACCTATGAATAAATGAATCCCCCGGTATAAATCGACCAAATATCATTTTCTCTAACATTATAACTCACGCTCCTTCTTTAAAAATCGCGCGAGTTCTTCTGCTAACATTTCTTCTGTTAAACAAAGAATAGGTAATTTCTTTTCCATCATATGTTCCACTTTTTTTTGAAATTTAATACTTTGGGGAAGCTCTAATCGATAATCCATCAAACGACTTTCATCAGAAAAAATTTCTTGTGGTGTTCCAGCTAAAACGCATTTACCGTCATGCATAATGGCAATCCGATCTGCGTATCTTGCGGCATCTTCCATACTATGTGTCACAAGCACCGTCGTTAATCCTTTTTCTTTGTGAAGTCGATAAAACAAATCCATTATTTCTTTTCTTCCTCTTGGATCTAGACCTGCTGTTGGCTCATCTAGTACTAACACTTCCGGATTCATCGCAAGCACTCCTGCAATGGCGACACGTCTCATTTGCCCTCCGGATAAATCGAAAGGTGATTTTTCTAATACTTCATCGGGTAAGCCTAATAATTTCACTAATTCAATGGCACGATGTTTTGCTTCTTCTTCTGGCACGCCAAAATTCATCGGTCCGAACATAATATCTTTCAACACGGTTTCATCAAATAGTTGATGCTCCGGAAATTGAAAGACAATACCCACTTTTTGTCTTACTTTTCGAAGCTGCTTATTTTTCTTCTCTGCCTTAACTTCTACGTCGCCAATTTTAATAGCACCTTCCGTCGGTTTCAATAAAGCATTCAAATGTTGCAAAACCGTCGACTTCCCTGAACCGGTGTGACCAATAATGGCTTGATACGATCCGGAAGGAATATGTAAATCAACATCAAAAAGCGCCCTTTTTTCAAATGGTGTATTCTTCGCATAGGCGTAACTTACTTGTTGAAGTGTGATGTCCATAAATCATTCACCAATTCTTCTTCTGACATATGTTCTGCTACTAACTCAATTCCTTGTTCCTTTAATAATCTAGAAACATTCATTGCAAACGGAAGGTCTAGTCCCACATCCACTAATGCTTGTCCACGCTGAAAAATCTCTTCTGGCGTACCTTCTGCGTATTTCATTCCTTGATTCATCATAATGACGCGATCAGCAAGCAAAGCTTCTTCTAAATCGTGTGTAATGGAAATAACGGTCAAATCTGTCTCGGCTCTAAGTTGTCGCACGGTTGAAAGCACTTCTTCCCTACCTTGAGGGTCTAACATCGATGTTGCTTCGTCTAATAATAGAATTTTAGGCTGTAACGCAATAGCTCCAGCAATGGCCACCCGCTGTTTCTGACCACCTGACAAATGATGGGGCTCACTATTCATAAAGCCGCTCATCTTCACTTTTACTAATGACTGTTTCACTCGTTCTACCATTTCCTCAAAAGGGATCCCGTTATTTTCTAATGCAAATGCCACATCATCTTGTACAGTTGCTCCTACAAACTGGTTATCTGGATTTTGAAAAACCATTCCCATTTGAGAGCGTGTATCCCATAAACTTTCTTCGGCAAGTGGTTCTCCAAAAACACGTACTTGTCCCGTCTGAGGAAATAGAAGACCATTCATTAATCGTGCAAGCGTTGATTTTCCTGATCCATTATGGCCAACAATCGCCACCCATTCCCCTTCATAAATTGTATAAGATACATTATTTACAGCAGGTCGTATGCTTTCATCTTCTTCTGCATATGTAAAAGTTACTTCTTGTAAAGAAATAATCTCGTGTTTCATCCTTTACCTCCTCTAGCTCATCTCAGCTACCCTAATTCCCTTTACCACTATATTACGACAAATTAAAAAAGCGCGCACCTCATTTAGAGAAATGCGCTCTTCTATAACTTATTTCAAGATTGGCTGCTCAAGACCAATCCGAAAATGAGGTGCGTAGAGCTAGACGAGTCGCTACTTTTCAACTGAAAAGTCCGCTCATCATAACACTCTGCTTTTATAATGTCGTATAAATCTGTTTGAAAAAAGAAGAGGGAGGTCAGAAATACTAACATCCCTCTTCAACTTTTTGAGTTTAACTTTCGCAGGCGTATAACCGCCTAACAAATTAAACTAACTCAATTACTACAACTGGTGCTCCGTCTCCGCGACGAGGTCCAACTTTCATAATACGAGTATAACCGCCTTGACGATCTGCATAACGTGGTGCTACATCATCAAACAACTTTTGCAATGCAAATACAGTTGTTTCATTTCCTTCTTCGTCAGTAGATGTTGCTACTTCACGACGAATGTAAGATGCAGCTAAACGACGTGCATGTAAATCTCCGCGTTTACCTAAAGTGATCATTTTTTCAACGACAGAACGTAATTCTTTAGCGCGCGCTTCAGTTGTTTGAATACGCTCGTTAATGATTAAGTCTGTAGTTAAGTCACGTAACATCGCTTTACGTTGAGAACTTGTACGTCCAAGTTTTCTGTAACCCATGGATGTTTCCCTCCTTTGGTGAATAGTTCAAATCTAGCTATATCAAAATTCGCTTAGTCTTCTTTACGTAATCCTAAGCCAAGCTCATCTAACTTCGCTCTTACTTCTTCTAAAGATTTACGTCCAAGGTTTCTTACTTTCATCATGTCGTCTTCTGACTTACTTGCAAGCTCAAGTACTGTATTAATACCAGCGCGTTTCAAGCAATTATAAGAACGAACAGAAAGATCAAGCTCTTCGATAGTCATCTCTAATACTTTTTCTTTTTGGTCTTCTTCTTTTTCAACCATGATTTCAGCAGTTTGTGCCTCGTCTGTCATCCCTACAAAAATGTTTAAGTGCTCAGTTAAAATTTTTGCTCCAAGCGAAATCGCCTCTTTAGGACCGGTGCTGCCATCTGTCCACACATCAAGAGTTAATTTATCGTAGTTAGACGATTGCCCAACACGAGTATTTTCCACTTGAAAATTAACGCGTGAAACTGGAGTATAAATAGAGTCGATCGGGATTACGCCGATAGGAAGATCCTCACGTTTGTTTTGATCAGCAGGAGTGTAGCCACGGCCTCGACCTGCGTACATACGCATACGGAAATGACCATTTTTGCCGATTGTTGCAATATAGAGTTCTGGATTTAATATCTCAACATCACTGTCATGTGTAATGTCAGCAGCTGTAATCGTTCCCTCTCCTTTTACATCAATCTCAATGACTTTTTCTTCATCAGAGTAGATTTTTAGAGCTAGCTTCTTCACATTCATAATAATAGATGCTACATCTTCCACTACGCCTTCAATAGTTGAAAACTCATGTAAAACGCCATCAATTTGAATAGAAGTTATTGCAGCTCCTGGTAAAGAAGACAGAAGGATACGACGTAAAGAATTACCCAAAGTATTTCCATAGCCACGTTCTAGCGGTTCTACAACAAATTTACCAAACTTGGTATCTTCGCTGATTTCTACACTTTCAATCTTTGGTTTTTCAATTTCGATCATTCCAATTTACCCTCCCTCAAAACATCGAATGTATAGGTTCTTTCCATCATGAATTCGATCGTTTAACTGGTTGCTTATTTTGAACAACCTCAGTCTGTACAATAAATGATGTTCTCAAACAATTTGAGAGTCACCTTTTACACGCGACGACGTTTTGGTGGACGACAACCATTATGTGGTACTGGTGTTACGTCTTTGATAGCTGTAACTTCTAGACCTGCAGCTTGAAGTGCGCGGATAGCCGCTTCACGTCCAGCACCAGGACCTTTAACTGTTACTTCTAAAGTTTTAAGACCATGTTCCATAGACGTTTTTGCAGCAGTTTCTGCAGCCATTTGTGCAGCGAATGGAGTAGATTTACGAGAACCTCTGAATCCAAGAGCTCCAGCACTTGACCAAGAAAGTGCATTACCTTGCATGTCTGTGATAGTCACAATTGTATTATTAAATGTTGAGCGAATGTGAGCAATACCGGATTCGATATTCTTTTTCACACGACGCTTACGTGTTTGTTGTTTACGTGCCATGTTAAGAAGAAACCTCCTTTACCGATTATTTTTTCTTGTTAGCGACTGTCTTACGTGGACCTTTACGAGTACGTGCGTTGTTCTTCGTATTTTGTCCGCGTACAGGTAAGCCGCGACGGTGACGGATACCACGGAAAGATCCGATTTCCATCAAACGTTTAATGTTAAGTGATACTTCGCGACGAAGGTCACCTTCTACTTTGTATACACCGATTTGTTCACGGATTTTGTTTAACTCGTCTTCTGTAAGATCACGAACTCGTGTCGATTCAGAAATACCAGCTCCTACTAGAACTTTTTGTGCAGTAGTTTTACCAATTCCGTAAATGTATGTTAATGCAATAACTACGCGTTTATCGCGTGGAATGTCAACACCAGCAATACGTGCCATATGTGTCGTGCACCTCCTTCTAATTATCCTTGTCTTTGTTTGTGTTTAGGATTTTCACAGATTACCATTACTTTACCGCGTCGGCGAATTACTTTACATTTTTCGCAGATCGGCTTCACAGATGGTCTCACTTTCATCTAACCCAACCTCCTTAGTAGTCCGGAGTGCAAAAGATTATTTAAAACGGTACGTGATACGACCGCGAGTTAAATCGTAAGGAGAAAGTTCAATTGTGACTTTATCTCCAGGTAAAATGCGGATAAAGTGCATACGAATTTTACCCGATACATGCGCAAGTATCGTATGACCGTTTTCTAATTCTACCTTAAACATCGCGTTTGGCAAAGTCTCAACAACTGTTCCTTCGACTTCAATTACATCATCTTTCGCCATCAACCCTGTCTCCCTTCTATATACAAATCAGGTTCTCATCACTACTCAAACGTAATTTGCTTTAGTTATAGCCTCTAGTGGAACGAAACTATTCGTTTCAAGCATATGTTTGGAAATCATGAGAGATGTTCGAAAGACACTCGTAAGGTTTCGCTTTTTGCAATCCACGGAGTAGACTGACTGGTAGAAACCCGTCTCCCTCATGTCAACATGTTCGTACGAATGTGTTGGATGAGTTCCATAGTACCCGTTCGTTACATAGATGCTTCCACGAAACCCATTATACCCTTTCAGAAGTCAAAATGCACGTGGACTAGGGGGTCCTCGTTATAAATACATTTCTATTCATCCAGTTCGTATACCGGGCGCAATATGCTTTTGCAGCTCTCGAAAAAAACGTCTTCGTTCTTATGCATAGTGCCCGGGTATTCTAGTCGTCTGCGACAGGCACCGGGCTATTAGATGCGGTTGCCCTGTAACAGAGCATCTAGATCAGCAAATACTTTTGAAATATCTTGCTGTCCATCTATATTAGTTAAAACACCTTTGTTTTCGTAAAAGTCAAGCAAAGGTTGTGTTTGCTTCATATTTACTTCCAGACGGTTAGTTACCGTTTCCGGATTATCATCCGCACGTTGATAAAGCTCTCCACCATCTTTATCACATACCCCGTCCTTAGCAGGTGGGTTAAAGACTAAATGGTAAGCAGTACCACATACTTTACAAATACGACGGCCCGTTAGACGTCTGATCAATTCATCTTGTTCTACTTGAATATTCAGCACATGCTCAATTGATTTTCCAAGTTCCGTAAGTAAAGCATCTAGTGCTTCTGCTTGCGGCACAGTACGTGGAAAACCATCAAGTAGGAATCCTTTTTCACAGTCTGGTTTGCTTAATCTTTCGCGAACGATACCAATCGTTACTTCATCCGGTACTAATGCACCTTGATCCATAAACGATTTTGCTTTTAAACCAAGTTCCGTACCATCTTTAATAGCTGCACGAAACATATCGCCTGTAGAAATATGAGGGATTGCGTACTTCTCAACAATTTTATCTGCTTGTGTACCTTTACCAGCACCAGGCAGACCCATCAAAACGATATTCATACGAAAATACCCCCTCAGGACTATTTGTAGATTTTTAGGAACTAGCCGTTCCTAAAAACCAATATTATTTCATAAAGCCTTTATAGTGACGTTTAACTAATTGTGATTCCAATTGCTTCATAGACTCTAATGCAACCCCAACTACGATTAGTAAGCTGGTACCACCGATTTGTGCAGATTGCGGTAGTCCCGCAAACTTAACAAATAATAATGGCATTATTGCGATTAAAGCTAAGAAAATAGAACCAACAAAAGTTAATCGATACAATACGCTAGTCAAATAATTTTGTGTGTTTATACCTGGGCGAATACCCGGAATATAAGCACCTTGCTTTTTCAAATTGTCTGCTACATTTTCTGGATTCACCTGAATGAATGCATAGAAGTAAGTAAACGCAACAATTAAAGCAATGTAAATAATCATACCAATAGGTTGTGTATAATCTAATGCTCTCGTTATGAACTCAGTCGTACTGTTTTGTCCAAAGAACAAAACAAGTGATTGAGGTGCCATAAGAAAAGCAGAAGCAAAGATTACCGGAATTACTCCCGCAGCATTTACTTTTAAAGGTAAGTGCGTTTGTTGGCCACCCGTTTGGGCAGTACCAGCTACGCGTTTTGCATATTGAATTGGAATTTTACGCAACGCTTGTTGAACATAAATAACTCCAACTGTAACAGCAACAATTGCCAATAATAGTAATACGACAATTACGATATTGATAAATAGTGCTTCTCCAGCACCATCAATAAATTGAGCATACACTTGGTTAACCGCATTTGGCATAGCAGCTACGATACCAGCGAAGATAATAACGGATATACCATTACCAACGCCTTTAGAAGTAATCTGTTCTCCCAACCACATTAAAAATGCAGTTCCTGCAGTTAATACAATTGCAATGACAACATAATTTAAGATGCCTTCTTCTTTTATTAAAGATCCACCATACATACGGTTAAAACCATATGACATCGCGATTGCTTGAATAAAAGCTAGCACAATGGTGAAGTAACGTGTGAATTGAGCAAGTTTTCGTCTTCCGACTTCTCCTTGCTTAGCCCACTCTGTAAACTTCGGTACAACATCCATTTGTAACAATTGTACAATGATAGATGCCGTGATGTATGGCATGATGCCCATCGCTAGAATGGAGAAGTTGGCTAATGCTCCACCTCCAAATGTATTTAAGAAGCCAATCAAACCTAGTTGGTCTGTTTGCTTTAATACATTTGCATCAACGTATGGTACCGGTACGAATGTTCCGATACGAAATACGATCAACATCAACAAGGTAAAAATGATTTTATTTCGAATATCTCGCACACGCATAAAGTTGGAGATTGTCTGAAACATTAAACCACCTCAGTTTGTCCGCCAGCATTCTCAATTGCTTCTTTCGCTGACGCAGAAAATTTGTGAGCTTTAACAGTAAGTTTCTTGTCAAGTGTTCCATTACCTAGAATCTTGATACCAGATTTTTCACTACTCACAACACCTGTTTCAATTAATAGAGCAGGTGTTACTTCTGTGCCTTCTTCGAAACGATTTAATGTGTCAAGGTTCACGATTGCAAACTCTTTACGATTAATGTTCGTAAATCCACGTTTTGGTAAACGACGGAATAATGGGTTTTGACCCCCCTCAAATCCAGGACGAACTCCTCCGCCTGAACGAGCGTTTTGACCTTTATGACCTTTACCTGCAGTTTTACCATTACCAGAACCGGTACCACGACCTACACGGTTACGCGTAGAACGAGATCCTTCTGCTGGTTTTAACTCATGAAGTTTCATATGGTGGCACCTCCTTATTCTTAAGATAAACCTTAAATTTCTTTTAGTGTTACTAGGTGAGCTACTTTACCAACCATTCCACGGATTGCAGCGTTGTCTTGATGCTCAACAGTTTGGTGTAATTTACGTAGTCCAAGGGCTTCAGCTGTTTTGCGTTGATTTGGTTTTGTACCGATCAAGCTTTTAGTAAGGGTGATTTCTAATTTAGTTGCCATTGTCATTTCCCCCCTTATCCTAACAGTTCTTCTACTGATTTACCACGTAATTTAGCAACGTCCTCAGCACGTTTTAATTCAGTTAATCCTTGTACTGTAGCACGAACCATGTTAATAGGTGTGTTAGATCCAAGTGATTTAGAAAGAATGTCTGTAATACCTGCTAATTCTAGTACCGCACGAACCGGTCCACCAGCGATAACTCCTGTACCAGGTGCTGCTGGTTTAACTAGAACAGATCCAGCTCCAAAACGACCAATGATTTGATGAGGAGTAGTTCCTCCAACTCTTGGTACTTCTACTAAGTTTTTCTTTGCATCTTCAACTGCTTTACGGATTGCATCTGGAACCTCTTGAGCTTTACCAGTACCAAATCCAACATGTCCGTCTTTATCTCCAACTACTACTAATGCAGTAAAACGGAAACGACGTCCACCTTTTACAACTTTAGCAACACGGTTAATCGTTACTACGCGTTCTTCAAGTTCAAGTTTGTTTGGGTCAATACCACGCATGAAATATGTCCCTCCTTCTTCTTAAAATTCTAAGCCGTTTTCACGTGCAGCTTCAGCTAACGCTTTAACACGTCCATGATATAAGTAACCGCCACGGTCGAATACAACAGATTTGATGTTCTTTTCAACAGCGCGTTTTGCGATTGTTTCACCGATTAATGTAGCAGCTTCAACATTTCCAGCTGTACCATTAAAGTCTTTATCCATAGTAGACGCACTTACGATTGTTACACCTTGTGAATCATCGATAAGTTGTGCGTAAATATGTTTATTAGAACGGAATACATTTAAACGAGGACGTTCAGTAGTACCCGTGATTTTTGTACGAACACGTGCATGACGTTTCTTACGAACTTGATTTTTGTCTTGTTTCGTAATCACAGTGGTCACTCCTTTCTAATGCGCAATGCATTATTTACCTGTTTTACCTTCTTTGCGGCGTACAACTTCGCCTTCGTAACGAATACCTTTACCTTTGTAAGGCTCTGGTGGACGAACTTGACGAATGTTAGATGCTAAAGCACCAACACGTTCTTTGTTAATACCGCGAACGATAATTTTTGTATTAGAAGGAACTTCAACTACTACTCCGTCTTCAGGAGTGAATTCAACTGGATGAGAGTACCCTACGTTAAGTACAAGTTTAGTACCTTGTAGTTGTGCACGGTAACCAACCCCAACTAATTCAAGTCCACGTTCAAATCCTTGTGATACACCCGTAACCATATTTGCTAATAAAGCACGTGTAGTACCATGAATCGTACGGTGTTCTTTAGACTCTGAAGGACGTACTAAAGTAATTACATTACCTTCTTGCTCAATTTTAATATCTTGGTTAAAAGAATTTGTTAATTCACCTTTTGGTCCTTTTACTACTACTGTGTTGTCAGCGTTAACTGTAACAGTAACATCTGCAGGAACCTCTATTGGTTTTTTACCTACTCGAGACATTTTGTTGCACCTCCATTCGTTTGTTGATTATTACCAAACGTAAGCTACGATTTCTCCGCCAACTTGTTTAGCGCGAGCTTCTTTATCTGTTAATAAACCATTTGAAGTAGAAACTAAAGCAATTCCTAAACCGTTAAGTACTTTAGGCACTTCGTTTGTTTTTGCGTAAACGCGTAGACCAGGTTTTGAAATACGTTTCAAACCAGTAATAACGCGCTCATCATTTTGACCATATTTTAAGAAGATACGGATGATACCTTGTTTGCTATCTTCTACTAATTCAACATCACGTACGAAACCTTCGCGTTTTAAAATTTCAGCGATTTCCTTTTTCATGTTTGAAGCAGGAACTTCCAATTTCTCGTGACGAACCATGTTAGCATTACGAATGCGTGTAAGCATATCTGCAATTGGATCTGACATTGTCATTACATTTACCTCCTTCCCATTTATAGGGGTTTACCAGCTTGCTTTTTTAACGCCAGGAATTTGTCCCTTATATGCAAGTTCACGGAAACAAATACGGCAAAGCTTAAATTTACGTAATACAGAGTGCGGACGTCCACAGCGCTCACAGCGTGTGTAGCCTTGCACTTGGAACTTTGGCGTACGTTGTTGTTTAACGATCATTGATTTTTTAGCCACGTTTTCGCCTCCCTTATTTTACTTTTGGAATGGCATACCGAATTGTGTTAATAACTCACGAGCTTCTTCATCAGAGTTCGCAGTTGTTACAATTACGATGTCCATACCGCGTACTTTCGAAACTTTATCATAATCGATTTCAGGGAAGATTAATTGCTCTTTTACTCCTAGAGTGTAGTTACCGCGACCGTCAAATGCTTTTTTAGAAACACCACGGAAGTCACGTACACGAGGAAGAGAGATAGCGATTAATTTGTCCAAGAAGTCATACATACGCTCTCCACGTAGTGTAACTTTTGCTCCGATTGGCATTCCTTCACGAAGACGGAAACCAGCGATCGATTTTTTAGCTTTCGTAACTACAGGTTTTTGACCTGAGATAATTTGTAATTCTTCAACAGCAGCGTCAAGTGCTTTTGTATTAGATACAGCATCACCCACACCCATGTTGATAACAATTTTATCAACTTTAGGTACTTGCATTACTGACTTATATTCAAACTTGCTCATAAGAGCAGGAGAAACTTCCTTAAGATATTTGTCTTTTAGGCGGTTCATGTGTGTACCTCCCTTCTTTTTACTTATTTAATGATTTCACCGGATTTTTTCGCAACACGAACTTTTTTGCCATCTTCTACTTTATAACCTACGCGAGTCGGCTCGCCAGTTTTAGGGTCGATTAACATAACATTCGATACGTGAATTGCAGCCTCTTGACTTACAATTCCTCCTTGCGGATTTACTTGGTTTGGCTTCATATGTTTTTTGATGATGTTTACACCTTCAACTAACACACGGTCTTTCTTAGGAAAAGAAGCTAGGATAACACCTGTTTTCCCTTTGTCTTTACCTGAGATTACCATTACTTTGTCGCCTTTTTTAACATGCATTCTGTCGCACCTCCTTGATTGGCACTTTCATGTAAATTAAAGAACTTCTGGAGCTAAAGATACGATTTTCATGAAGTTGCTGTCACGTAGTTCACGCGCAACAGGTCCGAAAATACGAGTTCCACGCGGTCCTTTATCGTCTTTGATAATAACACATGCGTTTTCATCAAATTTGATATAAGTACCGTCTTTACGGCGTACGCCGCTTTTCGTGCGAACGATTACAGCTTTAACGACGTCACCTTTCTTGACAACGCCACCTGGTGTTGCTTTCTTAACCGTACATACGACGATATCGCCGATATTAGCAGTCTTACGTCCAGTACCACCAAGTACTTTGATTGTTAAAACTTCACGTGCACCTGAGTTGTCAGCAACTTTCATACGAGTTTCTTGTTGGATCACTTAGGTAACCTCCCTTCGGAATTAATTAGTTCCGAAATTTATTATTAGATAATAACCGCTTTTTCTACAACTTCCACTAGGCGGAAACGTTTTGTAGCTGATAACGGACGAGTTTCCATAATGCGGACGATATCTCCGATTTGGGCTTCGTTTTGCTCATCATGAGTTTTGAATTTCTTCGAGTATTTAACACGTTTACCGTATAACTTATGTTTTTTATGAGTTTCAACTAAAACAGTAATTGTTTTATCCATTTTGTCTGAAACAACACGGCCTGTGTATACTTTGCGTTGATTACGCTCAGTCATGCCTGAAAACCTCCTTTATCAGTTGTTTGCACTGATTTCTCTTTCGCGAACCACAGTTTTCATACGCGCAATCGCTTTACGTACTTCACGAATGCGAGCTGTGTTTTCTAATTGACCAGTCGCCAATTGGAAGCGAAGGTTGAAAAGCTCTTCTTTCAGTGATTTTACCTTTTGTTCTATTTCTGCAGTAGTAAGTTCACGGATGTCATTAGCTTTCATTAGATTCACCACCAATTTCTTGACGTTTAACTACTTTACATTTAACAGGAAGCTTATGTGATGCTAAGCGTAGCGCTTCACGAGCGATCTCTTCAGATACACCAGCAATTTCAAACATAATTTTTCCTGGTTTTACTACAGCTACCCAACCTTCAGGAGCACCTTTACCTGATCCCATACGAACCTCAAGAGGCTTTTTCGTATATGGTTTATGTGGGAAAATTTTAATCCAAACTTTACCGCCACGTTTCATGTAACGTGTCATTGCAATACGAGCAGATTCGATTTGACGGCTAGTAATCCAGCTTGCTTCAGTTGCTTGTAAACCAAATTCACCGAATGATACTTCTTTACCGCCTTTCGCTTCACCACGCATCTTTCCGCGGTGTTCACGACGATATTTAACGCGTTTAGGCATTAACATATTATTTGCCTCCTTCCTCAGAGTTCTTCTTCACTGGAAGGACTTCCCCACGATAGATCCATACTTTTACGCCTAGCTTACCATAAGTAGTGTCAGCTTCAGCATGTGCATAATCAATGTCAGCACGTAATGTATGAAGTGGTACAGTTCCTTCACTATAGTGTTCAGCACGCGCGATGTCAGCGCCGCCAAGACGTCCAGATACTTGAGTTTTAATACCTTTAGCGCCAGCACGCATTGTGCGTTGAATTGCTTGTTTTTGAGCACGACGGAAAGATACGCGGCCTTCTAATTGACGTGCGATACTTTCTGCTACTAATTTAGCATCTAAGTCAGCTCTTTTAATTTCTACGATGTTGATGTGTACACGCTTGCCAGTTAAATCGTTTAAGTGTTTACGAAGTGCTTCAACTTCAGTACCACCTTTACCGATTACCATACCTGGTTTCGCAGTGTGAATTGTAATGTTAACACGCTTAGCAGCACGTTCGATTTCTACTTTAGAAACAGATGCGTCGTTTAAACGAGTTTCAATGTATTTACGAATTTTCAAGTCTTCGTGAAGTAGAGTTGCATAGTCTTTACCAGCGTACCATTTTGACTCCCAGTCACGAATAATACCTACTCGTAATCCTATTGGATGTACTTTTTGACCCACGAATTATCCCTCCTTCTTCTCAGATACCACTACAGTGATGTGGCTAGTACGTTTGTTGATCGCACTTGCACGACCTTGTGCACGCGGACGGAAACGTTTTAATGTTGGACCTTCGTCAACAAAAATTTCAGAAACAACTAGGTTGTTAATATCTAAATCATAATTGTGCTCAGCGTTTGCAACTGCAGATTTCAATACTTTCTCAACAACAGGAGATGCTGTTTTTGGAGTAAGTTGTAAAATTGCAACTGCTTCACCAACTTGCTTACCTCTGATTAAATCTACGACTAATCTTACTTTACGAGGAGCAATGCGCACTGTTTTAGCAATAGCTTTTGCTTGTGACATTTGAATGACCTCCTCTCAAATTAGCGTCTTGTTTTCTTATCATCTGCACCATGACTTTTATAAGCGCGTGTTGGTGCAAACTCGCCTAGTTTATGACCTACCATATCTTCAGTCACGTATACTGGAACGTGTTTACGTCCATCATATACTGCGATTGTTAATCCGATAAAAGTAGGGAAAATTGTCGAACGGCGAGACCAAGTCTTAATCACTTGTTTTTTCTCAGAATCCTTTTGTGCATCGACCTTTTTAAGTAAATGATCGTCTGCGAAAGGTCCTTTTTTCAAGCTACGACCCATGCTGAATCCTCCCTTTCGTGATTACACCACGGTCCTTTCTTTGAACCGTAGTAAACCACATTATTTTTTACGACGACGAATGATAAGTTTGTCGGATTTATTTTTCTTGCTACGAGTTTTGTATCCAAGAGTTGGTTTACCCCATGGAGACATAGGTGACTTACGACCGATTGGCGTACGTCCTTCACCACCACCGTGTGGGTGATCGTTCGGGTTCATGACAGATCCACGTACAGTTGGGCGTTTACCTAACCAACGAGAACGTCCCGCTTTACCAATGTTTACTAGTTCGTGTTGTTCGTTTCCTACTTCACCGATAGTTGCACGGCAAACACCTAGGATTAAGCGAACTTCACCAGATTGTAAACGTACGATTACGTATTTACCTTCTTTACCAAGTAATTGAGCAGATGTACCAGCAGAACGTACTAGCTGACCACCTTTACCAGGTTTCATTTCAATGTTATGGATTGTAGAACCCATTGGAATGTTTTCTAATGGAAGCGCGTTTCCTACTTTAATATCAGCTTCTGGACCTGACACAACTGTCATTCCAACTTCTAAGCCTTTAGGAGCTAGGATGTAACGTTTTTCCCCATCCACATAGTTAATCAATGCGATATTCGCAGTGCGGTTTGGATCATATTCAATAGTAGCTACACGACCTTCAATACCATCTTTGTTTCGTTTGAAATCGATGATACGGTATTGACGTTTGTGTCCACCACCATGATGACGAACAGTAATTTTACCTTGATTGTTACGGCCGCCTTTACGTGTCACAGGAGCAAGAAGTGATTTCTCAGGTTTGTCTGTTGTGATTTCAGCGTAATCTAACGATGTCATGTTACGACGTCCGTTTGTCGTTGGTTTATACTTTCTAATCGCCATTGTATTCCCTCCTTCTTGAGTATTGATTTGTTTTTATAAGATTTAGATCTCGAATAATTCGATTTCTTTGCTATCTTGAGTTAATGTAACAATCGCTTTACGGCGTTTGTTTGTATAACCACCAAATTTACCTACGCGTTTGAATTTCCCTTTGTAGTTCATGATGTTCACTTTTTCAACATCTACTCCAAAGATTTCTTCAACAGCATATTTAACTTGTGTTTTGTTAGCGCGAGTGTCCACTTCGAAAGTGTACTTTTTATCTGCCATAATTTCAGAAGAACGCTCGGTAATGACCGGACGTTTAATAATATCACGTGCTTCCATTATCCAAGCACCTCCTCAACTTTTTCTACTGCAGATTTAGTTAACACTAATTTATCGTGTCCTACTAAATCTAATACGTTAATACCTGTTGCAGACACAACTGTGATTCCAGGGATGTTACGAGCAGCTAATGCTACGTTTTCATCTAAATCAGCAGTTACGAATAACGCTTTTTTATCGATTGAAAGGTTAGATAACACTTTCACGAATTCTTTTGTTTTTGGTGCATCAAAAGCTAAACCTTCTAGTACTACGATGCTTTCTTCACGCACTTTAGATGAAAGAGCTGAAAGAAGTGCTAGACGACGTACTTTTTTAGGTAATTTATAGCTATAGCTACGTGGAGTTGGACCGAATACAACACCACCGCCACGCCATTGTGGAGAGCGGATCGACCCTTGACGAGCACGACCTGTTCCTTTTTGACGCCATGGTTTGCGTCCGCCACCAGCTACTTCAGAACGGTTTTTCACTTTGTGATTACCTTGACGAAGTGATGCGCGTTGAGCAATGATAGCTTCAAATAAAACAGCTTCGTTTGGTTCGATACCGAAAACTTTATCGTTTAACTCGATTTCACCAACAGAAGTTCCTGCTTGATTTAATAAAGATACTTTTGCCATTCCTGTTTCCTCCTTTCTTTAAGAGATTATTTCGATTTAATAGCAGCTTTTACAACTACTAATGATTTACGAGAACCAGGAACATTACCTTTAACAAGTAGTAGGTTGCGTTCAGCATCCACTCTTACGATATGTAAGTTTTGGATTGTCACTACATGCCCACCCATTTGACCAGGTAATTTCTTTTGTTTAAATACACGGTTCGGAGCAACTGGCCCCATTGAACCTGGACGACGGTGGTAACGAGATCCGTGAGCCATTGGTCCACGAGATTGTCCGTGGCGTTTAATAACACCTTGGAAACCTTTACCTTTAGTAACTCCTGTTACATCAATTACATCGCCTTCTACAAAACTTTCTACGTTGACTTCTTGACCAACTTCGTAATTAGCTGTATCCAAGCCGCGGAATTCGCGGATGAAGCGCTTAGGAGCAGTGCTCGCTTTTGCTACGTGCCCTTTAGCAGGTTTGTTAGAAAGCTTTTCGCGCTTATCTTCAAATCCCAACTGAATAGCTTCGTAACCGTCTGTTTCAACTGTTTTCTTTTGAAGTACTACGTTTGGTGTAGCTTCAATTACAGTTACAGGGATTAAGTCACCGTTCTCAGCAAATACTTGCGTCATACCGATTTTTCTACCTAAGATTCCTTTGGTCATCCGTCACACCTCCTATAATAATTTGTTGTTTTATTTTTTTACCATTAAAGTTTGATTTCAATATCAACGCCAGATGGTAAATCAAGCTTCATTAACGCATCAACAGTTTGTGGTGTTGGGTTAACGATATCGATCAGACGTTTATGCGTACGCATTTCGAATTGTTCACGAGAATCTTTGTACTTGTGAACAGCACGAAGAATTGTGTACGTCGACTTCTCAGTTGGAAGTGGAATCGGACCTGATACACTTGCACCTGAACGTTTAGCAGTTTCCACAATTTTCTCAGCAGATTGATCAAGAATTCTGTGATCATACGCTTTCAAACGGATACGAATTTTTTGTTTTGCCATTATTTTCCCTCCTTCTCGCCTATTTTCTAGACATTCTCCACGAAAATTTTCCAATCACTCGCCATGGCAAAGCGGCCGGGTGTGTCGGTAACCTCTCGCTTCATCGCAGTCAAAGACCAACTACAACATTATATACAATAAAAAAAGATTTCGCAAGTGTTTTAGCGAAATTCTTTTAAATTGTTTTAAAAACATATTTTACAGCTATAAATGCTTTCTTAAGCCGGTATTCAGTATATAAAATTCGACCACAAATATCAAGAGTTATGGTGTTGTGAATTTGTGGAATATATAATTGGCATTAATATAATGGTAAGAAACATGGTTGTAACTGTTTAGGGATAATGCTTCGCATATTGCTCTATTAGGATTCACTGTGATTTTCACTGCAGAACGGAAGCTTTCCTTGGGGCAGTGGTGGGCCTTCACCGCCGTTTATATGTGCGTTGTGAAGTCTCCATCCTACTCAACAGAGGAACAAAGTCTAAGAACGTCACATCGTGATGCCTCCACTGGAGTCGCCGGCTGCATCAAGGATCGAAGGATAAAACTAACTTATCAGTTCTCGAAATGAATAATAAGTAGTTGATGAGACAATATACACCACGTACGCGACAAAAAAGTTGAGCAGATGCCAGCTAGACAAGTTCGGCGAGCTTTTAGGCAGATAACATACCTAAGTCATGGGCGTCACATACTAGTAAACTTGCTACTGTAAGAGATTAGTTGCTCTCAGCGGCAATTTAGTTGCTTTCACGCAGTTTTTAGTTACTTTCCTACTGAAATTAGTTGCTCTCAATAGCTTTTTGGTCGCCCTTAGCCATTCTTTGGAATTTTGCTCCAAGGTGTATCATTAGCGACGTAGTGGCTCGTCACTCGTCCAGCGGAAATATAGCGGTCTCCTTATTGAGCTCACTAAGATGCAGTATCTCTAACAATAAAAGGATGACCTCATGGAGATCATCCTTTTCCTTCATAAATTATGATAATCATTACGAGAAAAACATAATCGCAACCCATCCAAATATAATCAGTGGAATATTAAAGATAAAAAACGTTGGGATACAAGTGTCCCGAATATGGTTATGTTGACCATCGACATTTAATCCTGCTGTAGGACCTAGCGTTGAATCGGAAGCAGGAGAGCCCGCATCTCCTAATGCACCTGCTGTTCCTATTAGCGTTATAATCGCTGCTGGGCTCAAACCAAATTCTTGAGCAATCGGTACAAAGATAACCGCGATAATTGGAATCGTCGCAAACGAAGAACCAATACCCATGTCCACGATCAACCCTATTAGTAACATGATTAATACCGCAAGTCCTTTGTTATCCCCCATGATAGACGTAGACGCCGTAACTAGCTTCTCTACGTCTCCTGAGTCTTTCACTACCTCTGCAAATCCGCTAGCAGCTATCATAACCAATCCGATGAATGCCATCATACGCATACCATCTGTTAACAATTCATCTGCTTGTCTCCATTTAAGCGCACCAGTTATATATAAAATAATTACTCCAGCTAATGCTCCTAAGATCATAGATTCTGTAGGTATTTGTACAATAACAGCAGCTAAAAGTGCAATGATAGTAAAAACAACATTTTTCTTCTCAATTGTCACTTCTATTTCTAATGCTTTGTTCTTTTCTAAATCTTTATAGTAGCGCGGTTTACGATACACGATAAATGCAATGATTAAACCTACGACCATTCCTATAGCCGGGATCAACATCGGACCATATACATCAGATGTGGAAATAGTTTCTCCTGCCGCTGTTACTTGTGTTGCTACAATATCTTGATAGAGTAGCCCAAAACCAAAAGGCAAGCTCATATAAGGGGTTATTAAACCAAAAGCTAAAATACAAGCTATTAATCGACGATCCACGTTCATTAAATTCAGTATCCTTAAGATCGGTGGTATCAATAATGGAATAAAGGCTATATGAATTGGAATTAAATTCTGTGAGAATATTGCCATCAACAATAAAACTAAGAATACTAAGGCTTTTGCTAAGCCAGTTTTTTGTGTATCCCCATCTCTTTTTACTAATTTCAAAATGGTAGCAACTAATAGTTCAGGAATGCCGGTTTTGGATATAGCTATCGCAAAACCACCCAACATCCCATAACTCAAAGCAATTTCTGCGCCTTCCCCTAAGCCTCCTGTAAATGAATCGACGGTCTCCGTGATAGATAAACCAGCTGTGAGACCACCTACTAACGCACCTATTGTCAGCGAGAATACAACGTTAATACGAAGTAAACTCAAAACTAACATCACTATTACTGCAATTAAAACAGCATTCATAAAAACACTCACTTTCACACACTAGATTACTAATAAATGAAAGTTTAATTCTTCTTGAACAAAATGTCAATATAAAAAAGCCACTTCGCTAAAAAACAAAGTGGCTTTCGTTCAATTAATATTCCTATTTTACAATGATTCATTCACTACTTTTCGGTAGTATCCAATAGAAAGAAATGCAAAGATCGAATATAAAACTACATAAATCCCCATCGTAATCAGTAAAGGTGCTACTAGTTCCGTGCCGAATAGCATCCAGCCCGATTTAACAGCAAAGTAGCTATGCGCTAAGCCAATAACTAATGGAACTCCAAAGTTAAACAATTGCTTTTTGTAAATTCCTTTCATCAACTCATTCGTAGTGAAACCAATTTTTCTAAGCACCGTATAAGAAGCTTTTTCTTCTTCTGCTTCTGTCATTTGTTTAAAGTAGAGAATACTACCTGTGGTCATTAAAAATGCTAAGCCTAAGAATCCCGTTACGAAGATCACTAGCCCAAACATATCTAGCATCGACAATCTATATGCTTCTTGCGAATCCATATTCACACTATCAATTACGCCGTCATCTTTAGTCATTTCAAAATGACCATTATTGGTTGTTTCCTCGTATATCACTTGCATTTCTTTTAACTGCGCTCTATCCACCAAATCAATACCAACTTGTTTTTTCCATCCAGTTTGCTCGCTAATCATAGAATCTTCCGCAAGCTTTTCAAATAGATCGTCGGTCACAACCATTGACATGCCGGCACCAGTTAGGTAATAGACAAGCAATGAATCCGATTTGATTTCTTTAATTGTAATAGCTTCTTCTCCGTCTGATGTCGTTAGCTGTACTGGCTTATTTTCCTCCAGTTTCACTATTTCTGACATCATATTACTATATCCCGTGATATACCCTTCCCCTGCTTTTAATGAGAGCTCCGGCATTACCTTTTGCATATCACTTAGCTTCGAGATGATCATCGGCCCTTTAGATGCCATACTTAATCCCGCTGGCATTTCACTAGCGTAGATATCCGCCGTATCGACTTCCACATTCAATAATTCAATATCCGTTTGTGTAAAGTCTATTTTCTTCTCATTTAATCGCTCTATGAATGCCTCGCCTTGGTCATTCATAAGAATATAATCAAAAGGTATATTCTGTTTTGCCGATGAACCTGCCGAGTAATAGGAGATATACGACAAACAAAGAATTCCTAATGCTGTTGCAGATATAACCGTAATTACAGTTAGTGACATAGCATTCGATTTCATACGATGCATGATTGGTGATAAAGATAGTACATCCTGTATAGACAAATGTCCTCTTTTCTGTTTTCGAATTAAATTCAATATGAATGCTACTGAAAATCGAAAAACAAAAAATGTTCCTCCAATTGTTGAACCTAAAATAGCAATCATTTTATAAAAAAGCATATTGGGATTATCACTTTCTAATTCGAACAAAGTAGTAGACAGGTAATACCCGTAACCAATTAATAAAAGACCTATGAAGCCAAGTAACATTTGAAATCCACTAAATCGTTTCACTTTTACATCCGCTGTTGCATTTGCCGTAAACAATGCAAGTAACGACACCCGTCGGATACCGATTGCAGTCTGGATCAATACTACGATCAATAACACTAAAAATACGAAAATGGTCATTTGCAGTGCTTCCACCGAAAATATTAACTGAACCAAAACGTCTTTTTCTAAAATGCGCAGTAAAACCATCCCAAAAATTCTAGAGCTTAAAAAACCAAGTCCAACACCTATCGCAAGTGCACTAACCCATAGAATCGTATTCTCAAGCACTAATAACCTTGTCACAAGCCCTTTTGACATCCCTATTAACTGGTAGAGCCCAATTTCTTTACTTCTTCGTTTCATAAACAAAAGGTTGGCATACAGAACAAAAAACACTACTACAAATAATAATATATACGAAGCGGCCTTTAAACCAGCAGCAATCTTTACCCCTTGCGATACATCTACTACACTAGGGTTGTATTGCAAAGTCACAAAAGAAAAGTAAAGCGTCACACTGAAAATAAGTGCAAAGAAATATAAATAATAATGTTTAATATTTTTCTTCATGCTTCGAAGAACTAACTGACTAAGCGTCATAGCCATCACCACCAAGCACACCTTGCGTACTCATAATTTCTTGGAAAAACCGTGTACGGTCTTTTTCACCTTTATACAGCTCTGTATATAGTTGACCATCTTTTAGGAATAACACGCGCGAACAGAAACTCGCAGCAACCGCATCATGTGTAACCATCATAATGGTCACTTTTTTATCAAGATTGATTTTCTCCAGGTTACTGAGCAGTGCAGTAGCTGCTTTAGAATCTAATGCTCCTGTGGGCTCATCGGCAAACACTACGGTCGGATTACTGATTAATGCACGTGCAGCAGATGTTCTTTGTTTTTGTCCTCCAGATATTTCGTTTGGGTATTTATTTGCAAGATCATCAATTCCTAATGTTTTAGTAAGATCTTTGAACCGTGCTTCCGCTTCTTTTTTAGAAATATTGCTAATGGAAAGTGGCAATAGTATATTTTCTTTCACCGTTAATGTATCTAAGAGATTGTAGTCTTGGAATATGAAACCTAATTGCTCTCGACGAAAATTGGATAACTCGCGTTCTTTCATCGTTCGTAAATTATGGCCACTAATCTCGATGACACCCTCCGTCGCTTTATCAATAGAAGCAAGTACATTTAGTAAAGTTGTCTTCCCAGAACCCGATGGTCCCATGATTCCAACAAATTCGCCTTCCTGTACTTCCATATCTATGCCTTTTAACACTTCTTGCGCAGTTGACTTTTTACCATAAACTTTTCTTATTTTACGTCCGCTCAATATAATCATGTATTTACCTCCTACATAGTATTAACTCTAGTGTAAGACTTTTTATACTTTTAATCGTTCGATTTACATGACAAACAAACAAAGTAGATGACAATTTTGTCACCTACTCATTATTTTGCTCATTTCGTTTTTTAAGGGAAATTGTAATGAAAATGTGGATCCTTCGCCTACTTTAGAATCTACTATTATTCGCATCCCCAGTCTATCAGCGGCTTTTTTCGTTAAATATAGTCCCATTCCAGTTGAAGCAGCGGTGTTTCTGCCAGTTGTACCGGTAAATGACTTTTCAAATATACGTGGTAGGTCTGCCTTCGTTATTCCACTTCCAAAGTCCTTTACAGTCAAAATTGTATGACCCGCTTCGTCTTTTCTAGAAGAAATGTGAATTTCATTATCTGGATTGCTGTACTTAACAGCATTAGATAATAACTGGCGAAGGATAAATGCTAACCATTTTTGATCGGTTAATACTTCTTCTTGGAGAAGATCAATTTCAAAACCAATTCCTTTTTGCATGCACCATGCTTGCAGTTCTTTTATTTCTTTATGTATTAATTTTTGAAGCGGAACAAGCTCTACTACATAATCCTTTTCCAAAGAAGGCAATCTTGTATGGTGAAGTTGCTGATCTAATAATAAATGAATTCTTAACCACTCGACCTCTAGTTTTTTCCGTAATAAAGGTTCCTGTACAGCATCGATTATGAGCCTCATGCCAGTCAATGGAGTTTTCACTTCATGAATCCATGTTAAAATGCGATCATTCTCTTCTAAATGCTCCACCTTCAATTGATTTAATTCCTCGTTATTTACTAATATTAACTCTTCCATAATACTTGTTATTTTCTTTTCAAAACTAGACTCACCCTCTGGGAGCGAATCAAACGTTGCACTTTCACCTAACTCTTTATAATAAGTTGTCTCTTTCTTATACCTCCAAAAAATAAATAATAGGAAAGTTATTATATACACCAGATTGATATAAAGGATAGAAACATCTTGGAAGGCAATATCTAAAGTTAATAGGATGTTCAACCAGATTTGCAATCCTACAAAAAAGAGAATCCATGCTTTTCTTTCTTTTACATACAAAATGAACAATTAACTTTACCCCTCTTTCGTTATTGCCATGTAACCTAATCCTTTTTTCGTTAGGATAACTTCATTCAATCCAATCTCCTCTAGCTTTAAGCGCAATCTATTCACATTAACAGATAACGTATTATCGTTTACAAATCGCTCATCATCCCAGAGCTCCCGCATTAACTCATCACGAGAAACAATAACATCCACAGAGTTTAATAGAATACGCAATATAAAAAGCTCATTTTTCGTAAGTTCAACTAATCTATCTTGCTTTCTCACTTCACTTTTGGCAAAGTCAATGATTGCACCATTCCAATTACTAACATCCAATTTCTCTTCCTGATAATCATACGTTCGTCGTAGTAATGCCTGTACCTTTGCAAGCAACACATCCATATTGAATGGCTTTTGTACAAAGTCATCTGCACCCATTTGCATCGCCATAATCATATCCATTGGATGATCTCGGGAAGATAAGAAAATAATCGGTACTTTAGAAATATGTCGAATTTCTCTACACCAATGGAAGCCATCATAAGACGGCAATTGAATATCAATAATAACTAATTGTGGTTTTTGCTCAATAAAAACAGGCATCACTTTTTGAAAATCATCTGGGCGTACTACATCAAAAGACCACTGGATGAATCGCTCTTTAATCATTTCAAAAATTAATTGATCATCTTCAATTAACAAAATTTGTGCATTCATTAGACTCCACCTCTAATTACCAGTTTACACTATTTTCAAACACAATAAACTATAGTGCACAATATAGAGATAGTGCGTCTTAGAGAGTTCTATTAGGTGACCGCTGTGATTTTCGCTGCAGGACGGACGCTTTCCGTGGGGTGAGTGATGAGCCTTCACCGCCGCTTAGGCGAACGTTGTGAAGTCTCATCTTACTCCCTTGATCCCTTCGGAGTCGCCGCCCTGCAGCGAAAATCAATGAAAAAACACTAACTTATCAGTGTCTGAAATTAACAATAAGTGGTTGAACGAGACAATCTTGCCTTTGAACACGACACACTAGTCGAGCAGATGTAGGCCAGGCAAAATCGGCTGGCTTTTAGGCTTTTTATTCCTCTAATATGTCGAAATCATAGCCATCTCAATACAAGTAAACTTGTTATTGTAAGAAATTAGTTGCTTTCATCGGTAGTTTAGTTGCTCTCATGCTGATTTTAGTTGCTTTCATACTAAAATTAGTTGCTTTCAACAGCTTTTGGGTTGCCCTTAGCCATTCTTTGGAATTTTGCTAGAAGGTGTGAGACACTGCAAGAGTGTTAGCGACGTAGGGGCTCGTCACTTGCACAGCGGAAATATAGCAGCCACCTTATTGAGCTTGCTAAGACGCATTACCCCTATATTACGTTCCAACATGCTCTATAATTTATGGTGAATGTAAACCCATATATTATAGAATTTATATCTTCCTAGAGCACAAAAAAATCCATCTCGTCGTCACGAGATGGATTTTAAAAGTTTAAATCATAAATTATTTAGTGATTGTAGCAACTACACCAGCGCCTACAGTACGTCCACCCTCACGGATAGAGAATTTTGTACCTTCTTCAAGAGCGATTGGAGAGATTAGAGAAACAGTCATTTCGATGTTGTCTCCAGGCATAACCATTTCTACGCCTTCTGGTAAGTTACAAACGCCTGTTACGTCAGTTGTACGGAAGTAGAACTGTGGGCGGTAGTTAGAGAAGAATGGAGTATGACGTCCACCCTCTTCTTTTGAAAGAACATAAACTTCAGCTTTGAAGTCTGTGTGTGGTGTAATTGAACCTGGTTTAGCTAATACTTGACCACGTTGGATGTCTTCACGAGCAACCCCACGAAGTAGAGCACCGATGTTGTCACCAGCTTCTGCATAGTCAAGAAGTTTACGGAACATTTCAACACCTGTTACAGTAGTTGATTTTGCTTCTTCAGTAATACCGATGATGTCTACAACGTCTCCTACTTTAACTTGACCACGTTCAACACGTCCAGTTGCAACTGTACCACGACCAGTGATTGAGAATACGTCCTCAACTGGCATCATGAATGGTTTGTCAGTTTGACGTTCTGGAGTTGGGATATAGCTATCAACAGCATCCATTAATTCAACGATTTTTTCTTCCCATTCTGCTTCACCTTCAAGAGCTTTAAGAGCAGAACCTTTAATTACTGGAATATCGTCTCCTGGGAATTCATATTCTGAAAGAAGGTCACGAATTTCCATTTCAACTAATTCAAGAAGTTCTTCGTCGTCAACCATATCACATTTGTTCATGAATACAACTAGGTAAGGAACACCTACTTGACGTGAAAGAAGGATATGTTCACGAGTTTGTGGCATTGGGCCATCAGCAGCAGATACTACTAAGATACCGCCGTCCATTTGAGCTGCACCTGTGATCATGTTTTTAACATAGTCAGCATGTCCTGGGCAGTCTACGTGAGCGTAGTGACGAGTAGCTGTTTCATACTCAACGTGTGAAGTATTGATTGTGATACCGCGTTCTTTTTCTTCTGGTGCGTTATCGATGTCAGCGTATGATCTAGCTGTACCACCCATTTTTTTAGAAAGAACTGTTGCGATAGCAGCAGTTAAAGTTGTTTTACCATGGTCAACGTGTCCGATTGTACCAATATTAGCATGCGTTTTTGAACGGTCAAATTTTTCTTTAGCCATTAGAGAGATCCTCCTCAGTAATTGTATGATTTTTTTATGATAAAAGGTAGAGGGCGTACGTCCCCCTAACTTTTATACTCTATAAAATAGTTATACTTGAATTTTGGTGAAATATCAATTATTCACCTTTATGTTTTTTAATAATTTCTTCCGAAATTGATTTTGGAACATCTTCATAGTGATCAAATACCATAGAGAATACTCCGCGTCCTTGCGTGTTAGAACGTAAAGACGTTGCATATCCGAACATTTCAGCAAGTGGAACCATCGCACGTACTACTTGTGCATTACCACGAGCATCCATACCTTCAACGCGACCACGACGAGACGTGATATCACCCATGATGTCTCCTAAATATTCTTCAGGAATAACAACTTCTACTTTCATGATTGGCTCAAGAAGTGCTGGGTTTACTTTAGATACAGCATTTTTCAATGCCATAGATGCCGCAATTTTAAATGCCATCTCATTCGAGTCAACATCATGGTATGATCCGTCGAATAATCTAGCTTTAATGTCGATCAATGGGAAACCAGCGATTACCCCGTTGTCAAGTGCGTCACGAAGACCCGCTTCAACAGCTGGAATATATTCACGTGGTACTACCCCACCAACGATTGCATTTTCAAATTCAAAGCCTTTTCCTTCTTCGTTTGGAGAGAATTCAATCCAAACGTGTCCGAATTGACCACGTCCACCAGATTGGCGAACGAATTTTCCTTCAACCTCAGCTGAAGAGCGGAAAGTTTCACGGTAAGATACTTGTGGAGCACCCACGTTAGCATCTACTTTAAACTCACGACGCATACGGTCAACTAAGATATCAAGGTGAAGTTCACCCATACCAGCGATGATTACTTGACCAGTTTCTTGGTCAGTATGCACGCGGAATGTTGGATCTTCTTCAGAAAGTTTTTGTAAAGCTTGACCCATTTTATCTTGGTCTGCTTTTGTTTTTGGTTCAACTGATAGTGAGATAACTGGTTCTGGGAATTCCATAGATTCTAGAATTACTAGAGCTTTTTCATCACATAGTGTATCACCAGTAGTTGTATCTTTTAAACCTACAGCCGCTGCGATATCTCCAGAGTGCACTTCTGAGATTTCTTCACGAGAGTTAGCATGCATTTGTAGAATACGTCCTACACGCTCACGCTTACCTTTTGTAGAGTTTTGTACATACGAACCTGATTGTAATGTACCAGAATATACACGGAAGAATGTTAACTTACCAACATAAGGGTCTGTCATTACTTTGAACGCTAATGCAGAGAATGGTTCTGAATCGTCTGAGTGACGTTCTACCTCTTCATCTGTGTTAGGATCAATACCTTTCATAGCAGCAATATCTAATGGAGATGGAAGGTATGCAACAACTGCGTCAAGAACTTTTTGAACACCTTTGTTTTTAAATGCAGTACCACATACTACTGGATAGAATTCTACGTTTAAAGTACCTTTACGGATACCAGCTACTAATTCTTCGTTCGTAATTTCTTCTCCACCAAGATATTTTTCCATTAAATCTTCGTCAAGTTCAGCTACCGCTTCAACTAGTTTTTCACGGTATTCTTCAGCTTGCGCTTTGTATTCTTCTGGAATTTCTACTTCTTGGATATCTGTTCCTAAGTCATTACCATACAAAGTAGCTTTCATCGTTACTAAGTCGATAATTCCGTTGAACTGATCTTCAGCACCAATTGGTAACTGAATTGGATGAGCATTAGCTTGTAAACGGTCATGAAGTGTTCCTACAGAATATAGGAAATCTGCGCCCGTTTTATCCATTTTGTTAACGAAAACAATACGTGGTACACCATAAGTTGTAGCCTGGCGCCATACTGTTTCTGTTTGTGGTTCAACACCAGATTGAGCATCTAATACTGTAACCGCACCATCAAGTACACGAAGTGAACGTTCAACTTCAACAGTGAAGTCTACGTGTCCAGGTGTATCAATGATATTTACACGGTGGTTATCCCAAGAAGCTGTTGTTGCAGCAGAAGTGATTGTAATACCACGTTCTTGCTCTTGCTCCATCCAGTCCATTTGAGATGCACCTTCATGAGTTTCCCCAATCTTGTGGATTTTACCAGTGTAATAAAGAATACGCTCCGTAGTAGTCGTTTTACCAGCATCAATGTGAGCCATGATCCCGATATTACGTGTTTTTTCTAAGGAGAACTCTCTAGCCATATTGTATTTCTCCTTCCAATTTCAGATTAGGTATCATTTTAAAGTAAATCTTACCAACGATAGTGTGCGAATGCTTTGTTAGCTTCCGCCATCTTATGCATATCTTCACGTTTTTTAACTGATGCACCAGTGTTGTTAGATGCGTCAAGAATTTCGTTAGCTAAACGCTCTTCCATTGTTTTTTCTCCACGAAGACGTGAATAGTTTACTAAGTAGCGAAGACCTAAAGTTGAACGGCGATCAGGACGTACTTCAACCGGTACTTGGTAGTTTGCACCACCAACACGACGAGCACGAACCTCTAAAACTGGCATTACATTGTTTAATGCAGCTTCGAATACTTCTAATGCATCTTTACCAGAACGTTCTTTTACAAGATCAAACGCTCCGTATAGGATTTTTTGAGAAGTACCTCTTTTACCATCAACCATCATTTTATTGATTAAACGAGTTACTAGTTTTGAATTATAAATTGGATCTGGTAACACGTCACGTTTGGAAACAGGACCTTTACGAGGCATGTGTTTTCCTCCTTTCGACAATTGTCTAATTATAGATTAAATTATTTCTTTTCTTTCGGGCGTTTTGCACCGTATAGAGAACGGCTTTGCATACGACCATTAACTGCAGCAGTATCAAGAGCACCACGTACGATATGGTAACGTACCCCTGGTAAGTCTTTTACACGTCCGCCGCGAAGAAGAACAACACTGTGTTCTTGAAGGTTGTGACCTTCACCCGGAATATATGCGTTTACTTCTAACGTATTTGTTAAACGTACACGTGCATATTTACGAAGTGCTGAGTTCGGTTTTTTCGGCGTCATAGTACCAACACGAGTACAAACCCCACGCTTTTGAGGTGAGTTCAGATTCGTAGCTGATTTTTTAAAGCTGTTATAGCCTTTTCCTAACGCTGGTGATTTAGATTTCGTGCTTTTGGATTGACGAGGCTTACGGACCAATTGGTTAACTGTAGGCATCGATTACTCCTCCCTTCATATCATCTTGTTAATACCACACATCCAGGTGGTTCATTTTTTGGGTAAAAACAAAGCTTTTGTGCTTCACACAAAAACTGTTACACAGTAATAGCTACTACTGATGCGCTAACGCGCAATCCACAAGCTTTACCAAGATCTACTTTAGACTCAACATAGTGAATAAATACATTGTTTTCTCGAGCTGTTAATCGTGCTAGTTCAATGATTTTTTCTTCTACATCAAGCGCAATATAAACTTCTTTGACAAGCCCTTTTTTCATTGCTTTTACTGCTTGCTTTGTACCTATGATTGTTTCTTTCGCTTGCTTTACTTTTTCATAAGACACTTTCATATCCTCCAAAGCTACAAGTACGATAACTATCAACCTTAAGTATATTATCATTCCTTGAAAAAAGTGTCAACACTTATCATGAAAATTATTAGGGAGAATATTCTCCCTAATAATGTTTTCTTTACTCAGCGCCTACTACTTCTTTTTCCGCATCTGCTTCGTTAGGTGAGATTTCAATTTGACGATAACGTTGCATTCCAGTACCAGCAGGAACCAATTTACCGATAATTACGTTCTCTTTCAATCCTAACAATTCATCACGTTTTCCTTTAATCGCTGCGTCTGTTAAGACACGAGTCGTTTCTTGGAACGATGCAGCAGATAAGAATGATTCTGTTTCAAGAGAAGCTTTTGTAATACCAAGGATAACTGGACGACAAGTTGCAGGTATTTTACCTTGTAAAACAGCATCTTTGTTCGCTTCAGCAAATTGGTGGATATCCAGCAGTGAACCTGGCAATAAATCCGTTTCTCCTGCTTCGATAATACGCACTTTACGAAGCATTTGGCGTACCATTACTTCGATATGCTTATCTCCAATTTCTACCCCTTGCATACGATAAACTTTTTGTACTTCTTTTAGTAAATACTCTTGAACTGTTGAAACGTCTTTTACTTTTAACAATTCTTTTGGATCTACAGAACCCTCTGTTAATACTTGACCACGATTAACTACATCATTTAATTGTACTTTTAAACGTGCATTATATGGTGCTAAGTATTTACGTGTTTCTACAGAACCTTGAATTGTAATTTCTTTCTGGCCTTCTCTTATCTCTTCAATTTCAGTTACAGTACCTGTAATTTCCGAAATAACAGCTTGCCCTTTTGGATTTCGAGCTTCGAAAATCTCTTGGATACGCGGAAGACCTTGTGTAATATCGTCTCCTGCAACCCCGCCTGTATGGAATGTACGCATCGTTAACTGAGTACCTGGTTCCCCGATTGATTGAGCGGCAATAATACCAACTGCTTCCCCAACTTCTACCGTATCTCCAGTTGCTAAGTTAAGACCGTAACATTTTTTACATACACCATGTTTTGTATTACATGTAAACGCAGAGCGAATTGTAAGCTCTTCGATACCTGCTTCTTCAATAACACGGGCAACGTCTTGTGTAATTAGTCCGTCTTTTTCTAAAATGACTTCATTTGTAGTTGGATGGAAAATGGTTTTCTTCGTATGGCGTCCAACAATACGTTCACCAAACTCTTCAATCACTTCCGTACCTTCCATAAGTGAGCCAATCAGTAAGCCACGGTCTGTTCCACAATCATCTTCACGAACGATTACATCTTGTGCAACGTCTACTAGACGACGAGTTAAGTAACCTGAATCGGCTGTTTTCAGTGCTGTATCGGCAAGACCTTTACGAGCACCATGTGTAGAAATGAAGTACTCGAGTACAGTTAGCCCTTCACGGAATGATGACTTGATCGGAAGTTCGATAATTCGTCCTGCCGGGTTGGCCATAAGTCCACGCATACCTGCAAGTTGAGTAAAGTTAGATGCGTTACCACGGGCACCTGAGTCACTCATCATGAAGATCGGGTTCATGTTATCAAGAGTTTTCATCAGCTTATCTTGAATTACTTCTTTCGCCTTACTCCAATGTCCGATTACGCTCGCATAACGCTCGTCTTCCGTGATTAAACCACGACGGAATTGTTTCATGACTTTATCTACTTTACCTTGTGCCTCTTCTAGAATTTCACCTTTATCAGGAAGTACGACGATATCCGAAATACCAATAGTAATACCTGCTTTAGTAGAATATTTAAATCCAAGTGCCTTCATGCGGTCAAGCATTTTTGAAGTTTCCGTGATATGGAAGTTCTTAAATACTTCTGCAATGATTTCTCCAAGGATTTTTTTCTTGAATGGCTGTACAAGATCGGTAGATTCAATATGTTTCTTCACATCTGTCAGTGTAGAAACAAAATATTTTTCTGGAGTTTCAATTTGTAAGTTGAAATCCGTTGGTTCGTTAATATACGGGAACGTTTCTGGTAGTATTTCATTGAAAATTACTTTACCTACAGTTGTTAACAATAACATCTTGTTTTGTTCTTCCGTAAATGTTTGGTTATTTAAAGAGCCTGCTGCAATTGCGATACGTGTATGCAAATGCACATGTCCTGTATTGTAAGCAATTAGCACTTCTTCTGGTCCGTAGAACGTAGTACCTTCTCCTGTTGCCCCTTTACGTTCAAGTGTTAAGTAATAGTTTCCTAAAACCATATCTTGAGAAGGTGTAACAACTGGTTTCCCATCTTTCGGGTTAAGAATGTTTTGTGCTGCAAGCATTAATAGACGCGCTTCTGCTTGTGCTTCTGCAGATAGAGGAACGTGAACAGCCATTTGGTCACCATCAAAGTCAGCGTTATAAGCTGTACATACTAATGGGTGAAGACGAATTGCACGGCCTTCTACTAATGTTGGTTCGAATGCTTGAATACCTAGACGGTGAAGAGTAGGTGCGCGGTTTAGTAAAACCGGATGCTCCTTAATAACATCTTCTAATACGTCCCAAACTTCTGCATGCATACGTTCAATTTTACGTTTTGCACTTTTAATGTTATGAGCTAACCCACGTTCAACAAGTTCTTTCATCACAAATGGTTTGAATAATTCAATTGCCATTTCTTTTGGAAGACCACATTGATACATTTTTAAGTTTGGTCCTACTACGATAACCGAACGACCAGAATAGTCTACACGTTTACCAAGTAAATTTTGACGGAAACGACCTTGTTTCCCTTTCAACATATGTGAAAGTGATTTCAATGGACGGTTACCTGGTCCTGTTACCGGACGGCCACGACGACCATTGTCAATTAAAGCATCCACGGCTTCTTGTAACATACGTTTTTCGTTTTGAACAATAATGCTTGGTGCACCAAGGTCCAATAAACGTTTTAGGCGGTTATTACGGTTAATAACACGACGATATAAATCGTTTAAATCCGACGTAGCAAAACGTCCACCGTCTAATTGAACCATTGGACGTAATTCTGGTGGAATTACCGGAAGTACATCTAAGATCATCCAGTCAGGTTTGTTTCCTGAGTTACGGAATGATTCTACTACTTCCAAACGTTTAATCGCACGTGTACGGCGTTGCCCTTGTGCTGTTTTTAATTCTTCTTTTAAACTTTCTGTTTCACTTTCTAAATCAATTTCTTGAAGTAGACGTTTAATAGCCTCTGCACCCATAGCGGCTTGGAATTTGGTGCCAAACTTATCACGGTATGCACGGTATTCTTTTTCAGAAAGTAATTGTTTCTTTTCAAGTGGTGTATCTGCCGGCTCGATTACTACATAAGAAGCAAAATAGATGACTTCTTCTAGTGATCTTGGAGACATATCTAAAAGTAGACCCATACGACTCGGAATACCTTTAAAATACCAAATATGTGATACTGGTGCAGCTAATTCGATATGTCCCATACGTTCACGACGAACTTTCGCACGTGTAACTTCTACTCCACATCGATCACAAACGACACCTTTATAACGAACACGTTTGTATTTACCACAGTGACATTCCCAGTCTTTTGTTGGACCGAAAATACGCTCACAGAATAAACCATCTTTTTCTGGTTTTAATGTACGATAGTTAATCGTTTCTGGTTTTTTTACTTCCCCATAAGACCATGAACGGATTTTATCAGGTGAAGCTAAACCTATTTTCATATACTCAAAATTATTAACGTCTATCAAGGAGCCTACCTCCCTTTAGTCTTGTGTCTTTTAAAAAGACTTTCCAAGTAGCTCTGCATTATGCAATTTAATACGGAAATACGGACAGGTATCACCTGTCCGATTTTTATTTTTATTCCCCTACTTCCACTGTTTCCTCTTCATTTGCTTGAGGCAAAATTCCAAGTGCGTCAGCTGCTGGGATATCATCATCTTCATCTAGATCACGAAGCTCAATTTCTTCTTCGTCAATCGTTAACATTTTAACGTCCATACCTAAACTTTGTAATTCCTTGATCAATACTTTGAATGATTCCGGAACACCAGGTTCTGGCACGCTTTCTCCTTTAACAATTGCTTCGTACGTTTTTACACGCCCTACAACGTCATCGGATTTCACAGTTAAAATTTCTTGCAATGTATAAGCCGCACCGTATGCTTCCAGTGCCCATACTTCCATCTCTCCGAAACGTTGTCCACCAAATTGCGCTTTCCCTCCAAGAGGTTGTTGCGTAACTAGTGAATATGGTCCAGTAGAACGAGCATGTAACTTATCATCTACCATGTGGGCAAGTTTAATCATATACATAACCCCGACAGAAACGCGGTTATCGAATGGTTCACCTGAACGCCCGTCATATAAAGTTGTTTTACCATCACGGTTTAGTCCCGCTTCTTCCATTGTCGTCCACACATCTTCTTCGTTGGCACCATCAAATACTGGTGAAGCCATATGAACTCCAAGAAGTCTAGAAGCCATACCTAAGTGCAGCTCTAATACTTGCCCAATGTTCATACGAGAAGGTACACCAAGTGGATTTAACATGATGTCAACTGGTGTGCCGTCTGGAAGGAATGGCATGTCTTCTTCCGGAAGGATACGTGAGATAACCCCTTTGTTACCATGTCGTCCGGCCATTTTATCCCCAACGGAGATTTTACGTTTTTGAACGATATAAGCACGAACTAATTGGTTAACACCTGGAGATAATTCATCGCCATCTTCACGATTAAAGACTTTTACATCTAATACAATCCCGCCAGCACCATGAGGTACACGTAGAGATGTATCACGAACTTCACGCGCTTTTTCACCAAAAATAGCATGTAGTAAACGTTCTTCGGCAGTTAGTTCTGTAACTCCCTTAGGTGTTACTTTACCTACTAGAATATCCCCATCACGTACTTCTGCACCTACACGGATAATCCCACGATCGTCTAAGTTGCGTAGCGCATCTTCTCCAACGTTTGGAATATCTCTTGTAATTTCTTCTGGCCCAAGCTTCGTGTCGCGTGATTCTGATTCGTATTCTTCAATATGCACAGAAGTATATACATCATCTTTCACGAGACGTTCGCTCATAATAACAGCATCCTCGTAGTTGTATCCATCCCATGTCATGAAGGCTACTAGTACATTACGCCCTAGAGCAAGCTCTCCTTGTTCCATGGAAGGACCATCTGCAAGAATATCAAGTGGTTTTACTCGATCTCCAACTTTTACAATTGGACGTTGGTTTATAGATGTACCGTGGTTAGATCGTTCGAATTTATGGACTTTATACGAAGTTAAGTCACCTTTAACTTCTTTACCATCTACTTCTTCGATACGTCGAACACGAATTTCTTTAGCTTCTACATGCTCAACGATTCCGTGATACTTGGCAATAACAGCAGCTCCAGAATCACGTGCGTTTACATGTTCCATACCAGTTCCAACAAACGGAGCTTCCGGATTTAATAATGGAACAGCTTGACGTTGCATGTTCGCTCCCATTAGGGCACGGTTCGAGTCATCGTTTTCTAAGAATGGAATACATGCTGTCGCAGCAGAAACAACTTGTTTTGGAGAAACGTCCATGTAATCCACTTGTTCTCTTCTAAATACTGTATTATCCCCTCGGAAACGTCCTACTACTTCTTCGTTTAAGAACGCACCTTCATCTGATAATAGAGAATTCGCCTGTGCAACTACGTAGTTATCCTCTTCATCCGCAGTTAAGTAATCAATACGCATTGTTACTAGACCTGTTTCTGGATCAACACGGCGATACGGTGTTTCAATAAAACCAAATTTATTCACTTTAGCAAAGCTTGAAAGTGAGTTAATAAGTCCAATGTTCGGACCCTCTGGCGTTTCAATTGGACACATACGACCATAGTGAGAATAGTGAACGTCACGTACTTCAAAGCCAGCACGCTCACGTGTTAAACCACCAGGTCCAAGCGCTGACAGACGACGTTTGTGCGTAAGTTCAGCAAGTGGGTTTGTTTGGTCCATGAACTGAGATAATTGCGAGCTACCAAAGAATTCTTTAATAGATGCAATAACTGGTCGGATATTAATCAATTGTTGAGGCACGATCGATTGTGTGTCGTTAATAGACATACGTTCACGTACCACACGTTCCATACGAGAAAGACCAATACGGAATTGGTTTTGTAATAATTCTCCTACTGAACGTAAACGACGGTTACCAAGATGGTCAATATCATCCGTGTTTCCAACATTAAATAAAAGATTGAAGAAATAACCAATAGAAGATACGATATCAGCAGGCGTAATATTTTTTACTTCGTTTTCTACATACGCGTTACTAATAACATTAATTTCTTTTTGTTCTTCATCATTTGGAGCAAATATTTTAATCGACTGAATAGTAATATCGTCTTCTAATACACCACCAACTTGTGATAGTGTTTTGAAGCCAATTCCATTTTCTAAATGAGGAATTAGTTTATCTAGTACACGACGATCGATAAGTGTACCAGCTTCTACCAATATCTCACCCGTTTCCGGATCCACTAACGTTTCTGCTACCGTTTGATTGAATAAACGATTTTTTATATGCAACTTTTTATTCATTTTGTAGCGACCAACATTTGCAAGATCATAGCGTTTTGGGTCAAAGAAGCGAGAATATAACAGGCTCTTTGCGCTTTCTACTGTTGGTGGTTCACCAGGACGTAGACGCTCATAGATTTCAAGCAACGCTTTTTCAGCCGTTTCTGTGTTATCTTTTTCAAGCGTGTTACGTAAATATTCGTTGTCACCGATTAAATCGATGATTTCTTGATCGGATCCAAAGCCTAATGCGCGAAGTAAAACAGTCACTGGTAATTTACGTGTGCGATCGATACGAACGTATACTACGTCTTTTGCATCGATTTCATATTCTAGCCATGCACCGCGGTTTGGGATTACTGTTGCCCCAAAACCTTTTTTACCGTTTTTGTCTGTTTTGTCATGGAAGTAAACACTTGGTGAGCGGACTAACTGAGATACGATAACGCGCTCAGCACCATTAATAACGAAAGTACCTGTTTCTGTCATCAATGGGAAATCACCCATGAAGACATCTTGTTCTTTCACTTCGTCCGTTTCTTTGTTGTGGAGACGCACTTTTACGCGCAGTGGTGCAGCATATGTTGCGTCACGTTCTTTCGATTCGTCGACGGAATATTTCGGTTCATTTAAACTATAGTCGACAAATTCAAGTGATAGATTGCCTGTAAAGTCCTCGATTGGTGAAATATCTTTAAACATTTCACGTAAACCTTCTTCAAGGAACCATTCGTAAGATGCCGTTTGAATTTCGATTAGATTCGGAAGTTCAAGCACCTCACTAATACGCGCAAAACTTCTGCGCTGGCGGTGTTGTCCGTACTGAACTAGTTGACCTGTCAACTCATTCACCCCTCAATAAAGCGATATTAGGTCTTTTCGAGACACACATTTTGGTGTATGATAACGAAAGACAAAAAGAAAACGAGTTCTTAATAAGAGCTCATTTTTCGATTAACCAAACTTTTTCTCGGCCAGTATACCCATTTTCAATAAGTTTTATTCAAAAGGGCATAAGACCTCAAAATAATATATTTGCATTTTATTATAATATCATAGCGATTTTGTCAAGTCAATCTTTTGTAGCTTTTATAATCCAATAGCCTTTTGCTTTGTCTACAACTTCTACTTGACCAAAAATCTCTTCTAAATAACTAAAAGTAGATGGTGCCCCTTGTTTCTTTTGAATCACAACCCACAATTCTCCCTTTGAAACCAACTTCTCACAGGATTCTTTATAAAAACGAAAAATAGTTTCTTTTCCAGCGCGAATCGGTGGATTAGTTATAATAGCCGCAAAGTTTGCAGTCGTAACCGCTGACAACCCATCACTTTCATAGATTCGTACATTTTGTATCCCGTTAGCAGCAGCATTTTTTTCTGCAAGTTGGATTGCACGCGTGTTCACATCTACTAAATGAACTGTTCTTTCTTCATTTGCTTTTGCAATGGAAAGACCTATCGGCCCATATCCACACCCTACATCTAAAAAGTCACCTTCTAGGTTAGGCACTTCAAAAGCATCGATTAATACACGGGAGCCAAAATCTACTTCGCTCTTACTAAATACACCAGCATCTGTTTCAAATCGAAAATTATGACCGAGCAATGTAAAATTCCAATGACGTGGTTTGCTTTCCGTTTGAGGTTTTCTAGAATAATAATGATCAGACACCGTATAACCCTCCACAATACATACGAAGAAAAGCCCGTCGTTTACTGACGAGCTTTTTTCTTCGAACTGTACAAAAATTACTTAACTTCTACGCCTGCGCCAACTTCTTCAAGTTGAGCTTTGAAAGCTTCTGCTTCATCTTTAGAAACGCCTTCTTTAAGTGGTTTTGGAGCGTTGTCAACTAATTCTTTAGCTTCTTTCAAACCAAGACCAGTGATTTCACGAACTACTTTAATTACTTTGATTTTTTGGTCGCCTGCAGATGCAAGGATTACGTCAAAATCAGTTTTTTCTTCAGCTGCAGCAGCACCGCCACCAGCCATTACTGCTACTGGAGCAGCAGCTGTTACACCGAATTCTTCTTCAATTGCTTTTACTAAGTCGTTTAATTCAAGAACTGTCATTGATTTGATAGCTTCTAAGATTTGCTCGTTGTTCATTATAATTTCCTCCTATAATTGGATAATTTTTAGGCTATTAGCCGTTTTTTTGTTAAGTCGCGTAACGAATTATGCGCCTTGTTCTTCTTTTTGCTCTGCAACAGCTTTTGTTGCAAGCGCGAAGTTGCGTACTGGAGCTTGAAGTACTGAAAGAAGCATAGAAAGAAGTCCTTCGCGTGATGGAAGTTCCGCTAATGCTTTCACATCTTCAGCAGATGCTACAGTTCCTTCGATGATACCAGCTTTAATTTCAAGTTGGTCGTTCTTTTTAGCAAATTCATTAATGATTTTTGCAGGTGCGATTACATCTTCGTTTGAAAATGCAACTGCGTTTGGACCAACAAGATGTTCATTAATCCCGTCAACTCCAACTACTTCAGCAGCACGGCGTGTAAGTGAGTTTTTGTAAACTTTGAATTCCACACCAGCTTCACGAAGTTGTTTACGTAATTCTGTAACTTGCGCTACGTTTAAACCACGGTAATCAACTACTACTACAGAAGCTGCAGCTTTAAACTTTTCTGCAATATCTTGAACTTGCACTTTTTTTGTTTCAATTGCTTTGCTCATCTTGGCACCTCCTATAAGAATTGGCCATTTATACCGACAAAAGAAAAGCCTCTGATCTACGGATAGACACAGAGGCAGAAAGTCATCATCTAATAAGAATCTGAATTTGCTTGTCCTCGGTAGGATATTAAGTGACAAGTCACTCCTACTGTCTTCGGTACAAATGTATATTTCACAACAAAAGCCATCTTAACAGATAAACTTCATGTTGTCAATTATTATTTAATCGATTGAGCGTCAACTTTTACAGCTGGACCCATAGTAGTTGTAACATTAACAGACTTCATGTAAACACCTTTTGAAGCAGCTGGTTTTGCTTTTTGAATCACTTCAAATACAGCCATGAAGTTTTCTACTAATTTATCGTCTTCGAAAGAAACTTTACCGATTGGAGCGTGGATGATTCCAGCTTTATCAGCGCGGTATTCAACTTTACCTGCTTTAATTTCTTCGATTGCTTTAGTTACGTCAAATGTAACAGTACCTGTTTTCGGGTTTGGCATTAAACCTTTTGGCCCAAGAACACGTCCAATTTTACCAACTTCACCCATCATGTCAGGAGTAGCTACGATTACATCGAAGTCAAACCATCCTTGTTGGATTTTGTTGATGTATTCTGCATCGCCTACGTAGTCTGCACCAGCAGCTTCCGCTTCTTTAAGTTTTTCACCTTTAGCGAATACTAATACGCGTTGTGTTTTACCAGTACCGTTTGGAAGCACTACTGCTCCACGGATTTGTTGATCATTTTTACGAGTGTCAATTCCTAAACGGAAAGCAACTTCTACAGTTGCATCGAAATTAACTGTGCTTGTTTTTTTCGCAAGCTCGATAGCTTCTTTAGCTGAGTACAATGTGCTGTTATCAACTAATTTAGCTGCTTCTTGTAACTTTTTACCTTTGTTAGCCATTAAAAACGTCCTCCTTGATAGTGGTTTTAGCGGAATAAACCTCCCACGTGTAAAGGTTGCAGTTATCCTAATGAACAACTACAACCTTCCAAAAAAACAAATGCGTCATATCAAAATGCACATTAAGTATTAGTCTTCGATCGTAATACCCATGCTACGTGCAGTACCTTCAACCATTAACATAGCTGCTTCAACAGATGCTGCATTTAAATCTGGCATTTTTTGTTCTGCGATTTCGCGAACTTTTTCACGTTTCACTGTCGCCACTTTTACGCGGTTCGGTTCACCTGATCCAGATTGAATACCTGCTGCTACTTTAAGTAACACTGCTGCCGGCGGAGTTTTTGTAATGAAAGTAAATGAACGGTCTTCAAATACAGAAATTTCAACCGGAATGATTAGACCTGCTTGATCTGCAGTACGTGCGTTGAACTCCTTACAGAATCCCATGATGTTAACACCTGCTTGTCCTAATGCAGGACCAACCGGTGGCGCTGGGTTTGCTTTACCAGCAGGAATTTGTAATTTAACAACTTTAATCACTTTTTTAGCCACGAGACACACCTCCTTAAGTCCGTGATGTGGTAATTGGGTTGCCCCTCCCACTCAAATATCTGTCTCTCAGCTCTGCGCTGATAACATTAGAAAATTCATGCAGACGTATTTTCAGTCTGACCTTTGAAATGATACCATTTTTTTGTTACTTCTGCAAGCATCATTACATAATTATATTTTAATTACTTGATCGAAGTCCAATTCCATATTTGTTTCTCGCCCGAACATATCTACCGATACAGTCACTTTTGCTTTTTCTGTATCGATTGTTTCTACTTTCCCTTGGAAATGAGCAAACGGTCCTTCTAAAACTTCCACCAATTCTCCTACTGAGAAATCGACTTCCACTATACGATCTTCTGTACCCATTTGTTTTAACATGGATTGTACTTCTTCCGGAGCTAAAGGAGTTGGTTTTGTACCTCCACCTGAAGAACCTAGGAAGCCTGTTACTCCCGGTGTGTTTCGCACAACGTACCAAGCATCGTCCGTCATAATCAGTTCAACAAATACATATCCTGGGAAAGTTTTTCTTAAAACTGCACGTTTTTTACCATCTTTAAAATCGATTTCTTCTTGTTCAGGGATAAACACACGGAAAATTTTATCCGACATTCCCATCGTTTCTACACGTTTTTCTAAATTTGCTTTGACTTTATTTTCATACCCTGAATAAGTATGAACGACATACCAATTTTTCTCCATATCATTTAGGACTTAGTGTCCTTTCCCTCCTTTTCTTTAGACAAATGAAAAAACCCGTTCGTTTTCTAAGACGGGCTATTTTCGAAAAATATTTACATTCAACTTCTTAAAACTCTAGATACCAACGGAATAATTCTGAAATCCCTAAGTCTACTATAGCAAAAAATACAGCCATTAATACAACGGTAGTAAGAACAATTATTGTATAGCGTGTTAGTTCTTTCCGTTTTGGCCAGCTTACTTTTCTCATTTCAGACATTACATTTTTAAAAAATCCACCTACATTAGCCATTCTAGCTAAACCTCCACATGGAAAATCTATCTTACTTTCATACTTATAGCGTTTGTTTATGAAGTGTATGCGCGTTACAATGCGTACAATATTTTTTTCGCTCTGTGCGTATCGATGAACTTTCTTTAGACGCAGGAACTGTGTAATTCCGGTGACCACATTGAACACAACTTAAGACAATTTTCTTTGTCATTTTATCACCTTTTTGGCGTATAATTCTTTTTCAAGATTATCATCTTAAAGAAACGGTGTCAACCAAACAAAAGCGTCTATACATAATTACTATCAATCTCCATATACCGTTCTAGCTTTCTCTTAACGCGTTGCAAGGCATTGTCAATTGACTTTACGTGTCTATTTAACTCTTCGGAGATTTCTTGGTAAGATTGTCCGTCTAAATACAAAGCGAGCACTTGTTGCTCTAGCTCACTTAGTATTTCGGCCATCTTTCCTTCCATATAAACATAATCTTCCCGATTAATGATTAACTCCTCTGGGTCATCGACGACCGAACCAGCAATCATATCCATCAGCGTTCTATCCGATTCTTCATCGTAAATAGGCTTGTCCAAGGATACATAAGAATTCAACGGGATATGCTTTTGACGGGTTGCGGTTTTAATCGCGGTAATAATTTGCCTTGTAATACACAACTCCGCAAACGCACGAAAAGAAGCAAGCTTCTCTTCCTTGAAATCTCGTATTGCTTTATATAATCCAATCATTCCTTCTTGGAGAATATCTTCTTTATCGGCACCTATTAAAAAATAGGATCTTCCTTTCATTCGAACGAATGAACGATACTTCGTTATTAAGAAATCTAGCGCTTCAGTGTTTCCTTGATGAACTAGCTCTACAAGTTCCTCATCTAGTAAACTATCCAATTGCTGTAGATTCTGTTCTGTCTTTTCCAATGAAGTCACCTCAGCCAAATTACTAATAGTTACCACAAGTATACAGGATGAAATTTTATAGCGTCAATGAATCATTTTAATCCACGCCGCCATTTTTCAAAAATTTCTGCAATTTCCGTTGTAAGCGGAATAGTAGAAGTCGGCTTATCCTCTTGTATATGCTTCATTTTCTTTGTTATATTCGAGGAAATAGCCATCATTTCAATTTCAAATTCCCTTGCCGATTTTCTTAACGCCCCTTGACCAAATATTACTCTCTGTTCTGTCATATCTGAAGTTGCCACATAAATTTGCACTCTTCTGCCGCTAAGTTCTAACGTAAGTTTTTCAATGCGCTCATCAGCTGTTTCATTTTTGCGTGTATAAATGATTTCCACATTAGATTCTTTCTTTTTATGCTCGATACCTGGCACTAGATGTGCATCAAAAACAACAATCACTCGAATACCTGTAAACGCCTTATATTCTGCCATTAGCTCGATCAATCGGTCTCTAGCGTCTAGCAATTTATCATTTTTCAGCTTTCTTAGTTCGCTCCATGCGCCGATGATGTTATATCCATCGACTAGTAAAATTTGCATTTTTTTATCCTTTTAGCGGATTTCTGACGCGCAATACTTCGTATAAAAGTATAGACGCGGCTACTGACGCATTCAAACTAGTTACATGACCGACCATTGGCAAATGGTAAAGAAAATCACATTTTTCTTTTAATAAACGACTCATCCCTTTTCCTTCGCTACCAATGATTAGCGCAAGCGGGAGTGTTGCGTCCATATTACGATAATCGGTTGATTTTTGAGCATCTGTTCCAGCAATCCATATACCACGTTCTTTTAACTCATCTACCGTTTGAGACAAATTGCCCGCTCGGTATACCGGGATATGTTCAATCGCTCCTGTAGATGCTTTTGCAACGACAGCCGTCAGTCCAACAGCACGTCTTTTGGGGATAATAATACCATGTGCCCCCACTGCATCAGCTGTTCGCATAATCGAACCTAGATTATGCGGATCCTCGATTTCATCTAAAATGATAAAAAGTGGGTCCTCTTGTTTACTTTTTGCTAAAGCAAATAAATCATCTAATTCCGCATATCGATAAGCTGCAACGGATGCGACAATCCCTTGGTGATTGGCATCCGTCAAACCGTCCAATTTCTTTTTCGGTACAAATTGAACAATGATTCCAGCCTCTTTTGCTAATTGCATAATTTCAGAAACTCCACTTTTTTGGATTCCCTCTGCTAGCCACACCTTATTCATATCTCTACCCGAACGTAAAGCTTCCACTACGGGGTTTTTTCCTGCAATAATTTCTCCTGTTTGTTCTGTTTGTTCTGCCATTTACTTTTTCTCCCCTTTCTGCCCATCGATAAAGTCAATTGAAAATTGCAGTACTTCTTGTAGACGTTCTTCTTGTTCACTTAAGTATAGACTCCCTACAACCGCTTCAAACGCTGAACTATAATGATACGTTTGGACATCTGTATTTTTAGGAACTGTACCAGACTTTGCGTTGCGTCCTCTTCGAAGTACAGCTTCCTCATCTTCTGTTAGAAACCCGATATTTAGCATTTCTCGTACAATTGTCGCTTGTGCTTTAGCAGAAACATACTTCGTCGCTTCTTTATGCAAAGTATTGGGCTTCACTCGCCCAGAATGGATGAGATGCTTCCGAACTATTTGTTCGAATACAGCATCTCCCATATACGCTAATGCTAAAGCATTTAACTGTTTTACATCGGATAATTTAAAATTCCCCACAAGTTTATCCTCGTTTCCATCGGATACCTTGCGCAGTATCTTCCAAAATAATATTCATTTCTTTCAGTTGATCTCTTATTTCGTCAGCACGTGCGAAATTTCGATCTTTTCTCGCTTGGTTTCGCTCTTCGATTAATGCATCAATTTCTTCATCCAATACTTCGGTTTCTTGTTGGAGCGTTATACCTAATACCGCCATTAACTTATCAAATACTGTTATAAACTGTTTTAACACTTGTTCAGCGGTTTGTTTTTCTAGCAAATACGTATTCGCAAGTTTCGACAATTCAAAAATTGCTGCTATACCGTTGGCTGTATTGAAATCATCGTCCATGGCTGTCTCGAATTGTGTTTGGACTTCCGCGATTTTATGGAGCCAAATATCATGTTGATCACCCAAATCTGCTGTAGCATTCAAACGGTGTAATACATTTGCATATGCAGTACGGATACGTTCAAGTCCCGCTTCTGCTTGTTCTACAAGCTCGACTGAATAATTGATTGGGTGGCGGTAATGTACGCTTAACATGAATAAACGCAATACTTGCGGATCAATTTGCTGACGAATATCATTTACTAATACAAAGTTACCAAGAGATTTAGACATCTTTTCGTTATCAATATTAATATACCCATTATGCATCCAATATCGCGCAAATGTTTTGCCTGTTCTAGCTTCCGACTGAGCAATTTCGTTTTCATGGTGTGGGAAAGTTAAATCTTGCCCGCCAGCGTGAATATCAATTGTATCTCCTAGTATTTCACGTGCCATTACTGAACATTCGATATGCCAACCAGGTCGCCCTTGCCCCCAAGGACTTTCCCAGAAAATTTCTCCTGGTTTTGCTGCTTTCCATAAAGCAAAATCTAAAGCATCTTCTTTCTTTTCCCCAGTTTCGATACGCGCTCCAACTTTCAGATCATCCACCGATTGGTGAGAGAGCTTACCATAACCGTCAAATTTTCTAGTACGGTAATATACGTCTCCTTGTGATTCATACGCGTACCCTTTTTCTTCTAAAACTTTAATAAAATCAATAATTCCATCCATATGATCTGTTACACGAGGATGCGCATCTGCTCTACTGCAACCAAGTGCTTCTACATCCGCAAAATATGCTTTGATAAAACGAGCAGTTAACTCGGAAACATCTTCTCCTAGCTCGTTTGCCGCTTTAATAATTTTGTCGTCCACATCTGTAAAGTTCGATACAAACGTTACGTCGTAGCCTCGGTATTGCAAATACTTTCGAACTGTATCGTAAACAATTACAGGACGGGCATTTCCAATATGAATGTAGTTGTAGACAGTTGGACCACAAACGTACATTTTTACTTTGCCTTCTTCCATCGGTACAAAAGGTTCTTTTTCACGTTTTAATGTATTAAAAATTTGAATTGTCATAATAAGTGTTTCTCCCTTTCATTTGCTAGTCGTCTAATTTCTTCTTGAAGTGCTGCAATTTCCTCTTCCATCTTTTTACAACGGTCAGCGAATGGATCCGGTAAGTCTTGATGATCCAAGTTACGTTTCACCTTCACTCCATCTTGTATAACGACAACTCCTGGTATACCAACAACCGTAGAGTTCCCTGGTACGTCTTTCAACACAACTGAACCAGCACCTACTTTGCTATTTTCCCCAATTGTGATGGATCCTAATACTTTTGCTCCCGTCGCAACAAGTACATTATCTGCAAGAGTAGGATGTCGCTTCCCTTTTTCTTTACCCGTTCCACCTAATGTGACTCCTTGATAAATCGTACAGTCATTCCCAATTTCACAAGTTTCTCCAATTACAACACCTGAGCCGTGGTCTATAAAAAATCGTCTACCAATTGTAGCTCCGGGATGAATTTCGATACCAGTGAAAAAGCGACTGATTTGGGAGATTGCTCGAGCAAGGAAGAAAAAGCGTTTTTTAAATAAAGCATGCGCAAGTCGATGACTCCAAATAGCATGTAAGCCTGCGTATGTTAATATTACTTCCAGTTTACTAGTTGCTGCAGGATCTTGCTCAAAAACGACAGCTATGTCTTCTTTCATACGTTCAAACATGTTGGTTCCTCCCTCTTTTATTGGCAAATAAAAAACGCCTCTGCCTATATACATAGACAGAGACGCAAGTAAGCGCGGTTCCACTCTGATTGGAAAAACATACTACTCTTTCCCACTCTCGCATCTTTAACGCAGATGGTACGTCCAGCCTACTTCGTATGTTCGGCATGGCGCTCTGAGGTGCATTTCAGTAACTCACTCGTTCAGACCACTTTCAGCCGGTGATGGTCCTCTCTAAAGAACATGCGTTACTTACTTCTCCTCTTCTTCGCTTTCTATTTTTTCGTTTTCGTAATTGTACCCTCATTTTCACACCTTAGATGCGGAAAGTCAATCTTATTGTTTTGCGTATTTTGCAACACGTGCGATTACTTTTTCTTTTCCGATTAGGCTAATAGCATCTGCTAACTCTGGACCATGTGTTTGACCAGTCGTTACGACACGGATCGGCATAAATAGATTTTTCCCTTTATGTCCTGTTTCTTTTTGCACAGCCTTGATTGCAGTTTTAATCTCCGCAGCTTCGAATGTTTCTAAGCTCTCTAATTGCACTTTGAATGCAGCCATCACTTCTGGAACTTGTTCTCCTGCTAACACTTCCGTCGCTTCTTCATTATATGCAAGTTCATCATTAAAGAACAATGAAGACAATTCTACGATTTCAGCCCCATAACTCATTTGGTCATGATACAATCCGATTAAATTGTTTGCCCATGTTTGTTGCTCTTCCGATAATTCGGTTGGAAGAAGTTCTGCTTTTTGCAAATGCGGTAATGCAAGTTCTATTACTTTTTCTAATGGTAATTGCTTAATATATTGGTTGTTCATCCATGTTAGTTTTTGTTTATCAAACATCGATGGAGATTTAGATAAGCGCGTTACATCAAAGATTTTAATGAACTCTTCTTTGGAGAAAATTTCTTCCTCCCCTTCAGGTGACCACCCTAATAATGCAAAGAAGTTGAACATTGCTTCTGGCAAGTAGCCAAGATCTTTATATTGAGAAACGAATTGAATAATCGATTCGTCACGTTTGGAAAGTTTTTTACGGTTTTCATTGATGATTAATGTCATATGACCGTATTTAGGATACTCCCATCCAAATACATCAAATATCATCAATTGTTTCGGCGTATTCGATAAATGCTCTTCTCCACGGAATACATGAGAGATCTTCATGAAATGATCATCTAATACAACTGCATAGTTATATGTCGGAATTCCATTTGCTTTTACAAGAACCCAATCACCAACATCTTTTGATTCGAAAGTAACAGCTCCACGAACTAAATCTTCAAATGTATATGTCACATTTTCTGGTACGCGCATGCGAATAGTGTAAGGAAGACCTGATGCTTCTTTTGCTTGTACTTCCTCAGCTGATAAATGACGGCATTTGCCATTATACATAGGAGCAGCTACTCCATTTTCCTTTTGTACTTCACGGTCTGCTTCTAATTCTTCTGAAGTACAGAAGCATTTATAAGCATGTCCTTTTTCTAACATTTCTTCTGCGTGTTTTGTATAGACATCTAGACGCTCCATTTGACGATACGGTGCGTATGGCCCTCCGATATCAACAGACTCATCGTAGTCGATCCCTAACCATCTTAAGTTTTCTAGTTGCGATAGTTCGCCACCTTCAATATTACGTTCAATATCCGTATCTTCAATACGAACGATAAACTTCCCGTTATGGTGACGTGCATATAAATAGTTGAATAATGCTGTACGTGCTCCTCCAATATGCAAATGTCCAGTTGGACTTGGTGCGTAACGTACGCGAACTTCTTGTGTCATTGTGTTTCCTCCTAGTTTTCGTCTAAATCAAATCCGCCTTGGCGTATTTGCGTCTAGATTTTGAATTGAGCTTGCTCAATTAACTCCCTACAAAATCTGTGACATCCGCCGGAGGCTACACTTAATTCAGTAAGGGCTTCTTTTGCTGAATTAAGTGTAAACTTTTATCATTTTACCACTGCTGCGACGTTTTTTAAAGTTAGTCTTTCTTTACAAGTAAAATAGTCGCCATCGAAGCAATTCCTTCTTCACGCCCAGTAAATCCTAATCTTTCTGTCGTTGTTGCTTTTACATTCACCTGGCTTACATCCGCTTGAAGAAGCTCTGCAACTCTTGCACGAATCGCTTCAATATGTGGAGCCATTTTTGGTTTTTGCGCAATAATCGTGCAATCGATATTCCCTAGTTTATACCCTTTTGCATCTACCATTTTCCAAATATGTTCCAGTAATTTTGCGGAATCCGCATCTTTAAAATCAGGATCAGTATCTGGGAAATGTCTTCCGATATCACCTTCTCCAATTGCTCCAAGCGCTGCGTCCGTCACCGTGTGAAGCAGTACATCTGCATCAGAATGGCCGATAAGCCCTCTTTCGTAAGGAATCGTAACTCCCCCTATTATTAACGGACGATTATCCGCAAACTCATGTACATCAAATCCTTGACCAATTCGCATCATGTTATTGTTCCTCCTGCTCTCGTTTAGTTAAAATTACTTCTCCAAAAAGAAGATCTTCTTGTGTTGTCATTTTCACATTATCATAGGTACTTTCCACAATATGAACATGCTCGCCTAGTCGTTCCACAAGCATTGCTTCATCTGTGCCTAAAAAACCTGCTTTTTCGGCTAGTCTTTCGGCTTTTTCTAGTACATCATATTGGAATGCTTGCGGTGTTTGAATAATCCATAGACTATTACGGTCTACTGTTTCTTGGATTATACCATTTTCTACTTTTTTCATCGTGTCCTTTGCCCGAACCGCTGCTACTGCTGCACCAAATTCCTTTGTTGCCTGCACTAGACGGTGAATAACTTCTTGTTTAATGAAGGGTCTTGCCGCATCGTGCACAAGCACAATACCTTTTGTAGGAGAAGCTTTTAAGCAAGCATATACACTATGTTGACGTTCTGCTCCTCCTTCTGTAATCGCAGCTACTTTTGTTATGTGATATTCTGCTAGCAACTCTTCGATAAAAGCCTGCTCTTCTTTTTTCACCGCTAATACAATGTGACGACACAATGGGTCTTGTTCAAAAGCTCGTAATGTATGTATTAATATAGGCGTATTTCTTAGTTCTAAAAAAAGTTTATTTTGTCCTGCTCCCATTCGTTTTCCGCTTCCAGCAGCAGGTAATAACACCGTGTATGCCATTAATATTCCCTCCTACTTTACATAGAAAAAGGGCGTTTTCCTATTAAAGTAAGAGGAAACTACCCTTCTCCATTATTTGGACTCTTGTGGTTTCGCGAAAATCATACGACCTGCAGAAGTTTGCAAAACACTTGTTACTTCTACATTTATCGCCTGACCAATATATGCTTTCCCACCTTCTACAACAATCATCGTACCATCATCTAAGTATGCAACGCCTTGATTATGTTCTTTCCCATCTTTAATTACTACTACATGCATTATTTCCCCGGGAATAACAACAGGTTTAACTGCATTCGCTAGATCATTAATATTTAGAACACGTACTTGATGTAGATCACACACTTTATTCAAATTAAAATCATTTGTAACAACAATTCCATTCATCTTCTTCGCTAGACGAACTAGCTTTAAATCTACTTCATGAATATCTTCAAAGTCTTCTTCCACTATTAAAACTGCGGAAGCACGCTCGGTTTGTAATTTTTTCAATACATCTAACCCACGGCGACCTCTCGTTCTTTTAAGGGTGTCAGAAGAATCCGCGATATGTTGCAGCTCCGTTAGTACAAACTGAGGAACTACTAGTACTCCTTCGATAAAACCTGTTTCCGAAATATCTGTAATACGCCCATCGATAATAACACTCGTATCTAGCAATTTATACGTACCCAAACCTAAACCTTGCACCACTTCTTCATCTGTTGCTTTCTTTTTGTTCGATTGTTGCTTGGTAGAAGTAAAAACATGAAGTAATTCATCTCTCTTTTTAAATCCTACTTGGAATCCCAAATACCCAAGAACGATCGACAATAAGACCGGAACGACGGAATCTATACCCGGAATGGCAATATTATTAATCGCCGACCCAAGTAAAAATGCGACGATTAATCCAATAACTAACCCGAGTGTACCAAAAAGTAAATCTCCAATCGGTGCCCTTAACAGACGTTCTTCCATCCACTTAATAAAGTTTATTAAGTAATCCGTTAAAAATAAGGCAATAACATAAAGTAAAACCGCTCCAATTAGAATAGATACATAAGGATTGTGGAGCCAAGGGGTATTAGATAAATTAATAAATTCGTATAAATGCGGTAATAATATTAACCCCAACGTACCTCCAATTAAAACAAATGCGATTTGTATAATCCACTTCAACAAAATGCCACCTCCATTAATTATTAATTATACTTCTTGTAGTCTTCTTACGTCTATTGAGACCACAAGAAGTATACATATTTATGCATTCTCTTAAGAAAATGCTTCTTTCATTACTTCGTTTACAGATTCTACTCCGATCACTTGAATTCCTTTCGGATAATCCCATCCTCCAATATTAGAAGCAGGAACAATCGCTCGTTTGAACCCTAACTTTGCCGCTTCTTGCACACGTTGTTCTATTCTAGAAACTCTTCGCACTTCTCCAGTAAGTCCAACTTCTCCTATGAAGCAATCGGTAGGAGATGCACCTGTATCGCGAAAACTTGATACGATACTTACTAGGACGGCTAAATCGATCGCAGGTTCGTCTAACTTCACTCCACCGGCAACTTTTATATATGCATCTTGTGTTTGAAGTAATAATCCCATACGTTTTTCTAACACTGCCATGAGCAAAGACACACGATTTTGATCAATTCCCGTTGCCATTCGTTTCGGATAGTTAAAACTAGATTGTGTCACAAGCGCTTGGATTTCTACTAAAATCGGTCTTGTCCCTTCCATCGAGGCAACAATTGCCGACCCTGCTGCACCATGAGAACGTTCTTGTAAAAATAGTTCGGAAGGATTTAATACTTCTTTTAATCCTTGTTGCACCATTTCAAATATCGCAATTTCATTGGTAGAACCAAATCGGTTCTTTTGAGACCTTAAAATCCGATACGTATGGTGGCGTTCTCCCTCGAAGTATAAAACGGTGTCTACCATATGTTCTAGTATTCGAGGTCCCGCGATTTGCCCTTCTTTCGTTACGTGCCCCACTAAAAAGATAGCCACATTTTTCGTTTTAGCGATACGCATTAACTCCGCTGTACATTCCCTTACTTGAGACACACTTCCCGGTGCACTTGTTACTTCTGGATGGTGGACGGTTTGAATAGAATCTACGATAACAAATTTCGGTTCTACACTATCGATTGTTTCGTTGATCAATTCTAAATTCGTTTCTGAATAAATATACAGTTCTGCTGAAGTAACCCCTAAACGTTCTGCACGAAGCTTTGTTTGACGAATAGATTCTTCACCAGAAATATATAAAACACGCTCTCCTTTATTGGCAAGTAGGGCTGAAACTTGTAAAAGAAGCGTTGACTTACCTATACCTGGATCGCCACCTATTAACACAAGGGAACCCGGCACTATTCCTCCGCCTAGTACGCGATTTAACTCACCGAAATCAGTTGCTACGCGGGGTTCTTCTTTTGTCTCAATTGAAACAATGGGTGTTGCTTTTTGTGCTACTCCTGTAGAATGCTGAAACGAACGTTTTGGTCCTTTTGATACGATTTCTACTTCTTCCACCATCGTGTTCCATTCGCCACATCCTGGACATCTTCCCATCCATTTAGCCGATTCGTATCCACAAGCATTACACATAAATTTCGTTTTTTTCTTCGCCATAGTGCCTCCTATGTAAAAAAGGCATTCCGTCCATAAGGGTTGGAATGCCCACAATATTATTTTTCCACAGCTACCTTCGCTTTTGTACGAACAACAAATTCTCCATCTTCCACATCGAACACGACATGTTGACCTGCTAAAACTTCTCCTTTTAATAACTCCTCAGAAAGTCGGTCTTCTACGTGCTTTTGAAGCGCTCTACGTAGCGGGCGTGCTCCATATGTCGGATCGTATCCTTCTGTTGTAATCTTCTCTTGAGCTGCTTCTGTAAGCTCTAGATCAATTCCTTGTTCTTTCAAACGCTTCGCTAATTGTTCTGTCATTAGGGAAACAATTTGTTTTAAATGTTCTCTTTCAAGTGAGTGGAACACGATCATTTCATCCAAACGGTTTAAAAATTCAGGACGGAATGCTTTTTTCAATTCTTCTAACATTTTGCCTTTCATATCTTTATAATCCGTTTTTCCACCTTCTTGTAGGTTAAATCCAACATGTTTATTGTATTTAAGTGCATCTGCCCCTACGTTAGATGTCATAATAACAACCGTATTGCGGAAGTCAACTGTACGTCCTTTCGAATCGGTTAATCGACCATCCTCTAATACTTGAAGAAGAATATTAAACACATCTGGATGTGCTTTCTCTATTTCATCTAATAAGATAACAGAATATGGTTTACGACGTACTTTTTCCGTTAGCTGTCCACCATCTTCAAATCCAACATAACCTGGGGGAGAACCTACAAGACGCGAAGTCGAATGTTTTTCCATATACTCAGACATATCTACCCGAATCATTGCATCTTCGTCGCCAAACATTACTTCCGCAAGCGCACGGGCAAGTTCTGTTTTACCAACACCAGTAGGTCCAAGGAAAATAAAGGAACCAATTGGGCGTTTAGGATCTTTTAATCCTGCACGGGCACGGCGAATAGCTCGAGAGATTGCATCCACAGCTTCCGCTTGACCAATTACGCGTTCATGCAGCTTTTCTTCTAGTTTTAATAACTTTTCAGATTCTGTTTGTGCTAGTTTAGATACCGGTACTCCCGTCCACATAGACACAACAGCTGCGATATCTTCTACTGTTACCTCTGACTCTTCTTTTCCTTGTTTCTCTTTCCAGTCATTTTTCATTTTTTCAAGCTCGTCTTTAAGCTTTTGTTCTTTATCGCGGAATGATGCAGCTTTTTCAAATTCTTGACTTTGAACAGCAGCATTTTTCTCCGAACGAATTGCTTCTAGTTTCGCCTCTAATTCTTTTAAATTAGGAGGAGTTGTATAAGAACGTAGTCTTACTTTTGAACCTGCCTCATCGATTAAATCGATTGCTTTATCCGGTAAAAAGCGATCAGAAATATAACGATCGGACATTTTAACCGCCGCTTCTACAGCTTCATCCGTAATTTTCACACGATGATGCGCCTCATAACGATCACGTAAGCCGTATATAATTTGAATCGCTTCAGCAACGGATGGTTCATCCACTTGAATTGGTTGAAAACGACGCTCCAATGCTGCGTCTTTTTCAATGTATTTGCGATACTCATCTAATGTTGTCGCGCCAATACATTGAATTTCTCCACGTGCAAGTGCTGGTTTTAAAATGTTCGATGCATCAATTGCACCTTCGGCCCCACCTGCTCCGATTAATGTATGAAGTTCATCGATGAATAAAATCACATTTCCCGCTTGGCGAATTTCATCCATTACTTTTTTCAATCTATCTTCAAACTCACCGCGATACTTGGTTCCAGCAACCACTGTCCCCATATCAAGCGTCATTACTCGTTTATCTCGCAATATTTCTGGCACTTCATTTTGTATAATTTGTTGTGCAAGACCTTCTGCAATGGCTGTTTTACCAACACCAGGTTCCCCTATTAAAACAGGGTTATTTTTTGTACGACGCGCTAAGATTTCAATGACACGTGTAATTTCTTTACTACGTCCCACTACAGGATCTAATGTACCTTCTCTAGCAATTTGAGTTAAATCACGTGCCAATCCATCGAGCGTAGGAGTACTAGCAGGAGCAGCGCTATTATTAGCATTACCATGTGATTGGTCATTACTTCCTAGTAATTGAAGTACTTGTTGGCGTGCCTTATTTAGACTAACACCAGCATTATTTAGAACTCTTGCTGCAACTCCTTCTCCCTCACGGATCAATGCTAGCAATAAATGCTCTGTTCCTATATAGGAGTGCCCTAGTTTACGAGACTCGTCTACAGAAAGCTCGATCACTTTTTTCGCACGTGGTGTATAATTGACGATTGGCCCAACATCTTCTGCACCAGTTCCTACCAACTCTTCAATTCCCACTTCAATAACTTTTGTATCTACTTCAATTGCTTCTAGAGCTTTTGCAGCTATACCACTACCTTCTCGGATTAAGCCAAGCAATATATGTTCAGTGCCTATAGATTCGTGCTTTAAGCGAATTGCTTCTTCTTGCGCTAATTGTAAAACTTTTTGTGATCTTTGTGTGAATCGATTAAACATCATACGAGTTCTCTCCTTTTGTTTTTATATTTTCTCCCTTTTGCAACCTTTCCCTTAGTAACTTCGCACGAAACAAGTCGCGCTCCGAAGTATTTAAAGTAGTGCCAGCATATTGCTGTAAAAATCCTGGTTGCATAAAGACCATACATTCATTCAAAATAGTCATACTTATATCTTCTATGAGTCCCATATCTATCCCTAAACGAACATCGGATAGACATTTTGCTGCCTCTTCCGTCGTCATGATACGTGCATATGACAATGTCCCTAAAGAACGATATAACCGATCCTCTAGTGTATTGGCCGAATGCTTTAAGAGTGCATCCCTTGCTTCTCTTTCTTTTTGAATAATTTGTTCGGTTATGCTTTGAAGATCGGCAATTATGTCTTCCTCTGATTTACCAAGCGTTGTTTGATTGGATACTTGGTATACATTCCCGAGCGCTTCACTACCTTCCCCGTAAATCCCTCTTACAACCATTCCTAACCTAGAAATAATAGTGATGATTCGAGTCATTTGTTTCGTTATCGTTAAAGCTGGCAAATGCATCATGACAGAAGCACGTAGCCCAGTCCCCGTATTAGTAGGACAGCTTGTTAAATAACCGAATTGTTCATCAAACGCGTAAGATAATTCTTTTTCTAACACGCGATCAATCGCATCTGCCTGACTATAAGCTTCTTGAATTTGAAGACCTGGAAATAAGCACTGAACACGGATATGGTCTTCTTCATTGACCATTACACTAACAGCTTCATCATCAGATATTAGAGCAGAACCAGTCTCCGGAGAATTTGCTAGTTTAGGACTGATTAAATGCTTTTCTACAAGCACTTGGCGACTCAATTCGGACAGATCCTTTATTTGAATAGAAGAAAAGTTCATCTGTAAATCTTCATCGGCGTCTAATAATGTAGCCGAAACGGATTGGTCAATTTTATGCGCTTCGTCCTCTGTAAATGCAAGCGGGAATCGGTATCCATTTAAGTTTCTAGCTAGTCGAATTCTTGTACTCATGACAATATCGGAATGTTCCCCATCTCCTGCCATCCAACTGGAAATTGAATTATCTAAAAACCGTTCAATCGACATGCGTTTCTTCACCTCCAGCGACAAGCTTATCCTCTAGCTCTCTTGCCTCATCTCTTAGCAATGCTGCTTCTTCAAATTTTTCTGTTTCAATTGCTTCTTTCATCTGCAATCGTATTGCTTCAATACGTTTTTTCAAAGCTAATTTTTCACCAAATGCACCAGGTGCTTTCCCTACATGTTCCACGTTTCCGTTATGTAGACGTTTAAACACAGTAGGCAGCTGATGACGAAAACTATTGTAACAAGCGGCACAGCCAAATTTACCTTCATCTAGAAATCGTTGAATAGACCAACCACACGATTCGCATTCTAACGGAGGTTTCTTTTGTACTTGTTGCATTGGTTTCTGTTCTGTTTGATTGAACCAATTCGATAATAGGTGGTGAAGAGATAATGGATCTTGTTTATATTCTACATAAAACGGGTGAAGACTATTTGCACAGACCTCACAATAATGTCTTTCAAAGTGCTCTCCATTATGCACTTGCGTAACCGTTACTTTTGCTGGTCTTTGCTTACAATTTTCACAAATCACTTTTCAACACCCCGTTCGTTTTCACTTTTTTTCGTATTTTAATGTCAGTAACATTGCGCATAGGATACGTGCTCGCAAGTCGTCTCTTGCCGGTAGTGGAATAGCAAGTGTTGTACGATTAAGGGCAGCTAAAATGAGTTTTGCTTCTCGATTAGAAATAACTTCTTCATCAATTAATCGAAACACGATATCTTCTGTTACCGATTCAGATGCGCCATTTTCTAGACTTTGTATTATATGCTCAATCAAATCAGCTTTCGTATGCGCCCGCACACGGAGGATTCGAATATATCCACCGCCACCGCGTTTACTTTCCACTAAGTATCCACGATCTTGGGTAAATCGAGTATTGATCACATAATTTATCTGTGATGGGACACACTGAAATTTTTCAGCAATTTCACTTCTTTTTATTTCAATTTGTCCCCTACTCTCTTCTTCGATAATTGACTTCAAATAACCTTCAATAATGTCAGATATATTTTTCACCTTCTCACCTCTTCTCGCAAACTGACTTTGACTAACTTTGACTATATTATAACGAGAAAATTATGGATGTGCAATTGATACGATTCTCCCTACAGTGTTCCCGAAATTTCAAATAAAAAAACATGAATAGGCTTTATATGTATGTTATTTTTGAGCTTCGGAAGAAGTTGTATAGTATAGAGATAAAGCGTCGTAGCGACCGCTGTGATTTTCGCTGCAGGACGGACGCTTTCCGGGGGGGGGAGTGATGAGCCTTCATCGCCGCGCCTACGCGCGTACGTTGTGAAGTCTCATCTTACTCACTTGATCCCTTCGGAGTCGCCGACCTGCAGAGAAAATCAACGGAAAATACTAACTAATCGTAGTGGAAAATTCACAATAAATGATGTCACGCGACAACCACTATCTAGCAGATGTGCCTAGGCAAGCTTAGCAGGCTTTACTACATATTATTCCTAGAAAATTGTCGAAAACATCGACGTCTCACTCCAAGTTAACTTACTGTTTCAAGAATTAGTTGCTCTCATCAGCGATTTAGTTGCTCTCGTCCTAAGTTTAGTTGCTTTCGGAGTAGATTTAGTTGCTTTCAATGACTAGTTGGTTGCTCTAAACCATTTACTGGATACACTCCATGAAAAGATAATTGTTTTAATCGAGACGATACTAAATAAGTAGGTAACTTGTATTGATCTTCGCTGCAGACGTCGACTCCAGCCGGATGCGTGAGCAAATGAGCCATTCCAACGTACGCGCAAGCGGCGGGAATGGCTCATCGCTCACCCGGCGGAAAGCGTACGGCTGCAGCGAAAATCACAGTGGTCACTAAGACACATTATCTATAAACCGCGCCAAATCATCTACTTTATTATTCCCTAAAAGATAAAAAAACTACTAATCACATGAATTAGTAGTTTTTTATCGCATTATTTACTTTTCTTTTTGTAATTACTTCTTTGCGTTTTCGTAATTTGTTTCCATTTATCACGTTCTACTTTTCGAGCGGCGACATCATTTTTTCGTTCGATATGTGCAAGTTCTCTCATTAGTTTTACATAGCTTTTATATCGATCTTCTTTAAGCGCACCAGTATATATAGCTTCTTGTATCGCACATCCTGGTTCTTTCACATGTTTACAGTCTCGGAAGCGGCACCCTTCGGCAAGTTCTTCAATATCTTTAAAGCTTGCACTTACTCCCTCACTTGTATCCCAAAGTTGAAATTCTCGCATCCCTGGAGTATCGATTAGTAACCCGCCATCCGGTAGTAATGTAAGCTCTCTATGTGTCGTTGTATGTCGACCTTTGCTGTCGTCTTCTCGAATATCGTTAACAGCCATTACTTCTTCACCAGACAGTGCATTGATCAAGGAAGACTTCCCTACCCCTGAAGATCCTAAAAGTGCACCTGTTTTACCTGTAGACAAAAGATTCGCTAAATTATCGATCCCTTCTCCTGTTACACTGCTGACCGCAAATACATCTACGCCAAAAGCAACCGATTCTACTTCACTTACATAATACGCTAAGTCATCACATGCATCTTTCTTAGTTAGAACCACTACTGGCGTTGCCCCAGAATCCCATGCTGCTAATAAATATCTCTCTAATCTACGCACATTAAAATCGTCATTGAGAGACATCACAAGAAAGACATAATCGACATTTACAGCGACTAACTGAATTTCAATTGTTAAGCCAGCCACTTTTCGCGAGAACTGAGAACTACGAGGGAGCACTTCATGGATAATTCCTTTTTCTTCTCCCGGCATTTGTTCTAATACAACCCAATCTCCAACCGCTGGAAATGCTTCACGACCATGCTCAAATTTAAACTTTCCAGAAAGAGAACATAGCCATTCTCCTTCATTTGTTATAACGCGATATAAATGTTTATGCTCTAAAAGAACGCGACCTACGATTCCACTACCTTGCTTTTTTTCTTCCCATTTATCATTCCAACCATATTGTTCGATTAAATTCAATTTACTTCCTCCTAATTTTAGACAATAAAAAACCATGATTGCACAAATCAGCAAACATGGTTTCCCCGGTCATTAGAAAAGAAGTATATACAAAGAACAGCATAAAAAACTATGCATTCTTAGATATATTGAGAGTGGGACATCATGAACTTACTGATTTGTGTATTTAAAATTAAGTTTGCCATAATGCCTCACTCCTTTTTCTTTAAGTTGTTTTCAGAATACAATAAATTCCGAGACTTGTCAATTATATAAATGGCAAGCAACAAAATGTCCTGTTTCTTGTTCTTTCCAAACTGGTTTTTTCTCTGCACAAATAGACATCGCATGCGCGCATCGTGTTCTAAAAACACAACCAGATGGAGGATTAATTGGACTTGGCAGCTCTCCGTGCAACAAAATACGTTCACGAGATTCCTCGATATCTGGGTCTGGGATAGGAATAGCCGATAATAATGCTTGTGTATACGGATGCAATGGGTCATCATACAATTGGTTACTTGTTGTTAGTTCCACCATATGCCCTAAATACATGACCCCAATCCGATCGGAAATATATTTTACCATGGATAAATCATGCGCAATAAATAAATACGTTAACCCTTTTTCTTTTTGCAATCGTTGCAGTAACTTCACAACTTGTGCTTGAACGGAAACGTCTAAAGCAGAGATTGGTTCATCTGCAATGATGAATTCAGGATCTAATGCCAATGCACGTGCAATCCCTATACGTTGTCTTTGTCCACCAGAAAATTCATGCGGATAGCGGTTAGCGTGATCTCTATTCAGACCCACATCTTCTAGCAACTCATATACTCTACTTTTTAATGCTTCTTTCGTTTTATATAAATTATGTACTTCCATGGGTTCCGCAATAATCTCTAGTACGGTTGATCTTGGGTTTAGTGAAGCATACGGATCTTGAAAGATCATTTGCATCTTTTTGAGGTATTGTTTTCGTTCTTTATCGTTCATTTCATGGACATTTTTATTTTCAAACAGAACATTACCTTCTGTTTTATTGTACAATCCTAAAATCGTTCGACCTGCTGTAGACTTTCCACAACCTGACTCTCCGACAAGGCCAAACGTTTCCCCTTTTACAATGTCAAAACTAATGCCATCTACCGCTTTTAACGTCTCACCGCGCCCGAGTTCAAAATGTCTTTTTAAATCTTGTACGGATAAAAGAACTTTTTCTGCCATGTAAATCCCCCCTAAACGGCAAATCTTCTCACTGCACAAATTTCCTTTTCTAGCTTTGATCCTTCTAAGGTCAAAATTTCCACTGTTTTTCCTGTAGACGGTGAATGCAATAATTGACCGTTTCCATAATAAAATCCGACATGACGAACCGGTCCAGTACCCTCATCGTTCGCAAAAAACAACAAGTCCCCTTTTTTCCAAGCCGATGGATCACTTAGCGAAATTTCTTCTCCACTACCCGCTTGATCTCCTGCATCACGAGGGATTAAATATCCGCACGCTTTCAGCATATTGTACGTAAATCCGGAGCAATCATAGCCATACGGAGACATCCCACCCCATAAATAAAGCAAATCTAAGTACTGCTCACCGAGGGTTACTGCATCTTCCGCAGTACGTTTTGGATATTGTTCCATAGACGTTGCAAATTCAGCATGCTCTTTCAAAAGTCTCGCTTCCCCCTGAGGTGTTTGAACAGTAAATGCAGATTTATCCTCTGCAATAATAGGTAGGATAGTGTTAAATGGAATGACTAGTAAAGGATTTCCTTCTTTATCCCATAATTGGACTTTCACCGAGCTGACACGTGCAAAGCCGATGGAATCAACATATGTCGATTTTTGTAACTGCTTAACTGGAACCCATCCCGGATATCCTCGAGTATCTTTTTTAGAAGGTTGCCACATAGCAATGATTTTCGCCCATTCCCCTTCTATCTTTTCTACAAGCACAGGCTCCCCGTAAAGGAGTTGTGTTTGTATACGGTTTTCATCACAAAGTGCGAGTCGCTCTTTATATGTCAATGCCTCCAGCCACTCTGCCAATAAAACCGGGTTCGTTGTCCCAGGGCTATCCAATTCCCTTGCGGACGCTGGATCCGTCCAAACTGTGGCTACTTTTACAGAACAAACCCACTCTTGCGCTTCTGTTTCCATCCAAATCCCCCCTAAATGATTTCTAAATTTGAAATAGCAAGACCATATCCTTTTGAGAACGTCATCTTACTTCTTTCATAGATAACTCCACCAGAAACGAGATCTTTCGCAAGCATCAGTGGTGCATCAAAATCGAAGTACTGAATATTTGGCTGACTAGCAGCGAAATGGGCAGCGGCTGTAATTCCTATTTTCGTTTCAATCATACTTCCTACCATACATGCAACTCCATTAGCTTCTGCCAGTGCATTAATCTTAATCGCATGATAGATACCCCCAGATTTCATCAACTTAATATTGATCAAATCTGCTGCCCTCATTTCCAAAACCCTTCTTGCATCATAAACCGAAAATACACTTTCATCTGCCATGATTGGCGTATCTGTATGGTCCGTAACATACTTCAGTCCTTCTAAGTCGTGCGCCGGAACAGGCTGCTCGACAAATTCGATTTCAAGTCCCGCTTCCTCCATTGTACGAATCGCTCGCACAGCTTCTTTTGCATTCCAACCTTGGTTTGCATCCAGCCGCAGCTTTGGGTCATGTCCTATCCGTTTGCGAATAGCATGGATTCTTTCAATATCTTCCTTCACGTCCCCTATACCGACTTTCACTTTTAGCATAGTAAATCCGTCTTTTATATACTTTTCGGCATCATCCGCCATTTCCTGCGGATCATTTACACTAACAGTAAAATCAGTTTCAAATGTATCTCTAAACCCACCGAGAAATTGAAACAAAGGAAGATTAGCTTTTCTGGCAAGTAAATCATAAAGCGCCATATCAATTGCAGCCTTCGCACTTGTATTTCTGACGAGTGAAGTATTTAGTTTTTGAAAGATGCGGTCACTTTCTAAAAGATTTAACCCTACAAGTTGAGGTGCAATAATGTCATTAATTGCGTACCGAATACTAGCCATGGACTCTCCCGTAATCACATGAGTCGGAGGAGCTTCCCCGTACCCTATCATACCTTCGCTACTTGTAATCTTCACATAGACAGAATAAGCGGTAGTGACTGTCCGTAATGCAGTTTTGAACGGTTTAGTAAGTGGTATAGCTACGTCGAACGTTTCAATCGATTGGATAATCAATCAGTTGCCCCTCCTTTACTCAACTCCTGGTAAAACTATTAATGATAAGTTATTTGCATCTAACTCCGCATCTGCCCCAAGTGGAACGGCAAAGTGCGGTTCACAATGCCCGATCTTGAATCCCTTGACAGCCGGCTTTCCTAGATGCCCTAAATAATGATCTAACACTTCGTCTAATGATAGAGAAACTTTACGCTTTTTTGGTTTTGCATCATTAAAATCACCAATCACAAATCCTGCTGCCGCCTCCAATATCCCTGCCTGTCTTAGCTGATTAAGCATGCCGTCCACTCGATATGGTTCTTCCCCTATGTCTTCGATTAATAATATTTTCCCTCTTGCATCGACTTGGTATTTGGTACCAATCCCACTAGCAAGAAGCGATAAATTCCCTCCTGTCAATTCACCTCTTACTATTCCTCCCGAAAGTCGTTCAAGGGGGGATATCGTTTCTGTATAATGAAGCTCCATCGGTTCAAATAGCTGTCCGAACATTTTCTTTGATAAGTCGGAAAAGGTGTCTTTTCCTACGTCGGAAGCTAGCATTGGACCGTGGAATGTTACGATATTAGAATACAAATTCATACCTGTATGTAAAAAAGTAATGTCTGAGTAGCCCCAGAAAATTTTCGGACATTCATGCATTAATTGAAAATCGATTTTATCGGTATATCTAGCAGAACCATATCCACCTCCTGCGCAAATGATTCCAGCGATACTTGGATCTGCGAACATTTCGTGTAAATCTTCTATACGCTCTTCATCTGTGCCGGCTAAATAACCATGTACATTTTCTACTTGTTTCCCCATTTTATAAGATAAGCCTAGCTCTTCTAAAAATGTTAACGAACGCTTCAGTTGTTCTAAATTTGGAGGACTCGAAGGTGCAATAATGCCAATCGTGTCTCCTTGTTGTAATCTTTTTGGACGAATTTTCATATTTATTTTCTCCTTCTAATACAAAAGGGCGGCACTAAGAAAAGTGCCGCGTCTTTTTAGTTTTTGTCAGCCCATTTTAAGTCTAAGTAACCTACTGGATGTCTAACAATACCTGATACTGACGGCTTTTCAAGCGTCACTTGGTTATAATAATAAAGTGGGAAAATCGGCATTTCTTCCATCAATAATGCATCCGCTTCTATTAACATAGCCCAACGTTTCGCTTCATCTGTTTCATTTTTGATATCAGAAATAAGTTTATCAAAGTCAGCATTGGACCATGTAGTACGGTTCATCGATGAACCTGTAATAAAGCTTTCCAGCGCATTCACCGGATCAGCATAATCAAACAAGAAAGAAGAGCGCGATAATTGATACTTAAATTCTTTTTGTTCTGCTCCAAATACACTCGCCTCTACATTTTGTAGTGCCACATCTACTCCCAGTACTTCTTTAAATTTACTTTGAAGTGCTTCCGCGATTTTCTTATGAGAATCGCTAGTTGAATAAGTTAATGTGACTGCTGGAAGTTCTGTGTATCCTTCTTCTTTCATACCTTCTGCTAATAATGTTTTTGCTTTTTCTGCATCAAAACCTACTAGTTTCCCAGCAGTTTCTCTAAATTCTTTGCCATCAGGTCCGATAAATCCATAAGGAACAAACCCTTCCGCTGGTTTTTCTCCATTTTTCGTGACAAACTCCACAATTTCTTGTTGATCTACCGCTAATCCAAACGCTTGGCGGATTTTTTTATTTGTAAATGGCTCCATAGACGTATTGAAGCGGTAAAAGTATAGTCCTGCCTGGTCCTCATTTTTAAGTTCCGGGTCATTCAATAACTGATCAGCAAGTTCTGCTGGAACACCTGATACATCTAAATCTCCAGTTTTATACATTTGGTATTCTGTATTGGAATCGTCTATCATCGCCCACTCTACTTTATCAAGTTTAACTGTATCCGCATCCCAATAGTTCTCGTTTTTCTCGAATGTAAGGCTTACATCATGCTCCCATGCCGCTAGTTTAAATGGACCATTCCCTACAAATGAGTCCGCTTCTGCAAACCATGTTGGATTTGCTGTTGCTACTTTTTCATTTACCGGGAAGAAGCTTGGGTTAGTCACGATATTTAAAAATGCTTCTGTTGGGGTATTCAGTTTTACTTCAAATACCTTTTCTTCTACTGCTTTGATTGCTACCGCATCCGCAGTCCCACTTCCGTCATTATAAGCTTCTGCTCCTTCAATAAAATAAGCAAGAAACGCTGCTGGAGATGCAGTTTCCGGATTAAGCATATGAAGCCAGCCATATACGAAATCACTCGCTAAAACCGGATCACCATTAGACCATTTTGCATCATCTTTAATCGTAAATGTATACGTTAAACCATCATCAGACACATCCACTTTTTCAGCTGTTGCAGGCTCTGCTAGATGATCTTCTGAAAGTCTAACTAACCCTTCCATTAGATTGTTTAAAGAATTCCAGGATACTGCATCGAACCCCACAGATGGATCGAAAGAGGTCGGTTCATTGCCATTATTCAAATAGAGTACTTTTTCTGTTGGCGCTGACTCTGTTTCTGTTCCTGTTTCCTCTTTGCCTCCTTCTGTTTCTGTACTCGGTTTTTCCCCAGCGTTTTCCGTAGCTGTACAAGCGCTTAACACGAGTACAAATAATGCCGCTACAAATAACGATAACCACTTCTTCATCTTAGTTCCCCCTCTGTATTGTATATGTGAATGCACTTGCGCGCGCTCATCCGATTCTATCTTGAGCTTGCAATACCTTTGCTCGTTCGTCTTGTAGCCAACAATCTACTCCATGTGTTTCGGATAACTTAGTTGAATATGGATAGACATGATCACAAACTTCCATTGCAAAATCACATCGTGCCGTAAACGGACATCCTGTCGGTGGTGAAAATAAATCTGGAGGTGTTCCGTCGATTGGTTGCAACTCTTCTTCTACTAAGTCTAGACGGGGTACCGAGTTTAGTAGCCCCTTCGTATATGGATGTTCGGGAGTATAGAAAATTTCTCTTTTATCACCGATCTCTACAATTTTCCCTGCATACATTACCGCAATCCGATCCGCTATTTTTGCTACTACTCCCAGATCATGCGTGATTAATATAATAGAAATTCCTTTTTTCGCCTGAATCTCTTCAAACAACTCCAAAATTTGCGCTTGTATCGTAACATCTAGTGCAGTCGTTGGCTCATCTGCTATTAATATTTGTGGCTCACAAATGAGTGCAATAGCTATAACAATCCGTTGGCGCATACCACCTGAAAATTGGTGAGGGAATTGCTTTAATCGCTCTTCTGGATTCGGAATTCCTACCAGCTTCAACATGTCAATTGCCTTTTCCTTCGCTTCATTCTTCCCTATTTTCTTATGTGTACGTAATCCTTCTGTTAACTGCTCCCCAATCGTTAACGTCGGATTTAACGCAGTCATCGGATCTTGGAATATCATTGAAATGTCGACACCTTGAATTTTTCTCAATTGTGCCTTAGACATCTTCGTTAATTCTTTTTCTTTAAATACAATACTTCCGTTTTTAATAATTCCAGGTGGTTGTGGGATTAACCCCATAATTGCACTGGACGTAACACTTTTACCACAGCCAGATTCCCCAACTATTGCAAGTGTTTCACCTTTATACAAGACAAAATCAACACCCCTAACGGCCTCTACTTCACCGCCGTATGTTCGAAAAGAAACTTGTAAATTATTCACTTGTAATACTTTTTCGCTAGACATCATTTTCTTTTCTTTTTTCTTAACTGCATTCACAACTCTTACCTCCTAAGCTTCGGATCAAGCGCATCTTGTAACCCATCTCCTAGTACATTAAAAGCAAACATTGTTAGGGAAATAAAAAGTGCCGGGAAGAATAGACGCCACCAATGACCAGATAATATAACGGGCAACGCGTCGTTGGCCATTACCCCCCAACTTGCAAAAGGAGCCGCAACACCTAAACCTAAGAAACTCAAAAATGCTTCTGCAAAAATAGCACTTGGAACAGTAAGCGTCATTTGCACAATAATAGGGCCCATCGTGTTCGGTAGAAGGTTTTTCCGAATAATACGAGAAGTCTTTGCACCAAACGATTTAGATGCGGTCACAAATTCATACGTTTTAATCTGCAACACTTGTCCTCGAACAATTCGAGCCATCCCTACCCATCCGGTTACAGTAAGAGCTACAATAATCGTAGTTAAGCTAGCACCCATGACGACCATTAGTAAAATAACAACTAACAAATGTGGCAATCCATATAGCACTTCTACTACACGCATCATGACTGTATCTGTGCGACCGCCTTTATATCCACTAACTCCGCCGTAAATAATGCCGATAAAAAAGTCAATGAGAGCTGCCATGATTCCAACAAATAAGGAAATCCGGGCACCATACCATGTTCTAGTAAATACATCCCTTCCCGCTTCATCCGTACCGAACCAATGAGCTGCAGATGGTGCTTGGTTCTGACTAGGATAGTCAGTTGCTGTTACGGAGTAAGGAGAAAAAATTGGTCCAAAGATTGCAAAGAGCATAAGCAAAACTAGGAATATCAGTCCTCCCATTGCAAGCTTATTTTTGCGGAGTCTTCTCCAAGCATCTTGCCAATAAGACAAGGAGGGTCTTACGACAGACTCCGCCCTGCCTTGATCTTTCTGTTTTGGACGGAACCATTCATCTTTAATATTCGGCGGGGATACCGAGTTTTGTGCGTTCGTCATTATGCATCCCCCTCTTTTCGGTGTAATTTTATGCGTGGATCTAAAAATCCATATACAATATCCACTAAGAAAAGCATGAATACGAGAAATGCACTATAAAATACCGTCGATCCCATTATTACGGGATAGTCACGATTATTAATGCTCTCTACGAAATATTTTCCCATTCCGGGAATAGCGAAAATCTTCTCAATAACAAAAGTTCCAGTTAAAATACCCGCTAGCATCGTCCCCATAATTGTCACCACAGGCATTAGCGCATTTCTCAGTGCGTGCCTGACGACAATTCGAACTGGTGAAAGACCTTTTGCACGAGCCATTTTTATATAATCCTGAGTAAGTACTTCTAGCATGCTAGATCTCGTTAAACGAGCAATAATTGCAGTTGGTCCGGTTGCTAGAGCAAGAATCGGTAAAATCATATGCAAAGGGCTACTCCATGTAGCTGCAGGAAGCAACTCCCAAGTTACGGCAACTTGTTGTATAAGCAATGTCGCTAACACAAAGTTCGGCACGGAAATACCAACTACCGCAAAGGTCATTGCCAAATAATCTATAATGCCGTTATGCCGGAGAGCCGCAAGTGTCCCTAAAATAGTCCCGGACAATAATGCAACTAGTATCGTGAGCATACCTAGCTCAAACGAAATGGGGAATCCTCTGGCAAGTAATTCGTTTACAGATTCATTTGGTTTTTTGATAGAAGGACCAAAGTCAAATGTCACTATGGACTTTAAATAATACAAATATTGAACATGCATGGGTTCATCTAGTTTATAAAATTTCTCTAAGTTTGCTTGAATAGTAGGATTCGATGTGCGCTCCTCATCGAATGGAGAACCGGGGATGGAGTGCATCAATACAAAAGTTAAGGTAGAAATGATAAGAATTGTTGCAATCATCATGAGAAAACGTTTAATAATATACTTCGCCATTAGCAAACTCCCCCCTTAACAAAATTTCGTTTGCATTGCTAGCTCAACCATTACAAGCATCGCGCGGTATGCTTCTAATATATCCTTCGCTTCAAACTGGACGATTGTCGTTCCCTCTATAATTTCACAACCTGGCATTAGCGCTGCCCATTCCGCTTGACCATAATTGGCAAACTCTATTCGTAACGTAGGAGTTTTTGGTGGCACGAGCGGTTTTATTTGATTTCTTTCACTAATAGCTTGTGTAACTTTTTCTCTTAGTAATGCATGTGCTTTTTGCGGATGCAATGTTTTAACAGCAGATCGAGAAATAGATTCTTTCACTACTGCAGTGATAACACCAGGAATTAGTGCCTCCGCCTCTCTACAAGCTCCATCATCTCCTGCAACCATGATAACTGGTACACCAAAATGACCCGCTACGTATGCATTTAATCCTAGTTCACCAATTTCTACTTCGTTTATATACATATTTCTAACGCCAAATATCATCGAATGGCTCATTACCCCAGGTTGTCCTGCTCTCGAATGATAACCAGCAAATACTGCCCCTATGTATGTTTCATCTAAGGCTTGCACCATTGAAAACGGTTTCACATCGCCAGTTATTAAGGATGCTTCCGGATGCAATTCTTCTATCAAAATATTATTCATCTTCGAATGGCTATCATTTACTAGCACTTCTTTTACACCGCTTGATAAAGCTCCTTCTACAATTGCATTTGCTTCTTGCGTCATTATACGTCGTGCACGTTCATAATTATGCTTACTAGAATCTACGAATGTATAGTCTGGTAAGCCTGTAATCCCTTCCATATCAATGGATAGAAAAAGTTTCATGTGACCAACCCCCAACCCTTTACTTTTTTCATACAAATTCCAAATATAGAATAGTTCTACTTTATCAAAATATACAGACTATTACAATATGTTTTAATCTTCAGAATTACATAAAATGTTAAACTCTAAAAAGCAAATGCACTTTAAAATAAAGGCATTTGCTCTCCTTAACTAAAAAAATTTAGTTCCGTTATCTTGGTTGGCCTGGGAAGAACTGTTGTTGACCAAACGGTTGCCCCATTGGTTGCCCCATCGGTTGCCCCATCGGCTGCCCGAATTGTTGGCCAAATGGTTGCTGGAATCCTCCTTGTTGCATCGGGAAAGCTTGCTGAGGTGGATTCACAACTACATTTCGGTTGGTTTCAGTCCAGAAATGTTGAGGCACGTTGACAATATGTTCTCTATTTACATTCACAATTGGATGAATTACCGGTTGCATTCTTGGTAAGAATGAATCCCGCACCCGATATTGTGGAGGACATACTATTGGTTGAGCTGGTGGTTGCTGCCATGGGGATACTTGCCCACAGCCACATCGATTTTGTCCCCATTGTTGCATTTGCCCGCATGAACTACATGAATGACGATTTTGGTTCATGATTAAATCACCTCCTTCTTGCACTTATAATAGTAGATGCAAAAGACCGGTCGACAAACTAGACAAACATCTCAGTTCACTGCAAATAAAAAAATTCCTTTTTTAAGGATAGATTGCACATAATAGGGATAGTGCGTCTTATATTGCTCTATTAGGATCCACTGTGACTTTCACTGTAGAGCGGACGCTTTTTGTGGGGTGAGCGATGAGCCTTCGCCGCCCTGCAGCGAAAACCCACTGGAAAATGCTTACTTACCAGCATCCCAAATTAACAATAAGTGGTGGAACTCGACAAAATAGTCGAGCATATGACGGCTAGGCGAGTTAGGTAGGATTTTAAGCATATTATTTCTATAACGTACCTAAATTTTGATCGTCTCAATACTAGTAAACTTGTTATTGTAACGAATTAGTTGCTTTCATCGACATTTTAGTTGCTCTCATGCTAGTTCTAGTTGCTTTCGTACTAAAATTAGTTGCTTTCAATAGCTTTTTGATTGCCCTTAGCCATTCTTTGGAATTTTGCACGAAGGTTTGAGAAGAACCTTCGTGCAAGAGCGTTAGCGACGTAGTGGCTCGTCACTCGACCGGCGGCGGTATAGTGGTCTCCTTATTGAGCTTACTACGACGAATTATCCCTATACTACGCTCAACATAAAAAAAGAACGCTTCCGAAGAATACGCTCTTTTTCTACTTCCCATATTCATGTGTGTAGTGTTTCCTTGCAATTTACAACTCTCTTTCCTACTCGATCAAATGAGACATTCAGGAAAGATAGCATTTTATTTTTATTCGTTCTAGCCTTGCAAACGGGAAATTGGCTTGTTACGAGATGTTGCCCTTTATTAACTTCAAGTTTCTTTTGAGATGTCTACGATGTATTTTAGTTTTTCCCACTGTTGCTCTTCTGTTAATTTATTGCCGTGATGTGTAAAAGCATATCCACATTGCGAGCTTATGCTTAGTAGGTCGAGCGGCACATATTCCAATGCTTCTTTGACACGTGCGATAATATTTTCTTTATTTTCTAGTTGTCCATTTTTCGATGTGAACACACTTAGAACTACTTTTGCTCCGCCGTTTGGAATGTAAATCACCAGAACTGTCATCATCATACTCTAAATCGATTACTAGATTACATATTTTCATTTATTCCGTCAATACTGAATTTTAGATGTTTTATTTTAAGTCCAATAAACTGTTTTAAATATTCGAATTACGGGTATGATTTTGAAGAAACGGAACCCTTGATATCATTTGATTTCACATTGCTTTATTAGTATAGTTAAACATTTAAATTATCCATTCCACGAGGGGGAAGTATGAAGAAACTATCTATAACATTTTATATCACTCTGGGCTTAATCATTTTAGCTGCCGGATACGGAGCACTTTGGCCCGAAAGTTTTGAAGAAATCACCACCTTCATTAAGAGCTTTGTTGCATCTTCGTTTGGTTGGTACTACATGCTACTGATGACGTTCATGTTGGCACTTAGTATATTTTTTATCTTTAGTCCATATGGAAAAATTCGTTTGGGAAAAGATACTGATCGTCCACAATTTTCAACGGTAACCTGGATTTCAATGTTATTTTCAGCTGGTATGGGCATTGGTCTTGTTTTTTACGGGGCGGCAGAACCTTTATCGCATTATGCAATCAATCCAGCTACAGCAGAACCTAACACAGCTACTGCCTTTAAAGAAGCTCTCCGCCAATCTTTTTTCCACTGGGGATTTCATGTTTGGGCCATGTACGGAGTTGTTGCATTATCCCTTGCTTTCTTTCAGTTCCGTAAAGACGAACCAGGGTTAATATCAGCAACATTGAAGCCGATTTTCGGTAAAAAGATGGAAGGTCCATTTGGCATCCTTATCGACGTTCTTGCTATTTTTGCTACCGCATTTGGTGTGGCTACTTCACTCGGCTTCGGTGCCGTTCAAATTAATGCAGGTTTAAACTATCTTTTCGGATGGACGATTGGAATATTTACTCAAGTTATTATTATCGCTATCGTAACGGTCCTATTCCTTGCCTCTGCCTGGTCCGGTTTAAGTAAAGGTATTAAGTATTTATCGAATACAAATTTAGTATTAGCACTTGCAATACTGGGTTTTGTTATCCTAGTAGGTCCAACGTTACTCATTTTTGATATGTTCACGGATTCTTTTGGAGGATATTTAGCCAATATCGTTCAAATGAGCTTACGTACAGCACCACTCAGTGTAACGGATCGCGCATGGCTGGAAGATTGGACAATCTTTTACTGGGCTTGGTGGATTTCATGGGCACCATTTGTCAGCATGTTTATAGCTCGTGTATCCAAAGGAAGAACGATTAAAGAGTTTGTTACTGCCGTATTAGTTGCGCCTACATTACTTGGAGCAATTTGGTTTTCCGCTTTTGGATCCACTGCCATCGATATCCAAAAAAGAGGGGTTGCTGATTTAGCGAAAGCATCTACAGAGTTGACTATATTTGAAATGTTCCATGCAATGCCATTGGCTACCATTATATCTATTTTTGCCGTGGTACTTATTGCATGCTTTTTCATCACATCAGCCGATTCCGCAACTTTTGTTCTGGGTATGCTATCGACAAAAGGATCATTGACTCCACCAAATAAAGTGAAACTTGTTTGGGGAATTACATTGTCTATCATTGCAATAGTTTTATTGGCCGTTAACGGACTTGATGCTTTGCAAAATACAATTATTATCGCAGCTTTGCCATTTTCTTTCGTCATGCTTCTCATGATCGCCTCTTTACTAATGGGATTAAAAAAAGAAGCGAAACTGATGAAAACCAAAAAATAAATACGTTAAAATGCCAAGGACTATCCATATTTCCTTGGCATTTTACATTTTTCTTCTAAAGAAACGGCATACTTTTGAATACATAGAATTGATTATGAGATAATAAAGCTGCAAAGGGGGTTTTAGTATGATTCGAACAATTGGAAAAACAATTAATCAAGAAATAATAAATGATTTCCAGCTAGAAGATATATCAGAAAACAAGTTTGAGTGGTATTGGGTCGATATCGGCGAGCCTACAAAAGAAGAGGAAGCATTACTTAGTTCTTTTTTTCATTTTCATCCGTTAGCAATCGAAGACTGTTTGTTTCGTCTTCAACGGCCAAAAGTAGATCATTATGACGGACATTCTTTTTTTGTGTTGCATACTTTTAACGAAGATACACTTGAAGCAGAGGAACTAAACTTATTTGTCGGTCAAAATTTTATCGTGTCTTTCCACTTTCCTCCGATGCATGAATTAGATCAAGCACGCGATCGTATTGTACAAAACCCAAAAGGTTGGGATCGTGGAGCAATGCATACAACATACCATATCGTAGATAAAGTAGTGGATGCTTATTTTCCGATTGTCTATAAAATTGAGGATTATTTAAACGATATAGAAGATAAGCTATCCTCCGATGTGTACCACTTATCCTTAGATCAGGTGTTTGACCTTCGAAGTGATTTGCTAAGACTACGTCGCACAATTCTTCCAATGCGAGACTTGCTCTACCGGGTGATGAATTCTGAACGCGTCAATTTGCAACAAACTGAAAAAGCATATTTTGGAGATATTTACGATCATTTATTAAAACTTGCGGATATGGTCGAATCGAATAGAGAGTTAACAGCTGACATTCGGGATAGTCAAATGTCCATTAACTCGAGCCATATGAACCGAATAATGATGATCTTAACGATTGTTTCTACCGTTTTCATCCCTTTGACTTTTATCGCTGGAGTGTACGGGATGAATTTCACAAATATGCCTGAGCTTGAGTGGAGATATAGCTATTTCGTTGTACTTGGCATTATGCTAATTACTGCCATATCAATGCTTGCTTGGTTTAAATATAAAGGCTGGTTTAACTTATTTAAAAACTAACTTAATGAGGTGAAATATTGATAGAAATAAAAGGAACATTTAATGATGCAGTTGTTTTTACGGATACAATAGAGGAAACGGCAAAGCATCAAGTCGAGGAGCTTTGTAGTCTGTCCTTTCTACAAGATTCAAAAATACGTATGATGCCAGATCTTCACGCAGGAAAAGGGTGCACAGTCGGGACAACAATGACAATTTCCGACAAAGTTGTACCTAACTTTGTTGGTGTCGACTTAGGTTGCGGAATGATTTGTGCAAAACTAGAGATAAAAAAAGAAGACGTTAACTTCGAAAAACTAGATAAAACAATAAAGAAAAATGTCCCAAGCGGAACACGAATTAGAAATAAAGAACATCGTCATACGATAGAAATACCATTTGCAGAAGTTGCTGCTCCGATTAATGAAAGCCGTGCTCGTTTAAGCCTCGGGACACTTGGTGGTGGAAATCACTTTATCGAGCTGAATGAAGGAAATGACGGTAGTATCTATTTAGTAATCCACTCGGGGAGCAGAAATTTAGGAAAACAAATTGCAGAACATTATCAACAAGTTGCTCATCAATCTCTCGGGGATACTGTTCCAAAAGATTTAGCATATGTAGAAGGCCAAAATATGAAAGATTATTTATGGGATCTCTCTATCGCACAAAAGTATGCAGCACTTAATCGAAAAACGATGGTTGATGTTATTTGCAGAGGTATGAACTGGAAAATAGAATCAGCATTCGACACCATTCATAACTATATCGATTTAGATAATATGATACTCCGTAAAGGTGCTATTTCTGCACAAGATGGAGAAATTGTCATTATTCCAATGAATATGCGAGATGGTTCATTAATTTGTCGAGGAAAAGGAAATCCGGAATGGAATTACTCCGGTCCACATGGTGCAGGTCGTATTATGAGTCGTTCCCAAGCGAGAAAGCTTGTAGCATTGGAGGACTTTCAAAATTCGATGAAAGACGTGTGGAGTACTTCCGTTGTAGCAAGTACAGTCGATGAGTCACCATTTGCTTACAAAGATATGCAAGACATACTTGCACATATCGAGGATACGGTAGATGTGTTGGAAGTTATTAAACCAATTTATAACTATAAAGCACATTGAAAAGGAGCTTTATAGTTATTAAACCAATTTATAACTATAAAGCACATTGAAAAGGAGCTGACAATGTCAGCTCCTTATTGATTGGCGGTCCAGTAGTAAAACAGTGCAGTAAAAGTTAGTTTCTCTATATTGGACAAATCAGAAGTTAGCAATACGTGTGTGTTCATGGCTTGTGCTTCAAATGCTGGGTGGGTTGCATAAGGAAACATACCAAAACGATACGTTGCCAAGCGTTTTCCCTCGAAATTATTTACGTCAATATCTCCGTATGCACTTTTTGCTTTCATTTCGTGCATTTTTTCATTATTGGCATCAAAGATAACTGCTCTATTTTTCACAGAAGCAATAGGCATAACAATTGTAGAAATTAATGTTTTAGTTTGATCATAAACGCTCATTTGCATAAATTTGAATTTGTTTCGAATGGAAAATTGACTAACGATTTGCCCATCCATTGTCTTTAAATCATATGTAATTGGAAAAAACAAACCGCTTTTAAAAATAGCAAAGCTAGTTAACCTACGCTTGAGCGGTTCATTTTCTGTCGGTGTAATAGTGTAAAGTCGTTCTCCTGTATGGGAAACTAAATAACTATGAGGAATGAGCGATACATCATTTTGATAGTTTAACTCATGAACAGGGAAATCGATAGAATAATATTCGCTATCTATTTTTTTCTCATCCGGCAACTTCTCTGCAGCATGTTGAAAAAAATAAGAAGTACCTAACAGCATACACACTGAAAATCCTATCATAAAATGATTCTCGAGATCTTTCCACATCACATCCCGAAAAATAATGACTAGCACCAAATAAATAACTAATGTTAAAAATGAACCTAACTTCGTATACTTTGCTGTCCGTTCATATATATGCTTCATTTGCAACACCTCTACTACTACATACGAGTGAACATTTCGAATAGTTTCATAAAAAAACCTTTAGAAGCTATCTTTCTATAACTTCTAAAGGGAATTTTATCGATTCTTTATCGCTCGCCCAAACATTCTTTTCAAAAAGTATCCTAGGACATATAAACAAACGAGCACAAACAAGATTAATAACACTGTTTCCAAAGAGGTTGGTATAGATAAAGGCTCTAAGAAAATTTGAAACAACACGAGTAAATAGATCGTTCCTGCGCCGCCTGTGAGCAGCACGACTCCGATAATAGCAAGTTGTGAGAATGTAAGTCGCTTGATGCGACGACGATGTTTCACAAGCTCTAAAATAATTACAAGACCTATAATAGTAAATGTGAGCATCAGTGCCTTTATATAAATAGAATTGATCAAATAAACGACGAGCAATATAATCAAAATATATTTATAAAGTTCGTCGATTTTCTTAAGCATACGATCACGTCCTACTCTTCTAGTATCTCATCTCCATACGTTGTTTACGGTGTAAGCGTCTTGCAGGTCCTGTTTCATATAAGCGAATTTCATCTTTCGTTTCTGGATGAATACCTTTTACGGGAATCGGTTTATTATTTTCGTCCACTGCAACCATTGTTACAAAAGACTCGGTTGTTAACTTCTCTTCTCCCGTTAGTACATTCATCGACGTTACACGTACATATACTTCCATCGAAGAACGACCAGTTGAAGAAACAATGGCATCTAGTTCAATTACATCCCCGACCCTTGCAGAAGATACAAAATCCACCGAATCGATTGATGCTGTTACTACCGCACCTTTTGCATGTTTCATCGCAGTAATAGCTGCAATTTCGTCGATATAAGCGAGTACTTTTCCACCAAAAATTGTTTGATGGTGATTTGTATCCGGCGGGAGAACTAAATGGGACTGTATGGTTCTAGATTGGCTCATCGGGTTTGTTTTCATATAAATTACTCCTTTTAATCGTCTGTTTCTATTCTTTGTTAGTATACCATGATGTTTAGTTGGAACTAGAAGACGCTGCTACGCTCGTTGCTGCAATAGTAGAAATCATCATGGCTTGTTGCGCTTGTAAAATAAGTTCTAGAGAAGTTGCCATCGAAATTGCAGCTGTGGCATAAATGTCTTTTGATGATCTTAACGAAAGTCCGAACGCTATTGGCAATGCGGATTCTTTATACCAGGAAAATAACTTCATACTTGCGATTGATTCGTAGGTAGTCACGATTTCATTTAACTGATCTTCCCCTAATTTTAGTGCGGCCATAAATCCAATAATCGGATATTGCGGCGCCGATGTTTTTATTTTGACAGTTTTTAACCCATCTCGAATAATAACTGCTCTTTGTACTAAGCTATCTTCGTAGTCGGGACCCGTGTATGTTAATACTTGGGACATCCATTGTAATTCATTTCCTCCATAAAACTTATAATCCTTCAATTCTTTGTAATACCTGTTCATCGTTTCTGCACGGAGAGCGGTGTCACCGTCTAGCTTTCCTAAAAACATTGCATAAGGATAGTCATCGGTAGATGTTAAAAAACGGTGATGTTTTTTCATATCTGCCATCAATTGCTCTGCACGCTTTATTTCCTCGGACCATGTCTCTTTGTCATCAGACATCATTAACGCGGCTAAATACGCATAGCTATTCATCTTAAAAGAAGCTGATTTTAATGCATCAGCTTTTTCTATAAGCAATTCTACTGCTTCTTTTGCTTCTAAATCACTTACATCTAGCGTGGATACGAATAGAGGATGTAAATGAGAACGTAACGGACTAAACATGCCAGTACTTTTTTTAATATGCATCGAAATTTCATTATATCTTTTTTCGTTAAATTCTCTTTCTAATGTTACATAATACCCCGCAAGAGACAATATTACTCTTTTATCTACCGTCCACCCTAAAACTTTTTTAAGCGCATTATATGTTCTTTCAATTTTTTCATTGACCATCATCTTCACTCACTCCTTTTCTTTTTTACGGAATTTGCACTATAATGGTTTCACGCTTTGATATAATTATTTTAACTAATAAAAGTAGGTGGCAATCATTCGTATAAATAAATTTTTAAGTGAAGCTGGCATTGTATCTCGACGAGGTGCGGACAAGTGGATTACAGATGGAAGAGTTATGATTAATGGAAAAAAAGCAGAGTTAGGTAGCCAAGTAGAAGCTGGCGATGATGTACAAGTAGACGGAAAACCAATTGTTGTGGAACAACCACTAGTGTACCTTGTTTTAAATAAGCCTGTTGGCATTACAAGTACAACGGAACGTCATATTAAAGGAAACATCGTCGACTATGTAAATCATCCACTTCGCATTTTCCATATCGGTCGATTGGATAAAGACTCAGACGGTCTCATTCTATTAACAAACGATGGCGATATCGTCAATGAAATTCTTCGTGCCGAAAAAGGGCATGAGAAAGAATATATCGTTACTGTCAATGAAAAAATTACGGATACATTTTTAACGAAAATGGCTGCAGGAGTAAATATACTCGGTACGAAAACACTACCTTGTAAAGTGAAAAAATTAGGTCCAAACATGTTCAACATTACATTAACACAAGGTCTAAATAGACAAATTAGAAGAATGTGTTCCGCCCTTGGCTTTACTGTTAAACGATTGCAGCGTATTCGAATTATGAATATTACGATCGAAGGTCTTCCTATCGGAGAATGGAGAGAGTTAACCGACAGTGAGAAAAAAGAATTATTCACTACACTTAACTATTCCCCCAAACGATAATTGTGCAAACATGGATTTGACATAACACCAAATGGTTTCATATAATAAATAAAGCGAAACTAAAAGGTTTCATATTTTTTATAAGAAAGCAGGGAAATCGATGGATAATACATTACAAGATATTACACAAACGGTCATTTTAAACGCGCCAATTCAAAAAGTATGGGATACAGTTGCTACATCCGAAGGTATTGCTTCATGGTTTATGCCAAATGACTTTAAATTAGAAGTAGGGTACGAATTCCATATTCAATCACCTTTCGGACCGTCTCCTTGCAAAGTGACAGAAGTAAATGCTCCCCACAAGCTTTCATTTATATGGGATACAGATGGATGGTTTGTTTCTTTTATTTTAGAAGAATTAGGAGATCAAACAGAGTTCACGCTTATTCACGGTGGATGGAAACAACCAGATGCACTCATCTCAAAAGCAAATCAAAAAAGCGCAGATATTCATGAAAAAATGTCTCAAGGTTGGGTGGGCATTGTACAAAAGGGCTTGCGAAAGGCTGTTGAAAACTAATTGTCCTCTTCTGCCCAAAAGTATGATGTGTTTCAAGCAATAGCTGACCCAACACGTAGAGACGTATTAAAGCTGCTTGCCCATCAGGAACTGCCAATCGGGGAAATTACTTCTCATTTTCCGATGACCCGCACAGCAATCGCCAAGCATCTCCATATACTTTCAGAAGCAAATTTAGTAAGCGGACAAAAAGTCGGTAGAGAAAAAATATACCGTCTACAACCTGAAACGTTTCAAGAGTTAAAAGATTGGCTTTCTTATTACGATCAGTTTTGGAATAATAAGTTGTCGATGCTGAAGTATGTGGTGGAAAATGATGATGAAGATAGTTGAAATCACATGGGTTGAATAACATTAAATATCCAATAGAGTGCTTTAAACAGAACGAGTTCTACACTGTAAAAAAGAGACGCCCCATAAGCAGTCTCTTTTTTGTTAATTCAATAGAAGTTCATATAATAAAAATTTTTCCTTAAGTGGTTTGAACATCCACATATTCATCACTAATCTCGCCGACAATTTCTTCTAAAATATCTTCCATTGTCACGAGACCGGCAGTGATACCATCTTTATCTGTAACAATGGCCATATGAACCCTGCTTTGCTGCATTTTAGACAGTACTTTCTGGATAGAAGTAGTCTCAGGGAAACGCGGCATTTCATGAATAAACGATTCCGATTTCACTGTTCTTCCAGCAGCCATGCTGGTCAATAACTCTTTTGTATTGATAAAACCGATTAGTTTGTCTTTGTTTCCGCCTTCTGTCACGGGATAACGCGTGTATTCATGTGCATCTAGTGCCTCAAACAATTCGGATTTCGATAATTCTTTGTCCACAGTTACGATTTTTGACCGATCTATCATGATATTTTTTACAATTCTGTCGTCAAAAGCAAAAATATTTTTAAGGTAGGTTAATTCGGTTTTATTGATTTCGCCACTTTGGAAGCTTTCCGCCACGATTAATTTCAATTCTTCTTCCGAATGGGCCTCTTCATGCCCAGCTGGCTCTACTCCGAATAGTCGTAAAAAGATCCTCGCAGCACCGTTCAGTAACCAGATGAACGGACTCATTACTTTTCCGAACCAATATAACGGGGGAGCAAGTAGCAAGGTCATTTTTTCTGCGAATTGAATAGCCAATGTCTTTGGTGCCAATTCTCCAATCACCACGTGCAGGAACGTTACTATTGCTAGTGCGATGGCATAAGAAAGTACAGTCGCCAATGCTTCTGGAACAGCAAAATACTCAAATAATGGATGTAGCATTCTTTCAACAGTCGGTTCACCCAATGCACCTAGCCCTAAAGCTGTAACCGTAATGCCCAGTTGGCAGGCAGAAAGGTAATAATCCAATTCGTTCGTAATTTTCTTTGCGAGTGCTGCCTTCTTATTTCCTTCTGATATCAATTGGTCGATTCTTGACATACGCACCTTTAAGATGGCAAATTCAGCCCCAACGAAGAAAGCGGTCAAGAGTATGAGCAATGCTATTAATAACAAGTTTATTATGGTTTGTCCATCCAAATTTTCTCCCCCATGAGAGGGATTCACCTCCAGTAATATTTAACTCAATTGTATCGGATCACCTTTTTTAAGTCTCTTGTTGAAACATAATCCTCTTTATTTGTTGTTGATCCATTTCAGTAACCGTCCATAGAAAGTTATCTTTGGAGATTATATCACCTGTTTGAACTTCTCCTGGGCTTTGGGTATGAATCCATCCCGCAATGGTATTGACATCTTCGCTTTCATCAAAAACTAAACCAAAGCGGTCTTGAAGGTCTTTTAAGAGTACACGGCCATTAATGAGGTATTGTTTTTCATCAATCTTGTTGATATCCGGTACTTCGTCAGCATCGAATTCATCGCGGATTTCACCCACAATTTCCTCTAGAATGTCTTCCATAGTGATGATGCCGGCAGTTCCTCCATATTCATCAGCTACTAATGCGATATGAACATGTGTATTCTGCATCCTAAGCAAAGCATCCTGTAGTCCAGTAGTTTCAAAAACAATAGGAATTTCTCGTATGAATTCCTCGAGTTTTCGCTCTCGTCCAGCCACAATATGGGGCAGCATCTTTTTAGCACTGACAAAACCGAGGATCCGGTCTTTGTCCCCGTTTTCCGATACCGGATAACGAGTGTAGTTGTTTTCATCCAACGTTTTAATTATCTCATCTAGTGGCATGTCTTTATCCAGAGTAACCAGTTCCATTCTTGGAACCATGATGTCCTTGGTAAACCGTTCATCAAACGTGAATACATTCTCCATATAGGATAGCTCCGTTTGATTGAGCGCACCCCCTTCGTAACTCTGGGTCATGATGATTTTTAGTTCCTCTTCCGAGTAAGCCTGTTCATGTCCAGCAGGTTTAACACCAAATGTTTTTAACAAAACGCCCGCTGATCCATTCAAAGTCCAAATAAACGGTTTCATGACATATCCAAACCAGTAAAGAGAAGGTGCGAGAATCAAGGTCATCTTTTCAGCATATTGAATAGCCAATGTTTTCGGTGCCATCTCTCCAATAACGACGTGTAGAAACGTTACAAGTAGAAAGGCTATGGCGTATGAGGCTGCGGATGCTACCGCATCGGAGACAGCAAAAAAGTCAAAAATCGGGTACATTAGACGTTCAACAGTTGGTTTCCCTAATGCACCTAATCCTAGAGCGGTAACTGTAATACCTAGCTGGCAGGCTGATAAGTAATAATCCAAATTAACAGCAACTTTTTTCGCAATTACAGCCTTTTGGTTTCCTTCAGCGATTAATTGATCAAGCCGAGACATCCTAATTTTGACGACGGCAAATTCCGCTCCAACGAAAAACGCGGTCAAGCCAATCAAAATCACTAATAAAACTAAATTCAATATAGTAATTATATCCACCTATATTCCCTTTAAGGGATTCACCTCCAAATTAATTACATTAAAGTCAATAACAAAGCAATCGACGTCATTCGTGTTTCTATCGTTTTATGAATGGTTACTTTTACGTGAGTAGGAGCATCTTTCAAATGTTCCTCCAACCGAGCTAATTTTTTTTGTAAACAATCAAATTCCTCTTGAATATCCTTTAACAAGAGTTCGGCTTCTAGATTTTCATCTGTGACTAGAATTTGTTTGATTTCCGCAATGGACATGCGCTGTTTTTTTAATAGCTGAATCCGTTCAATCGTCTGAAGGACCGTTGCAGGGTATAGCCGATAGTTGGCTTCAGAACGCTCAATAGGAAAAAAACCGCAGCTTGTGTAGTAATCGATTGTCCGAGTAGATAATCCGCTAAGTTTCGCTATCTCGCCAATATGCATGAATTCCTTCCCAATGCAATCGCCCCTTTCAATATATTAAGAAAATAGTAACATAATTCACATAAAAGCATACAGTAGCACGTCCTGCTTTGAGGAAGAATTCAGTCGTTTTTCTGAAAAAAATTCTTGTTTTTGACATATAGTTCTTTTAGTTTTGATTGGATTATATATTATTACTTTACTTATAACTAAGAGGATGATCAGTATGGAACAGAGGGACAACGAGGAGTTAGGACATTAACATTTGTTGGAGAACAAATGAATGTTTCTCATAGTGTAGATGGTGATTTTATTGAAGAATATAGTTACAAAAATCACATCTGTTGATTGGCTAATTTCTACCATTAAAATTTCACCAATTATGCTCAAGTATCTCATTTTTTACTTTTACGTTCTTGGTTCTTTTTAGACGAAATATTCACTATATCATCATCGTGGGATAAGTGTATCAGGTGTTCCTTGCTTATTTTTTTCAAAGTTCGTGCTAGTAATACGTTGATACTAGATAGAAAAGGAACGCTTCCTTCCAATCGTAAAGGCAGAATTACAATAGAGAAGGACTGAGCAGCCAAAATTGTATCTTTGCTGCTTTTATCCAGATAGGAAGGTGGCTATTCTTTTGTTCTCCAAAGCTTTAGCACTTCGATTACCCATGCTTTTGGAGTGCGACGGCCGAAAGACTACCACACGATTACCGAAAAAAATGTATAGGGATGCGACGAAGTCGCATCCCTATACATGAAGAAATCTCGTATAATGGTGTAGAACTCGCTTTCGTTCAAAGCACTACAAAAGCATTTATGCATAGAGTGCTATGAGTTATCACAACCATAATATTCAATTTACCGGATAATTTTGGCTAACCAACAGGCGTGGCAAAAAGTAATAGTTGAAACTGAAGAAGAAATACATGAAATAGCTCAGTTCCTTGAACTGGGCTATTTCATGTATATTTTCAATTGCACGTTTGTGTTTATCGTTATTATGAATTTCCAGCTACACGTTTTTCTAGCGCTTGGAATAATTTCTTTTTGTCTACGTTCGGTCGAATCGATTCAAGTTGTTCTAATGCTATTTTTGCTCCGTAGTCCATTCCTTGGCATCCCGCTAGTAATAGGAGATCCCCTTCTGCTACATCTCGCAAACCTTGTTCAATCGCATTTGGCAATTCTTCGTATAAACGAACGTTAATGCCTGCTTCTTCCATCACTTCTTCAAATACCGCAAGCTCGCTATCAGAAACAACGTCCTTTTGCGTGACGTGGGAGCGGCTTAATGTAGCGACAACCTCATGAATACCTAATCTTGGTGCCCATTTAGCAATCGTTTCAGCATTTTCTCTATTCACCGTGACTCCTCTATCTCCTCGAATCGCATACACTAGAGAAATACGATTAAAATCCATTTTTTCTAATGTCCCTAACGTAATATCGATGTTTCCGCTATTGGCAAAGTGATCGTCGATAATTTTAAAATCATCTTCAAAAATAATTTCAAAACGGCGTTCCACTCCAACAAATTCTCGTAAGCTTTTTTGAATCGTCGCAACAGGTACTTCGCATAATAATCCTATAATAATACTAACGATCGAATTATAAACAGAATGGAAACCTGGTGTAGAAAGCTCAATCTGGAATTGCTGCTTCGGAATAACGATATCCTTCGTAACAATATCTTTAGAAATGACCACTGTGAAGTTTGCACGACCTGTTGATAAATCTAGGTTTTTGCAAGTAACGTCTGCGGACTGCTCTTCCACGCCATAAGTGATTACTGTTGCTTCGGTTTGATCTACAAGGGAAGCTGAGTATGAATCGTCTAAATTTAAGATTGCTACTTTATTCTTTCCAGCCTTACGAATCAAACTAGATTTATGTTCAAAATAGTTTTCAAATGACGAATGTAAGTCAATATGTTCTCGACTTATATTATTCAATGTAACAATGTCGAAATCTACGCATCCCACACGGTTTAATTCAAGTGCGGATGAAGAGACTTCCATCGTTGCATGTGTTACTTCCTCTTTGACCATTTGTGCATAAAAACGTTGTAAATCTAGAGATTCAGGTGTCGTCAGCTCAGATGGTTCTGCATAATCGCCAATTTTCACTACAACCGTGCCCATTAATCCTGTTTTCAAACCGTGGTTTTCTAATATAGCATTCGTCATAAACGAAGTAGAAGTTTTCCCATTTGTCGCAGTAATACCAATCGTTTTTAGTTTACGAGTGGGGTGATCATAAAAAGCATCTGCAAGTGTAGCAAGTGCGATACGGCCATTTTCTACTTTGTACTGAGGAACTTCCAAACCTTCTATATAATCCTCCACAACTAGTGCTACTGCGCCATTTTCAACAGCTTGTCCAGCAAACTGGTGTCCATCTACTTTAAATCCTTTTATACAAACAAATACTTGTCCTTCTTCCACTTTTCGTGAATTATAAGCAAGTCCTGTTATATCTAATTGTTTTGCATTTTTTACTTCAATTACATCTACATATTTCATTAACTTTGTTATTTCCATTAAAGTGGCCACCTTTTTGTGAAATCGTTTGTACATTACAGTTTACCGTAATTAACAAAAGAAGAAAACCGAGAAGGAAGTCCCTTCTCGGTTTAAATTGCTTCTTTATAATGTTCTTTACAAAAAGCAAGAACTTCCAACTCTTCTTCCTCTTCCAAACCAAAGTCTAGCACTTTTCCATTACTACGATCTAAGAAATGATATTGCACAATACGTTCTTCGGTTTCTATTACCGCTAAAATCACACGCAAATCTAAAGAATTATTTTCATCGAATAACTCGTCATCTTCCGGGACTTCAATACCTAATAGGAACTCATAACGATCTCCCGTAATAATACCTGTTGGATCTTTTATTTTATCAACCTCGTAGGATGTTATTTTCACAAAGTCCACCTCCGTTTATACAGTTTATCATGTTTTTTAAAAAATAATCCTATTTATATAATCGTTTCTCTATTTCATTCATTATTTTATAGGCTCCGCTAGAAATATTTGCACAAACAGCTAGTTGTGTGTCCATTTCCGGATACAAGGCGGAATGGAAGCTTATCCCTGGATCGTAGCCCATTACATGATACTTCAAAATTGTATCACCTTTTTTCTTCATCCATACTCCATACCCATAAAAATCATCGGCTTCTTCTTTAACATGAGGTGTTAGTAACGTTTTCGTCAATGACTCACTAAGCAATACATTGTTCATAAGTGCATCCCAAAACTTTAACATATCCCCCACTGTTACAAAGGCTCCTCCATCGGAACCACCTTGAATAGGAAGAGAGTACATATTGGTTTTCCAAGTACCATCTTCATGCTCTATATAACCAATTGCCGTTTTTTCAGGTAGGGAATCTAAAGCAAAATAACCTGAGTATGCCATCCCGGCTTTTTCAAAAACATGTTTTTGTACATAATCTTTAAATAGCAAACCACTTACTTTCTCAATGATTAAACCAAGGACGATAAATCCAGCATTATTGTAATGGAACTTCTCACCGGGGCTATATTTCATTTGGGCATGTTGAAATAATGGCAAGAAATCATGAAGACGTCTCATATGATACATCGGCCTGTCTATCCACAGTTCCTCATAGTCTGTCATTGTCTCCTCATCGAAATAATCAGGTATGCCTGAAGTATGAGTCAAGAGATGATGGATAGTAATATTTTCATCAAATTTAGGGAAAGGGATATCTAAGCATTCCTTTAACTTTGTATCAAAAGAAAGCTTACCTTCCTCAACAAGTCGGCAAATAGCTACTGCCGTGAAAATTTTACATCCAGATGCTATACCATAACGAGTTGCTATTTCATTTTTAATTTCATCTGATCGATTAGCATAACTAAAACCGCTTTGAGCAAGTACTTTCCCTTTTTGTTTAACCATTAATGACCCCGAAAAACCAATTTCTTTTTGAATATGTTCAATATGCTCGATTAAACCATTTCCCATTCTCATTTCCCCTTGTAAGTCCAGTTATTTTATCCATTCACCTGTATTATTCTCCAACAAAGGCTGTTGAATCTTCTCTTTAAATACGGTTGGATCGATCAATGCTTCAAAATCAGGCCCAAACCATCCTTCGACTTGTTTCCTTGTAATCTCATATGATCGATCAGAAAAACGCATGTCGACCGTTTCTAAGTTTTTAATTAACACAAAAGCTGCTGTTGCATTGTAAATAGCTACTTTTTCATCACTTTTTGCATCATAATTGACGACACATATGAAATTATCCGAATCTAGCTCAATCGTCCCTTTGTGATTAGAAAGCGGGAGATTATTAAATAGGTTACTAATATTGGATGCATCGCCCATATAATCACTTTCGTAAGCTAACACTTTTTGAAAATCATGTGTTGTTACATGTAATTGTTCCACATTCCCTTGTTTCGCTTGCTTTTGGTTGCTATTTAATACATAAACTACACCGATTAGTAAGACGAGGGTGATTCCTATAATTGTCCATGTTGTTTTATGCAATTGTTTCCCCCCTCTACTTTTTCTATTGCTTCTTCCATTGTACACTATTAATCTCCTTGCTCGCATTGTCATGACTAGAATTAAACGGAGCAATATTCTACAATGTACATAATAGAATGAACGGCGAAGGAGCATATAAAATTGAGTAACTTAAACAAAGAGTTATATAACTTCCTCATAGAAAACAAATCAAATATAACCGATGAGTGGCTAGCAGGTAAGCTGTTGGACAACCCCTCTTTTATCCAAAACGACAAGGAAAAGTTTCTGAGAGATGAAAATGGTTTTCTAATAGAGGCTATTTCTTCCGTGTACATTCAAGATAAAAAAGAATATCGAGCGTATATCGAAAACCGAGCTTTCCAAGTAGCGGAAATTCGTGTGAAAGAATCTTTTCCACTCTATGAAAGTATTCATGGATTCAATAAAGTTCGGAAAATATTTTGGAATTACGTCGAAAAATTTATCGAACAGACAGAGGAAAAAGTGACAGGAATTGATGTGGCTATTTGGTCTGATTTGATGAATACGGCTATCGATTATATCATTGAGCTTTTTGCTAAGCACCATCATGAGTACTCACATAAGATTCTCACTACGAATCAAGCATTAATCACCGAACTTAGTAGTCCTGTCATTCCTATTAAAGAAGGAATTGGGGTGTTACCGCTCATAGGTAGTATTGATAACGACCGAGCAAAACTAATCTTTGAATCTACGTTAGCGCAAAGTTATGCCAAAAAAATCACTACTATTTTTATCGACTTTTCAGCAGTTCCAATACTTGATTCGACAGTAGCACACCAGTTATATCAGCTCTTATTGGCGCTTAATCTTATCGGTGTCGAAGCGATTTATTCAGGTATTCGCCCAGAGTTAGCACAATCTATGCTTTCACTCGAGATAGATTTTACAAGTATTAAGACGTATTCAAGTTTAATGCAAGCTTTGAAGGAAAACTCTTAACAAAAGTCCCTGTGCAGCAAACAATTCTGAATTGTTTGCTGCACAGGGACATTATACTACTTTTCCATCTTCCGATACTTTAATCGTCTGCCCAGCTGTAAGTTCTATTTCAATAGGCGATGTTATACTCATTTTTTTCGAGAAGTACCATCTTCTATTAGGAGGAACTAATAAAATAAATGTATTTTTACTTCCTAAAAAGTTAAGCTCATTCGGCTCTATATCTACATGCCCCGAAACATGTATACCAATGTCTTGTATTTGCTCTCCTACTTCCTGTACAAAAGGAGTTGTTATACTAACTTCACTTAGGTTTAACAGAGAATCGATACTGAAATCACTCCACTTATCTACATTTCGTCTTGCAATTAGTTCGATAACGTTACCCGCTGGATCTTCAAAGTAAAATGCATCTGCATCAAAACGAGAATAATAAATTTCATCTACCGCATCTTCCCTATTTAACGTAACTCTTTCTTTTGCCCAGTGTTTTGCAAGTGTAAATTGATTTCCAGGAATATTAATAGCAAAATGATATAAAGCCTCTTTAGTCGATTGCTGAAAAGTTAATGTAGATGTACCTACGGATAATTTGAAATACTCATTGCCCGACTCGACAATAGTAAACCCTAATACATTTCCGTAGAAGCCCTTCAGTTGTTTTAGTTTATCTGTATATAACTTTACTGACTGAAACATATTTTCACCCCATTATTTGACGTCGATTAATTCAAAACGCTCACAAACTAAAAGCATATCCTCCGAAAAAGCTAATCCTACTTCCTTTAATGCACTTGTAAAAAATTCAATATGCACATCTCTCCAATACTTGTAGGAACGATCTCCTTCTCCTTCATCGTATGCAAATTCTTCTGGCACTTCGTTCATCGGTATTATGTTCACTTCAGAAGTTCGAATGATGCCAACAGGTTCATCTCTACTATTTAAAACAATACTGTAGTCATCCACTTTTGGAAGTGGTTCTTTTTCTACCTCATAAAATATATGCCCCGAGCATGTGGCAGATTTCACTCCATCTACTACAAGCTGCGCTAATTCATCTGGACTTCCTCCAAATTGCCATGCACTAACTGATTTGGGTTCATCTTTTCCTGCCCAAAATGTCTTCCAATATTCTTGCGCTCTTTCATTCATGATGAGTTCCTCGATTCTTCATTGCTTTACTATTAGTATATTAAAACAATTGTCTAAATACTATTGCAAAACCGTCAAGTTCATCTTATGATGATTATATCAACATATTCAAATATTTAAATATGTATAATATAGGAGCGTTTTTATGTGGAGTGACTTACAACAATTTAAAGCTGATTTCTTCAAGGCACTTTCCCATCCTTTACGAATTCGGATTTTAGAAATTTTATCTACCGGGGAAAAAAGTGTCAATGAAATACAAGAGATTATAGGAAGCTCAGGCTCCACTGTTTCACAGCAATTAAGTGTACTTCGTGCAAAAAACATCGTCATTGGGGCAAAAGACGGAAAACGGGTTGTCTATTCATTACGTGACCCAGCAATTGTAGATTTGCTTAACGTGGCAAAAGAACTTTTTAACAACCATTTAATCGATACTTTATCAATGTATGAAGAATTAGAAGAGCAGTAAAAATAGGGAGAAAAAGAAGGGGTAAATGTGAAAGGACCATTTCAGTTGAATAAAGGAAATTATTCCTTGTATCATCTTCAGAAAGATTTACTTTCAGGGCTGATTGTTGGTGTCATTGCTATTCCACTAGCAATGGCTTTTGCTATTGCTTCGGGAGTTAAACCGGAATATGGAATTTATACAACAATTATTGCAGGTATTATTATTTCTATTTTCGGTGGTTCTAAGTTTCAAATTGGCGGTCCTACGGGTGCCTTTGTCCCCATTTTGCTTGGTATTGTTATAGCATATGGCTATGAAGATCTTCTTCTTGCTGGATTATTAGCAGGAATACTATTAGTCATTATGGGGATATTCAAAATTGGCTCGCTTATTAAATTTATCCCACGACCCGTTACGATAGGGTTCACAGCAGGTATCGCTATCATTATTTTTACTGGACAAATCGCAAACTTTTTTGGTCTGGAAGGTATTGAAAAACATGAAAGTTTTATTGCCAATATGCAAGAAATTGTGATTCATCTCCCTACACTCAATGTTTATAGTATTGCTATCAGTATTATTTGTTTCTTTTTCATACTTGCTACACCAAAAGTCTTTCCTAAAGTTCCTAGCCCCATTATTGGTCTTTTGGTATCTACATTAATAGGTTACTTCTTTTTTTCGGGGCAAGTAGCGACTATCGGTTCTGCATATGGAGGTATTCCAAATTCGCTTCCAGCATTTCATCTTCCTGAGCTAAGCTGGGAAAGAATACAACGATTAATCGTTCCTGCCTTTGCAATTGCGGTGCTTGGGGGGATAGAATCACTTCTATCTGCCGTTGTTGCAGACACAATATCTGGAACAAAACATAATAGTAATAAAGAATTAATCGGACAAGGAATTGCTAATATCGTCACTCCCCTTTTCGGTGGTATTCCTGCTACTGGAGCCATTGCTCGTACTGCTACCAATATTAAATCCGGTGCTGTTTCCAGAATGTCGGGTGTTTTTCATGGATTAATCGTTTTAGTGACTTTACTACTGTTTGCTCCTTTTGCATCGCAAATTCCACTTGCCAGCATGGCACCCGTGCTCATGATGGTTGCTTGGAATATGAGTGAACGGAAAGCATTTGGTCGAGTTTTGAAACTTAAAAATGGTGAGTCTCTTGTTTTATTAACAACTTTTTTCTTTACCGTTTTCACAAGTATTACAACTGCTGTTTTAGTTGGACTGATACTATCTATTGTGTTATTTATTGGAAAAATGACCGCTATCCAAATTGTTACAAAAGTATTGCCTGACTATGATTCTCCTCAAATTGATATGTTCACGATTAATGGTCCTTTGTTTTTCGGGACGGCGGAGCTATTTGAGCAACGAGTAATCGAAATGATTCATTCAAAGGCGATCGTACTTATACTTAATATGAAAAATGTTCCTTTCATCGATACTACCGCTGAAGAGAACTTATCGAATATCATAAAATACGTGCAAAAAAGTAATGGTACACTGCTGATTGCTGAAGCTTCGCCAAAGCTTATAAATGGATTAAAACGAGGAAGTATCTATAACCTGATTGGTGCCGATCAGTTCTTTACACATACAGATGATGCAATCCAATATGCTTTGCAAATGATTAACCAACCAAAGGAGACCGCCTAAAAATGCGGTCTTTTCTTTATCATGCTATATTTTTATAAAGGAGAGATCGCAAATGACTAAAAAACTATATTATGAAAATCCATACATACAAACATTTTCCGCACAAGTTATCAAGCAGGACCATGACTACGTCGTGCTTTCAGAGACTGCCTTCTACCCTACTGGTGGCGGACAACCGCATGACACCGGCACATTAAGCGGGATTGACGTGATAAATGTGGAAACCATTGACGGAGAAGTAAGGCATTTTCTAGCAAAGCCGCTTCCAGAAAATACAGAAGTAGTAGAAGGTACTATTGACTGGGATAGACGTTTTGACCATATGCAGCAACATGCTGGACAGCATATTTTATCTGCTGCTTTTGAAAGCTTATTTGGATTTCAAACGGTTAGTTTCCACTTAGGAAAAGTAAGCGCTACAATCGATTTAGACACGACTGTCGTTACCGCGGAGCAATTAAAAGATGCAGAAAAACTTGCCAATCAAATCATTTTGGAAAATCGACCAATCGACACGAAATGGGTCACATTGGAAGAACTTGCCCAGTACAAGTTACGAAAAGCGACTACTCTTACAGAAGATATTCGTCTCGTCCTCATACCCGATTTCGACTACAATGCATGTGGAGGTACACATCCGAAAGAAACAGGACAAGTCGGACTCATCAAAATACTGCAGACAGAAAAACAAAAAAGACATATCCGTGTTGAGTTCGTTTGTGGGGAAAGAGTCCTTACGCATTTACATCGCAAACAACAAGTACTATTAAATTTAATCAGTACACTAAACGCACCAGAAGAAAAGTTAGTAGAGGCAGCAAAGTCATCGTTAGACAATGGTAAGGCTTCTGAAAAACAAATAGCCGATTTAAAAGATACACTCATACACTATGAAGCAAGAGAGTTATTATCGAGAGCAGAAACGTCTATTGTTACGGATACTTTTCAAAACCGCTCTATTCAAGAACTACAGAAGTTAGCAAAAACAGTAGTAGCAGATGCGCTAGACACAATTTGCATACTTGTTTCGGAAAACGAACATAAACTACAAATCGTGGCAGCAAAAGGTGACATGGTAGAAAAAAGCATGAAAGAATTAATCACAAATGTTCTTCCTTCTATAAACGGAAAAGGAGGGGGCAATGAAAAAATGGCACAAGGAGGAGGAGAAAATACATTATCTAGTGAACAATTGATAGAAAAAGCAATTTTTTATATACAATAAGGTAAATCACCGTTCCATAAAAATCCTCCCTCCATATAATAATTTGACAATGCAAGGAGAGGAGGATTTTTAAGTTGAACAATCAATTTCCATTTCCACAAGATCAAAACCCTTTTCAATCGGGAAGTTCACGTTTCCCAGGAAATACAATGCCCATGATGCCACCAATTGATCAATTCCCTGGTCGTTTCCCTGGACAGTTTCCAGGACAGTTCCCTGGGCAATTTCCTGGTCAACAAGGACCATCATTTCCCCCTAGTTTTCCAGGGCAACAACAAAATCCGGAAGGGAATCCACCAACAAGCCCACCACCGTCATTTACTCCACAACGTCAGCAACAGTCTATAGGTACTTTTGCTGTAGATGCAGGTGCTATAAGAGGGTGTTTATTCCGAAATACGTTTATCTGGCTTGTAAACGGAAATTCTTTTTGGTTTTACCCAACCTTTGTTGGCAGGAGATCAGTAGCTGGATTTAGATGGACTGGACGTATGTGGACATATTATGGAACAGATTTAAATAGAATCTCGTCTTTCCAATGTTTCTAAAGTAAAACCGAGCAGCGATGCTCGGTTTTTATGCACGGTTACGGTAAGCCATAAGAGAAGTTTTAATAGAAGAATAAGCTCCAATCGCGGCTCCACTATAAAAAAAACCCATAAAAATCCCAGCTGATAAATGATGGGGATGGCTTATAAAAATAGAAATGATTAGCCCAATAGACGTCGCAATAGTAGAAATGTATTGCGGTCGAATAGGGAGCATTACTTTTAAAATTTCTGTTAGCACAATGATAACTGGTACAGCCCAAAGAGAGTCCCAAATATTTGTATGTATTACAGGAAATTCCGTCATATCTTCTCGCCTCCTTCTTTCTAATTAGTTTGGACAAGTCTACCTCATTCGATTCAACCCGCTTTTTCATCATTCTTTACAGAGTGTTTAAATCGTAGTAAAATATATTTAGCTAGGTAAATATATTTCTTTAATATTTTAAAAGGAGCCGTTTAATCGATGAACCCACTTTTTCATGAACTTTTTCAGAAAACTCGTTTTTTAACGAATGAAATAAATCTTACTTTAAAAAAACACAATTTATATGCCTCCCAATGGACAGTTCTATTTACCATTCAAAAACATGGAGAGATGTCATTGACACAAATTTGGAAGTATTTAAATGTGGAAGCTCCAACCATTACTCGTACTGTTTATCGTTTAGTTGAGCTCGGATGGATTGATATTCGACCTGGAAAAGATCGCCGTGAGAAAATTGTGCGTTTATCCGAAAAGGCTTCTCAAGACTTCGCCCACATTAAAGAATCTATCTTGGAGTTTGAAGATAGAATGGTCGAAAGTCTCACAAAAGAAGAAGAAACTATACTAATCGAGCTTTTACGTAAAATTAAATAAGGAGCAATACATGTGAACAAAAAAGAACCTATATGGACAAAAGCATTTATCAGTTTGTTCACAACAAACTTTTCTATTTTTCTCATTTTTTATGGTTTAGTATCAGCACTTCCTCTTTATGCAACGGACGTTTTATCTCGCTCTGACAAAGATGCAGGTTTATTAATGACTATCTTTTTAATCTCCGCAATTATTGTGCGCCCATTCTCTGGAAAGATATTGGACTTAATCGGTAAGAGAAAGGTACTTTGGGCTACACTTTTTCTTTACCTGCTATGTACTGCGCTTTATTACTTCGTAGTACCCTTTGAGGCGTTATTAGTTTTACGACTCGCACAAGGGATTTTCTTTAGTATTGCAACGACAGCAAGCGGATCTTTGGCAGCAGACAATATCCCTATCTCTAGACGTGGTGCTGGATTAGGATATTTTGTGATGTCAACAAACTTAGCTGTTGTTGTCGGACCTCTTGTCACATTAACTATTATTCAATATTTCTCATACGATATCATGTTTTTAACGTTGACTGTCTTACTTATTATTGGTGGGATTGCTGCTTTAATGATACCTGCCGATAAGAAAGCTGCCACTCCTCCAGCGAAGTCCCGATTGACTTGGAATGATCTATTTGAGAAAAAAGCACTGCCTATTGCACTTAATGCTTGTATAGTTGGTTTCTCCTATGCGGGTGTTCTCTCCTATTTGTCGATTTATTCACAACAAAAAGGAGTATTACATTTAACAAGTAGCTTTTTTGCATTGTTTGCAATCGTGATGCTAGTGACTCGTCCTTTTACCGGAAAAATCTTCGATGAAAAGGGACCAAAGTATATTATTATCCCAGGTCTAATTTCTTTTATTATTGGCCTTGTTTTACTTGCTTTTATGAATTCTCCATTCTTATTTTTACTTTCAGGTGCATTTATTGGCCTTGGATACGGGGCAGTTGTACCGAGCTTTCAAACACTCGCTATCCAATCTACTACACATAAAAGAAGTGGATATGCTACCGCTACATTCTTTACTTTGTTTGATACTGGATTAGCAATAGGATCATTCTTACTCGGAATAATTGCTGCACAATTTGGCTATCAGAACTTATATTTATTGTCTGGCGTAATTGTTTTTGTAGCCCTCCTCCTATTTATGGGATTACAAAAGAAAAAAGACCGTTTAGCGAAAAGCTGAACGGTTTTTCTTTACCAATTTCCGGTTCAACTATGTATATTATCCCTCTATTTGGCAAGACTTGAATGGACATATATTCAGGAGGGAATACAGGTGAAGAAACCATACATTAGTTTATACGTTTTATTAATAGTTATACTTAGTGGATGTAGCTTCCCGTTAGCAGACGCAGATTCAAATGAACAAGTTCAAGTCTCACTGCTAAATGCGGAGGGGAAAGAAGTAGGACAAGCTACCCTTACTGACCAAGCAAAAGGTGTTCACATTTTCATAAAAGCAGAAGGCCTAGAACCAGGAGTGAAGGCAATACATTTTCATGAGACAGCTTTATGTGAGAAACCAGATTTCAAAACTGCCGGCGCCCACTTTAATCCTACGCATAAAGAACACGGTTTTCAAAATCCAAAAGGTTATCATTTAGGTGATTTACCTAATATTGAAGTGGATGCAAATGGTACAGTTGAATTAGAAACAGTATCTCCTGCGGTAGTATTAGCTGCCGGAAAAAGTAACTCTCTATTAGACGCAGATGGGAGTTCTATTATTATCCATGAAAGTGCAGATGATTATAAGACAGACCCTTCCGGCAATTCCGGAGATCGTATCGTTTGTGGAGAGATTAAGCAATAAATTGGGAGGTGATTTGGATGAAAACAATAGGCTGGTTACTCCTTTTAGTTTTAGCCATCTTCTTCTCTAGACCATTATGGGAAGAACATGCTGCAAAATATGTAGACCTTGCTTTTTTAGAGCCTGTAGATGAATGGATCGATTCCATTGAGGTTACACACTATTTGAACGAAGCAAAAGCATACTGGAAAGAAATAAAAGATGAACCAGTCACCAATATTTCTTCCAACGAACAAACACTTCCTGGTGAAGGTATCGAATTAGATCAAATCACCATTGGGATGAAGAAAAGTGATATTGAGAAAACCCATGGCAATGCAAAAAGAGTAAGTTTGAATGAATACAATTTGGTTTGGCATACGTATCATGAAGACTATCAAAACTTCATGATGGTTTCATACGATAGCAAAAATACGGTGAATGCCATGTTCACAAATCAACCTTCCGAATCTTCCTTTTTAGGATTACCGATGGACAGTACAAGAGATGAAGTTCTTGCTAAACTAGGGGAACCCATTAAGAAATTAAAAAAAGGCAATATCATCTATATACTGCCCGATTCGGGAGAATACGATCTATTTCTAATCGACCAAAGTTATGTAACTTTCTTTTATGATTTACATGAAAACAATACGATTACTGCAATACAAATTATGAAAGAATCTGTCGAAAAAAATCAAACTAAGACATTCGGTGAACCTTCTGACGAACTAAAGACAGGTTTTGAATTTCAACTTTTTGACTTAACTAATTCTGCACGAGTTATTAGAGGCTTGTCTATTCTTACATATGATGATGCTGTCAGTAACACAGCGCGCAAACATAGTGAGGATATGGCGATTCATAATTACTTTAGTCATGAAAATTTAAAAGGAAAATCCCCTTTTGATAGACTAGAGGATGACGGATTAACTTTTTCTTTCGCAGGTGAAAACTTAGCTTATGGACAAACGAGTAGTATTTTCGCTCATGAAGGGTTGATGAATTCCATGGGCCATAGAAAAAATATATTAAATAGCGATTACCGAAATTTAGGTGTAGGAACTGCTTTTAATGAAAATGCCACTCCTTACTATACGGAAAATTTTTACTCGAAATAAAAAAATGGGGCTATCCTTTTAAGGTAGCCCTTTTCATTATTTCATATGTTTTAACGCTTCTCTTTTGCTCAATGGTGCAAGCTTTGTATTTTCTACAAACTGAAGAACAATTTCTGGCTTAGTTTTTGCATACTCTCTTAGTACCCAACCGATTGCTTTTTGGATAAAGAATTCTTTTGAACCCGCATGTCGGTTAATGATTGCAAATAATAATGCTTCATTCGTCTCTTGCTTATACTTTAACTGATGTAAAATGGATGCACGATTTGTCCACATATTAGCAGACTTTGCCCACTCCATCATAATAGCTTCTCCTTCTACTCTATTCCTTTTTACAATATCTCCAACAATTTTAGGAGCAATGGCATCAACACTATCCCACCAGGATTTTGTTTCAATGAGTTTTAGGCAAAAAGGCAAATGGTCGACTGTCAATTGTTTTTGGTATTTGGCAAGCAATTCAATTGCTACGTAATGATATTCACGCTCTTTTAATTGAAAAAGTGCCCAAACCTCTTCTTGTACAGCTTCCAAATCAGGCAGCTCATTTTCTTTCACAAGTGCCCGAAATAGCACCCTTCGTTCGGGCGTTTTAATACCTAAAAACGGAAAATTATTTTTCATATACGCAGCCATTGGCAATGCGTTTTCCTCGTTTCTATAAGGTTCCATATAGCTTTTCACAAGTTCGATTGACCATTTCATTTCAATTGAAATCCTTTACTTGCAAGAAATTCTGCCATATGTGGACGACGTGGTTTTTCCAGGAATTCTGCCATTTGTTGCGTCCAATTTGCTACTTTTTGATTGGAACCACGGCTTGCATAGTATGCTTCCATCGTGTGATCGTATTCTCTTAATAGTGATTCGTATTTTGCACTATCATAGTTATTCTCATGTAAAATTGCAGCAACGGGAAGACGAGGTTTTACTTCATTTTGCTGATCTGGTACCCCTAAAGTGATCGCAAATAACGGGAATATTCCTTCCGGCAAGCCAACTAACTGACTAATCTCTGTTGGTGCATTACGCACTCCTCCTATGAAGCAAATACCAAAACCTTTCGACTCTGCAGCAATAACTAAGTTCTGTGCAAATAAAGCTACATCGACCGTTCCAACCAAAACATTTTCAGTTGTATCGATTTCAATCTGCATGTTATGTAGCTTTCCTGCTGCTTGCAGGCGATGGAAATCTGCACATAATAATAATGCAGCTCCGGCTGTTTCAAATTGTTTAGGATTTTGTGAAAGTCTACCTAGTTCCTCTTTTTTAACCTTGTCTGTTACCCAAATGACGCTATATGCTTGTACGAAGTGAGAACTCGCAGCGTGTTGAGCAGTTTCGACTAACTCTATGACCTCTTCTTTCGTAAGTGTATAGTCTTTATACTTTCGAACCGATGCATGGGAACGTAATAATTTTTCTACCATTTGCCATAACCTCTTTCATTTTTAATTGTTATGTATAAGTATACCGAAAAAACGAAAAGAGTGGACAAATGTGCCTTCTATAGACACTTTCATCCACTCTTATACTTTAATAATTTAGAATGCGAATAGCACGATAAAATATACAACCATTGCAACTAGTCCAAGCGGGAACCCAAACTTAGCCCATTCTTTACTTTGAATACCAAGTTTACCTGCAGAAATAATATTTGGTATATTCCCCGGGATGAGCATTCCTCCACTAATCATAAGACCTAGTAGAATCGCTCGAATCGTTTCCTCACTCATAGCTGGACTGATTTCAGCAGCTGCTAACGTAGCATTATCCAAAACAGCTGAAATCATATTGATCCAATATAAAATAGCAGGATTCAAATCAAGCAAGTAATTATTGATGAGTGGTTCAAAACCTGCTCCAAGTAATGTTAGTCCCATTACAAACAAGTAGATTTTAACTGTTCTAATAATAATTTCTTTATATGATTCGCTTTCTTGCTTACTAGATAGACCTTCTTCGCTTTGTTTCGGCTTTACAAGAAAAGCTGCTAATATCCCAAAAATAATGACCGCAGAAATAATCTCCGGACCGATTAGACGGATTAAATAGAAAAAGTCTTGATCTAGTCTACTAATAGCAATCGTCGAAAGTGGTTCTCCAATCGGAGTTAAAGCCGCACCAAGACCAATAGAGAAACAAGCTAATACAACAAGACGTACCTCTGATTTGCGATCAAGTTTAATGACACTAACGATTAACACTAATACTAAAGCAGCAATAATTGCTGTAATAATACTAGAAAGTAATCCTAAAACAATAACAATCAGTGCGGTAAATAACCGAAATGGCATTGCATTACTTATGCCTAAAATTCCTTTTTCTAAAGGAGTTTGAAGCCATTTGAATAATAATCCTGCCACTAGAACAGCTAGCGTTATTTTAATAGGATCTTCTAGTGCTTTTATAAATAGAGACATATCCAACACGCCACTGACAATTGCCGCCGCAATACCCATGATAAATAAAAAGACTTCTAAGTTATGTTCCACGTATTTAACACTAAAAGGTAAAAATAATACGAGCAACAGTATAATAAGTAAACCAATAATCATTACTATGTAATCTTCCCTTCCAACTAAACATACCTAACTAAATTCAATTGCCATCAATATAGTTAGTTTAACACAATTATAACAATATTCGAACTTATATTTCTTGATTAAACAATATTTTGGGATTTTTTATGTACAAAAGCGCAAGTGCCTGTCTCTGCCCCAACAGGTAAATGTGAATAGGGTAAGTCTGCAAAGTGCACCGCATCGTGCGGGTTTTGTTTGCGACGAGCTTTGCCCAGGAGCAAGCCTTTCCAGCATAAAAAAAGCGGATAAGGAGGTCTTTTTGACTTCCTCATACGCTCTTTGATTATGCTTGTAGTTGTCTATATTCTTCCTCTGTAAAAGCACGAGACCTTGTTAAAAAACGTTTCCCTTCTACTCCTTCTAAAGAGAACATTCCTCCCCTACCGTCCACCACATCAATGATTAACTGCGTATGCTTCCAGTAATCGAACTGGTTTTTATGCATATAAAACGGGACCTCTCCAATTTGACCTAATAACACATCCTGATCTCCTATAATAAGGTCACCGTCTGGATAACACATCGGGGAAGAACCATCACAACAACCGCCTGACTGATGGAACATTAAAGGACCATGCTTACTTTTCAATAATTCTATGAGTTCCAGTGCAGCGTCTGTTGCAATTACCCGCTCAACCATCTACACTCACCCTTTCTTTAATCAAAAGAATCCTAATTTATTTTCACTATAGCTTACAAGAAGATTCTTTGTTTGTTGATAATGACTTAACATCATCAAATGATTTTCACGACCTACGCCGGACATTTTATATCCACCAAATGCAGCATGTGCTGGATATTGGTGATAGCAATTCGTCCAAACACGGCCCGCTTGAATCTCGCGTCCAAAACGGTATGCAGTATTCATATCTCTTGTCCAAATACCAGAACCTAATCCGTATAATGTATCATTCGCAATTTCTAATGCTTCTTCTTTCGTCTTGAACGTTGTAACAGATACTACTGGTCCGAAAATCTCTTCTTGGAAAATACGCATTTTATTATTCCCTTTAAACACAGTTGGTTTAATATAATACCCTTCTGAAAGCTCTCCGTCTAGTGTATTACGCTCTCCGCCGATTAAACATTCTGCACCTTCCTGCTTACCAATATCTAAATAAGATAAAATTTTCTCCATTTGTTCTGTGGAAGCCTGAGCACCCATCATTACGTTTGGATCTAGTGGGTTTCCTGTTTGAATCGCCTCTACTCTTTGGAGAACACGTTCCATAAATTTATCATAAATAGACTCTTGGATAAGTGCACGCGAAGGGCATGTACATACTTCTCCTTGGTTCAAGGCAAACAAAACAAATCCTTCTACTGCTTTATCTAAAAATGCATCGTCTTCGTCCATTATATCTTCGAAGAAAATATTCGGCGATTTCCCTCCAAGCTCTAACGTGACAGGGATTAAGTTTTGAGAAGCATATTGCATGATTAAACGACCAGTAGTTGTTTCTCCAGTGAAGGCAATTTTACTAATTCTCGGACTAGATGCTAGCGGTTTTCCAGCTTCTAAACCAAAGCCATTCACAATATTTAAAACACCAGGTGGTAATAAATCACCAATTAGCTCTGTCAATACTAAAATAGAAGCTGGTGTTTGTTCAGCCGGTTTTAACACCACGCAGTTCCCTGCTGCCAGTGCTGGTGCTAGTTTCCAAACTGCCATTAAAAGCGGGAAATTCCAAGGGATAATTTGTCCAACAACACCAAGCGGCTCATGGAAGTGATACGCCACTGTATCGTTGTCAATTTGACTTAGTCCACCTTCTTGTGCACGAATAGCTCCAGCAAAGTAACGGAAGTGATCAATAGCAAGTGGTAAATCGGCATTTAATGTTTCTCGAACTGCCTTTCCATTATCCCATGTTTCCGCTATCGCTAGTGTTTCTAGGTTTTCTTCGATTCGATTTGCTATTTTATTTAATATATTAGATCGTTCTGCAACAGAAGTTTTGCCCCATGCATCCTTTGCTGCATGAGCTGCATCTAATGCAAGTTCGATATCTTCTGCCGTTGAACGCGCAACTTGTGTAAATACTTTACCTGTAACCGGTGTAACGTTATCAAAATATTGTCCTTTTACTGGGGGTGTCCATTCACCATTAATATAGTTTTCATACTTGTCCTTAAACGAAACCTTTGAACCTTCTGTATTCGGAAATGCATAAACCATTTTGTAATTCCTCCCCTTAGCAACATTTTTTGCACATCACAAATATATATGCTTGAACATATACGTGTATGCGCTTCCAAAACTATTAAAATAAAAAAATAGTCTCTATTTCATTTTGTCAGATTAGAACTATAATTGCAAATATTTAGTTTAATATATTTAATAAAACACGAGACTGTCTTTTAAGTTTATTTTGTTTTTCATCTTATAGTGATAGTGTATCGTAGTGTGTTGTATGAAGTGTCTACAGGGATTTTCGCAGCAGGGCGGACGCTTTCCGTAGGGTGAGTGATGAGCCTTCATCCTTGTGAAGGCTCATTTTGCTCCCAGAAGAACAAAGGCTAAGAGCGCCACATCGTGTGGTAACACCTTCGAGACCAACATTCTGTTGGTCTCGATAGGAGTCGCCGTCTACAGTGAAAATCAATAGAAATTGTTTACTTATTAAGTATCTGCTCACTAAAAACAAAATGTGATGCTAATTTTTTCATGAAGTGTATCCAGTAAATGGCTTTGGGCAACCAATTGATTGTGGAAAGCAACTAAATCTATTCCGAAAGCAACCAAAATAGGCGTGAGAGCAACTAAATTGCATATGAAAGCAACTAATACTTATAACAACAAGTTTACTTGGAGTGAGACAACGATGACTGTGACTCATTTTTGTCAACGTTGCGCAATTACCCCAAAATGTTGCGCATTTGAGGCAGAATGTTGCGGGAATTCTACACACTGTTGCGAGTAATGACTAGAACGTTGCGCTTTTTTTAATGAGCAGTCTTTTCAGATCAATGGCTTTGATATATTTGCCGTAGCATGCCGGGTCACATGAGTCGCAGTCATGAGGCCAACTCGTGTGAAACACGAGTTGGTGCATGCAAGATGCGGCAAGCACGAAGGCTAGCGGATACCTTGCGACGCATTATCCCTAAAAAGTTACATAACCCTGTCATAAATTTAGTCAAAAAAAGGCTAAGATACGCTCATGCATCTTAGCCTTTTTCTACTAGTTATTTACTTGTTTCTCTTCTTACTACTGGTGCTACTTCTGTTGCTAGTAGTTCAATCCCCTTTGCAACCTCCGTAAATGATTGACCACCGATATCTATTTGTGCGATAAATCGGTCGTGGCCAAATGATTCATGTTGTCGCAGTATCTTCTCGGTGATTTCCTGTGGACTACCTACAAATAAAGCGGTTTTTGGACTTGCCATGTGCTCGAAATCGGAACGAGATATTTTTGTTCCCATCCCTCTTTGCTTATTCACATAGGACCAATAATTAGCATAATAAGGATAAAACTCGTCTTTTGCTTGTTGGCTTTCTTTCGCTATATATGTGTGCCCGTTGACAGCAATCGGTAGGTTTTCCTGTTTATGTCCTTCTTCCATACCCGCTTGTGTATACAAATCTACAAGGGATTTAAAGTTTGTTAATGGACCTCCTAATATAGCAATTGCTAATCCTGTTCCAAGTCTTCCAGCTCTAATTGCACTTTTAGCAGTTCCACCGACTCCAACCCAAAGTGGCAAACTTTCTTGAATTGGTCGAGGAGAAATCATTGCGTTGGTCAGGCTAGAACGAAATTTACCTTGCCATGTCACTATTTCTTCTTTATTTAACTGTTGAAGTAACTTGATATTTTCCTCAAACAACTCGTCATAATCATCTAAGTCATAGCCGAAAAGAGGGAAAGACTCGATAAATGCACCTCTGCCTGCTATGATTTCTGCACGGCCTTCAGAAATAACGTCTAATGTAGCGAAATCTTCGAATAAACGAACAGGATCTAGTGTACTAATAACACTCGTTGCACTCGTCAATTTAATACGTTTAGTCGCTTGAGCAACGGCAGAAAGGACAATTGCCGGGGAAGAAATGGTGTAATCCAATCGATGATGTTCTCCAACTCCAAAAACATCAAGACCCGCTTCATCTGCCAATTTCCCTAATGCAATGACTTCTTTTAAACGCTGTTGCGCACTAATTGTTTCTCCGGTGAGAGGATTTGGACCTAGGTCCCCAAATGTATAAATACCAATCTCCATTATTTACTCCGATTCTGCTACAACAGAAAAACGTTGGTTGATATGTTTAGGATTTTCGATCTCGTCTACAATAGCAATTGCATAATCCGCGTAACTTATATAACTGTCACCTTTTGAATTTAATATAAGATTGTCTTTTCCTAACTGATAAGAACCTGTTCGTTTACCCTCTGCATCAAAGTGACCAGCTGGACTTACAAATGTCCATTGGATATCCGTTGTTTCTTGAAGTTCTTGCAAGTTGCGTCCTTGACCATCGGCTGTTGGTTTAAATATTTCTGGAAATTCAGGTGTATCAATTACACGGATTGTTTTTGCTTCGTCGACAAATAGGCTTCCTGCTCCACCAACTACAATTACTCGTGTGTCCGTTCCTTTAAGTGCCTCGATTAAGGCATGCCCTGCATCTACATGCGCTTGCCCTTCTCCAAGTGGAGCTCCAAATGCATTTACGACTACGTCAAATTGTTTCACATCATCTGTTGTAAGATCGAATATACTTTTTTCTAAAACTTGAACTGTTTGATCATTTAATTTAGAAGCATCTCTCACAATAGCAGTTACTTCATGACCTCTATCTGTTGCTTCTTTAAAAATTAAATTTCCTGCTTTACCTGTTGCTCCAATTACACCTATTTTCATGTTACTTACCTCCAATTAAATTTTATTTTACTGTAACCAATTAAGTTACAACTATATCAAAAAAATTGAATACTTATGATTCAATTTTTTGACTTAACACTTGAACTAACTCATCCATCGTAACTTCCTTTAAAACTGCTTCCATTGCATCTTGTGCACGGAATAGTATAAGCTCTAGTACTCCTTGAATATTTGCTCCTACTGGGCAATTTGGGTTAGGATTTTCATGCATTTGAAAAAGCTCGCCCTCATCCACTACATCTACTGCATGATACACGTCTAATAATGTAATATCACTTAAGGGCTTTTGTAATGTAATACCGCCCGTTCCTCGCTTAATATCAATGAATTCCGCCTTTTTTAACATACCCATTATTCTACGTATTACTACTGGGTTTGTATTTACGCTTTCTGCAATCCACTCAGAAGTGCAAATGACGTTTCGATCCAAAGTTACAAGAGATAGTATATGCACAGCAACTGTAAATCGACTACTGATTTTCATATCTACTCGCCCCCTGATGTAACCATCATAATTACATCTATATTTTTTGTCAATAAAAAAGCACTGCATCACATGCAGCACTCTATTTTTTAAAACGACTTTTCAAAACACTGATAATTCCCGGTAGGATAGAAACGAAAATAATCAATAATAGAACCGTCGAGAAATTATCTTTCACAATAGGAATATTCCCAAAGAAATAACCAAGTAACGTAGCTAAAGTCACCCATAACGCTGCCCCCGCTATATTATAAGTAATAAAATAACGATAATTCATCTTACTTGCCCCGGCCACGAACGGTGCAAACGTGCGTATAAATGGCATAAACCTTGCGATGACAATTGTTTTTCCGCCATGTTTATTAAAAAACTCCTGCGACTTATGTAGTTTATCCTGGTTAATCCATTTCCCAAGTAAACTATTGGGAGGAATAGATGTACCAACCTTTTTCCCAATCTGATAATTCATGGTGTCCCCAAGAACAGCTGCTACAAAGAATACAAGCATTAATAAGCCCAATTGAAACGCCCCGCTTGCAGCAAATGCCCCACTAGCAAACAATAAAGAATCCCCCGGTAAGAATGGAAAAACGACAACTCCAGTCTCAATAAAAACAATCAAAAATAAGATGGCGTATGACCATACACCAAAATTTTGTATGATGTCCACTAAATGTTCATCGATATGCAAAATAAAACTAATCAATCCTTGAATAATTACCATAAACAAGCTCTCTTTCCTAGAAGGTTTTTATTTATTGTAGCACGTATTGGAAAAAATAATATTTTCACAAGGCATAACGCTTTTCCCTTTTATAATACTAGTTCTTTCTATAAACTATAAGAATAGACACATTTTTTTAGAAACGGGGAGATTAAATTGAGTGACCTATCAGTAGAACTATGTAAAGACCCATCAGTCGGGAAAATTCCACACCGAAATGCCCCTAAAAAAGTCATCTTTGCACGTACCCTAATGATTGCTATCGGTGCCATCTTAATGGCAGTAGGATTGGAATTATTTTTAGTACCAAATCAAATTTTAGACGGGGGAGTAGTTGGGGTCTCTATTATCCTTTCACATCTCACTGGAGTCCGTTTAGGTATTTTCATATTTGTCCTCAACATTCCATTCTTTTTCCTAGGCTATAAACAAATAGGAAAAACCTTCGCATTATCTACCTTATTTGGTATTACCGTATTATCTATTTGTACTTCCTATCTACATAATATTAATCCTTTTACCAATGATTTATTGCTCTCCACTGTTTTTGGAGGAATCATTTTAGGAATGGGTGTCGGTCTAGTTATTCGAAACGGCGGTTCCCTAGATGGTTCGGAAATTTTAGCAATTTTATTCAATAAAGCCCTGCCTTTTTCAGTCGGTGAAATTATTATGATTATTAACTTAGTTATATTCAGTGTGGCAGGTTTTGTATTTACATGGGAACAAGCAATGTATTCATTTCTGGCTTATTTTATCGCTTTCAAAACGATTGATATCGTCATTCAAGGACTGGATGAATCAAAGTCTATCTATATTATAAGTGACCAGATTGAAGATATCGGGGACGCCATAATGGATCGACTAGGGCGTGGAGTAACCTATTTACATGGGGAAGGTGCCTACACAGGGGATAATAAAAAAGTGATTTTCACGGTCGTTACTAGATTAGAAGAGGCAAAACTAAAATCTATTGTAGAGGAAATCGACGACCATGCATTTTTAGCTATCGGCAATATCGCAGAAGTACGCGGCGGACGATTTAAGAAAAAAGATATTCACTAAGAACAAAATGGGAAGTACCTAACTCTGAGCAGATATAGTAAATGAGAACGATCAATGGAATGACACACATAATAGTGATAGTGCGCCATAGTGAGTTGTATGAAGTGTCCGAAATTAACAATAAGTGGTTGAACGAGACAATATGCACTGTGAACTCGACAAACCATCCTAGCAGATGCTTGCCTGGTGAGTTCAGCGCGCTTCAAGGCATATTATTCCTATGATATGGTCAAATCATCGTCGTCTCACTCCAAGTAAACTTGCTATTGTAATAATTAGTTGCTTTCGAGGGCAATTTGGTTGCTCTCCTACTTATTTTAGTTGCTTTCGAACTCCAACTAGTTGCTTTCAATAGCTGTTTGATTGCCCTTAGCCATTCTTTGGAATTTATTAATTGATAACTACATAATTTTAGAAATTTGCACGGCGGTGCGAGACCCTGCAGGAGCGTTAGCGACGTAGCGGTTCGTCGCTCACCAGGCGGTAATAATAGCGGTCTACTCATTGAACGCACTAAAACGCAGTATCCTTATATTACGTACAATATAAAAAAGCCAAACTAAATGTTACTCGGAAAAATTATCCAGCTTTCAAATTTTTTATAGTTTACTAAGCAATGAAAAACCGATCTCATCACATGTGAGATCGGTTTTTGTTTTATGCGTATGATTTTGCTTCCTCGACAAGCATCGTACCAGTTTCCGCTAAATTCGTATGGAACGAAAATGCTTTTTCAAGTACATGTGGAGTTTGTCCACCTCTTGTTAAAGCTTCTTCATAGTAATTACGCAATTGTGCTTTGTACATTGGGTGTACACAATTGTTAATAATCAGTTCCGCACGTTCTCTTGGGGCTAATCCACGAAGATCAGCATACCCTTGTTCTGTCACAACTACATCTACATCATGCTCTGTATGGTCAACATGCGCTACAAAAGGTACAATACTGGAAATATTGCCACCTTTAGCAATCGACTTTGTAACGAAAATTGCAAGTTTTGCATTCCGAGCGAAGTCGCCTGAACCACCAATACCATTCATCATTTTCGTTCCAGAAACATGCGTTGAGTTCACATTGCCGTAAATATCAAACTCAAGTGCCGTGTTAATCGAGATTAAGCCGAGTCGACGAATAATTTCCGGATGATTCGTAATTTCTTGTGGTCGTAACACTAATTTATCTCGATACTTTTCCAAGTTGCCGTAAACTTGTTTCATCATCTCTTCTGAAAGTGTAATGGAGCAAGCAGATGCGAAGTTTACTTTGCCTGCATCGATCAACTCGAACACTGAGTCTTGCAATACTTCCGAGTACACTTGTAAATCTTCAAATTCAGAATCGATAAGACCATGTAATACTGCGTTAGCAACCGAACCAATGCCAGCCTGAAGTGGCATTAAATTATTTGTAAGTCTTCCTGCTTCTACTTCTTCACGCAAGAAAGAGATTAAATGCTGTGCCATTTCTTCTGTTTCCTGATCAGGTGGAACAATTGGAGATGGTGAATCAGTATAGTTTGTAAAAACGATTCCTCTAATTTTATCCGTGTCAACAGACATACCAACTGTACCGATTCGATCGTTTGCTTTCGTTAATGGAATCGGAAGTCTTTTTCCTTGTTCTGCCGGTTCATATAGATCATGTAATCCTTCTAATTGTTCGGATTGTCCTAAGTTAATCTCTACAATAATATTTTTTGCATGCGTTACAAAAGCTAAATTGTTACCAATAGATGTAGTAGGAACAATCATACCATCCGCCGAAATTGAAACCGCTTCCACTATAGCGAAGTCAATTTGAGGTAAAACTCCATTACGTACCATTTCTGCTGTATGCGATAAATGTTGGTCGACAAATAAATGATTGCCGGCATTAATATTTTTGCGCATGGTGGCATCTGCTTGGAAAGGCAGGCGTTTATTAATAATACCCGCTTCCGATAATAATTTATCTAAATCAGAACCTAAAGAAGCCCCTGTAAAAATATTTACTTTAAATTTTTCTTTCTTCGCTCGCTCAACTAATGCCAATGGAACCGCTTTTGCGTCACCCGCACGTGTAAATCCACTTAAGCCCAATGTCATACCATCTCTAACCCACGATGCAGCATCTTCTGCTTGCACGACAAGATCATGTAAGTTACTGTCTTTTATACGTTCCAGATTCTTTTCCATCGTTTCGTCCCCCTCGTAAAATGAATTTACATAATTTTAACTCTTATTGTAACAATTTAGGAAAAAATAGGTGAAGACACGTTTTAAATGATTAAAACAGAATATTTAAAGGTTAAACCAGAATATTTTATCGTCATTATTTTCAATCTGTTATTTTGATATAGCAATTACCCCAAAAAACGCTTGAATAAGAGAAGGTTTTCCTCTTGTTCAAGCGTTTTTTGGTTAAAACCCCAATAGCTTCCGGAAATAACTGGAGTATGATTGACTAACTGATACTTTTTCACCATTTTCCATCGCTAGTAGAAATGTAGAATGTGTATCTGGATAAATTTCTTTTATATGATGAACATTTACGATAAAAGAACGATGACAGCGTATGAAAGATTCTCTAGGAAGTCGATATTCAAAATCTTGTAGTGAGCTCGTATGTGTTCCAGAGAAGGTCTTCGTCACAATATGTGTCTTTCGATCTTTCGCTTCTAAATAAATAACATCGGAAAAAGTAATAGGAATCCATCCATCTTGTGTTTTAATCGTTATTACGGACTTTCCTTCCGTGAATGCTGGATAAATAGCTAATACACAACCTTCTAGTTCTCCTTCATGCTGATATGGGACTGCCATGCCGTGATATGGAACGCCAAATAATTCGCGGTCGATAAATTCAGACACCTTTTGCTTACTGCTCATCGCTTTATAAGCAATGGTGCCTTCTACAACAGGATCACCAGGCCTTATTTTCAAGTCTATTCGTTTACTTGATCGATAATAGATATACTTCTCTTTATCAGTTACTGCAATAGATATTTCATCAGAAAACAATTCACCTATTACGTCTAAAAGCCCACCTATAGATAGATCCTTCATCCTGCGCTCTCCTTTCGTTCTGCATTACACACAAACGACTATTTCGCGAGAAAACTGTTGTTTCTTTGTAATACAACGATCGATTATTTGAAAACCTACGGATTCTAGTCGCTCATCCATCGATTCTATCGTGACAATAATGACCTTTTTCGCTATTCTTCTAGCGTGTTTCAATATCGTAAATTGTTCTTCCCATGATGCATGCGTATATAAGTTATAAGGTAAATCGATTATCGCTACATCATATTCTTCCGTAATGTCTTCAATGGCACTTTTTCTTACGTCTCCTGTTAAACCGAAGTGGGCAATATTTTCTCTAGAGCCTACGCAAACGAGTGGATTAATATCCCGTCCGACTATATTTATTCCCATAGATAAAGCTTCGACAAGCACTGTGCCAATTCCGCAGCAAGGATCGATTGCTCGAATCCCTTCAGGACGTGGAACTGCGATATTTGCTACTGCACGTGCTACTCTTGTACTAAGTGCAGTTGAATACTCTCTTGGTTTTTTCATATGCTTAAACCAAATAGGCTCACTTTTCGTAAATAACCCAAAGTACCAGCGGCCGCCATATGGAACTACTGCATATAGTTCATCCGGATTATGTAAGTCGAAATCTCCTTGCATTTCACTGCCAATTGCTCGTTCTATTCGGAGGCGTTCTGCATTTTCAATTTTGTCTTTTCCTTGGCGATCGTTAATTTTTAAGAATATTACTTTGTTTGTCTGTTCCTCATTGCCGAAAGTGGAAGCTTGTGCGACAATCTCTTCCACAGTGTCTCCTTCTGCTAAAACTTCCACCCTGCCTTTTATAAATGGACTTCGACTAGGATCTATCTCCACATCGCTTTTTATTATTTTGGTTTGCGTATCTACTCCAAAAAAAGAGCGCATCTCTAAGTGACATAGGGAGCGTTCTGCATCGTTATATGCAAATGTATAAATGAATGCCGATTGTCGGCTAAAATTCGTCAATGTATTCCCTCCAATAATACCTCCATTATAACACGCAAAAACCGATTCCTCTTTTAGAAGGAGTCGGTTCACAATTCGTTCAATATACTTCACTGTAAATAATTATAAATTTCTTCTCCAATTTGGGCTAGAATTTGCTTAGAAACTAAGTCATCTTCTTCCTTTGATAAAACAGTTGCGATAAGTTTTCTTTCTCCTACGTAAAAAATACCAACGTCATGACGAGTTCCTGGAATCCAACCTGTTTTATGCGCTAGCTCCCAAGGTGGCATTCCATTGTTGAAATTAGAATATGGAGAAGGCAATTTTTCGGGTAAGCAGTCTTTTATTTGTTGCTTTTTCATCATAGCTATCATTTGTTTACTAGCCTTTTCACTTACTAGCTCACCAGTAGCCATCAAAGTTAAGAGTTTTCCAATATCATTAGCGGTAATTTGATTGAAGCCTTTTGGATTAGGGTTATTCATCATTAATTTATTGTAAAAGGTGCTCTTTTCCATTCCGGCTTCTTCCATTGTCTGTACGATATGTTCTACTCCTACTTGGTCTATTAATATATTCGTCGCTGTGTTATCACTTTGAATAATCATTAGCATAACGATGTCTTTAATTGAAAGTGACATTCCAGGAGTTAAATGTTGAAGAACGCCTGAACCTCCTACAAAGTCTTCTTCCTTTAAAATGAGTGGGTCTGTTAATGCCAATTCCGCTCGCTCTGCAGCAGAGAAGACAGCTGCCATAATAGGAACTTTAATAACACTTGCCGCGTAAAAAAGTTCATCCCCGTTTGTTACCCACTTTTCACCAGTATCCAGATCTTCTAATACAATACCCCATGTCCCCGATGACTGTTCAGTTAAACTTCTTATTTTATTTACTAAAGTTTTCACCTATTATCCCCCTTTATTTAACATTATTAAATTACAATCTATTATAATCAAATAATAAGCTATATTATGAATAATAGATAAATGAAAAGGTGGCAACCGCTATTCAACAGTTATTATTACTACAACAAGTAATTGATTATATAGACGAACATATTAAAGAGGACATTAATCCAGAAGAGCTTGCTACTCTCGTTGGCTATTCTCCTTATCATTTTTATAGAATCTTTGACAAACATATCGGGTACACCGTTATGAACTATGTGCAAAAAAGAAAGCTACAATTTGCTTTATACGAGTTAGTCCAAGGTAAAAAAATCATCCAAATTGCACTAGATTATGGTTTTGAAACACATTCCGGTTTTACAAAAGCGTTTAAAAAGTGTTTTGGAAGTCCTCCAAGTTTATATAGGCTTCACTGTCCAATCTCCCTACCACAAAAGTTAGATTTACTCAGTCTTCGTCAAAAACAGACTGGTGGAATTGTTATGCAACCAAAAATTATTCACAAAGAAGCTTTTGATATTGCAGGAAAAACATTTGAGAGTTACTTGGAAAAAGTGTCTTATACAAGGGATGCACCCGCTTTTTGGGAACAAAGGATTTCAGATGATGAGGCAATCGAAAGTACGCTATACAATCTATTATCTCCAAAAAAACATGGGGAATATTGTATTAATCTAAGTGGAACCGAATTGAAAGACAGCTTTACTTATTTATTTGCTGTAAATTACGACCATGACACCCATCTCCCTAAAGAACTGACAAAGTTGAAAATACCAGCAGCGACATACGCAGTTTTTAGAACTCCACTCGTAGAAGTAGAACAATTTGTCGATTCTATTAAAGGTACCTGGCAATATATTTTGGATGATTGGTTACCAACTTCTCATTACGAGGTCGATGAAAACGTCTATGACTTCGAATATTACGATGAACATTGCCATGACTGGTTATACGAAAAAATATTTATGGAAATCTACTTGCCGATTAAAAGAAGAGAAATGGGCTGAACTAAATTCAGTAAATATTACCAGTTTCCTAATTTTTCTACAGGGTAAATATATACGGAGAAACAGATTAAGCATCTGAAAAGATCTCCCTTCGTTTTTCTCATAACTATTTGACAATGTTGCTTGTGCGAATAAAGCCTCACTCACTTTTGAGTGAGGCTTTATTAAATTTATTAAGCAAAAATAGAGGTAAAGTGGATTTAATAGAGAAATACAAATAAAAGGGGGAGTTAGATGAACGACAAATTATTAAGAATAGGCACCACTTATATACCCGTCACTAATATAGAGTTTTCTTCGGAATGGTATATTAACAAATTAGGTGCCGAGTTAAGTTATATAGATGAAGACAAAGCAATTCTAAATCTTGCAAACCAAAGTATATTTCTTGTTAAAGCTAAAGAAGGCCAAAGCTCAAACTTCTATGATGTTTACGATCAAGAGTGTTTCTCTATAACATTTGAAGTGGATGGATTAAACTCTCTAAAAGCTATCCATCATGATTTTATAGATAAACAAATAAAAGTAGGAGAAATTGAAGACAGAGGACATAGTGGAAATAACTTTGTTTTCTATGATTTAGATGGCAATAAATTTGATGTATGGAGTGAATTAAGTCCAGCATTCAAAGAAAAATTTTTTAATTCGAAATAGATCAAGTAATTATCGACATTCACTTAAGTAAATATCATATATTGAAAACAAAAGCATCAGTATCAAGACCGATGCTTTTTCAAAACGACATTGTATAAAAATAGAACTGGAGTTAACAAAATTGCGCTAACAATAATTGCCGTTCTTATCGTGAAATTTGTTGCAATATAACCAATCACAGGAGCTCCGCCAATTTGACCGATAGCATCCACTTGGCCTTTTACGGAAAAAAATGTTGCACGTGTAGACGACTCTGGAATGATCTTATTTAGCCAAATATCCTCTAACGGATACATCACTTTTCTTGTGACTTGAATAATGATATAAAATACTAATAAGCCAATTGCATATGTTGACAATGCAAAGCCGATCAATGAAGCAATAATAAATAAGCTACATGTAAAAAGGACCATATAAATATGCTTTAAATACTGATGGATAGAGCTTCTATTCATTAAATGGAGTACTACAAAAGAAATTAGCACAACCATAAATTGAATACCTCCAGTTAATAAAACTAGCTTTTCATCCGTTAGCGCTACTAGATTAGATACATCAAAAAAATGGGACATCCATAAACGATCGAATCCTTCACTATAAAATCCAACGAATAAAGCAATAAGGAAAAGCATTCTGATGATAAAGCTAGTTCTAGCATGAAAAATAATCTTCCCCATACTTCCCTTCATACTTTCCCAAGTAGATGTTCTTTCCGTTTTTTCTAGAGGTTTAAAGTTTTCTTCCTTCATAAATATGATTAAGTATATCGCCAACCCAACCATACAAAGTCCACCAATAATGATTGGTAGATTAATCATATAAAGACCCGTTAATATACTTAGAGGTATTGCTATGACTTGCCCAAGATTACCAGCCTTTGCTCCTCGTATGAACGCTAAAGAAGCACGCTCTTCCCCTACTTCGTCTGCAATCCAAGCTTGCAAGGAACCACTAGTAAATGTATAACCAATTCCCCATGCAACTTGCGCTAAAATCACAGTCATAAAATATGGGAATAACCCCTCGATTAAAAAACCACCCCCTATTAAAAAGTACCCAATTATAATGGAGAGCTTCCGGCTTTTTACATCTGAAATTACTCCAGTTGGAATTTCAAATAGAAAAACGGATAGTTCCAAAACAGTCCCTACTAAAACAAGTTGCAATGGATCTAGCATGACAATTTTCACTTGATATAACAAACTTACAGTGAAAATAAATGTAAAAAATAATTGTGATAAAAAACAAGTATAAATATAAACTTGATACGGATTTTTTGTCTTCCATATAGTCATTCTTCTCCCCCCTCCTATTGATTATAGGAAGGGACCAAGCCATTTTCTTGTCCAAATTTGCGATTGTTTATAAAAAAAAATTCTTCTACTTCATCTATGTTATAGTAAAAGAACAACTGAATAACGTGTAGATTTAGGTGCTATTTTCCTTCGGTAAAATAGCTTAAAAGGGAAGTTCGGTGAAAAACCGACGCTGTCCCGCAACTGTAAATGGGAGCAATTCTTTCAAATCCACTGTTAATCGTTAATGGGAAGGGAAAGAAACGCCATGATCATGAGCCAGGAGACCTGCCTATTTCAAGTACACACCAAAACCTACGCGGAAATAGGAGGTGTTAAGTGCAGCTATGAACAAGCAACGGCTTGAATTTGCTGCCGTACGAAAAAACGTAATCGGAAAGAAACATTGGAGGAATCGACTCCTCTTATTTCACTATGCCATTTATAGTGATTTTCTTTTCTATACCAATTTTTCGTCACGACAACGAGCAACCATATTCATTCAATTGAATTAGCATCTTCCTTTGTAACAACTAAGGGAAGATGCTTTTTATGTTTACGATAGAAAGGAAGTTAGGACATGACAGTTGGAACAAAAAATTATTACGTAGAAAGCTTTAAACATACATTAATGACAAATAGTATCGCAAATGAATCCACATCACTTCAGACTATCTTTAAATACTATGAAGAAGAAATAAGTAATACGTTAAATTTGAATGAACAAGAGAAAGAATTGTACAAACGCAATTTGCAAAAAGCATTCGAACAAACAAAAGATGAAGTTTTTGGAAAGATTGAAGAGGAATAATATAATAAAAGTGCTAAGATGCCTGTGTCTTGCTTGATTTACTAAATATGATGGATACACATAATAGGGAGAATGCGTCTTAGCGAGCTGGATAAAGTGTCCGCCATGATTTTCGCTGCAGGACGGACGCTTTCCGTGGGGTGAGTGATGAGCCTTCATCCTTGTGAAGGCTCATTTTACTCCCAGAAGAACAAAGGCTAAGAGCGCCACATCATGTGGTAACACCTTCGAGACCAACATTTTGTTGGTCTCGATAGGAGTCGCCATCTACAGTGAAAATCAATAGAAATTATTTACTTATTGAGTATCTGCTCACTAAAACCAAAATGTGATGCAAATTTTTTCATGGAGTGTATCCAGTAAATGGCTTAGGGCAACCAATTGATTGTGGAAAGCAACTAAATCTACTCCCAAAGCAACCAAAATAGGCGTGAGAGCAACTAAATTGCATATGAAAGCAACTAATCCTTATAACAACAAGTTTACTTGGAGTGAGACAACGATGGCTGTGACTCATTTTTGTCAATGTTGCGCATTTGAGGTAGAATGTTGCGGGAATTCTATACAATGTTGCGAGTAATGGCTAGAATGTTGCGCATTTTTTATTGGGTAAACTTCTCCAGATAATTAGCTCGGATATATTTGCCGCAGTGTTTCGGGCCGCATGAGTCGCAGTCATAAGACACTCGACTCGTGTGAAACACGAGTTGGCTCATGCATGATGCGCCAAGCGCGAAGGCTAGCGGATACCTTGCGACGCATTCTCCCTATACTACGTATAATACAAAAAATGCCATACCTCATGTAACTTTTATAAATTATCCACAAGTCTAAATTTTTATAGTTTCCTAGGCAAAAAAAGCGTGCCGAATCAACAAATGATCGGTACGCTCTTCCATTACTAATTTATCTCTGAATTTTAGTTCCGCTAATGGTACCATCTGAGAAAGCTGGCGCATGCATATCTACTAAAAACAAGATGACAGTTGTATCTTCGTTTGCTGTGAAAAAAGGAATTTCCTCTACTAAATCTGTCACGGCTTCTTGTTTATTGACAGTATAGTCTCCAATTTGAATAGAACCACTTAATACATACAGAAAAGGTTTCTTTCCTTCATAAGAAGGAACTGGAAGGATGTCTCCAGCTTTAGGGTGAGCGTCTAAAATGTAAGCATTTTGTCGAACAAGCAGTGGTGCATTTGAACCCTCAGGACCAACCATTTCATACCAGTCGCGATTATTTGTTGGTTTATCATGAAACTGTATAGTTGGCGGAAGGTTTGCTTCACTTGGCCGGAAAAATATTTGAAGCATTTCCACGTATTCCTCTTTTACCTTTTCTTCATGCCAAAAGCTTACACCTGCGTTCATCATCATCAGTTTACCCGGTGAAATTTCAGCTTCCACCCCCGCAGAATCCCTATGATACGAAGTGCCCTTCCACACATAACTCAAGATTTCATCGTTTACATGTTCATGCATTTTAATCTTTAATCCTTTTTTAATCACCGCATGATCAATAACGCTTAGCGTTCCAAATGCAGAATCATCTATGTCTTCTCCTAAAATATCACTTGGCTTGATACGAGTAATGGTGAATGGTCCTCTAAAAGGTTGGACATGATTTCCTGCTCGAAGAACTTGAATCACTTGCCTCTTCCCCTTTATGAATTATAAGTCCTGATAATCTCTCTGATATCTTCCACCGTCTTTTACTTCTGAATGATATAGCGCTTTTAAAGCAAAACTTTTTTCTAAGTCGTGTTCTTTCATTACTTCTTTCAAACGTTTAGAAAGATCTGCACTATGCTTCACTAGTTGCTCCATCTTAGATTTCGAATATTGCATGAACCGTCAACTCCTTTTCATTTCATTTGTCATTAAAGTATAACACTAAGAAAAGTTTTTTCTTATAATCACCATTATTAAAAAATTTACATACATTACTTTGACAAAATAAAAACAAAGTGTTATCCTTATGAACAAATGTTTCCTCTCGGAAAGTTAATGGCACTTGAGAAAAAAGATGATTTTTTTTATTCTAAAAGTTTCCCGAGGGAAATAAAGTAGAGCATAGGAAAAGGGAGGAAATAATGTGAAAAAGATTTTATTTTTATTCATTACTGCTGTTTTGTTAGTTGGATGTAGCAACAATGCTAGTGGGGATGCAAAAAAAGACGAAAAACCATTAGTTATTACGACCACCGGGCAAATTGCAGACGCGGTGAAAGAAATTGCTGGAGATCATGTGGAGATAAAATCATTAATGGGACCGGGTGTAGATCCTCACTTGTATAAAGCGACACAAGGAGACTTACAAATATTAGAAAAGGCAGACATCATTTTTTATAACGGTCTAGAGCTGGAAGGAAAAATGAGCGAAATTTTCGAGAAAATGAAGAAAGAAAAAACGGTTGTAGCGATTGGTGACGCTGTTCCACGAGAGCAGATATTAAATGATGAAGCGCATCCTGATCTAGCAGATCCACATATTTGGTTTGATATTAATGTATGGGAATCAGCAACGAAAGAAATAACCAAAACACTTTCAGAAGAACTTCCAGACAGTAAAGATGACTTTGCAAAAAACGAAGAAGCATTTTTTAAAAAATTATCTGATTTGTCTGCTTGGACAGATCAGCGGATTAGTGAAATTCCAGAAAAACAACGAGTGCTTGTAACAGCACATGACGCATTTAACTACTTCGGAAATAGTCATGGCATGGAAGTACGAGGCTTACAAGGCTTAAGTACAGATTCCGAGTATGGCTTAAAAGATGTTCAAAATATCGTAGATTTTCTAGTAGAAAACAATATTAAAGCTGTTTTCATAGAATCTAGTGTTTCGGATAAAGCAATGAAAGCTGTTATAGAAGGTGCGAAAGAAAAAGGGCACACGATTCAAATTGGAGGAGAGCTTTACTCTGATGCAATGGGTGCGGAAGGAACAGAAGAAGGAACTTATATTGGTATGTATAAACATAACGTCAACACAATTGTCGATTCACTTAAATAGGAGGGAAGCAACATGGACTCGTTACAAGTAAAAAATTTGTCGGTTGCTTATGAAGAAAAAGTCGTATTGGAAAATGTGAACTTAACTATTCCAGTAGGCCACTTAACAGGCATTATTGGACCAAATGGAGCGGGGAAATCTACATTGATCAAAGCAATACTTAACCAATTACCAAACAAAACAGGGGCAGTTCACATTTTAGAGCGTCCCCTTAACCCAAAAGATCATACAGTCGGCTATGTTCCACAGCGAAATGCAGTTGATTGGGACTTTCCTACAAATGCCTTAGATGTTGTCCTTATGGGACGTTACGGACATATAGGTATGATAAAAAAACCATCGGCAAAAGATAAACAAATTGCCATGGATTGCTTAAAAAATGTCGGAATGGAAGCTTTTGCTGATCGATCAATTGGTCAATTATCAGGAGGACAACAGCAGCGAGTATTTTTGGCTCGTGCACTTGCACAAGAAGCGGAAGTCTATTTTATGGATGAACCATTTGTTGGTGTAGATGCTGCAACAGAGCGGACAATTATTGCTATTTTAAAAGATTTAAAAGCAAAAGGTAAATCTGTTTTCGTTGTCCACCATGATTTACAAACTGCAGCTGACTATTTTGATTGGATAATCTTATTGAACCAAACCATTACCGCATCAGGACCAACAGAGCGAACCTTTACAGAAGACAATCTACAAGAAGCATATGGAGGAAAATTATTTTTTATGGATAAGACGAAATCGAACAAAACGTTCAACTAAGAGAGGTGAAAAGATCATGTTAACTGGAAACTTGCTTTGGGTTCTTATAGGAGCTATTTTACTAGGAGTAGCGGCCGGTTTAAATGGAACCTTCGCCTTTCTGCAAAAACAAAGCTTGGTTGGAGATGCAGCAGCGCATGCGGCTCTTCCTGGAATTGCGATTGCTTATTTAGTTTTTCAGCAAAAGGATTTACCGATACTTATGCTAGGTGCTGCTATTACTTCTGCACTTGCTGTCTATATGATTCAATGGATTGTAGGCAACTCTAAGCTAAAAGCAGACGCGGCAATTGGATTTGTTTTATCTGTATTTTTTGGGATTGGAATTGTTCTCCTTACTATTGTCAATCAAAGCGGCACAGGAAATCAAAGCGGTTTGAATGACTTTATATTTGGAAAAGCCGCTACCATGGCGAAAAGCGATTTAGTTTGGCTATCGGGTAGTGCTTTGTTAATCATATTAATGTGTCTACTATTTTTTAAAGAATGGAAGCTAATGATTTTTGACCCGGTATTTGCAAAAGGTATCGGATTACCAGTCGAACGATTACGTGTTTTATTGACAGCTCTTACGGTGCTAACGATTGTAACTGGCATACAAGCGGTTGGTGTTATTTTAATGGCAGCTATGCTCATAATACCTGCTGCAGCTGCTAGATTTTGGTCCAATCACCTTGGAATTATTCTAGTTACAAGTGCATTCTTTGGGGCACTTTCAGGTGCATTAGGTACGATTATAAGTTCTCTTCGTACAGGACTATCAACAGGACCGATTATCGTACTATGTGCTGCTAGTCTCTTTTTAATCTCTTATTTTTTCGCACCAACAAGAGGCTTCATCTCCAAATCACTAAAGAAAAAAGCATTTAAGCAAAGAAAGGTAGTAAAGGAGGCAGTGAACCATGAATGAATTCTGGGTGCTCTTAACTGGATCATTAGTTGGAATTACTTGTGGGTTAACCGGTGTATTTTTAATCCTACGCAAAACGGCTATGATTGCAGATGCTATTAGTCACACCGTGTTATTCGGAATTGTAGTGGCATTTATGATTACCCAATCATTAAATGGATTTTGGATGCTAGTGGGTGCTGCAATCGCTGGTTTACTTACTACTTTTCTTGTGCAATTGCTCCAGTCAGGCGGCTTACAAGAAGATGCTGCTATTGGAGTTGTGTTCACTTCCTTATTTGCACTAGGCGTTTTGTTTATCACTTTATTTGCCGGAAATGTCCACTTAGATGTGGAGCATGTGCTGATGGGTGAAATTGCTTTTGTTCCATGGGATACTTGGGACATTTTTGGATTTTCCATGCCAAAAGCAGTTTGGATGTTATTAATCGTTCTTGTCTTCAATATATTATTCCTAGTTTTCTTTTACAAAGAGATGAAGCTCACTACTTTCGATCCAGTTTTCGCACTATCTATCGGTTTACCAATAGTAGCTATGCATTACTCTTATATGACACTCGTATCTTTAACAACCGTTGCAGCTTTTGATAGTGTGGGTGCAGTTCTTGTGGTGGCAATGCTCATCGGACCTGCCGCTACTGCTTACCTCATGAGTAAAAGTGTCTTAAGAATGATTGTATGGAGCATGACATTCGGTGTCACTGCAGCAATTACTGGATATTATTTAGCAAAACTATGGAATACTTCTATTGCTGGCATGATGGCAGCAATGATAGGCTTAATATTTATGCTTGTGTTTTTATTCAAACCACATGATGGGTGGATATGGAAAGCGTATAAACGTATGAAATTAAAAGATGTAAAAGTACATGTTGAATCCTAATACTTTATAAGCCGCCGTGTATATTGAAATACACGGTGGCTTTTCTTTTGTACTGAAAGCTTTGCTATAATAAAGTCATTCACTACAAACGAACAGAGGTGACGTCGTGTATAAAACCATTGGTATACTCGCACACGTAGATGCTGGAAAAACGACTTTTTCAGAGCAACTACTTTATCATACGAAGACTATTCGACAAAGAGGACGTGTCGACCATCAAGACTCTTTTCTCGACAGCCATTCCATCGAAAAAAATAGAGGAATTACGATTTTTGCGGACCAAGGAATCTTCTCTTATAACGATTCCACTTATTATGTGATAGATACTCCTGGTCACGTCGATTTTTCACCCGAAATGGAACGTGCTATCCAAGTGATGGACTTTGCGGTCATCATTATTAGCGCGGTAGATGGTGTAGAAGGGCATACCGAAACAGTGTGGCAACTTTTACGAAAACATCAAGTCCCTACTTTTTTCTTTATCAATAAAACTGATTATGAAGGAGCTGATGCAGCGAGCATTTTAGACGAAATTCGTGCTAACTTGTCAGAAAATGTGTGTGATATAACTAATCTCTTCAACGAAGCGTTCATCGAATTTTTAGCAGAACGAGATGAGAACCTACTTGAAATATATATGGACAGTGATTATGACGAGGAGTTATGGATACAAACTTGTAAACGCATGATTCGAGAAAATAAAATTTTCCCTTGTGCAAGCGGTTCTGCTTTAAAAGACATCGGCATAATCGAATTCATAGAAAAACTAGATTTATTGACAGAGTCTTCTTATAAACAGGAAGAAGCATTCTCCGCACAAGTTTACAAAATTCGTCATGACGAAAGTGGAAATAGAGTAACATTTCTTAAATTATTAAGCGGCAAGCTAAAAGTACGGGATGAAGTGCAGTACGGGGAATTAGCGGAAAAAGTTACGCAACTACGCGTATATAGTGGAAATAAATACAAAACAGTGGACCAAGCAGTTGCAGGCGAACTTGTAGCAGTAACTGGGCTCACCAATGCTTCTATTGGCGATGGAATTGGGGCAACTAGTGATAAAACGACCTTTGATATGATTCCTACTTTAAAATCAAAAGTGAATTTTGATACTTCTATTCACGTCAAAGAAATGTTGCGATGCTTTAAACTGCTAGATGCAGAAGATCCTTCATTAAGCGTTTATTGGGATGAGCATTTTCAAGAAATACATGTGCATGTGATGGGTGTTATTCAGCTGGAAGTGCTACAACAAATAGTCCTCGAACGTTTCCAGTTCAACGTTTCATTTGGTGAACCAAGAATTCTTTATAAAGAAACAATCGATACAACAGTTAGAGGTTACGGGCATTTTGAGCCTTTAAAGCATTATGCAGAAGTGCATTTATTAATCGAGCCTTCAGAACGTGGCAGTGGAATTTCCTTGGACAATGTTTGCCATGCTAATGATTTATCGATCGGCAACCAAAACTTAGTGTTACATCATTTAACAGAACGTGACCATCACGGAATACTGACGGGTTCTACTCTTACGGATGTCAAAATAACACTGCTTACTGGTCGAGGGCACAACGAGCATACACATGGTGGAGATTTTCGGGAAGCGACATATCGAGCATTAAGACAAGGACTGGAAAAAGCAGAAAATGTGCTCTTAGAGCCTTTCTACGATTTTAAAATAAAAGTAGATATGGATCTTATAGGACGAGTCTTATCTGATATCCAACAAGCGCATGGAACTTTTGAATCGCCAGAGAACGTAGGAGACAAAGTGATTATAAAAGGACGAGTACCTGTTGCAACCTTTATGAATTATAGTACATCGTTTGCTTCCTTCACTCACGGCAAAGGAACACTAAGCCTACTATTTGGTGGATATGATCGTTGTCATAACAAAGAGGAAGTAGTCGAAAAAATCGGCTACAATAAAGAAGCAGATCCAGAATACACATCCACTTCTATTTTCTGCGCAAAAGGAAAAGGCTATAAAGTTCCATGGGATGAAGCGGAAGAAGCAATGCATTGTTTATAACTCAAACCTAGGAGGAAATCAAATGATTGCAACGATTCAAAAGGAAAATGATATCTATACAGCTCGTTTCAAACGAAATCTCCAGCATTCAGTAGAGAAGGTTTGGAGTATGTTAACCGAAAACGACAAATTACAGCAATGGTTTTCTGAACTTCAAATTGTCGATTTAAGTAAAGATGGGTTAATCAAGTTTGATATGCAAGATGGGACATTCATTGATATGCAAATTGTAGATTATGAGCCTTTCAAAGTTTTAGCTTTTGAATGGGATAAAGACATCGCTAGATTTGTATTATCTCCTGTTTCAGATGGTTGCCAATTAACTTTTATTGAGACAATTTCATCTTTTACAGAACAAACAATCAAAGACCTTGCAGGATGGCATGTATGCCTGGATGTAATTGAAGCTATTTTAGATGGTCGCACAATAGATAGAAAAGATGAGTGGCAAGCTTGGTATGTGAAATATGAAGAACTTTTAGGTAAAATCACCAAATAACCGTTCGCTTTTCAAGTTAACAGATAAAGAAAAGGTTTCCGCTACGAAAAATCGGAAACCTTTTTGTATTGATTTGTTTTATTTTCATAATCAGTGTATCGAACTACCTGAACTATATTATTTAAATATGTAATCTCCAAAAGTTCATTAATCATTTCTGTTTTAAATATGATGTTTTTTTCTCCTTGTTCAATTGGAATGAGTTTAAACTTATACAATACATTATACCGCTTTGGTAAAGTTATAAAGTATTCATTCCCTTCCTTTGTAAGCTCCCAAAAAACATTTTCACTTTTATCACATATATATCTTCCACTTATAAATGGAATATCGTTTACTTTCCTTGGCTCAAGGGGGGCAGGAAGAACATAATTATGATTAAAAATCACTTTCGCTATTTCTCTAGTAAGAATTGAAACAGGAGTTATATTCATATTACTTAAGAAAATAATCGTTAATTGGTCCTCGGAAAATCTTATAATATCATTAGCGTATCCACTAATGTCACCAAAATGACTAAAGCATTTTTTCCCTAATGTTGGTGAAACGGACCATCCACATGCATATGATTCAAGATAAGGGGTGAGCATTTTTTCTGTTGCAGACTCGCTAACTAAAACTGAATTTTGAATTGCTTGATCCCATATGTATAGATCTTCTATCGTTGAGTAAAGGCCATATGCTCCTAATGGGAAAGAAAGGTCTGCATAGGCTGAATGAATTGGTTTTCCATTATAAGAATAACCCATAGCCAAATCTGGCACGATATCTATTCCGTTATCACACCCAGTATTTTTCATACCAAGTGGACTAAAAATTTTCTCCTGCAAATATTCTGCATAAGTTTTTCCAGAAACGACTTCAATTATTGCTGTTAATAGTAAATAACCTGAATTCGAATACTCGAAATGAGTTCCTGCTTCAAATACCAAGGCATTATTTTTAAATGAATCTATCGTTTCTTTTAAACTAGAAGGAAGCCTCATTGTTTTCATCCAAAACTCATCAAAACTGGTGAAATTGGCGACACCTGAAGTATGAGTTAAACAATGATAGACTGTAAAATTATTACCATTAGGGAAATAAGGTAAGTATTTACTTATTGGATCATCCAATTCAAGTTTCTTTTGCTCATATAATTGATAAATAGCCATTGCTGTGAACCCTTTAGTAATGGAACCAATTCGATACTTAGTGTCCGGTCTATTAGAAACTTGATGTTCCCAGTTTGCCTTTCCAAAGCCTTTATTAACAAGGATTTCCCCTTTATATGCTACCAAGATAGAACCATTCAGATAACCATTAATACTATATGCTTTTATCCATTCTTCTAGCCTTTTTTCTAAATCACTCATGGATAACTCCCCCCTTTTAAAGATTCTATTACTATATTTCTTCTAATCTAAATATCACAAACCGCTCATTGTTATTTTGGTCATATAACTCAGGTACTCTCACTTCTTTCAACAACTCAAATACAGTGTTCCCCTCGAGAAATTGTATATACTCCGAAGTAGGATAGTATAAGATAACGTCAATCGAACGTGGATGTTGTTCTACTGATAATAGGATATTGCTGATGACTTTTTGAAATATTTGAATGGAAAATGGATTAAAGAAATAAAAGCGATTATCATCTTGTTCGATATCATACCCTTCCGCGAAAATATGCTCAAATCGAATAGATGCCCTGGACTGCTTTGCTCGCTCCATGTATTTCGTTAAATTTTCTAAAGCTTCTTGATACAGCTGTCCATTCATCTCTACCCCAATTCCAGACACATGCAGATGATGATGAATATAAAATGGAAAACGTCCTTTACCACAACCAAAGTCCACAAATTTATCAGAAGTAGTACACTCATACTCATCAAATAGTGCCTCAAGTGCCATATAAGGCGTCGCTTCGTAGCGATTATAATGTGCCGATTGATGTTGCCATTCGCGTATTCCTTCCGTTTTTATACGTAATAATCGATCATGATCTTGTTCTTTCATGGTAACCTCCTTTTATTACTCAACCTACTCCATCTAACTCTTTAATCATATCGGTAACTTGTATTTTTTTATTCTTGAGCGATTCTTCCTTTTTCTTTATATAATCATACTTCAAATTTACACTCATTAATATGATATATATCAATTGTGAGCTGGCATTAACTAACAAGTTATCACAGTTGCCAAAACAGCAATAAATAAAGAATGACAAGGAAAGTTTGATTTTTCCTTGTCGTTTATTTAAACATTTAACTGGAACACATAAACAAGTGCATACCCCAGAATAGATAATAAAATAGAGCCTACAAATCCAGCTGCAAAAGGCTTTACACCCAACTTTTTAAAAGTTCTTATATCAATATTCAACCCTAGTCCAGCCATTGCCATTGCAATAAGAAGATAAGCGACTAAAACAATCCAACTAGCAAGTTCTTCTGGAACAATCCCCAGTGTGTGAACACCACTCATTACCAAAAACCCAATAATAAACCAAGGTATACTGGACATAGAAAACTTACTTTTCGAGTCACCTTTTTCTCTTTTTTTCACGATAAAACCTATCACTAAAGCGATTGGTACTAAAAGTGCCACTCGTGTGAGTTTCACAATAACAGCTAGATCCACAGCTGCACTTCCTCCGGGATCAGCTGCTGCAATTACGTGAGCAATTTCATGTAATGTTCCACCAGCGAATACACCATAACCACTTGGAGTAAGATGTAAGATAGGATACAAAAAAGTATAGCCTAACGTAAATAACGTACCAAGTATAGCAATTGTTGCAACACCTATGGCAGTTTCGTCATCATTCGCCTTCACTTGCGGGGCTATCGCTACAACTGCTGCTGCTCCACAAATCGCTGTCCCACAAGCCGTTAAAATTCCTAGTTTCTTATCGACCCCAAACACACGAGAAAGCCCATACACAACAAATAAAGCAAAGAGAATATTAATAAGAGCGATCAAAAAAACACTTAATCCAGCATGATAAATGTCTGCCAAATTTAGACGCATCCCCAATAAAATAATACCTAATCGTAGCAACTTTTTACTTGAAAAAGAAACACCATGTCGAAACTTTGCTGGTACACCAATCGTTGCGCTCCAAACTACTCCCAATATAATAGCAATGACTAACTGTCCCATAATAGATAAATATGGAACTTCGGATAATAGTTTAGCCAATATAGCAATAACCAGCGTAATCCCTATACCGTAATAAAAGGGCTGGTTCATTTTTAATGTATTAGCTATCTTTTTCATCGATATTCCTCCTCCGTTTTCTTCCACTTTACGAAGTTTTTTATTATTAGTAAAATACATATATATAATCATTACTATTAATATTTTTAATAATTGGAGGTAATCAGTTGTACTATGACGCACTTAAAACATTCATAACACTAGTAGAAACTAAAAATTTTACAAGAGCAGCGGAACTCCTTCACATCTCACAACCAAGTGTCAGCGTGCATATAAAAAATCTAGAAAAGGAATTTCAAACAGAGTTATTCATACGTTCACCAAAACTATTAAAAATTACGCCTACAGGTGAAATTTTATATGAACGGGCTAAACAAATACTTTCCATGTACGAGCAAACCCAAAAAGATATTCTAGAGCATCATCATGATATTATTGGAAAACTCGTCATTGGAGCAAGCTTTACTATAGGTGAGTATGTCATCCCTCCCCTACTTGTTGAACTACAGAACATTTATCCAAACCTTGAATTGGAAGTGTTTATAGGAAATACAGAAGAAATTGTTCAGTCTGTTCGTTTGCTGAATGTAGATATTGGTTTAATAGAAGGCCAAACAAATGAGAAGGAGTTGCTAGTAGAGCCTTTTATGGAGGATGAGTTATTCGTCGTTAGTTCTATTGAACATGAACTGGTTACCAAAAGTTCAGTAAGTATGGTAGATCTTCAAAATCAGACGTGGTTTATGAGAGAAGAAGGATCAGGAACACGAGAGTATTTAAAACATATGATCCGTTCCAATGGTCTAAAGGCAAAATCCATAATTACCGTTAGTAGCAACCAAGGGATTAAAGAAACCATTATGCATAGTAAACAAGGATTATCACTGCTGTCCACCCATGCAATTGACAGAGATGTCCAACAGCGTAATCTTTCTATTCTCCCCCTTAACCATCCACCCTTTAAACGATTATTTTCCTGTATATGCTCTCCTGTGATGGAAGATAAACGACATGTAATGGCATTTAGAGATAGGTTACGACAAAAAGCAAATCTCTAGCATTCATAAACATGCTAGAGTTTTGCTTCTAGAACCTTTTTTGAATCATTCATATTGGCAGTTACAACTACCAAATACATGCTCTTGCACCGACTTATCCGTATGACCAATCTGGTTTTCCACGTTTACAAGCGGTTGCACCGTAAACGGCTCTCCTCTTAAAACAGCTGTTGATATAAAAGAAGGGGTCGCTATACTCAATACTTGTTTACCATTAATAGTCTTCTTTAATATTTCTAATTTGGCAATTCCACCGACATTTGTATTCTCCGCTTTTTGCGCAGAAAAAAAGTTTCCAAGCGAATAAAACACATGCGCGCTGTGACCACTACTCGTCGTGACCATTTCATATGGCTGAATGACATGCGGATGATGCCCGAAAATAATATCTGCTCCTGCATCTGTAATCACATTTGCAAGAGTTTTTTGTTCCTCATTAGGTTCCAATTCATACTCCGTTCCCCAATGCATACTTACTACAACAAAATCTGTTTTTTGCTTTAAAGCGCGTATATCCTCTGTGATTCGACTTTGATCGATACGGTTAACTAAATAATCCTTTCCATTCGGAGTTACATGACCATTCGTCCCGTAAGTATAACTAAGAAATCCAAAACTAACATTATCTACTTGCAAAATACGATCTGTCTGTAAATCTTCGAAAGATTCATATGCGCCGATATATGGCATATCAACTGTTTTCATATGATTAATCGCAGCTCGTACTCCCGCCTCTTCTTGATCGAGTGTGTGATTATTTGCCATCGAAATTAGATCTACTCCAACCTCTTTTAAATCTCTAATTATATGAGAAGGACTAGAAAAATCCGGATATCCTGACAAACCAAATTCACTACCAGCTGGGATAGATTCTTGATTCGCTATTAAAATGTCGAATGATTCCAGCTCTTCTTTTACTGGCTCAAAAGAGGATATAAAACTTTTATAATTGTATAACGGATAATGTAACAAAATATCACCAATCATCCCGATTGTTATCGTATCTTCTCGATAATCGATATGAAATGTCGAAAATTGTTTCCCGTGGAACTTTTCTTGAAAAGGTTTATCTATTTGCAGATTAAAATAAAGTAAACCGGAAATTAATAAAACTAGTAGTGAAATTAAAGTTTTCATGGGAAGCATCTCCCTCTTTTCATTCCTTTTTATGAAAATTTAACATTAATAAGATATTAATATACTTTCTATAAGAAAATAGCCCTTTGGAGTTTTCTATACAATCATAGATTATTCTATAGACGGTTACTATACCGTTTAATAACTATGAAAGGAGAACTAAAATGTTTTTGAAGAAAATCAGGTGGTACAACCAATTGTATAGTAAAATACAGCCGAAAAGAGTAAGAAAAAGAAGAAATTTAAATAATACTGACGATAACAAGCAATCTAGCAAAGTAGGAATCGTACTCCCTGTTTACAATCAAGAAAAAGATTATTTAATAGAATGTATTCAGGCATTAGAAAACCAAACTTATCGCGACTTTAAATTAGTAATTGTCATTGATGGCGCTAATGAAGAAACCGTAAAAGCAACATATGAAGCTTCGAAAATTCTCACTTGTTCCTACTCCATCGTTCATCGTACTAAAAATAAAGGAATTGCCTATTCACTCAATGAAGGTTTTAAATACTTATTGGATTGTCCCTATTTAACTTGGGTTTCTAGTGATAATAAGCAGAAACCTTATTTTCTTGAAAGATTGGTAGATAATATGAACATCGCCCCTTCGAACACGGTACTAGTTTATTCGATGTATCAACCGATCAATGAGCAGGGACTATCAGATTCTTTTGGACAAGATTGGCATAAAGCGATGTTTAACATGATGAATCGTCCAAAAGAAGAAATTATGTTGACTTGTTTCATTGGAGCATCCTTCCTTTTTACAAGAGAAGCATATGAAAAGATAGATGGCTATGACCCAAAATATGGACTAGTTTCGGATTATGAATTTTGGATAAGATTGATGCGGATTGGAGAGTTCCAATTTATACATGAAGTTTTAATGGAGTATCGATTAAATGGTGAACACTCTTTAACAACCATGACCCCTTCAGAAGATTTATTCATCCAAAGTATGCGTGCCAGTGTAAATCATAGACAAATGAATGGAGATATACCAAAAATTACAGTTATAATTACAGCACATAATCACGAAAACTATATTCAAAATTGTATTCAAAGTGTTCTAGATCAAACCTATTCTAATTTCCATGTTGTTGCTTTAGATGTAGGTTCCACCGAAAGTACATTAGAAAAAATCTATTCATTTCATGATTCCAGAATGATTCCCATTCATCTTAACCAAAGGCATAAAACAGAAGCACTCAATATTGGTTTACAATATGTACTAGGGGAATATGTACTTGAATTAGATGGAGATGACTGGATCGATCCATATACTTTAGAAATTATGTTAAACGACTTAGACATATTACCTTCCAAAGTAGGTATGGCTTTTGCGAATCGACAAATTTGGGTCGAAGAGAACGGTCAATTAATAGAAGGAGATATAATTAAAGGTATTCCAAATTCCAATAAATATGATGTACTACAAAATCTCCAGACTCATTACCCACGTATGTACCGCCTGTCCGCTCTAAAAAAATTAAAAGGTTGGACATCCTCGTTACATGGAGAACCACTTTTAGCGGGTGACTTTTTGATGTTATTGAGAATTATCGAACGCTTTGACATTCATTGGATTGACAAAACCCTCTACCACCAACGACGACACAGTGATAATCTAACTATTTTACAAAAAAAGAACTTGAATCGACAATTTCGTATGGTTGTGAATGAAACACTAAAACGTTGGGGAGATGAGTATGTACCACATTTCGAGGAAAAAGAGGGAAATATTTCAAACCTTATTTTAATACGACGATAAAATGAATAAGAAGGAATTGTTGACGTTCTAAAAAAACTACAATTAAACAAGAATATTTCATAATCTATTCCAACAATAGGTGAAAATGATTACTCTAGTTTAAGTGCAAATAAACACCTCCACATTGATGATTTAGGTATTGTATACCGTCTTTCAATGGAAGGTGTTTTTATTTTCAATTTCCTCATTCCCTTCCTCTCCTTATCAATTAAATATTTTAAGTTCACTAATTTTTTCTCAATAAGTATTGACTTAGATTTTATAAAGCATAAAATGATAGTGAGTAATCACTCACTTTAAAAAAGGAGGTTTTATTAATGACTTCAACCATTGAATTACATCAAGTAAGTAAAAGTTATGGAAAAAAAAATGTTTTAACTAACATTAGTATTGCAGTGAATGCAGGACAGGTTTTTGGCTTAATTGGCCCGTCTGGTTCTGGTAAAACCACATTAGTGAAAATCATTGTAGGAATGGATCAACCTTCCGCTGGTCAAGTACATGTGTTAAATACAAAAGTTCCAAACTTGAGCCTGTTACAACATATCGGATATATGGCACAAGCAGATGCCTTGTACAATGATTTAACCGGGCTAGAAAACCTTGCCTTTTTTGCATCCCTTTATAAATTAAACAAAAACGTACAAAAAGAACGAATTGCTTACGCAGCTAATTTAGTAGAATTGACTTCTCATTTATCTAAGAAGGTACAAAATTATTCAGGTGGTATGAAGCGACGACTTTCATTAGCTATTGCGCTAATACATGATCCCCAAGTATTAATACTAGATGAGCCTACAGTTGGAATTGATCCAGAGCTCAGAAAATCCATATGGGCTGAAATTTCTCGCCTAAAAGAAGCAGGAAAAACTATTTTAATCACAACACATGTAATGGATGAAGCAGAGAAATGCGATCAACTTGTGATGGTTAGAGATGGAGAAATAATTTCGAGTGGTTCACCATTAGAATTGAAAAGCCACTATCAAATAAATAGCTTAGAGGAAGTATTTCTAAAAGCGGGAGGTGCAAAAAGATGATGACACTTGCTTTAGTTAAACGAGTTTGTATCCAAATGGTACGTGACAAACGAACACTTGCTTTAATGATGATTGCCCCATTAGTCATCTTAACATTGCTGCATTTTTTACTTTCCTCTGATACAACTACTCCAAGACTAGGGGCAGTTAATATAGAAGAAGGCTTAGTAGAACAATTGCAAGAAAAAGAAGTAGACGTCCTATTATTTCAACAGCCCCAAAAACCCGATATACTCATAAAAGATCATCACCTAGATGCCCTACTTCAAATGGATGAAGATCAAATAGAATTAACTATTACAAATGACGACCCTTCTAAAGCAAAATTATTACAGACTAAAATAATGCAAGCTATTTCCACCGTAAAAGCAAGCGAACAGGCGGATAATCTGTCCACGTTCGTAGAAGAGATAGGGCGTCACCTTCCAAATGTACAATTTCCTATATCTCAAGCAAAAATGCCCGAAATTAATACTACTTATATTTATGGGGACAGTGACACAACTTTTTTTGACCAGTTAAGTCCCATATTAGTCGGTTTCTTTGTATTCTTTTTCGTCTTCCTTATTTCGGGTATTGGGTTACTCCGAGAACGGACGACCGGAACACTTGACCGATTGATGGCAACGCCTATTCAAAGAAGAGATATTGTATTTGGCTATTTAATCGGATACGGCTTCTTTGCAATCATTCAAACAATGATTGTTGTTTTTTACGCTACAAAAGTTTTAGACATTATGCTCGTTGGTTCCCTATGGCATGTAATTTTGATTAATTTATCACTAGCACTTGTAGCATTATTGCTTGGTATTTTATTGTCGGCTTTTGCAAATTCGGAATTTCAAATGATGCAGTTTATACCTATTGCAATCATTCCTCAAGTCTTTTTTGCGGGGATTTTGCCGATTGAAGGAATGCCTGAATGGATGCAAATTGTTGCGAAATGCATGCCAATGTACTATGGTGGAAATGCCTTAGTAGACGTGATGTATAAAGGTTTTGGTCTAAGTGATATTAAAAATGAACTCTTTGTATTATTGGGATTTGCCCTTGTATTTATCGTGTTAAATATTATCGCTTTAAAGAAATATCGAAAAATTTGAAAGGAGTACCTAATGTCTGAAGATGAAGTATTGTTACAACAGTTATTTGAAGAAGAGAAGTTAACCGAAAAACAAAAAAAGATTATCATTGCTGCTATAGAATCATTTTCCGAAAAAGGGTATGCCGCAACGTCTACTAATGAGATTGCGAAAAAAGCGGGGGTAGCAGAAGGAACTATTTTTAGACATTATAAAACGAAAAAAGAGTTGCTTGTTTCAATCGTCGCTCCCCTTATGACAAAACTAATCGGCCCATTCATTGTAAATGATTTTCATAAAGTACTTGATCGTCCCTATGAAAACGTAGAAGATTTTTTAAGAGCAGCGATCAAAAACCGAAGCGATATTATTAAAAAGATGCTTCCTGTTATTAAAATTGTAATACAGGAAATACCATTCCAACCAGAGTTAAGAGAACAGTTTATAGAACAAGTTGCCCGAAAAACTTTTGATCGTATTTTGCAAGTTATTAAAGGATATCAAGATAAAGGGCAACTAATCGAAATGCCGACATTAAGCGCTGCTAGGCTTGCCATTTCGAGTATATTCGGCTTTTTAATTTCCCGCTATATTTTCTTCCCAGACAGTGACTGGGACGATGAACTTGAAATAGAGCGTACGGTTCAATTTATTATGCATGGGCTAGGGAAAAAATAAAAAAGCGCTATCTGCGCTTTTTTACTTTTTTCTCTGTCTTATATAAACATATAAAAATCCAAAGGCACTTAAAAACCGCAGTATGGAGCTGATATACATAGCCACGTCCATACCCAAGAGATCTAATAACCAAATACCAACTTGTGGAGCAACAAATGCTACAAAGGCCAGTAAGACATTGTACGTTGTTATGCAATACGTACGAGATTGCTCAGGAGATTTCTCTAATAGTAAATTAAATAAAATCAATACTGTACCTGATAGAAAGAAACCTGACGACGTCTGAATGAGCGTTAAATAATACAGATTTGTAGATAGCGAAACTAAAAAAGGTGTTGTTGCCATTCCAATTGCTGCCCATATAAATACATGCATATTGGAATACTTATCAGCCCATTTTTTCCAAAGTGGAAATGTCAGTATTTGCATAAGCATGCTACCAACAGAAAACATGCTAATCCAAAAAATAGTTGCTCCAGCTACTCGCACATTATATATATTGAATAATCCCCAAGCCATTTGCCAAGCAAAGTTAAAAAAGAGAGCAGCAGCTAAAAACCAAACATAATGAGCATGTTTAAAAATGCTCCAATCCATTGATTTCTTTTTGGATTCATTATTTCCTACTTTTATTACATCTTCTTCATGTTTTAATAAGAAGAATACCTCTAGCAAACCAAAGACGAAAGCAATAGCAAAAAGTATTTGGTAAGCAACAATACTTTCCGAAGCATCCCTCATTAAAATACCGATTAGTAAAGTAGTCACGAGCCCGACCATCGTCAATAAACGATTGCGGTCACTGAAAAACTGTCCTCTTCTGGATTCCTCAATCATTCCACTAATAAGCGTTTGCCAACCTACATTAGCAACCGTATTTGGTACACTAATGAAAGCTATAATTGCTAGAAATGCCCATGATTGAAGAGAAGTAGAGGGCAAATACACTACAAATACAATGAATAAAAACATTAATCTGGCGAGAAGCACAGACATAGCCACTAGCTTTTTTTGTGCATTTGCTCGGTTTAATAACACTGCTGCCGGAATAGTCATTAACAATGCGATTAATGGAGGCAACGAACTGATTAATCCTACTTGATAATTAGTAGCACCCAGTATCGTAATCGCAAATATCGGGAAAAAGTTATTAGTAAAGTTAAGTGCTGTAGTGGAAGCCATCCCATGATAAATACTAATCTTCTCATTATACGTTCTCATAAATTCCGCCCATTCCATAAATAATGTAGGATATGCTAGAATTATATACTCGTATGAAAAGAAAACAAGTAGACGGGACACAAAATTTATCCTGTTTGACTAAATCTTTTTTTCGCATAAACATACGTCACAGCAAGTGCTGAAACTAACACGGCACCTTTAATAATATCGAATGCGTAATACGGCAAATTTAAAATTGTTAAGCCGTTTAGCAAAATTCCGATCACTGCCGCTCCAAAAAACGTTCCGATCGCATTTGGCTTCCCTGCACCAAGAACAGAGTATCCTACAAATACCGCCGCTACTGCTTCCATTAACATAGGTGCACCAGCATCAATTTGTCCAGAACCAACACGGGCAGTAAACAATATACCCGCCATAGAAGCGAACACTCCAGAAATAATATATGCTGCAAATTTCACTTTACGTGTATTCACTCCCGACAACGTTGCAGCTTCCGCATTTCCACCGGTCATATATAGAACCCGTCCCCAACGAGTATGATGGAGTACTACATAAGCGATTAACACCATTCCTAGCATGATCCACACAGGAACTGGCAAACCAAGCAGTCTTCCTTGACCAATCCAAAGAAAGGCTTCCGACAATTGACCAGGGGCAGTACCACCAGCTGTAAGTGGCATATTATTATAAATAGAATAACCTTCTGTATATGTACGATGAAAACCAGCAACGATATACATCATGCTTAATGTCGCAAGCAAATCTGGAATACCTAATACTACAATTAGAAAACTATTAAGGACACCTACTAAAACTCCCACTAAAACCGGTAGAATGAGAACGAGCCAGAGCGGCATTTCATACCATACCATTAAAGAGGCAGTAACGACCGTTGATAACGACATCGTCGATCCAACTGACAGATCAAACCCGCCTACTACTAATGTAAACGTGACCCCTAAGGCTAGTAGCGTAACAATAGATATCGAACGCAAAATATCAGTAAAGTTCGCATAAGTTAAAAAAGCTTCACTTATGGAACTAAAATAACAAATAATCAGAATCAATAACGCAATAGCACCATATTTAAATAGAAATTGTATACCATTTTCTTTTACTTTATTCTTCTTTCCCACCGCTTGCATACAACAAAATCCTTTCCTGGGTCGCCTCTCCCCGTGAAAATTCCTTCACGATTTGACCGTTATACATAACTAAAATACGATCAGAAATACCAATTGCTTCTTGAATTTCGCTCGAAAAGTAAAGACAGCCCTTTCCACTCTCCGCTAGATCTCGAATAAGCTTAAAAATATCCGCTTTTGCTCCAATATCGACGCCTTTTGTTGGTTCATCGAACAAATAAAGAATAGAATCTCGTGAAGTCCATTTACCGATTACTACTTTTTGTTGATTTCCTCCACTTAAATGAATGAGTGGTGTTTCGGTATGATCTGTTTTAATCTGTAATCGTTTAATAATATCCTTTGCAAAACTTCTTTCCGCGCTTTTATTCATAAATAGTAGGTTAGAAAACTTTCGTAAGTTTGGAAATGATGCATTCGTTTGCAACGATTCATGTACAAATAAGCCTTCTTTTCGTCGTTCTTCAGGAATAAGAGCCATTCCTGCACTAATAGCGTCTTTCGGATGTGTCACTTTTACTTCATTGCCTGAAAGTTTCATGGTTCCATTTGTTAGTGATTCTAAGCCAAATAATGCTTTCGCTAACTCGGTTTTGCCAGCCCCTACTAGACCAACAATACCGACAATCTCTCCTGCTGAAACGGTAAATGAAAGATTGTTTAACTTATGCCGGTCAGACAATTCTTTTACATCCAATAACGTTTCTCCTAAAGAGTGACTTCTAGTATGTTGCTCCTGCTGAAAGGAAGTACCAAGCATTGCTTCAATAATATCCTCTGCAGTTGCATTTGCAGTTTGAAAAACGTCCACTAACGTCCCATCTCGCATGACAGTAATCTTGTCACTAATCTCAAACACTTCGGGAAGTCGATGGGAAATAAATATACAACCGACTCCTTGCGCTTTCAGTTGATCAATCACGGAAAAAAGTTTAGCTGATTCATGAAGTGATAAAGGAGCAGTTGGTTCATCGAAAATAATTATTTTAGCTGAACTAACAAGTGCCCTTGCGATTAATACTAATTGTTTTTCAGCTAAAGTCAGTTTATGGGCAGGTTGTTGTACGGAGATATTCTCCGCCTGTAATTGTTTTAGTGCAATGCTTGCCTCTTTGTTTAGTTTCGAAGTCGATATAAACAAGTTGTTATAGGTCGCAATAGTATCAAGCATAATATTTTCAGCAACCGATAACTCGGGTACAATTGCTGTGTCTACTTCCTGATAAACGCAGTAAATTCCCTGTTCTTTTGCCGCTTTTGGGGAACGTAGATGAACGCTCTTACCGTCTAACACTATTTCTCCTTCATCTTGCTCATACACCCCTGATAATATTTTCATCAGCGTACTTTTTCCTGCGCCATTTACACCTAACAATGCATGTACTTCCCCTTTTTCCAGGTGAAACATTGCATTCTCTAGTGCTGTCACATTTCCAAATGACTTACGTATCGAATTCATCGAAAGAAAAGGATTTGTCACAAACATGCTCCTTTCTTAAAAAGAAGCTGCCCTTGATTAGGACAGCTGCTAGTAGTTGAGTTTATTGATTTTCCAACTCTTTTAATGCATCTGTATATCCTTGTTCACTCGCACCCCAGCCTTCGATAAACTCGTGTAAACCATTCGTCGTCACAGTTTCTTTTGGAAGTTTAGATGCATCGACAAACACTGGATCTAGTACAACATTAGCTTCTGGATTTTCACCATTAATCTTTTGATATAGGTAACGTACTTGAATACGTCCAATATCCATTGGATCGACTGCAGCAGAAGCTACCCAAGGACTATTTTCTTTTTGAATCATTTGTAGATCTTCATCGCTCATATCAATGCTATACACTTTAATATCTGTTCTACCTGCTTGTTCAATTGCTCGAACGGCACCTTTTGCAAACTCATCCCAAGCTGCCCAAACAGCAGTAATATCTCCTTCGTTCGGGTACTGTTTTAAAATGGCTTCCATTTGTGCTTGTGTATCTAATGCTGTATTTTGTGTTGCCGCTCCAAATGTTGCAATTTCCTTTATTCCTGGGTTTTCTGATAAAAACTGCTCGTAAGCAACTTGTCTTCTTTCCATCGGTGCAAAACCTGCAACCCAAATTTTCACGATATTTGCTTCACCATTTGCGTCTTCTAATAGTTTCTGTAATGTCATCTCAGCCATCTTTTGATCGCCTTGCTCTAAAACAGTAATCCCTTCTACGTCCACACCTGCGTCAAATGCTACTACTGGAATTCCTTTGTCGACAGCATTTTGAACACCTTGGTTTAATGCTTCTTTTGTACCGTGATCTATTAAAATTCCATCCATTCCTTGGTTAACTGCTGCATCTAAATTCGATGCCATTTTCGCTAAGTCACCTTCAGAGTTAAATACGGTAACAGTTCCTCCAAAGTTCTCTACTTGTTCCTTTACACCTTCAATATATTGGGCTGAAAAAGTTCCAAGGTTTTGTTGTAATATAAGTGCAATTTTCTTACCCGCTAATGGATTTTCTGATTGTTTTTCTGAACTTGGCGCAGATGTATCTTCTTTGGCATTACTTTTTGGCTGACATCCCGCCAATACAATGCCAACTATTAGTAATACTGATATTAACCAACCTATTTTCGTTTTCATCATTCTTCTCCTTCATTTGTACCAAGTAATGCTACAATGTTTTCATTATATTTTGGATAAATAATTCCTTTTTCTGTAATAATCGCCGTGATTAAATGTGCAGGTGTCACATCAAAGGCAGGATTAAACACTTTCGTATTATCCGGTGCTATTTGTTTACCAGCAATATGTGTTATTTCTTCTGGTGGACGTTCTTCTATTTGTATTGTCTTACCACTCTCAATAGTTAGATCAAAAGTCGAAGAAGGTGCCGCCACATAAAATGGAATTTGATATGCGGCTGCCAATAATGCCAAGTTAAGTGTCCCAATTTTATTGGCCGTATCACCATTTGCAGCAATTCTGTCTGCTCCAACAATTATTGCTTCAATCCCTTTTGCACCTATCGTATGTGCAGCCATGCTATCCGTAATAAGAGTGACATCTACTCCTGATTGCTGAAGCTCCCATACAGTGAGTCGTGCCCCTTGAAATACAGGTCTCGTTTCACAAGCAAAGACTTGAAACTGCCTCCCTTTTTCAGCTCCTAAATGGAAAGGTGCTAAGGCAGTTCCATATTTCGCAGTTGCAATTGTGCCTGCATTACAAATAGTCATGACTTTTGTATAATCTTCAAGTAAAGACAAAGCAAATTCACCAATTGCACGACAAGATGCCTCATCTTCCTCGTATATATTATCCGCTTCTTCTAACAACTGCTTCTTCGCTTCTTGCACAGTTTCCGCATGCTCGACTGCAACTCGTAATCGCTCTAAAGCCCACACTAAATTGACGGCTGTTGGTCTAGATTCAGCCAAATATAGCGTATCTTTGTTTAGTAATTGATGGAAGTCTTCCAAAGAATTTGTTTCGTAATACTGTGCCGCTGCTGCTAGTCCGTAGGAAGCAGTAATACCAATTGCCGGAGCTCCTCGTACTTTTAATGTGATGATGGCATCATACACATCTTCAAGCGTTTCAAGTGTTATATATTCCACTTCAAGTGGTAGTTTCTGCTGATTTAGTATTTCGAGTCGATTGTTGTTCCATTTGATTGATAAGGGGATACTCATTTTTGCAACTCCTCGAGTAATTGGATTACTGATTGAATTGAACTAATTTCTTTACGCTTTAAGATGAATAATTCTCCTATCTGTAAAGCTTGTTTCTTCGCTGAAATTCTTTCTGCATCATCTAAAATTCCATCCAAATCTTTTACATGTGCTAAACCGATTGTACGTCTGATTAATTCACAACCAGCAAAGCCAAGTGTATCTTGGAAAACTTTATCCAATACATACGCTTCAAATCCTTCAGTATCTTTATAAGATTCAACCGCTTCTTTTTTCCAAAGTTCCGAAAATTTACTCGAAAATACTTCCCATGTCTTTTCAATATGCTGATGGATTACAACTCGGCTCTCTCCTTCTCTTGTAATCGTTTGAAAGATCAAGTTAGCTAGAAATAGTCCAACATCAAAGCCAATTGGTCCGTAAAAGGCGAATTCTGGATCAATTACTTTTGTTTCTGTTTCACTCGCAAAAATACTACCTGTATGCAAATCTCCGTGCAGTAATGCTTCCGTTTCTGTTAAAAAGCTTTTCTTCAATTTGGCAACTTCCAATTTTAAAAGCTCATTACTCCAAATGGCTTCTACATCTACTCGTAACGCAGGTTCAAAGTCATTTGTTTCATAATCAAAAAATGGATCCGTAAAAATTAGATCTTCTGTAATTTTACATAGCTCAGGATTGGAAAACTCTGAAACTAGTTTCTTTTTTTCAAAAGGATGTAATGCAAAATCGGACGTATGGAATAGGGTTTGTGCAAGATATTCCCCAATATCTGTTGCTAATTTTGGATAGGATTCCAGGCGGATCAATCCTTCTCTTGCAATGGTCAAATGAGATAAGTCTTCCATCACTGTAATCGCCAAATCTTCATCAATTACATATACTTCAGGTACTAGCCCTGTCGCAAATTCCCCGTGTTTTTTTAGCGCATTCGCTTCAATTTGTGCACGCTTTAATGTTAGTGGCCAACTCTCACCGACTACCTTTGCATATGGCAATGCTTGTTTTACAATAATTCCTTTTCCACTTTTAGTATCTCGAATGCGAAATACATAATTTAAATTACCATCACCAATTTCGCTACATTCTAATTCCAATCCATTTGAAAATAGACCTTGTTCTTTGATGTATACTATTGCCTGCTCTTCTGTTAAAGACTCGTATTGTTTCTTCGTTGCAATTGTCATTTTTCTCTACCTTTCTTTACAAAATAAAAAACCTCTTTCCAATGAAAGAGGCGTAGAATAAGAGTTTTCTCGCCTCTTATCTTTCAGAAAGTTCCCTTTCTGATGGAATTAGCACCGTGCCTTAAGAGAATGTTATCTCGGCGCAAAAAGCGCCCCGTCTCACAACGGTATTACGGTCGGTTGCTGGGCTTCATCGGGCCATTACCCTCAGCCTGCTCTTGATAAGAGTGCTATTATTTTTAACGTAATGTTATTTGATTAGAATCCTAGCACATTCGAAAAAGGAATGTCAACAGACTTTTTTAATTTTATAAAAACTCTAAATTTTGTGTTGACATTATTTCAATTGCATGAAATAATCATTATTAATTTGACAATAAACTGAAATCTTAATTAAATATATTTTCTTATTTAGAGCAGGTGGAGGGACGAGCCCTATGATACCCGGCAACCGGTCCAACGAATGGATACGGTGCTAATTCTTGCAGTCAATTGACTGAGAAATAAGAAGTCGTTAAACCTTTAACCTCTTCTTATTTGAAGAGGTTTTTTTATCTTTATTCAACAAAGGAGATTAATAACATGAGTGGAGTAACTTCTGTTTATCAATTGTACGGAAATCCAGGATCATTCGAAAAAAAGGCAGAGGGCATTGCTTTAGGTTTAACGATTGGGTCCTGGACAGATTTACCTTTACTTGAACAGCAACAATTAAAACAGCATAAAGGGAATGTTGTATCTATTACGGAGTTTGAAAATGTACAACATCCATCTAAACCAGAACAAATTAGAGCAGAGATAAAAATAGAGTATCCTAGTGCTAACTTTTCCGCTGATTTGCCTGCCATCTTAACAACTGTTTTCGGTAAATTATCATTAGACGGTGAAATAAAGCTATTAGACTTAGAGTTTTCTCCAGAGCTTTTAGCAAAGTTTCCTGGACCTAGATTTGGTATTGAACATATAAGAAACTTGTTAAATGTACATAATCGGCCACTCATTATGAGCATATTCAAAGGAGTCATAGGACGGGATATCGATTATTTAGCAGAACAACTTCGACATCAGGCTCTTGGAGGAGTTGATCTTGTAAAAGACGATGAAATTCTTTTTGACAATCCGCTCACTCCTTTTGAAAAGCGAATTACAACCGCCCAGGAAGTATTACGCCAAGTGTATGAAGAAACTGGACATCGTACGCTTTATGCAGTGAATTTATCTGGACGGACAACACAGTTACGCGAAAAAGCAAAAATAGCGAAAGAACTTGGAGCAGATGCTTTATTATTTAATGTCCATGCATACGGGTTGGACGTGCTCCAAGAACTTGTAGAAGATGATGACATTCAACTGCCATTTATGGCTCATCCAGCCTATAGTGGAGCGTTCACTTCTTCCCCGTTTTACGGTGTTGCAACAGCTCTTTTACTAGGCAAATTAACTCGCTATGCTGGGGCAGATTTTTCATTATTCCCTTCTCCTTATGGTAGTGTTGCGCTTGAGAAAAAAGCAGCTCTTTCTTTAGGAGAAGAACTAACAAAAGCTAGTAGCGTAAAACGAACTTTCCCAGTTCCTTCTGCAGGTATACATCCAAGTTTAGTACCTCTATTAATGCAAGACTACGGAATTGATAGCATTATTAATGCTGGGGGCGGGGTACATGGACACCCTGCTGGTGCGATTGGTGGAGGACTTGCCTTTAAACAAGCTGTGGAAGCCGTGCTTGCTGGAATATCGCTTACGGAAGCGGCAAAGCAGCATGCTGAACTCAAGTCAGCAATCGAATTATGGGGGTAAATACTATGAAGAAACTAGTTATCTTTTGCGATTTTGATGGCACTATTACAACGCAAGATAATATCATCTCGATTATGAAAAAATTTGCACCTCCAGAATATTTGCCGATTAAAGAGAATATTTTGGGGCAAAAGCAATCGATACGTGAAGGTGTATCGGATATGTTTGCACTCCTTCCTGTTTCATTGAAAGAGCAAATTAACTCTTATTTGCTTGAGCAAGCGCAAATTCGTGAAGGTTTTGCAGAATTTGTTTCTTATACAAAAGTAAACAATATTCCACTTTATATCGTGAGTGGTGGAATCGATTTTTTCGTGCAGCCGATGCTTGAACCATTCGGACCATTTTCCGATATTTATTGCAATGAATCGGACTTTTCGGGAGACTCGATACGGATTAACTTTCCACATGGATGTGATGAGCAATGTACGAACCAAGGTTGTGGTTGCTGTAAGCCATCTATTATTCGTAAGCTTCAAGGCAGTGATACGTTAAGTGTTGTTATTGGAGATTCTATTACAGATTTAGAGGCTGCAAAATTAGCGGACATTGTCATCGCACGGGATTTCCTCATTGAGAAATGCGAAGAACTCAATATTCCGTACGAACCTTTTGAAAGTTTCCATGATGTCATGCACATATTAGATGCAAAGTTAGGTGTAGAAGTATGACAACACTAGAAAGAAAATGGGATGAGTTAGCAGACATAAAAGACGAACTAGCTAAACGAGACTGGTTCATGGGGACGAGTGGAAATTTAGCAATAAAAGTGAGCGATCAACCACTACAATTTTTAGTGACAGCTAGTGGAAAAGATAAGAAGAAGCGAACAAAGGAAGACTTTTTACTTGTAAATGGTTTCGGAAATACAGTGGAAGAGACCGATTTAAAACCTTCTGCCGAAACATTACTACACTGTGCCATATACGGCAAGACATCTGCTGGCTGTAGTCTTCATATTCATACAGTCGCGAACAATGTTATTTCAGAAATATACGGTGATGATGGGAAAATTGACTTTCAAGGTCAAGAACTTATTAAAGCGTTTGATTTATGGGACGAGGATGCATTGCTGTCCATCCCGATCATCCCAAATTATGCACATATTCCAAGCCTGGCGGAAGAATTTACTTCTCATATACATGCCGATAAAGGAGCCGTATTAATCCGAAATCACGGGATTACCGTTTGGGGCAAGGACGGTTTCGAAGCAAAAAAACTACTAGAAGCTTGTGAGTTTTTATTTCAGTATCAATTAGCATTACTTCAGATAAAATCAAAATAAGAGAGGGAGATTGAAATGGCTATTATTAAAATTCAAGGAACAAATGAAACAATTGAAGCACAAAACGAGGTGGCAGCATTTTTAGAAAGCCAAGAAGTTGTGTATGAACATTGGGATATTGAAAAGTTACCAGTGCATCTTCGTGAGAAATTTGATCTTAGCGATACAGAAAAAGAGGAAATTTTACAAGCTTTTCAAGTAGAAATTGATGATATCTCTAAACGACGCGGCTACCAAGCATCCGATATAATTTCATTATCCCATTCTAACCCTAATTTAGATGAGCTATTGAAAAACTTCGAACGCAAACATATTCATACGGACGATGAAGTTCGTTATATCGTAAGTGGTCACGGGGTGTTTATCATCCAAGGAAAAGATGAGCGTTTCTTTGAAGTACATTTAACTCCTGGAGACTTAATTTCTGTACCTGAGAATATCACACATTATTTCACGCTTGCAGAAGATCGCAAAGTAGTTGCAGTTCGCATTTTCGTGACAACAGAAGGCTGGGTACCAGTATACCAAGACGAAGTTGCGCAAAGTTAATTAAGAACAAGAAAAGACCTATTTCAATCTTTTCCTTGGACTAAGGACATACATTTTTTTAGAGAGGTAGATCATGACTGATGTCACGACCAACCTCTCTTTTCTCCGTAATCTAATTGCATTTGTCTTTCCATCGTACACCCTCACCATTATCTATAGAAGAAAATCGCTAGAAATGCCCTTTTAAAGAATCTTTCCTAACAGTCCCATTCCTCTACCTGATTCACTTACACTAAAATTGTCTACGTAATTGAATATTCTTCCTATCTATTGGTTAGTTCTATTGTTAATTAGGTAAATAGGGAGTACTTTTATTTACAAATTCATTGGAAAGAGTATAATGTGAAGGTGACGTAAGTCTAATTTACTCATTAATTGAATCTATTTTCAGGTAAATGGATACTACTAGTTTTTCTTAATAAAAAATAAGCAAATTTCACTTTGTTTGAGAAGATGGGGTGGTAAAACCAAATGACACAAGAACCAGAATTGACACTTGTTGAACATTTAACAGAACTACGCAAAAGGCTTATCATTATAGCAACAACATTTATTCTTTCACTTGCTTTAGGGTTTTGGCTTGCTCCAAAAACATTGACTTTTATAAAGCAACAACCAACAGCGGCGCATGTTGAATGGAACGTGTTTGGTTATACAGATGGCCTAATGATCTACGTTAAGTGTGCTTTAATTTTAGCTATTTTAGTTACTTTGCCAATTGCAATGTACCAAATCTGGTTATTTGTAAAGCCAGGTCTATTGGAAAAAGAAGCTAGAGGAACGATTTACTTTATCCCAGTTTCCTTCTTTTTGTTTTTAGCAGGGATAAGTTTTAGTTATTTTATACTTTTTCCGCTTATGTTGAATTTTATGTCCAATATTAATGATTCTATTGGGGCATTAGAGACTTACGGAATGCAACAATACTTTACATTTATGTTTAACTTAATTATTCCAGTGGGTATTGTTTTTGAACTACCAGTTATTATTTTATTTCTAACAAAGTTGGGTATTATAACACCAGATCGTTTAAGAAAGATGAGAAAGGTTTCCTACTTTGTACTAGTAGTAGTCGGGGTTTCTATTACACCACCGGACTTTATTTCTGATTTTATCATCGTTGTGCCATTACTATTACTTTTTGAAATAAGTATTCTTGTTTCTAGTTGGTCCTATAAAAAGCAACTAGCAAAACAAGCGCTTGAGGAAGAAAGCTTAGAAAACTAATCTATTATTGCGAGGAGGAACATCCCATGCCAAACATCGGCGTACCAGGGTTAATCATCATTTTAATTATAGCTTTAATCGTTTTCGGACCTTCCAAATTACCACAGTTAGGTAGAGCAGTTGGACAAACGTTAAAAGAATTTAAAAACTCGACAAAAGATATTGTGGATGATGTAGCTGAAGAATTTAAGCTAGATGACAAAGAAGCAGACACAAAAAAGAAAAACTAATAAGACAAGCCAGCTATCCTTTTTGGAATAGCTGGCTTTTGTAATTTTTATAAATTTTTAAAGAACACTCGAATTACATCGGCACCACCTATAAATGTTCCGATAGATCCGACAAGGTTCGTTAATACGACAACCAATAAAATACGAGTTACTTTGTTTCGCCAAAACCCTTTAATCGTAAAAACATCTTCTGAGAGTGTTTCAAAGTCACCGACATTTGGTCGTCTGAAATATGCTTGAACAATCCCTGAAACCCAACCAGATGCGATCAGCGGGTGTAACGTCGTAATTGGCGCTACGATAAATGCAGATAATATTGCAAGTGGATGCCCAAGCGCAAGTGCTGCTCCAATAGCGGCAAAGCTACTTGTCCATAATATCCAGCTTAACGCTTGATCGAAACCAGCTGTTGGATTGGCCATAAAAGTATACACAATAATAGCTACTAATAGAGCCGGTATAGCCCATCCAAGAATTTTCGGTACGATGGACTTTGGTGGAATTTCCGTAAGTTTTTCTAAATCATGCTCCTTATGAATTTCTTTCGTAATACCAGGAACATGTGCAGCACCTAAAACAGCTACTACTTTATTGCCAGGTGCGTCTTTAATCTTTTGGGCTAGATATTGGTCTCGCTCATCAATTAAAGGTGTTTTTAACCTTGGAAAGGATTCCGTAAACTCCGCAAGCACTGCATTTAACGTGTCTTGTGTTTTCATTTTTTCCAGTTCTTCTTCTGAAATGGTTTCCTTACTAAAAATACTAAAAATTACTCCATTAAGTAATTGGGCTTTCCCCATAAATCCGAGATTATGCCAAATACGAGAAAAGGTGATTTGGATATTCCGGTCTGCAAGCACTAGCTCTGCTCCTGTTTCTTTTGCAGATTCAATCCCCTGGATCATTTCTTGCCCTGGTTTTATCTCAAATTGCTTTGCTAAACGATTTTGGAAAGAGGATATTGCTAAATTCATCAAAAGCAATGTTGCTTTCTTTTCTTTTATTACTTTAAAAATGTCTGTATCTTTCCATTTGCTTCCTTCCATCACGGATTGATATCGCTGTTCGTCTAGCTCTATACATACAGAATCTGGTCTTTCAGCTTCAATTACTTCTTTTACTTGTTCCGCACTTTGCCTAGATACATGTGCCGTTCCGATTAATATTAATTCTTTACCATCTAAGTTTATACGAGTAATATTTTCTTCTCTCACAAGTTTCTTCCTTCGTTGCGCATATTTCTTTTGCATAAATGCATCACAAAAGACTGTCTATTGTTAATAATGAAGCAGATTGGGGTAAATTTCAATTATGTTTTATTAATTTAGTAAAGGTAATATAAAAAGTGACAATTAGGCTTTTTAGGGATAATGCGTCTTAGCGGGCTCAATAAAGTGTCCGCCATGATTTTCGCTGCAGGACCGACGCTTTCCGTGGGTTGAGTGATGAGCTTTCACCCTTGTGAAGGCTCATTTTGCTCCCAGAAGAACAAAGGCTAAGAGCGCCACATCGTGTGGTAACACCTTCATTCTTTTGGTCTTGATAGGAGTTCGCCGTCTACAGTGAAAATCAATAGAAATTGTTTACTTATTGAGTATCTGCTCGCTAAAAACAAAATGTGATGCTAATTTTTTCATGGAGTGTATCCAGTAAATGGCTTAGGGCAACCAATTGATTGTGGAAAGCAACTAAATCTACTCCGAAAGCAACCAAAATAGGCGTGAGAGCAACTAAATTGCATATGAAAGCAACTAATTCTTATAACAACAAGTTTACTTGGAGTGAGACAACGATGGCTGTGACTCATTTTTGTCAACGTTGCGCAATTACCCCATAATGTTGCGCATTTGAGGTAGAATGTTGCGGGAATTCTATACAATGTTGCGAGTAATGGCTAGAATGTTGCGCATTTTTTATTGGGTAAACTTCTCCAGATAATTAGCTCGGATATATTTGCCGCAGTGTGTCGGGCCGCATGAGTCGCAGTCATAAGACACTCGTGTGAAACACGAGTTGGCGCATGCAAGACGTGGCTAGCGAATACCTTGCGGCGCATTATCCCTAAAGGTTGACGCATTTTGTGTTGTTTGAAGAAGCTTTGGCAAACAACTTGCTTAACAAGTGGATATGCTTTTATCTAAAAAAAACATCCATCTACGTTTCAACATAAATGGATGTTTTTTGTTATTTTAACGTGCGTTTTAAAAACTCTCTCGTACGTTCTTGTGTTGGATTGTTGAATATTTGCTCCGGGCTTCCTTCTTCTGCAATAACCCCTTTATCCATAAACACAACCCGATCTGAAACTTCTTTTGCAAATTCCATCTCATGCGTAACGATTAACATCGTAAGTCCTGATTCCGCAAGTTCCTTCATGACTTTTAGAACCTCTCCTACCATCTCAGGATCTAGTGCCGACGTTGGTTCATCAAATAACATCACGTCTGGTTCCATCGAAAGTGCTCGCGCGATTGCCACACGTTGCTTTTGTCCACCAGATAGCTGGCTTGCTTTTGCATTGACGTATTGATCCATCCCAACAACTTTTAAATATTTCATCGCTATCTTTTCTGCTTCTTCTTTGGAACGTTTTAGTACTTTTACTTGCCCGACGACACAATTGCCTAATACATTATGGTTATTAAACAAGTTAAACTGTTGGAAAACCATCCCTAGATTTGTTCTGTAGGCATGGATATCATGTTTGTCATCTAAAATGTTTTCACCGTTGTAAATAATTTGACCACCACTTGGTTTTTCCAAAAGATTTATACAACGAAGAAGAGTGGATTTACCTGATCCGGATGAACCGATTATGCTCACGACTTCTCCTTTATTCACAGAGAAGTCAATGTCTTTTAGTACTTCACGTGCTCCAAAGGATTTGCTTAAATGTTGTATATCAATTACTTTTGCCATTACTGCTCCTCCTCCGTTTTAGCTTTCTTTCGTATTTGTTAAGGTTACTTGTGCTGGTTGACCAATCATACTGTAATTTTCAGGACCGTCTAATTTTCTTTCGAAGTAACGTAGTATTAATGTTACTGAATATGTCATAACAAAGTACAAAATACACGCTACGAAAAACGGTTCAAAGTATTTGAAACTAATTCCTGCAACTGTTTTCGTTTGGAAGTATAGTTCCGTCACCCCTATTACATTTAGTACGGAAGTATCTTTAATGTTAATAATAAATTGGTTACCTGTCGCAGGTAAAATGTTGCGAATTACTTGCGGTAATACAACATGAAGCATTGTTTGTATATGGTTCATACCAATCGCCTGTGCAGATTCGAATTGTCCTTTGTCGATAGAAATAACTCCACCTCGAACAATCTCTGCCATATAAGCCCCTGTATTAATCGAAACGATAAAGATAGCTGCTGCAGTTCGGTCCATATCTACTCCAAATGCCATTGCAGAACCATAGAATATAACCATCGCTTGTACGATCATTGGTGTTCCACGGAAAAACTCTATATAAATCGATAGAATAATATTCACTATTTTCAATAAAACTCTTTTTACTTTTCGCTCAGGCGTAGGTATTGTACGAATAACACCTGCTAACAAACCGATAATTGCACCTACTATAGTACCAATTATGGAGATTAAGAGTGTCATACCTGCCCCACGAAGAAACAGTGGCCAATTATCAATGATCATCGATATAATCCACTCAATACTCATACTTTCACTCCTTTAATTAATCAATTACACCTCGGCGTAATTGCGTCCAGATTTTGTATTGCATTTAGGCCTGCGTGATGCAGGTCAGTTAGCCGTTGTCGCCTGGACGCGACGATCTTAAGCTAACTCCATTCTAGTACCTCTCAAAATCCCTGACATCCTCCCGAGGACTAGGTCAACAGGATGTTGGTTACTCTGACTAATCAGCAATTACTACTTGCTGCTTCAAGTTAAAAACCGACTGCAATAAGTAGCAGCCGGTTCGCTTGCCTCATTATTCAGCAGCTGGTTGATTTTGAATTGCTTTATCCATAATTTCTTGACGCTCTTCTTCTGAAATTTTTGCTAAAATTTCATTTATTTGATCTGTTAGTTCGCTACCTTTTTTAAGACCTACCGCTACCGCAGTTTCTTCTTCATCTGCAACAAATCCTTCGGTAAATTCAACCATTGCAAAGTTTTTATTTGCAGCAGAAGCACTAATTCCTTCCGGACGCTCGGATACATATCCGTCAATCACGCCTGATTCCAAAGCTACACGCATTGCAGAGAAATTATCAGAAGCTGGTTGTTTTTGAACACCTTCGATTTGATCAATTACACCATAGTGAGAAGTATTCAACTGACCAGTGATTTTCGCTCCACTAAAATCTTGAATAGAAGTAGCATTTTCATATGGTCCGCCTTTTTTGACAATCATAACAAAATTTGATGTGTAATAATTGTCAGAGAAATCGATTGATTGTTTGCGTTCTGCCGTTGGTGACATACCAGCAACAATTGCGTCTATTTTATTTGATTGTAATGACGGAACTAATCCATCCCACTCTGTTTTTACAATTACTAGTTCTTTCCCTAATCCTTCTGCAATCTTTTTAGCGATTTCTACATCATATCCACCCGCATATTCTGCGTTTCCAGAAATTTTTACTCCGCCGTTAGAATCATCTAATTGAGTCCAGTTAAATGGTGGGTAACCTGCCTCTAGGCCTACTGTAAATGTATCCTTACTTTCTTCTGAAGACGATCCTGTTTTTTCTGTATTGTCCGTCCCACATGCAGCCAAAAGTAACAATACGGATACGAACATCGTGAACATTAATAATTTGTTTTTCATGTGTATTTCTCCCCTTTTATTCTTAGTCTATGTTTATAAACAATAAAAAAGGACAATCTATCAAAATAGACCTGAGATGAACTCAGGTCGCAATTTGTATAGTTGCCCTAAATCCTCTACTTTACCCAAATGAGATAGCACACCACGATAAACCGGGACGTTTAAAGTGGACAGTCCTGCAATTATTCACTGCAGACCCAGCATGTAATACGGAGAAATATTTACAAACTTCGGCGACATCTCCTTCTCCTTAGTATCATTGCTTCTCAAACTCCACTAAGGACTAATAAATATCGCGCCTCTACCCCACTTATTTAAGTGAGGTTGTATTTAATTATTGTTCATAGTCTACAACAACATATACTATGTGTCAACCGCTCTTCCCTTAATATCTGGCATCCAAAATTTAACTTTAAGAAAGGTGTTTTATAACTCTTCAATAGGAAAGTTTTTACTAAAAAAGACATCTCTTTGAGCACTGCATTTGATAAAACCTTGCTGTTTCTGGTATAATGGAGAACGGATGAATTGGTGAACGAATCTTTATGCAACAAAATGGAAGTTACATTTTAAATTTTTCTATAAAAAAGGGAGTTGATATTATGGGATCTGTCCAAGTCGCAGATCACAAAGTGTCAGAAGAAATGAAAGATGATTATTCACTAGACAGAGTGCCACGAGATCAGAGAAAAATGGGTTGGTTTAGTATTACTAACATCACGTTTGGTATCGCAACGGCAATTTTTTATTTTCAAATGGGAAGCGTTATGGCACTCCAATTTGGAGCCATCAATGCCATCATATCCTCCATATACGCGATAATCGTTGCTGGTATACTCGGAACATTCATTGCTTATCTTTCAGCAAAATCCGGTATGAATGTCAATTTATTATCTAGAGGTGGAGGTTTTGGTTACATAGGTGCATCGTTAACCTCATTCATTTATGCAACAAACTTCATCATGTATTGTGCATTTGAAGGACTAATTTTAGTTTCCGCAATTCACACCTTCTTCCCCGCCCTACCAGAATGGGCACTAATCATTTTCTTCGGATCAATAGTCATTCCATTAAATTGGTTTGGAATCAAACAGCTTGATAAATTACAAAAGTGGTCTCTACCGATTTTCGGTATTTTTTTAGTGGCTGCCATTATTATGTCATTCTACAAACCTTCCATTTATGAAGGAGCTTTTTGGACGTATATGCCAGAAGGTGTTCAAATGGGTGGACAAGCATTACTGCTTTGTATCGGGATGCATCATGGAATAATGGGTCTTACCGCTTTACTTTCTTCGGACTACGCACGTTTTCTTAAGCCAAAAGATATTAAGTTAGGATCTTTTGCTATTGGATTTATCCCTCAAATTTTCTGTTTTGGTGTAATGGGGGGTCTCGGTATATGGTTCGGTGTACGTTTAGGTGAACCAAATCCGGGAGTTTATATTGTTCTACTACTAGGTATTGGCGGCGCCTTATTCACGATGTTAACACAACTACGGATAAACGTTACAAATATATATAGTAGTTCTTTATCACTTTCTAATTTCTTCGAGAATATTTTTAAATTTACACCAGGTAGACGTTTTTGGGTAGTTGTCTCGGGATTAGTTGCAATAGGCTTAATGCTCGGTGGAATTGTAGATCACTTAGATACAGCAATGACATTCCAAGGAGTCTTTTTACTTGCTTGGGCAGCTATATTAGTTACCGATGCAATGATTGTGAAAAAGCTTCTTAAAATTGGACCTCGTTATTATGAAGCTCGACATGAGTTTTTATATAAATGGAATCCTGTTGGAGTCGTTTCTCTAGTTATTTCTAGTGGTTTAGGTACAATAGCCGCATTAGGATATATGGGTTCATTTTTGCAAAGTACCGCGGCATTTTTTGCAGCTATTTTAGCAGCTATACTCACGGTTATTTTAGCAATTTCTACTAAAGGAAAGTATTATAGCAAAGGTACACCTACCGACATTCCTAAGGAAGATTATATTGCTTAATCGGTAATAATTGATTGCCTCTTTAACAGCTACTAACCAATCGATCAGCCCACCATCCAATTTATTGACTGATTTCCATGTTGCCTTTTTGACGAGGCATTTGATTCGTTTCACGCTATTTGCACTCTTTTTTTCGAAGTTGTGTTTATAGTATGCTGATCATTTGATTGGTTTTTCATTCATACTACCCCCACCATATATACTTCAATATCTTTCCACATATATAAAGAAAAAGAGTAGCTATTTGGCCTGAGAAAGGCTGGCTACTCTTTTTTTACTTTTAAAGTTTCAGATACATTTCTATCGGGATTTGAACTGTAAACTTATTGTAAACTCAGCAAATTTTCACCAAAGTTTTGTTATGATGAATGAAAAACTATGGCAGAAAGTGGCGAATTAATTGATGAAAAAAATAACTATACTACAAACAAGCGATATTCACGGAAATGTCTATCCTATTAACTATGGAAATAACGAAAAAGCAGATGTAGGAATTGGGAGAATAGCGTCGATTATTCATCAAGAACGCCTTATAGATGATCAATTAGTGCTTATTGACAATGGCGATTTGATTCAAGGAACGCCCCTAACTTATTATGCTGTTCAATACTTGCAAAATGAACAAAATCCAATGGTTGGCATTTTAAATCACTTATCATACGACGCCGCAGTAATTGGAAACCATGAATTTAACTACGGTATGAGCGTGCTAGATCAGGCGGTTCACGAATCTACTTTTCCATGGTTATCCGCAAATATTGTTAATGAAAAATCACAGCAACCTTATTTTGGTCTCCCTTATATAATAAAACAAATAGAAGGCGCAAAAATAGCTATATTGGGCGTAACAACTCATTACATTCCTAATTGGGAAAATGAACAAAATATTACCGGTCTAGCATTCCAAGACGCCCTTCAAGAGACGAAAAAATGGGTAGCGTATATAAAAGCACAGGAAAATCCAGATGTACTTATTGTTTCCTATCACGGAGGTTTTGAGTGTGATATAGAAACTGGAGAACCAACTGAAAACTTAACCGGGGAAAATCAAGGATATGCTATATGCCAAGAGATTGAAGGAATTGACGTTTTACTCACAGGGCATCAACATCGTTCATTGACCGGGAACATTAACGGAGTAGAAATTGTTCAACCTTCTAATAATGGACAAATGATCGGTAAAATAGTCCTTACGTTAAATGAAAAAAATGAAATTACGCATAAAACATCCGAGTTATTAACAGTAGATAATGTGGAAGCGGATGAGTCTCTTCTAATAATGACGGCTAGTTTCGAAGAAGAAACACAAAAATGGTTGGATCAACCAATTGGAAAAATTGAAGGAGATATGTTAATAACGGATCCACTTTTAGTTCGAACAAGAGACCATGCTGCTATCGAATTTATTAACAATGTGCAAATGGACATTGCTGGCGTGAAAATTTCCAACACCTCTTTGTTTAACAATGCTTCCCCGGGCTTCAAACCGCATGTAACGATGCGGGATATTATTTCCAACTATATGTTCCCAAATACACTAAAGGTGCTTCGTTTATCTGGAAGAGATATTAAGGAAGCATTAGAACAAAGTGCACAGTATTTTACCTTGAATGAAGAAGGCGGGCTAGAAGTAAATCCAACCTATATATATCCAAAACCACAGCATTACAACTACGATATGTGGGAAGGCATCGAATACGTATTGGACATTCGCAATCCTATCGGAAAACGGGTAACTATGTTGAACTACGATGGTAATCCTATTCAATTAGACGGAGAATACGATGTCGTGATGAACAATTATCGCGCTGGAGGCGGGGGTAATTTTACGATGTTCCAAGACAAACCTGTTATTAAGGATATCACTTTGGACATGACGGAAATACTCGTCAACTATATTAGTGAAAAACAGACAGTAAAAGCAACCGTTAATTATAATTGGAAAGTTATTTGGTAATAGTTCCAAAACAGTATAGTTCATCTACAAGAGAGCTGATTTTTCAACTCTCTTTTTTTATGTACTTTTTTCTTTACATAACGTTAATCGAATCTTTACAGTACCTCCATTTTCAAATGCACTTTCACTGCTATACTGAACTGCTACACAAAAATAACTGATGGGAAAAAACATTAAAAACAAGCTCTCACTTTTATAAGTGGGTGCTTGTTTTTCTGTTCATTAGTTATGAATAAAAAAGCAATAACATATGGTTAAAAGAATGACTAAAGTGGAGATGAGGGATTTCTATATTCATTTATGTAGTTAAAACGGGCGATTCTTTATTTTCCATTGCGAACAAGTACCAAGTTTCAATGGACAGTATACGCATTATCAACGGTTTAACAACGGATAGTTTAGTAGTAGGGCAAGATTTACTTATTCCGACAAATACGTACATTGTGCAACCGGGTGATTCACTGTATACGATTTCTCAGATGAGCTTCGTTTCCATTGAAAAAATACGCCTTTACAATGGATTACAGTCAGATTCATTAATGATAGGAACGAGGTTATATTTGCCTCCGCGAACAAAGTACAGTGCAGAAAATTTAAGTTATATCACACCTTCAACACCTGATAGAAATACGAGACTTATAGAAAGATATGCACCTATTAATACCTTTTTAGGCATCTTTGAATATCATGTTTTAGAGGATGGAAGTTTAAGTACTCTGGACGACCAACAAATGATACAAACATCTAGAGAAAATAGAGTAGCCCCTCTTGTCGTTATTACCAATTTAACTTCTACTGGCTTTAATCCCGAATTAACACGACAAGTACTAGGTTCAAGCGAAATAAGAAATCGTGTTATCAACAATATATACCAACTAGTTAAAAACAAGAACTATGCAGGAGTAAATATTGATTTTGAACAAGTACCTGCGGAACTAAGAGATCTATATACAGGCTTTTTACATGATTTAAGGGCTAGATTAAGTCCAGAGGGATATTATACATCTGTTGCTGTTCCCCCTAAAACTAGCGATAATATTCCTTGGTTAAGAGGGTATGATTATGGTGGTATTGGAGCATCTGTAGATTTTGTTTTTATAATGGCTTATGACTTTCACGAAGCAAGCAGCCCTCCTGGTCCTGTAGCTCCTATCACGGAAGTAAGAAAAACAATTCAATTTGCACTTCAACATATGAACAGAAACAAAGTTATTCTCGGTGTTCCTCGCTATGGCTATGATTGGACAATGGATAACGGAAATGCGGTAAGTGCAAGGGCAGTTTCTGTATCTGAAGCAGTGGAAACTGCCATGCTGGCGCAAGTACCTATCTCTTATTCTACCGAGTACCAGCAACCCTTTTATCAATATTGGGATTCAAATGGGCAAAGACATATCGTATGGTATGAGGATTCGAGAGCACGTGCTGAAAAATTTGAACTAGTAGTAGAGTACCGTTTAAGAGGGTCTGGAGCATGGCAATTGGGGTTACAATTTGCCCAGTCTGCTGTATTGGTTGAAGAGTTTTTCGACACCAAGAAGGTTCTATAGAAGAAGCAAACTAAGTCCCCGTCATTCAAGCGGGGTCTCATTTTGCTTATAGAATCTATACGAGGAGGAGCGTAATGAAAAAAACATGGTTGCTAGGATTTGGATTTTTTAGCATCAGCCTGGGATGGGCATTGTACAATGGATTTGTCCCGTACTTTCTGAATGATTATCTTTCAAGCACCGCCCTTATTGGCTTTCTCATGACAATAGATAATTATTTCGCTCTTTTCTTACAACCTTACATCGGAAACCGAAGTGATCGAACGAATACCCGATTTGGACGTCGCATGCCTTATTTACTCATTGGCATTCCTTTTGCCGCTATATTCTATGGCCTTATTCCTTTTCATACAAGCTTGTTTACGTTAATTGTATTTATGGTGTGTATGAACCTATCCATGGCTATTTTCCGTTCACCAACGATTGCATTAATGCCTGATATTACGCCAGAAGAAAAACGCACAAAAGCGAATGGGATCATTAACTTCATGGGTGGGTGCGGTGGAATTTTAGCGTTTAGTATAGGTTCATACCTTTTTGGTATCAACGAATCGCTACCATTTTTAGCAGTCTCCGCTACATTAATCGTAGCGTTATTTGTCGTTTTTAAACATATACATGAAAAAGAAGATACTATCCCTTTTATTGAACAAACGAAGCTCAAAATAAATTACAGAGCAGAATTAAATAAGCCAACTATTTTTCTTTTAGCTGCAATCTTCTTTTGGTTTATGGCTATACAAGGGATGGAAGCATTATTCACTTTATATGGGGTAAACGAACTTGGTTTAACTAAAAGTGCATCCGCTTTTTCTTTAGCCTTTTTTTCCTTAAGCTTTGTTCTTTCTGCTATTCCGAGCGGCATCTTAGGAGCAAGGTTTGGAAAGAAAAAGGTCATATTGTTAGGGATAGTCGGGTTATTTTTCGTATTCTTTTTTTTAAACTGGGTCGAATCAGTTGTCTCGCTACGAAGCCTTCTATTAGTGGGAGGTGTATTTTGGGCATGTATTAATATCAATTCTTACCCCTATATTGTTTCCCTTGGAGATGAACATAGTTTTGGAACACGAACGGGCTTATATTATTTCGTTTCCTCGTTAGCAGCTATCATATCCCCACCTACTTTAGGATTACTTATCGATATATTTGGTTTTGGCATTCTATTTAATGCAACTGCTGGTAGCATGCTCTTTGCATTAATATGTATGTCACTAGTCAAATCCGTGTCCAATCAGAAGCAAATTATAAACACATAACAAAAACCGACCTCCAAAATGGATAGTCGGTTTTATTTATACTGCTATGCCTTTATGCTAGCTCTTGTATAGAAGCAACATACTTTTCTTCTTTTTCTTTATCAAATCTACCTTCCCATTTAGCCATAACAACTGTTGCTAATGCGTTTCCTACTACATTTACAACGGTACGTGCCATGTCTAATAAGCGGTCGATTCCTGCGATAAATGCTAGTCCTTCTAATGGAATACCTACTGTTCCTAACGTAGCTAGTAATACAACGAACGATACGCCTGGTACACCAGCGATTCCTTTTGAAGTAACCATTAACACAAGTACTAACGTAAGTTGCTGTGTAATACTTAGATCAATTCCATACATTTGGGCGATAAAGATTGCCGCAAGTGCTTGATATAGTGTAGAACCATCCAGATTAAATGAATAACCAGTAGGTACAACAAATGATACGATATCTCTTGGTGCACCGAACTTTTCCATTTTCTCCATTACTTTCGGCAATACTGTTTCCGAACTAGAAGTGGAATAAGCTAGCAGTAGCTCGTCCTTTAATACTTTTATTAGATGGAAAATGTTCACGCCAACTAACTTGGCAATACCACCAAGTACAACAATGATGAAGAAAGCCATTGTTGCATATACCAAAATCATTAACTTGCCGAGTGGTAACAATGATTCCAATCCAAATTTAGAAACAGTTACTCCGATTAACGCAAACACCCCGAATGGAGCAAATTTCATGATGAAGTTTGTCACCCAGAACATTGCATCTGCTGTTCCTTGGAAAAATGCCAAGACCGGTTTTCCTCTATCTCCAATTGCAGCGATACCTAAACCAAATAGTACCGAAAAGAAAATGATCGCAAGCATATCACCATTTACCAAGGACTGAACAATATTACTTGGAACAATCCCTACAATGATATCCATAAATCCATGACTTTGTACTTCTTGCGTCGTTTGAACGTATTGATCAATATTCCCTTTTGAAAGAGTCGACATGTCTATGCCTTCACCAGGCTTGAAAATATTTGCTGCTAGTAGACCAACAATAATCGCGATCGTTGTCACAACTTCAAAATAAATTAATGTTTTACCACCTAATTTACCTAACTTTTTAATGTCGCCAGTTCCTGCGACACCTAAGATGAGTGTAGACACAATGATTGGAACTACAATCATTTTAATCATATTTATAAAAATCGTACCAATTGGCTGTAAATAGGTTTCTACTGCTGGGTTACCAAAAAAGATAGCCCCCACAGCAATACCTAGGACTAGCCCGACTAAAATCTGATAGGCCAATGTAAATTTAAATTTTTTCTTCAACTGTAAGTCCCCCCTTAATTTCATGAAAACGCTTTCCTACTTTAAGAGTAAGCTTAAGGAAAATTTTACGGGCAACTTACAAAATCCGACGCAATCCGACATTTTATTTTATTATTTTTTTGTATTTATGAAGTGAGACGGACGAACAATTACGAACAAAAGCACATGCTCCCGTCTCTACCCCGATTCAGTAAATCGAACTTAGAATGGAATGAAACGCATAATAGGGATAATGCGTCGTAGTGAGTTGTATAAAGTGTCCGCAGGGATTTTCGCAGCAGGGTGGACGCTTTCCGTAGGGTGAGCGATGAGCCTTCACCGCCGCGCCTACGCGCGTACGTTGTGAAGTCTCATTTTACTCAACAGAGGAGCAAAGGCTAGGAACGCCACATCGTGTGGCAACGCCTTCGTGACCAACATCCTGTTGGCCTCTACTGGAGTCGCCTCCCTTCTGCGAAAATCCAATGATAAAACAATGACTTATCAGTGTCCTAAATTAACAATAAATGGTTGAATCAGACAATATCGGCTGTGAACGCAACAAAGCGGTCACTGAACACGATAAACAAGTCGAACGGATGCCGGCAAGAAGAATTGGGCGGGCTTTTAGGCATATTATTTCTATAATATGTAAAAATCATCATCGTCTCAATCCAAGTAAACTTGATATTGTAAGAATTAGTTGCTTTCATCGACAATTTAGTTGCTCTCATGCTGATTTTAGTTGCTTTCGTACTGAAATTAGTCGCCTTCAACAACTTTTTGATTGCCCTTAGCCATTCTTTGGCACTTTCCATAACAGTGTGAGACCCTGCAAGAGGGTTAGCGACGTTGCAACTTGTCACTCGCCTAGCGGAAATATAACGGCTTCCTTATTGAACTTGATAAGACGCTTTATCCCTATACTACGCTCAAAACTATAAATCCAAATTCAATGTTTTTTTAAAGGTATCCACATGCCCAAATTTTTATGGTTTCCTAGGCAACGAAAAAATGCGGAAGGATGCGACAAAGTGGCATCCTTCCGCAATATAAAGTCTCGATTATGGTGTAGAACTTTTTCAGTTCAAAGCACTTCATAAGCTCACGTACAATAAAGTACCCAATATGTTATTACAATACTAACAAACAAATTACCGGGCATTTTTGATTATCTGAAGTTATCTATTCGTTTGGACTTGGTTGTATTTTTCTTGTACTTCCAAATAGAGAACTTGTAGAAACTTTTTATTATTCACTTTCATTTTGAGGAAGTTTTTCCTATCTTCTTGCATGTGTATCATTTGATTTCTTATTTCTTGAAAATCAAAATAACGAGGGGCATAATATTCAAATTCGGGATTCGTGTAATCGATTGCTCCTAAAGATACTATGTTATTCATCGCATTTAGTATAGTTCGACGCAAGCGTTGTTCCACTGCTTTACTTTCCTTCTGAATATGGGATGAAGGCGTTCCTGATTTAGTCGCAATGGCTTCATATAATTCTTTTAAAGGTGGCAATTGGGTTATGGAATGTTGTTGTTCAAAAAGAAACTCCATCATCGCAACAATATCATCGCTTCCAATCTCTCCGACAATTCCCATATCACTCAGGATAGAATAGACGATTTCTTTCACACTTTGCTTTTTATATATTGGTTTAGACGGAGTAATATTGGCCAAAGACTCTCTAATGGCAAGTAGAGAACCCTGCAGTCTAAATTGTTCCGCTGTTTTTCTTAAGATGCTTTGCACTTCTATTCGATTAATGGGCTTATGTATAAAAAACTCTACCCCTTTTTCATAGGCTTCGCCGACCATTTCCTTATTTACAATTTGAGAAATCATTATAAATTGTCCTTCGTATCCCTTTTTCCTCAACAGTTCGATTGTTTCAATGCCATCCAATTCGGGCATTAAAAAGTCAATTAATACAATGTCTGGGTGCATGGTAACAATTGGAGTTAGTGAACTATTCCCACTATCTGCTTCACCAATTACTAAACCAAGATCTCCTTCTGTTATTATCTGTCTTAGCATTTTTCTGCTTGCCGTATCGTCATCTACTATAAAGTAACGCAGGTTGTTTCACTCACTTTCTTAAATTGTTCGTCGGGATTTGTATTTGAAAAACTGTTCCATCTTTCGTCGTTTCCACTCGGATATCTCCAGCAAGCGTTTGGATGATTTCTTTTACATGCGATAGACCAATCCCTGTCGCTGCAACCCCTTTGTCGTTATACTTTGTCGTATATCCAGGTTCAAAAATGATCAGTATGTCCTCTTCCGGAATTCCTTTTCCTGAGTCTTTTATCGAAAAATAAGTATAGCTAGATTTCTCGTACATACTTATATGTATTTCTCCATTGTCTATAATTGCTTCAACAGCATTAGCAACGATATTGTTTAGGAAAGCAAGTAAGGCAACTTGCTGATCTGTTTCAAAATCGGAAGTTGCCGAAACAGAAAATTGGATACGTTTCCTTAATAATCTGCTATATTTTTCATTGGAATGGATAACAAGCTGAAGCACTTCAGACAAGTATATAGGCTCATCTTTTTTGCCTTCTGTTACATTCTTCAAACCCGCTAATATTCGTTGGGAATCTTTTTTTACTTCATGTATTTCTTGGGTAATATGTAAAGCTTGCACACTTAATGCTTTCATATTTTCTTGCTTTAGCTTTCGGTATAAATCATGGCTAGAAGCAGTAATCTGTTCAATATGGTTCATTGATTTTTGCAAATAAAGCGTCTCCGCATAAAGCTCTGAATTGACTCCTAACATTTCTTCCATTCGTTTCTTTTGCTCCGCAATAGCAATAGAGCTATACAAACCTACAACAAAATAGCTGCGAAGTACCGCTACTCCTAGTAATAATGCCCATTCCCGAAAACCTAAGTTTTCATCATACATAAACCAGTTTCGCACAAGATGCTCAGTGCCATTCGCGATAAATTCAAATCCAACACCAAAAGCTCCTAACAGAAAAGGGTTAGTCTTATACTTTTCCATGTCTATCATTCGGAACCCTAACGCGAACAAAAAGTAAAATAAAAATGCAGGTGCATGACTAATAAAACTTAGCTCAAATGATTCGCCATGTAATAATATATCTCTTATCATACGTGCAATCACTACGACGAGTCCCGTAATAGAACCTGTTAAAATAAGCAAGGAAGGTGGCCGGATAAGGAGAAGCAAAAAGAATGTTATACTCCCTAAACCAAAACGAAAGTCTTCCCCACTAAAAGGAATAACTTTAAACTCACTCGCCAAGACGGTTAAAAACACAGTAAGGACAATGGCAAACTTACTATTTCGTAAAATCATGAAACTCTCCTAGAACGGCTTATTTAATAATTTGAGTATAACATCGAACAATGGAGAAGAAAAAAAAGACGAAGCATACATGCATATGCTTCGCCATTTTGCTATATTTATGCTTTTTTAACAAATTCCGATTTTAACTTCATAGCACCAAAACCGTCAATTTTGCAATCAATATTATGATCCCCGTCGACCAAACGAATGCTTTTCACTTTTGTTCCTATTTTTAAAGTAGATGAACTTCCTTTGACTTTAAGGTCTTTAATGACAGTAACAGAGTCTCCATCATTTAATATATTACCGTTTGCGTCTCGTACAACTTGTGTATCTTCTTTTTCTTCTGCTCCGTCAGTAGTCCACTCATGCGCACATTCTGGACAAACGAAAAGATTTCCGTCTTCATACGTATATTCAGAGTTACATTTTGGACAATTGGGTAAGTTAGCCAATTTTCATTTCCTCCATTTCAAACAGTTCCTATTATGCCTCTATAGTACCATGTCTAGTTTTTTTAACAACCGCATAACAGGAAAAAAGAATCGCCCGGTCATTAAATGGATGGGCGATTCTTTTTTATGCACTTGTATTAAACTCTTTCTAATTCCTGTGGCTCTTCTTCAGAAGCATTAGCTTCGTTCGATACATCCTCGTCTAAACCAAGTGTCTTCGCTGTAGAAGCATGAAGCTCGCGGAAAAGTGCTGGGTTTTCCACTAAGGAGATACCATAAGATGGAATCATTTCTTTAATTTTTGGCTCCCAATATTTAACATATTCTGGGAAGCATCTATTAATTATTTGAAGCATAACGTGAACGGCAGTAGATGCCCCTGGTGAAGCACCTAACAAGGCTGCGACAGAACCATCCGCCCCAGTAACAACTTCCGTACCAAATTGAAGTGTCCCTTTGCCGCCTGCTTCTGTATCTTTAATAACTTGGACACGTTGTCCCGCTACTACGATATCCCAATCTTCACTTTTAGCATTCGGAACAAACTCACGTAATTCCTCGATACGTTGTTCTTTGGATAACATAAGTTGTTGGACTAAGTACTTCGTTAACGACATATTTTTCGCACCAGCCGATAACATTGTAAATACATTATTTGGTTTTACAGAACCTAATAAATCCATATTGGAACCGGTTTTTAAGAACTTTGGTGAGAAGCCAGCAAATGGTCCAAATAGTAGTGATTTTTCATTATTAATGTATCGTGTATCCAGATGTGGAACGGACATTGGTGGAGCTCCAACTGCAGCCTTACCATATACTTTTGCATGGTGTTGTGCTACTACTTCTGGATTTTTACATACTAAGAATAGACCACTAACTGGGAATCCACCAACCTGTTTGCTTTCAGGTATACCTGTTTTTTGCAGTAAAGGTAAGCTTCCGCCACCACCACCGATAAAGACAAATTTCGCTTTTACGTACTCGAGTTTGCCGTCTTTACTTTGTACTTTTAATTCCCATAAGTCATCGCTCGTACGTTTAATATCATTTACTTGATGATTATATTTAACATTTACATTTTCTTTTTCTAAGTGATCAAACAACATGCGCGTTAAAGCACCGAAGTTGACATCTGTTCCAGAGTCGATTTTCGTTGCCGCTATTGGCTCGTCCAAAGTTCGATCTTTCAACATAAGCGGAATCCATTCCTTCAATTTCTCTGGATTGTCGGAAAACTCCATCCCTTCAAATAAAGGATTAGTTGAAAGCGCTTCAAAACGATTTTTTAAAAATTTAACGTTTTTCTCGCCATGTACGTAGCTAATATGTGGCAAAGGCATAATAAAGTCTTGTGGATTACTAATTCGACCGCTATTTACAAGGTATGACCAAAACTGTCTAGACAGTTGGAACTGTTCATTGATATTGACCGCTTTACTAATATCAACAGTACCGTCTGGTTTTTCACTCGTATAGTTAAGCTCACACAGTGCAGAATGTCCTGTTCCCGCATTATTCCATTCATTAGAGCTTTCTTCCCCTGCTTTATCAAGCTTTTCGAATACCGTAATTTTCAAGTCTGGCGCTAGTTCTTTCAGCAGTGTTCCCAAAGTCGCACTCATGATGCCGGCACCAATTAAGATAACATCTGTGTTAGTTTGTCTGTTACTCATTTTTACCATATCCTTATATCTTAAGTTTTGCAGAAAGGATGTAGACGCTCCTTCGTAGTCGTTACAGAAAAACAAGACGCGACCTAGGAACACACCGTTTCTGTATTATTTATATCCTTTTATTAGTGTATCATAGTTATTTTAATAATAAAACATCTCTCTCTCAAACTATGTCGCATATTGTAGTATTAAGTCATGGAATCTCAGAGAAATGATGGGAGAAATTCCAGAGGAAATATGTAAGACAATTTATAAATTAAAACTCGACATACAAAAAGGGTCTTTTTAATTAACTTTCATTTGTTTCTACTATATATTTAAACTAGGTGATGAGATGAATACAAAAATATATTTAAACAATGAAAAGTTCGTAGCAGGAATGAGTTTGAAAGATAGTACGGAATATGAGAACAACAACATGGCCCTTCACGTATGTGAAAACCCAAATGATGTATTGGAAAACCGTAAAATACTAGCCGCATCCTTACATTGTGATTTAAAATCATTTGTCTGTACCAATCAAACACATAGCGCTAATTTCCACCGAGTAACCTTAGATGACAAAGGGCGAGGTGCAGACCAAATAGATACAGCGATTGCAGATACAGATGCCTTGTATACGTACGAGTCAGATCTATTATTATGCAGCTTCACTGCCGACTGTGTTCCTGTCATTTTTTATAATGAAAAGACTGGTCTCATTGGAGTAATCCATTCTGGATGGCAAGGTACCGTCAAAGAAATTACCTTGAAACTTTTTCAACATTTAACGCAAATAGAGCAATGTAATCCAAACGATTTGCATGTCCAGCTCGGTGCAGCCCTAAGCCAAGAAAAATTTGAAGTGGATGAAGACGTATATATAAAATTTAAAAACCTAGGTTATGCAGATGACTTTATTTATTACAAAAAGGAAACGAACAAATATCATATCGATAACCAACTGACCGTGAAAAAGCAATGTGAACTTGTAGGAATCCCGTCCGATCAAATTAAGATAGATACGACCTGTACGTTTTTAAGCTCAGATGGATTCTCTTATCGACAAGATCGACAAAGTGGAAGGCATATGAGTTTTATAATGAAAAAGGTATTTAACAAATGAAAACAATTCGAAAAGGACCTAACAGTAGGTCCTTTTCGAATTGATTATCTTTTTTTGCTCTTATTTTTGTATGAACATTTGTGTCCAGTAGTTTCCATCCTTCACATACCCTACTCCAATATGCGTAAAGTTTTTACTAAGGATATTGGCTCTATGTCCTTCGCTGTTCATCCAAGCTTTCACTACTTCAGCTGCAGATTTTTGACCTTGTGCAATGTTTTCTCCAGCTGATTTATATGTAATGCCATAGGTTTTCATCATGTCAAATGGAGAACCATATGTTGGGCTTGTGTGATCGAAATATTGCTTATCATGCATATCTTGGGACTTGGATTCCGCTACTCTTGCAAGCTCCCAATCACTTTTTAGAGCTGGAAGTCCAGCATTTGCTCTTTCCACATTTATAAGTTTGATCACTTCTTGTTCTACACTAGCTTGTTCTTTTATAGGAACATTAATCTTTTGTCCAGGATTGATAAAATTCGGATTCGCAAGCCCTGGATTTGCATCGATTAACTCTTGAACTCCTGTTTGTGTGGACATGGCGATTTTCCAAATGGTATCTCCTTTAACGACTGAATATGAGCTATCCGCTAAAGCACTCATTGGTAATAAAAACGATATAGATAAAACTGAAGCAATAGCTGCTTTCCCTACTTTTTTAAACATCCAATCAATCCTTCCAGTTTAATATATATTCATGATAAGTAGTTTCATAAAGTTATTCATCACTTAATATATGGAAGGATTTTTACGATTTCATTACACGTGAAATAAACAATTTCAGATTAATTGCGATACAAGGTTTCCTTCTAATATTCTTGGTAATATATTTGAAATATAAGTGATATAGGAAAAATTTACCACAATAAATTTCTCTACTTTTTGTTATTTATCCCTAGTTCCATATTAAATTCATCTATATACACAAATGCTATATAGTGGCAGTCTATTTCTACTAATATATGATATAATAGTTGGGTTGTTTTTTAGCACCAAGGAGGTCTCACAATGAAATTAAATAAAGGTATTCTATTTATATTATTAGGTGCTTCTTTTTTTGGCTTCACACCGATATTTGCGAAACTTGGATTTAGTCACGGTTACTCACTTGGCCAAATTAATATCGTTCAAATGTCGATTTCCTTTATATTATTATGGTCTTTTACTCTAATGAAACGCTCCAGTTTCAAAGGGCTTAATAAAAAGAACGCACTTCAAATTATGATAACCGGTTGTTTTATCGGATTAACAAGTATTTTCTATTATGGTTCGATGCAGTACTTGCCTGCATCATTAGCTATCATTTTAATGTTTCAATTTGTTTGGATAGGAATCATTTTAGAATGGATTTTCAGCAAAATTAAACCTGCACCTGTCACAATAGTATCCATTGTTTTGATCCTAGTAGGGGTCTTTTTTGCTTCCAATGTTTTAAATGGAGATATACAAGGTCTGCCGATTAAAGGCTTTGTTTTTGGAATTTTGTCTGCATTCACATATGCAGGATTTATCTTTTTCAGTGGGAAGGTTGCTGTCGAAGTAGATGCCTGGACACGAAGTTCTTTGATGGTAACAGGATCAACCATTTTAGTGTTTGTCCTATTTATGCGGGATATCCCGTCCGTGCTCCCTTTGGAACAAAACCTGTTAACTACTGCAGTCGGTGTTTCATTATTTGGAGCAGTCCTTCCCCCACTATTCTTTGCAGTGGGTGCACCTTTAGTTTCGGGAGGAATTGCTAATATATTAACATCTATTGAATTACCTATCGCGATTCTATCAGCTAGCATTATTTTGTCTGAAACGGTAACGCCTCTTCAGTGGTTAGGTACGGTTATTATTCTAATAGCTATCGCATTTAATGAACTTGGTAATAATATTTTGAAACATAAAAAGCAGGAAATCCCTTTGTGATTTCCTGCTTTTTAATGTTCTTTTATACTTATAAAGAAGGCTTCCGTTTTTTACATTGTCCCTGCCGAGGAAGCAGCTGCTTGATCAGCTTTGACACAATCAATTGCGACGACCAGTGCAATGATGACGCCCTCCATTTCTTCATCCAATATTTGAACTTGGTAACTGTCCCCCCAAGTGAACCACTCTTTGCTTACTCTACCGACGACCTCGCCATGCCTCAATACTTGGAAATCCATATCCCACCAGTTACCATTTACCTCAATGCCTGCCGCGTCAATTGTATAGCGTGCTTTAAAGAAAGAAAACTCCTTCTTTATCGTTAATACTTCTTTACCATTCACCTCCACAAAAAACTTCGGTAAAAAACTGAACACTTTTTTTGTTATGAGTGCGATTTCATCTCTTGTTGTATTTAAAATGGAGAAAGTCTTTGGAACTTGCATAAAACTGCCTTCCACATAATAAACATCCTGCTCCTGCTCGTTCTTTACGGTAAACTTGCCACCTAGACTGAATACCTTTTGCTTTATATAAAGTTGTTTCATACTACGCCTCCTTCGATAATGTATATTACCCAAAGTATACCATTATTCGAAATTAGGTACTTACACACTAATCTCTTTCCGTGTTCCAACTCGACTTGTGTAAAACAAGTTTGTTTTACAAAGACAACAGATCATTCCATATTTTCTTCTTTCCTTGCAAATATCGCTATTTATATAATTCTAGACATTTCTACAAAACTCCTATCATTCTCTACTTTTTTACAATAAAAGATAAACAATCAAGAAGAATTAAATAAATAAAGGTCTTGTAAATATTTTCATTTTATATAAAGTTTTTAATTGACTGTAACGAAATGCAACGTTTTCGGATATATAAACGAAAGGAGGTTTACTGGTGGGGCAATTAGATGAGATTTATCAAAAATATAGCGAACGTGTTTTTAAATATTTGATGATTCTTTGTCGCAATAGTGACTTAGCCGAAGAATTAACTCAAGAAACTTTTTATAAAGCTATTCAATCGATACACCGTTATAACGGCTCTAGCAAAATGTCAGTCTGGCTATGTCAAATAGCAAAACATACATATTATCAATATGTCGATAAGCAGACAAAGCAACCGAAAATGCAGGAAGCTCCACTCGTTCATTCTTCCGAGCAACTCCTAATTACTCAAGAAGATAAAATCGAGTTATATCGACAAATACATAACTTAAAAGAACCATACAAAGAGATTCTGCTCTTGCGACTATTAGGTGGATTAAGCTTTCGAGAAATTAGTGATGTCCTCGGTAAAACTGAAAATTGGGCTCGTGTTAACTTTTATCGCGCAAAATTGAAATTAAAGGAGAGCTATTTGATATGAACAATGAATGCGAAATTGTGAGAGATTTATTACCTTCCTATATTGATAAATTATGTAGTAAATCTAGTGAAAACTTTGTAAGTACACACCTCGAATATTGTACAGAATGTAAGTCTTTTTATAATCAAATGCTACTAGAATTAAATATGGAAGATGAAATAGAAATAATGGAGCGACAACAAGTCATTCAACCATTTCAAAAAGTCTCGGCTTTGTTAAAGAGGCAAAAATTAATAGAAAAAGCATTAAAATGGGTAGTCATATTTAGTCTTATAATGACCATAATTTTAAGCACACTTGCTACTTCAAATGCTATACAGTTGAATAAAGAGCAAATGCATCAATCCTTTATCGAACAAGAACAAGAGGAAATTATGTCTACAGCTTTCCAAAACTTAAATCAAAATGGTCTTGAATCATTAGAAGATGTCTCTTTAAACTATTCGCGACAAATAAAGTATTTAGCAGTATTTGAAAAAAATTCAGTTTCTATCGATAAGGAAATTTCTAAAGAGCCGACTGTTTTATATCCACTTCCATATAAAGACGCCAACATTGTTTATGAAAATGGAGAAATTATTACGAATACAATTACTCCTAATGAGTATGATATCGGAACAATGGTGATGGAAAAAGGGAATTATATCATTCAATTTGAATACCAAGATCATTATTTAGGACAAGTAGAACGGGCATTCCAAGCTAAACATTATGCAAAGAGTTTATTAGAAATTTGGCTACCATCAGCCATTACCTTGATTCTTACTACGATTTTATTAATTATATGGCTAAGTGTTGTAAAATCTATAAGACGTAGCGAAGGATTGATTGAATAATTTTCTATACTTTTAAACGAAAGGCCAACTAGTGTAATATGATGCCCTTTACAATTGCCTAAAAAAGAAATCCAAGAAATATTGAGATCTCAATATTTCTTGGATTTTATTAATTTTCCTAACTGTCATTGAAGAGTATTCTATAAAACCTCGTTTACTTGTGATAAGATTCACCATAGAATACCTAAAAGAGGTTTTTCAACCTAGACTTGAACCACTAAAGCATTGGACCTGTATAGAAAGAACTAGCTAATTGGTCAAAATCATAGTCTTTTAGTTCCTCTAAAGTAATATTTGCATGTGAACCTTCATGCACCATTAAATTACTGTTAGGACCAAGATGGACTAATACAACAGGCTTGTCAGTGGCATAAGCGTAACCAAGTTCCCATGCTGTCCCACTGTCCGAATAATTGCCATGATAGATACCTACGACGATTTCCGCCCACTTAATATGTTTTATATCATCCATAAATGTTTCAATTGACCATTGACGTGAACCAACCTCAACACGTTCATCAATTGGATTTCTGAACGGCGAGAATACTTTCAAACCTTTTTCTGCCAAAATTGTCTCCACCTGTTCTAAGCATTTAATCTCCTTCTCATTAAAAAATGGACTAGCTAAATATACTCTTTTCATTAGTTTAAGCTCCTTCAATTTTGATTATTTGTTTTTAACGGTTAAACCATTTATCATTTCTCTGCCAATTGTATTCAAAAAGTCTTTTCATTTCAACAATCCGAATAACTACTAAATTCTCATTAGCCTTCTTCGACGAAGAACCATAGCAAAAAGAGATGACCACCCAAAAGTGATGGTCACCTCTTTTTTGTTTAAAAAATTCCTTTTTATTGCGATAATCCTAAAATTAACTTTATATATATATCGAAGAACAGCAAAGCCGCTTCTCTCATACACCATATGAAGGTAAAAAAGATTTCTCGTCCGCTCTAATGATAGCAGCCCCGGCTACTCATCGGATACGCCAAGTGCTTTGTTCCGTTCTTTAAACCTCTCGTTATGCGACGATACATAAGCCATTCTCGGTGCCTCTGGATCCATGTACCGTTTGGCGCTGTTAAGCGCTAAGGCCGCATCCGTGAATGCTCCTGCAATGAGGTTGAGCTTGCTTTCGTAATTGGCGAAGTCGCCAGCCCCGAAGATACCCGGCAAGTTCGTCTCTAGTCTCGGGCTGACGAATATGTTCCAGTCATCCATATCCAGTCCCCAATCCTTGATACCTGTAAAATCGGACTTCAGCCCGTGGTTAACGATAACCTCGTCTATTTCTAGCTCGCGCGAGTCCCCTGATTCGATATGGGTAATCTTCACCCGTTCAATCGTCTTTCCGTTGCTGCTGTATAACTGCGTGACTTCATATGGCGTAAGCACATCTGCGGAAGACTCCTTCATTCGAACAATGTTTTTCTCATGTCCGCCGAAGTGGTCGCGCCTATGCACGACTGTGACCTGAGCAGCGATGGAATCCAGCTCGTTCGCCCAATCGACAGCGGAGTTTCCTCCACCCGAAATAAGTACTCGTTTCCCCCTAAAAGGCTCCAGTTCCTGCACCGTATAGTGCAGATTGGACACTTCATAGCGCTCAGCCCCTTCTAGCTCCAGCTTCGCCATTCGCAGAATACCGCGACCGATAGCCAGAATGACCGTACGTGTCCAGTGCTTTTCCCCCGTTGCAGCCTCCAGAATGTACGTCGAATCTGCTTGTTTCTCCAATCCGATAATGTGCTGACGGAATACAATTGTCGGGTCGAATGTTTTTGCCTGCTCCGACAATTGGTCAATTAACTTCACGCATAGGATTGGAGCAACTCCTCCAACATCCCAAATCATTTTCTCGGGATAAATAAGCATCCGCCCACCCAGCTCGTCTTTCGCTTCTATTAGCTTCGTCTTTAAATCACGCATTCCACTATAAAAAGCAGTATACATTCCCGCAGGACCACCGCCGATAATCGTCACATCGTATAATTCAAGCTGCTCAGTCAATTCGATGTCCTCCTCTAGCCGGCTCATATAACACTCAGGCTATGATAATCATTATCAACATAATTGTAGCTTCAGCAACGTGACAATAACAATGGACAAAATCGACGGTTACTTTATACAAAATGGAGGAGGCAGACCTTTCAGTCCCAAGCAAAACCAAATCAAGCTAACGATCGCAGTATATCATCGATTTTTTTGCCGTTGGATATAATTCCGTTATTCATCCAAGTTAGAAAATCAACTTCGTAAACGCGGTTATTTCGTACAGCAGGCAGATCACGCCACTCTGGCTGCTCCAACAGCTCCCTCTCCTTTCCTTCTACTTGGCTATGCCACTTATCGAAAGTAATGAACAGATGATCCGCGGTTAACGTACGCAGGTCCTCTACAGAGAGATTGAACATGCCCGGCCTATTCGCTTTTGAAGCTACACCTACTGCAGAATGAGAGCGCAAACCAACATCGCCATAGAGGACAGCTGAAACAAAGCCTTGCCCTTCTTCCGTATATTGGATAATGTGGTCCGCCGAGATACGCAAAAAAGCGACCGTTTCACCTTTCATAACTTGACTCAGCCTATGACTCGCGCTCCGTGCTTTGAAATCATAGTTTGCGATAGCATTGTCGGCCAACTCAGTTCGACCGAAATAATCGGCGACAGTTCGCAGCAGCGTACGCCAATTATTTGTCTGCTCACGCAAGATGCACGTGTTGGATATGCGTCGGCACAGAGAATATTGCTGTGGCTCGTAACGATCCATAAGCAATATCAAATCGGGCTTATAACCGGAAAGTGCGTCAAAGTTGCCGTCGTTCTCGTCGAACGTCGGAATATGGTTTAAGCCTAGATAGTCTTGTTTTCCCCATTTCGCATGCCAATACTGGGCGATAGGCTGCATATCCAGTGCAACTATGAAATCTTCCAAATACGGCGCTACTACTCTAAGCTGTCCCTTGCGGCCACGACGGTAATGTCCGGGCGATATGCCTACCGTCTGCTTGAAACGACGATTGAAATAATACTCATTGTTGAAACCTGTATTCAGTGCAATATCGAGCAACTTATCATCGGCACTTGCCAGCCACTTCTTGGCTTGATTAATCCGTACTTCATTCAAGTACTGGAGCGGTACCTGACCTGTAGCCTCTTTGAACAGACGGGTATACTTCCAGCGATCAATACCTGCTAGGGAGGCCAGCTCCTCTACTGTCAGAAGCTCACGGTAATACTGATGAATATGCCGTATACTAAGCTCTACCCCATGCTTTTCCATATCCGTTCCCTTATCCTCGGTTACAGGTGCATTCTGGCGGAATAGAAAAAGCAGCAGCTCTTGAAATCTCACAAATCGTTGGAACAGCTCGAGTTGGTCGCTCGCCTCGCGGAGCCCATATAACTCATCTAGCAACTCCACTGTCTTGGCAAAGGGTGCACAGGCAAGCTCTTGCTTATCCGGCAGCAAACTTGAAGCTGCAGTGTCGCTCGTTGTGAAGCACACTCGGTAATAGCTGCAATTCATAAGCTCTTGATTAATAGATAAAGATCTTCCAGGCCCTTGCAAATAGCATTTTCCTTGTCCCGTCCCACTCATTATAATGAGTAGTTCAAAATTTTCCTTATCGTTTCTATCGTAGCCGTCCAAAGCACTCATTTCTGCTTGCTCGCCTGCGATGATTAAGCGAATCGATTGCAGCACATATTGGACTAAAGGAGCAGTCCCAGCTTGTTTGCACTGTTCAATATTCATCATTACTATCAACTGCCTTTCAATTGATATTCATTCTCAATGAATATAGTGTAAATCAAAACGAGCCACCCATCAACCTTCGTTGAAAAGCGGCTCTTTCCCAATTATGGCGATGAGTTCCGCCACTGAACTTAATCTCTCTTATTTCCTACTAAGAAGCTAGCAATCGAAGTAAATCATCCATCTTCAACCCGTTGGCCGTAATTGCTCCCGTCTGCCAATATGATCTTTCTACGGGATATACATGGCCGTTCTTAAATGCAGGAACTGTCTGCCATAACGGATCTGCCTTCATTTCCTCAAGTGCTTTTGCGTTGCTCTCTTCCTCCCACGTCCCGTTGGATGGAAGCAAAATAATATGGTCCGCGTCAAGCTCCGGAACGACCTCCTTCGACAAGACGATATTGCCCTCCGTCATCGCCTCGGCGAACCCCGGCGCCTTCAGCCCAAGATCCTCATACAAGATTTGTCCGACAAACGTGTTATGAATGCCAAAAATATTAATGGATTTGTCTACGACGTTCATCCGCAGAACAACAAGCTTCTCATCGCCAATCGCTTCGTTCAGCTTCGCCTTCACATCGACAATACGGGCATCGTAATCAGCAAGAACCTGCTCCGCCTTGTCGCTGAGCCCAAGCAATTCAGCCATTAAGGTCAGTGTTTTACGCGAATCCGCAAGTACGTCGTCCGGCAAGCGGAACGTCGGTGCAACCTTGGAATAGAGCTCATATTGTTCTGCATCGACTTCTCCGGCACCGATGATCAAGTCCGGCTCAGACACAAGCAAGGCTTCGACACTGCCAGTCACGTCGAACAACGGCACTTCCAGATTCAAATAATCCTGCTTGCCCCACATCGGGTTATAATATTGCACAACAGGCGTTACCCCAAGCGCAACCAAATAATCTTCACGATAAAGAGCTGAGACCCGCTTCGGATTTGTTGGAATCTCTACCTCTCCGAAGGCATCGGTTACGACATGCGTTTCCGTCTGAGACAGAGCTTCGCTTGTTGCTTCCGTTGCCTGAGCAGGCTGATTAGTAGTCACCGTGCCCACAGTTTGATCGCCTGTCGAGTTACAACCTGTCACCGTAATCATTGCTGCCGTTATAAGGGATATCCATCCTGTTTTTATAAATCCTGATCTTGCCATGACTAAATTCACTCCCATAAGTTCTATGTTTTGTAGCAAAACAATTCATTTATTAATAATGATAATCATTATCATTTTGCCTGAGTAGATTGTACCCCAAATCGGATTCCATGTTCAATACACATTCTCTACGACCGACTTTATACAAACTCGTCACTTCCTTACTGACAAAAAGCAATAAAAACATTCTTAATCCTCGACAGTGTTACAGACCATGATGAAAATTTTCATAGTCTTTTTTAATTTTTCTAAAGCATCCAATACTCGTAATAAACCAAGCTAGAAGCTATTCTTGAGCTGTGTACTGGGCTTGATGTCCACCAAGAAACGGTCTAAATGAGATATATTCTGATGGGTAAAATGGTTTTGTATTTTTCCCTAATCTTTTATATACAACACCGTTTGAAGTGGCTACAATTTCTGGAGTCTTTTCAATTATGATTTTTAGAATACTTTTATCATCAAATCTTATTACAACAATATCAGTAAAAGGCTTAGAGATAATCTTGTCCTAAATGCTTTCAACAATATTCTGCTCGGACATCCGGCTATCTCACCATTATCTTCTACTCCAACTAAGATGATACACCAGCAGTATTGGCTGGTTTACCCCCACATCACTAGAGCAAACCTTCAGTGCAATAAGAAATTTATACTTCCTTGTCAAAAAAACAAGGTATTAGATAAAAATATCTAATACCTCTCCTCTGATTGAACAATTACACTGCTTTTGAAATTGTTCATTTAGAATAACTGTTAATAATGGTTGGACTACTAATGAAACGCACGATAAATAAAATGATATTATTCTTCGAGCCTCCAGAACTTGAGATTCTTTCAAAAAACAAAAGATTGTCCCTACTTATGATAAGGTTCACCCTTCATTATCCTAAAAGCACGATAAATCTGCTCCACCAAAACCAATTTCATCAACTGATGGGGTAAGGTCATTTTACTAAAGGACAACTTTTCGTCCGAACGTTTCATTACATCCTCATGCAAGCCAAGGGATCCGCCAATGACAAAGGCTATTTTGCTGCGTCCATAGGTCATTAACGACTCTAAGTCACTGGCAAGCTGCTCCGATGACTTCATCTTCCCTTCAATCGCCAGTGCAATGACATAAGTTTCTGTTCCAATTTTTGAAAGAATCCGGTCTCCTTCTTTTTTCTTCACAATTTCCATATCAGCATCACTTAGATTTTCAGGTGCTTTTTCATCAGGTACTTCTACTAAATCAATTTTTGCATAGCTACCTAATCGTTTTGTGTATTCTTCTATCCCCATTTTTAAATATTTCTCTTTTAATTTTCCAACCGAGATAATTTGTATATTCACAGGTTATCCACCTTTACATTTTGTTTACAAACAAGTTATCAACAACACTTATGCACATATCCACAATCCAATTCTATATATTGTGTCCTATTCCTCATTTTCTACAACATATACTGCAGCGACATCACAGTATGTGCATATTGTGGATAACTTTTCTTCTCTCTTTAATTTTTCTAGCAAAGGAAACGTTTTTTGTTCCGCAACGAACATGTCTAAAGCTTGATTTATATGGGTTTCACAGCTGAATATTCTCAATTTTTAACTTCCTTTCGTTTTCCGAATAATTTAATTAGTTATACACAAATCGACCATTCTTATCCACAGTCTATTTTATCAAAAGAAAAACGAGTAGGAAAGAACAGCTTTTCTTTTCCTACTCGTTGTGTAAATCTTTTATTTACAATACGTAGTTATCCACATGTTTATAATGTATCCGTTTCTTTTAATGCTATCGTCAATTCTACTAATTCACCTTGACGGTATACTTTTACTTTCAATTCATCGCCAATTTCTTTTTCATTGTATAAATGTTTTCTTAACTCAATAGTGTTTTCAATTTTTTGTCCGTCCATTTCTACAATAACGTCATACGGTTTCATCCCTGCTAAAGCAGCTGGTGTATTTTCGATAACTTGATCTACTACTACTCCTGTTGTTACTTCAGCTGGTAATTTTAACGTATCACGCTGATGGACTGCAGGTACATTTGTTACATCTACCAAAGTGATTCCCATAGATGGACGATTTACTTTTCCGTTTGCCTCTAAATCTTCGATGATTGGAATTGCTGAGTTAACTGGTATTGCAAGTCCCATTCCTTCTACCGTAGATTCGGAAATTTTCATGGAATTTATCCCTACTAATTGTCCTGCCAGATTGATCAATGCTCCACCACTGTTCCCTGGGTTAATGGCTGCGTCTGTTTGTAAAACTTCTGCCTGCCAGTCTTCAATTCCATCACCGTTTATATCGGTAGGTACAGCACGGTCTTTACCAGATACAACACCAGTTGTAACAGAGCCATAGAAGTCTAGTCCTAACGGATTACCAATGGCAATAACAGATTCCCCTTGCTTTAAGGCATCTGAATCTCCAAATTCGATAACTGTATCTACACCTTTATCGTCAATTTCTAAAACGGCTAAGTCTGTCCATACATCACTTCCAACTAATTTAGCTTCCACTTTTGCTCCATCTGCTAATGTTACTTCTACTGCCTTTGCACCTTCGATAACATGATGATTTGTAATGACATATGCTTTTCCATTTTCTTTTTTATAAATAACGCCCGAACCTGTCCCAGCTTCTTGCTCCGATTGGGATTGACTCCAAAAATTCGTGACTGATTGGATATTGGAAACACCTACAACTGCGCCCGAAGCCTTTTCCACTGCGCTTGTTACGTCAGTTGTTATATCGACAGAAAGTTGCTGTGTTTTGGCCGTAGTATTAGTTACGTTAGCTGTATTGTCGGCTGGTAAATTTGTAACGACAGAAGGTATTAAAAACCATACAAGTAAAGCCCCAACTAGTACACCTGCTAATCCACTGAAAAAATAGCCTGATACACCTCGCTTTTTTTCTTTCTTTGGTGCTCTTTTTTCAACTAACGTCTCTTCTATTTTTGGTTCTTCTTGTGGTCCGTATGGATTATTTGGTTCCATCTTTCATCTTCCTTTCATTTTATATAACAGTTTGTACATTTACTTTACCCAACTCACATTAAAATAAGATGAAAATTCATTTAAAGATAAATAAAAAAAGTTCCAAAGTTTTCACTTTGGAACTTTTACTATTTAAACGGTTACTAATTCAGTTGGAATGTTTGCATCTGTATCATGAAGATGCACATATTCTCCCGTAACAATACCGCAAGATTTTAATGTTTGTGCAACGCTCATTCGTGCAAGATCTTTCATATTATTATCTTTACTTAAATGAGATAAATAAATATGCGTGTTTTTAATATCTACCACTTCACTCATCGCAACCGCTGCATCTTCGTTCGAAACATGTCCTACATCACTTAGGATTCTTCTTTTTATTGACCAAGGATATCGTCCCATTTGAAGCATACTCACATCGTGGTTACTTTCAAAAACAAACGAATCTGCTCCTTTAATATGCCCTTTCATCCGGTCGCTAACGTACCCTGTGTCAGTTATTAAGACAAGTTTACGACCATTTTCATGAAAAATATAAAACATTGGATCTACTGCATCATGGGATACGGCAAAGGACTGGATATCCATCGTTCCAAACGTTTTAACTGTCTCCATATCAAATTGGAAGCGTTGTTCAACCGGCACTTTACCAATAAGGGGATCCATTGCTAGCCACGTTTTTTCGTTTGCATAGATTGGGATGCCATGCTTTCTTGCAACGACGCCTAGTCCCTTTATATGATCACTATGCTCATGCGTTATAAAAATGCCAGATAGCTTTTTAATATCTTTACCTATTTCACTAAAAAGCTGCTCCATTTTCTTTCCACTTAAGCCTACGTCTACTAAAAAAGAATGCTCCTCATTTTCCACATAAATAGCATTCCCACTGCTCCCACTTGCTAAAACACTAAACTTCATTGTTAAAACTCCTTACTTTACTTCTGGTTGTTCCGTCTTTTTAGGAATTTCACTAATTCTTCCTTCTACTGCATTGACAAAATACTCTTCCATCGTCCCATCTGAAAGTTCCACTGGTACATACCAAGTTGGTGCAAATACTTGCGTTTCTGTTAGTGTGGCTAATGTGGAATATCCAAGGCGGATATCTTTTACAGTGGAATCTGTTTTTAATAATGAACTGGAGTATAAAACCCGGATTACTAACATTGGCGACACTAACTTTTTCGATTCATCGTAGTCTTCTAGATTGTCTAATATGGTTTGTTCGTATCGAGTAATTTCTTTTTCATCATTCCAATAGACAATTACTTGGGCATTTTTGTTATGGTAAACGAGTCGATCATTTACTTTTTGAAAAAATGTTGCAGATTGTTCCTCTTCATCTATTTTCCATAATCCGTATGAATCACCACGGATAATATTTTCTTTGACTAACTTTTCTATAGAATTTTCTGTCGTTACGGGAAGCGACTCTTTAAATGTTCCTATTAATTGTATTCCATCCTTTACTTCTAACGTCTGGTTCGGTAATTCATTTATTTCTTCCGCACTAAAAAGATGTACATTCCCAGAAACGTATGATGCCTCTTGGATATATGATTCGGTTTTTGGAACTTTAATATTATCCGATTGTAGTCTCTCCTCTATAGGTGTATCCATTGGCTCTTCTACATTCAGCGCCTCATTATACCTATTTAAGTAAAGAGAAAACAAAAATACATTTAAAATAGAAAATACGATAATAAATATCGTTTTTGTTTTATTCCAATCCAAATTTGCCACCCCCTAATAGCTCTGGAGTAACTCGAGTCCATGAACCATTCACTAAATAATACCACGAGGGCTCTAAATTCAGAACCTTTGGCTGATCGTCCTGAGACAAGTTGTATCCAATTGCAATATCATCTATGGACGACACTTTTTTGTCAGAAAGGGAGTGGATTAAGTCATATATATCTTGTCCAGATTGCAACTGAACCTCTCTTTTTTTCGCAGGTTTAGAAACATTTAGAGTATAATACGGTCGAATATAGCGATATACACGATTTGTACCCCAATATTGCGTAATATCGGTTGCTGTATCTTTGCTGAAAACTGGCATTCCAAGAAAATAAAACTGGTAACTTACTTGTTTTGTGGAAGTATTAATACGGCTATATCGATAATCATTTGTCCATCCATTGTGCTCATTGACAAAGTTTAAACTTTGTTGAATGAGCTCGTCCGCTTTACCAACATGGTCACTTTCCGATGCCGGGTGCACATAACTTAGTCTTTTAAATAAAAAGTCAACGTTCATGAGTGCACTATCATCTGTATACTCCTGACCGCTTACTCCTAATGGATTACTTCGAACAAGGCTAGGAGTCGTAAATAATGCATTTTTGAATTTCTCCGGTGCAATATCTTCTATAATATACGAATAGCTCGACATAATTCTAGGACTTGCGGTAACGTAAAGTGAAAGTCGATTTACTCTTTCTATTTCATTATACTCCGGTAAATCTCTCGTTTGTTTTTTTAAGCTTTTGACAAAGTTTTCTCGATTAGCATTGCTGATGTTAGCCATATAAACTTTTTGCGTTGTCGTACTAATGAAGTATAGATTCATTGTTTCACTAGGGACTTGGCTCCATGCAACAATTAACCGATCGAAAGAAGCGTTAGGCAAACTATAATCAGAAAAGTTTAATATACTGTCATATATTTTAAATGGAACTTCCGCTGGAAAAAAGAATGTCATTCGATTCGGTGCTTTTGTATACTCATTTATCTGCTGATCACTTGCTTGATTGTTCACAAGCTGTACCGCATGTATTTCCCAACTTTTCATCGAATTTAAGATATCATCGATCATTTGAGTATCTTCGGAACCATTTAATGAATCTTCTTGACTAAACAGTAATCGATTAGGTTTCACTACATCTTCCATTCGCTTTTTTTCTGCAATCGCAATATCTACTACTGGTGTATCATTCAAATTATAGGAAGGTGAATAGGTCCAAATCGTAAAAGTTAAAGTTAAACTAAGTAGAATGAGTAAGAGTAAAATAACTGATTTTACTTGTTCAATATACTTCAATCCCACTCACCTTCCTCATCTATTTCTACTTTTAATGTGAAAAATATAGTCGTACCTTGTCCCTCTTCACTTTCCGCCCAAATGCTACCACCATGTGCTTCTATCATTTCCCGGGCAATAGCCAACCCCAGACCCGTTCCACCCATTGACCTTGCTCTTGCACGATCAACTCGATAAAAACGATCAAAAATTCGATTAACATTTTCAGGAGGTATCCCCATACCTTCATCTGAAATCATCACAGTTAATATATCTTCCTCCACAGCAACTCCAAATCGGATGTTTCCTCCATCCGGTGAGTATTTCATGGCATTGGATATAATATTATCTATTACTTGTGTCAATTTGTCCGTGTCAATATCTACGTAATATGCTTTATCAGACAGCATTCGATGAAAAGTGACATGTTGAGATTTAGAAAGTTCAAATCGATCTATTATTCGATTGAAAAATTGATTAAAGTTTACAATTTCTCGATTCAAATCATAGTCCCTACTATCCATTTTTGATAATTGCAGCAAATCATTTACTAGACGGATCATACGATGTGTTTCAGTTTGTGTCACTTGCAAAAACGTGGGTGCGATTTCATCGTCTTTCCATGCTCCTTCTGCAAGTGCCTCTAAATAACTGCTCATCGTCGTTAATGGGGTCCGCAGCTCATGTGAAACATTTGCAACAAATTCTCTTCGTTCCATATCTATTTTTTCTTGCTCCGTGTTATCATGAAGAACTGCAATTAACCCGTTCACAAAACCTGTTTCTTTTTGAATGACTGAAAAGTTCGTACGCAATATGAAGGGTCGCTCTTGTGTACTTAAATCTAAATTCATCGATTCCTTTAAATGGATTAAATCTTCAAATGAATAAGCAGAATCAATACTAAGAACAGATATAATCGGACGATTTATAACCATTTCTCTCGGTATACGTAAAAGTCTGATAGCCGGATCATTAATAAGGATAACTCGCCCTTTACGATCTGTTGCAATAACACCATCCGTCATATTAGCAAGAACCGATGCAAGTTTTCTTCGCTCTGCCTCTGTCGTCGATTGTGCTTCTTGTAAGCGATTCGTTAAATGGTTAAAAGCGATAGCCAGTTGACCAATCTCATCGTTGCCGTATACACGTACTTTTCGAGAAAAATTACCTTTCGCCATGGCTTGCGCTTGTTTTCTCATATCAGATATTGGCCTAGTAATGGTTTGCGCAATTAATATTCCAAGAACAATCGTGATTGCGAGCGCTACGGCAGTACCTCCAGCAAGAATTTGGTTTATCTCATTCATCTGGCCAAATACATTCTCAATATTTGACTCGATATATAAAGACCCAATTACTTCTCCCTGATAAATGATGGGCGTTGCTAATATCCAAATTCGATCACGCGTTTGTTTATCTAGCGAAATCTTGTCTTGTTCATTTGCAGCAGTTATGGACAACCTCACTAATTCATCCATCGATCTTTGTCCAACGATCGATTGATTGTTTATATCTGAAGTAGCTAAAATTTGATATCTTGCATCAATTACACGTACTTCTTTAATATCGTATGAATTTAAATCATGCAAAATCGAACGTAGGCTTTGCTCTTTAGTTAAGTCTTCTTCATTTCTAACTTTAATGATTTCTTCTCGAGCACTAAACTCTAGTAGACTTACACGGTCTAATATGGATTCCTGAAAATTTTCTCTTAATGTTTTTTCTAACTCTCGAACAAAATACAAACCAATAATTTGCATTGCAATAATTATTAGTAATATATAGATAAAAACAATCTTTATATGAATTGATTTAAAATAACCAACCTTTTGCATTTGCTTACTCCTGTTCAGGATTTCGTAAATAGTAACCGACGCCTCTTCTAGTTACAATCCATGTAGGATGACTAGGATTATCCTCAATCTTCTCACGCAGACGACGAATCGTTACGTCTACTGTTCGAACATCTCCAAAATAATCATATCCCCATACTGTTTGTAATAAATGTTCACGGGTCATCACTTGTCCAATATGTTTAGCTAAATAATGTAATAACTCAAATTCACGATGTGTCAGCTCAATGGTGACATCTCGTTTTAACGCTAAATATGCATCTGGTTGTATCGTTAATGGTCCTATCACTATATCATTTGTCGTAGCTTCTACTTCGCCATGTGTCGTTTGATGTCTTCGCATATTTGCCTTTACTCTTGCTATTAACTCTCTTGTGCTAAATGGTTTAGTTACATAGTCATCTGCCCCTAACTCCAAACCAAGCACTTTATCGATTTCTGAGTCTTTTGCAGTTAACATGATGATAGGGAAATCATATTTTTTTCTTACTTCTCGACAAACTTCCATACCGTCTCTATTTGGCAGCATAATATCTAATAGCATTAAATCCGGTTGTACCTCTTCTACCTTTTTCAATGCTTCATCGCCATCATAGGCACAAAACACTTGATAACCTTCTTTTTTTAGATTAAATTGCAGTATATCTGCAATCGGCTTTTCATCGTCTACTACTAATATTTTTTTACTCATATATAGTACCCCTTTCATTCTTTTCTCTATATTTTGTAGAAATTACTTTTTTCTTAATGTATTTACTCTATCATGCTTTTACACTCTTCGCACCCTTAAAGGAATTAGCTGGTAATGATAGGTATATAGTCGACATTTGTCGAATTATTTCCCAGGAAATCATGACTTTATCCAACAAAAAGCGAAATGAAGTTAAAAGTTCTAGTGTGGGTGCACATAATAGGAATAATGCGTCTTAGAAAGGTCAATAAGGAGGTCACCAAGCAAACATTGACGAGCCGCTACGCGCTAACGCTCTTGCAGGGTCTCATACCGTCAAGCAAAATTCCAAAGAATGGCTAAGGGCAATTAAAAAGCTATTGAAGGCAACTAATTTTAGTACGAAAGCAATTAAAATCAGTATGAGAGCAACTAAATTGCCGATGAAAGCAACTGATTGCTTACAAGAACAAGTTTACTTGGATTGAGACGAAGATGACTTAGGCAATTATAGGAATAATATACCCAAAAGCTCGCCTAGCCGGTACCCGCTCAACGAGTTTGTCGCGTTCGCAGTCTATATTGTCCCATTCAGCCATTTATTGTTAATTTCGAACACCTATAATTCAATGTTATTTCATTGATTTTCGCTACAGGGCGATGAAGGCTCGTCACTAAGACGCAGTATCCCTATACTACGCTCGGTTTTTAAAAATGACTTAACTTACTTACATTTCATGCAAATAGTTATCTACATGTATAGAATTTTATAGTTTCTTAAGCGGCAAAAAAGAAAATACGCCAATAAGAATTTCATTATAAAAAAGAGACAGCCAAACTAGTGACCGTCTCTCCCTTTTTTTAGTTTAACACAGATAATGGATTAATCGTTACACCATTTTTCTTCACTTCGAAATGCAAATGTGTGCCTGTTGAACGGCCTGTGCTTCCCATTATACCTAATTTAGAACCTTGAGGTACAACATCCCCTACACTTACACTTATAGAAGAAAGATGAGCATATGTCGTTTTATAACCGTTTTGATGATTTACAATTATCCGGTTACCGTATGTTCCATCCCATCCAGCTGCTTCAACCACACCATTATCCGAAGCTTTTATCGTATAACCACTAGGACGTGCAATATCTATTCCCTCATGCTGACGTCCCCAACGATAACCCATTTTGCTAGAAATATATCCACCTTCAGCCGGCCAAGCAAATTGACCAGAACCACGAGAAGGAATCACTTTTGTACCTTTTAAAACAATATGATCCTTAGGTTCTACGAGGATAGTCTCTTCAATTACGGATTGACCTACTTCTACGCCATTTTCTTTACGTACTAAATAAGTAGCTATTTTCTTTCCATCTGAGCCTTCTTGTTTTACTTTTGTATCGCCTTTATACATTTCATCTGTTTCTTCTACTTTTTTCGTATGTTGGATAACTTCTTCTGCTTGTTTTTCATATTGAACTTCTACATTAATAAGCGGTTTTAAGACAGTTACATTTAGCTCCTGGTCTATTTGCAATAATGTAGATTCTGTTATTCCAGGATTTATAGCCATTAGTTCAGCAGAAGATAAATTATGTTTACTAGCTATTGTTCCTAATACGTCCCCTGCAGCTACTTTATAAGTTTCTTGTTCTAAGGTTCCTTCTAATAATAGCTTTACTGCATCATCTGGTGAAACAATCTGATCTGGACTGATGTCCACTGTGACACCTGATACTTTTTCTTTTAAGATTAAATCTTTAATACGTGTTTCATTTTCTTTCAATTGGGGTAAAGCTTCAGTAGAATCTTTTCGTGCTTCCAGTGCTTGTAACTCTTCTTCCGAAACAAAATGTAACTTTAGTTTATGTACAGCTTCTTGGTATGCATCTAAGTCTTTGACGTAGACTGCCATCTCGTCATTGACGGATAATGCAAATGCTTTTGCCTTTACTTCTATTAACTCATCTAACTTTTTGAGTGTTGCTTCATCATTTGTAGAAGCTGTAAAAACTGATTCTGGTACAATTGACAAGTTAGAGCCTGCACTTAAAGAGAGATTTTTGTACTGGGAGTGCGAATCTTGTACTTTTTGATCCATCATCTTTTCCATCTCAGTTTGATCAGATAGTGCCCCTACATATTGCCCATTAGAATATATATGATAAATTTCTTTCAACGTATGACTGTCTTCTTCATTTGCAAATGCGATATTAAAGGATAAACTGGAAATGAGCAAAATTGCTACGGTTGCTTTTTTCACTATACTTGACTTTCTGTTTGTCAGAACAGTTTGTTGAATTTCCTGTTCCTTAATCTTTCTTTTCAAAAACATGGTAAAGCCCCTTCCAAACTATTTCAAAACAATCTACTCTTTTTTCACACTACTTTAATTTAACATATTTGAAATAAGGAAGTGAACTAATTGCGCCAGTTGTAAAGAAACTGTAGTATTGGTTCCAATATATTCTATTAGCTTACTAAAAAAGGGAAATATATAATCAGTTTTTCTGTGTTTTCGATTCTTTTGTCTTGTTTTTTGCTAAAATAATTATATTTTCTACAAGAGATCACTGGTTTCGTTGTTATATTTGTCATATTAGAAGATTCAAATGACTAGTTTCTCATAATTTTTGAAGGAAACGACAAAAAGCTGTCAAAAAGTGTTCACTTTTTGACAGCTTTTATGACTGATGCACTTAATTTACTATCTCCAAACGCTTGAGATAATGTTCGTTTGTGTACGATCTGGACCTACTGAAAAGATCGATATTTGTACACCCGTTAGTTGTGCAATTCTTTCTAAGTAATGACGGGCATTCGCTGGTAGTTCATCAAGGGTTTTGCATTTGGTAATATCTTCGTTCCAACCTGGTAACTCTTCATATACCGGTTCACATTCTGCAAGCATACGAAGATTTGCAGGATATTCCGTGATGAATTCATCTTTGTATTTATAAGCAGTACATATTTTTACAGTATCTAAACCAGTTAAAACATCAATGGAGTTGACTGTTAAATCTGTTAAGCCACTTACACGTGCCGCATGTCTGATAACTACAGTATCGAACCAACCAATTCGACGTGGTCTTCCAGTTGTTGTCCCATACTCTTTCCCAACTTCACGAATCTGATTACCAACTTCATCAAATAGCTCTGTAGGAAACGGTCCATCTCCTACACGAGAAGTGTAGGCTTTACATACTCCTACAACATGAGATATTTTAGTCGGTCCAACACCTGCACCAATTGTTACTCCACCCGCTACAGGATTAGAAGAAGTAACAAATGGATATGTTCCTTGGTCAATATCCAACATGACTCCTTGAGCACCTTCAAAAAGCACACGACGACCTTCGTCTAATGCGTCGTTTAGCACTTTTGAAGTATCTGTTACGTATTTCTCTATTTGTTTTCCATAGCTATAAAATTCTTCTAAAATCTCCTCAACAGTAAATCCATTTGTTTCATAAAACTTCTCGAACATTCTATTCTTTTCAGCTAAATTAAGTTCTAACTTTTCTTTAAATACTTCATAATCGAGAAGATCTGCGATACGTATACCGATACGTGCTGCTTTGTCCATATAGGCTGGTCCAATCCCTTTGCCTGTAGTACCGATTTTATTTGCCCCTCTACGTGCTTCTTCTACTTCATCTTGTTTAATGTGATATGGAAGAATGACATGTGCACGGTTAGAAATACGTAAATTATCCGTTTGAACACCTCTTTCATGAAGTCCCTTAAGTTCTTTTACTAAAGCTCTTGGGTCGACCACCATACCGTTTCCTATGACAGAGATTTTGTCTTTGTAAAAAATACCGGAAGGAATGAGATGAAGCTTGTACGTCTCTCCTCCAAAAATAATTGTATGTCCTGCGTTATTTCCACCTTGGTACCGTGCGATTACTTCCGAGTTTTCAGAGAGAAAGTCCGTGATTTTTCCTTTTCCTTCGTCTCCCCATTGTGTTCCAACAACTACTACTGATGGCATTGCCGACACCTCCGTCAGACATTCAAATGTCCTGAATAAAATCAGTGTAATTGTACCAAGCAACTAATTCCACGTCAACTAATTACATTAAAAAACACGAACATATTAATGGTAGGTACATTAATACGTTCGTGTTTGGGTTATGCTGGTGGAGCTTGATGTTGACTCCAATCTATATTAACAAATTTGTTAAATTCCTTCACAAAAGCAAGCGTAACTGTTCCAGTCGGACCGTTACGTTGTTTTGCAATAATAATTTCAATCATATTTTGATTTTCTGTTTCTTTGTCGTAGTAATCTTCACGGTATAAGAAAGCTACAATATCCGCATCTTGCTCAATCGAACCTGATTCACGTAAATCGGACATCATTGGTCGCTTATCTTGTCGTTGTTCCACTCCACGAGATAGCTGTGATAGGGCAATAACCGGTACTTTTAACTCACGGGCTAATCCTTTGAGAGAACGAGAAATTTCGGAAACCTCTTGTTGACGGTTCGCTTGACTTCCGCCACTTCCTTGAATAAGTTGTAAGTAATCAATTAAAATCATTCCAAGACCAGATTCTTGTTTTAAACGACGGCATTTAGCACGTATTTCATTCACTCGAATACCTGGCGTATCATCGATATAAATACCCGCATTTGATAAGCTTCCCATAGCCATTGTAAGCTTACGCCAATCTTCCGTTGTAAGACTTCCTGTACGAAGAACTTGTGCATCTATATTTCCCTCTGCACAGAGTATACGCATTACTAATTGTTCTGCACCCATCTCCAAACTAAAAATAGCAACGTTCTCATCCGTTTTTGTAGCTACATTTTGTGCTACATTCAGTGCAAATGCTGTTTTCCCTACCGAAGGACGTGCAGCGACAATGATTAAGTCATTTCGTTGGAAACCGGCTGTAATACGATCCAAATCACGAAACCCTGTAGGTATTCCAGTAACCTCACCTTTTTGTGAATGAAGCTTTTCGATGTTGTCGTATGTTTCTACTAAGACATCTTTAATATGTTTAAAGTCACCAGCGTTTTTCCGGTTAGCAACTTCCATCATTTTTCTTTCGGCTTCTGATAATAGAGCTTCTACTTCGTCTTCTCTAGTGAATCCATCTTCTACGATTGTTGTAGCCACACGAATAAGTCGACGTAAAATAGACTTTTCCTCTACTATCTTTGCATAGTGACCGATATTTGCAGCGGTAGGGACGCTATTTGCAATCTCACTAATGTACGAGATACCCCCAACGTCTTCCAACTCTTTTTTAGCTGAAAGTTCCTCGGTGACAGTAACCACATCTATTGCTTTCCCTTGATCACTTAACCGTAGCATCGTTTGAAATATCTTTTGATGCGCGACCCGGTAAAAATCTTCGGGCATTACAATTTCTGCAGCAGTTATTAATGCTTGTGGTTCTAAAAATATTGCTCCGATGACAGATTGTTCAGCTTCTTGGTTATGCGGTGGTACACGGTCCAACAATGGATCGCTCATTCATCTCTCTCCTTACGCTTCTTCCGTAACATGTACTTTTAATGTTGCTACTACTTCATGATGTAGTTTTACAGGAACATTTGTATATCCTAATGCACGAATAGCATCTTCTAATTCCATTTTGCGTTTATCCAGTTTAATACTATGAGACTTTTCTAATTGGGCAGCAATTTGTTTTGTTGTTACAGAACCAAATAAACGACCATCGCTTCCTGATTTTGCTTTCAATTCAACCGTAAGTTGCTCTAATTTTTCTTTTAATTTTTTTGCTTCTGCTAGTTCTTCCGCAGCTTCTTTTTCTGATTTTTTCTTTTGACCTTCTAGTGCACTAATTGCAGCTGCATTTGCTTCCACTGCAAGTTTATTTTTCAATAAAAAGTTATGTGCATAGCCATCTGCTACATTTTTTATTTCGCCTTTTTTTCCTTTACCTTTAACATCTTTTAAGAATACAACTTTCATTCTGTAGTTCCTCCTTTGATTGTTTCCGTTATAGCTTCTTTTAATAATGTGATTGCTTCTTCAATTGTGATATCTTCTAATTGGCATGCTGCATTTGTTAAATGCCCTCCGCCGTTTAGTCTCTCCATGATTAACTGTACATTTACTTCACCAAGTGATCTTGCACTTATGCCTATTTTAGCATCACTTTTACGTCCAACAACGAATGAAGCAGTAATATTGTTCATCGTTAATAAAATATCGGCAGTTTGGGCTAGTAACACCTGACTATAGGAAATATTATCTGGACCATGCGCAATGGCAATGCCTTCTCCGAAAAATTCAACTGTTTGTACGATTTTCGAACGCTCAATATACGTATCAATATCTTCTTTCAGTAAACGTTGTACAAGTACCGTATCTGCCCCATTAGTACGAAGATAAGAAGCTGCTTCAAATGTTCTGGCCCCTGTACGAAGTGTAAAGCTTTTCGTATCTACAATTATTCCGGCAAGCATAGATGTAGCTTCTAAACTTGTGATTTTTTGGTGCTTTGGTTGATATTCGATTAATTCTGTAACAAGCTCAGAAGTAGACGATGCGTAAGGTTCCATATAAACAAGCATCGTGTTGGATATAAATTCTTCTCCTCTGCGATGATGATCGATAACGACGATTTTTTCTGCTTTTTGAAGTAGCTTCTCATCAATAACAAGACTCGGTTTATGTGTATCGACTACAACTAGCAATGTTTTATCCGTCATTTTATTCATCGCATCATCAGGACTTATAAAACGATCATATAGTTCTGGCTTTTCTTTTATTTCATCCATTAATCGCGTAACGCTGTTGTCTAGCTCATTAAAATCAATTACGACATAGCCTTCTATTTTATTCATTTCAGCCATTTTTCTCACTCCGACAGCAGATCCAATGGCATCCATATCCGGCATACGGTGCCCCATAACAAACACTTGATCACTATCTTGGATTAAATCTCGAAGGGCATGTGATATAACTCGAGCCCTAACACGCGTCCTCTTTTCTACTGGATTTGTCTTACCACCGTAAAACTTCACCTTTCCACTCGGATGTTTGATCGCGACTTGATCTCCACCGCGCCCTAATACTAAATCTAGACTGGACTGTGCTAATTCACCTAGCTCTACAAGGGAAATTGACCCTGCTCCAACGCCAACACTCAACGTTAATGAGAATCCGAACTTAGAAGTAGTTTCTCGAATATCGTCTAAAATGGAGAACTTATTTTTCTCTAACTCCACTAAAATTGATTCGTTAAATACGGCTAAAAAACGATCCGATGAAATTCTTTTAACGAAAATCCCGTAGTTGGCACCCCAGTCATTCACACATGAAGTGACAATACTATTTAACTGCCCTCTAGTTTGGTCATCCATTCCTTGTGCTATTTCATCATAGTTATCAATAAATAACACACCAATAACAGTACGATCCCCATAATATAAAGATTCCATCTCAACTTGTTCTGTAATGTCAAAGAAGTACAATAGCTTTTCTTCTGCTTTATACAACACTTTATAGTTATTTTCATCAAAGGAGATAACCATTTCTTTTAAATCTTCTTGTTTTAAAAGCTGTTTAAAATCGGTTGATATAGAAAATAACTCTTCACCTATGATTGTGTCGAATGGTAGCTTTTGTACCATGTATGGATTTGCCCATTCAATGACATATTGATCATTTATCAATAAAATACCAATAGGCATTTCTAATAATGCCTCTTCCCCTACTTTCTTCATCCGATAAGAGAGGGTTTCTATATGTCTTTCTGTCTCTTCATATACACGCTGTTCGATAATCCATGCATATATAGAAACTCCAATTACTAATAGAGCAAATAATAATCCAACTAATAAATTGTTAGACAACAATAAATAAGATGCTACCCCACCGAGCAACATAAACAACACGAGTGGATATCGAATTGGCCGTTTCCTAAAAAAAGATGCCACTTGATCAGCTCCTCATTTTTTGTACCTGTCTTTTAAAAATGCTCTCAAATTAAATCCTAAATCTAATACACCTAATATAATAGTAAAAGTAAAGAGCGGAATCGCAAGAATTGTTGCGAAAATAGCAGACCATTTTGGCCATCCTTGCACATAAAAATAATAGTGAATAAGCGAAATGCCTTGCAAAAACAAAAGCACTCTTAAAATAAGCAACGCATTCACAAATAGTAAGTAACCAAAAGTTCCAACTTCAAATGTCACAAACAAAGTGAAAATGGATACAATTAAATAATACCATAACACCACTTTCGGTAGTCTAAAATCCATGAACTTTGAAAATTTCGGAACCTCTAGTTTTAATTTCTTCAATACCGAAAAGTTAATAACTACGTAAACTAAAGCAGTTATGAACATGGCCCCAATAAAATAAGAAGGCAGAGTCGATCTGAAAAGTAATAAAGCCTGTGAAACACGCTCATCATAATCTTCTGGCAGTTGTCCGACGGAAGACATAATACTTCCTGCTTGTTTGTAGGATATTTCAAGGCCTTCTAAAAGGTTCTCTATTACGTTCATATTTAATACTAAAATAGATACTATGTATTGCAATGCTGCCATAATTAATAAGAAAATTCCAGTGCTCATTAGTATATGAAGCTTTGACTTTTGCTGCTGAATTGAATGCCCTATTATTAACCCTATAGGGGCAGCTATTAGTCCTGCTAACAATCCAATAATCCCACCGATTAGATAAGAAATTACTATGGATAAAACAGTTACAAGTATAGCTTGTCTTCGATCAAATTTAGCACTGTACCAAGCGATAGGTAATGGAACTATAAACACAGTTATTACACTTATTATCGGAATATAAATAGATATTGCTAAAAGAATAGCAAATAGTGCAATCATCATAGACCCATAAGTTAAATAGTTTGACTGATTTTTTTGCATGTAGTACCTTCCTTTATCCTAGTCATCTATTCATTGTAACAGATTTACTACATCAACTAAAACTCCATACTCTTCCGACTATCCTTTTTCAAATGGAGCAATCAAAAATAACCTTTTAAAGGATATTTTTTATACTATAGAGATAGTGTGTCTTAGTGAACGCTGTGATTTTCGCTGCAGGACGGACGCTTTCCATGGGATGAGTGAATGGGCCTTCACCGCTACTTAGGCGTAAGTTGTGAAGACTCATCTTACTCAAATAGAGGAATAAAGGAATATTATTCCTATAATATATCTAAATCATGGTCGTCTCATTCCAAGTAAACTTGCTATTGCAAGAAATTAGTTGCTCTCATCTGCAATTTAGTTGCTTTCATACTGAAATTAGTTGCTTTCAATAGCTATTTAATTGCCCTTAGCCATTCTTTGGAACTTTCCACGAAGATGTGAGACCCTGCAAGATCGTTAGCGACGTAGCATTATCCCTATTTAACATACAAATTACTATATCCTATATTCCTAAAAAATTATCCAACTGTCTAAAGCTATCCAGATTCTTAAGCAACAAAAAAGGACCGGTTTCCCGGTCCTTTGATTTATAAACTTATCTCTCTTCAGAAGAGAATGGAAGTAAAGCCATGATACGAGATACTTTAATAGCTCGTGTTAATTTACGTTGGTACTTCGCGCTTGTTCCTGTCACACGACGTGGAAGAATTTTCCCACGCTCTGACACGAATTTTTTCAACAAATCTACATCTTTGTAATCGATGTGTGTAATGTTGTTAGCTGTGAAGTAACAAACTTTACGGCGTCTTTTGCCTCCGCGACGTGGTGCCATAATAGATTGCCTCCTTTTCGATTAAAGTCACATGCGTGAAGTCCTTTTAGAATGGTAGATCGTCATCCGATACTTCGATTGGTCCACTACTATTTGCAAAAGGATCTTCATCTACACGTGTATAATTTTGCTGATTCATTGGTTGGTTTTGCTGATATGTCGGATATGGATTTTGCTGTTGTTGCTGTTGTCCGCCACCATACGGTTGTCCCGATTGGCCACGATCTCCAGAACTACTACGTGGTTCTAGGAACTGAACGCTGTCTGCGACAACATCCGTCGTATAAACACGTTTTCCATCTTGTCCTTCATAACTGCCTGTTTGAATACGCCCTTCGACACCTGCTAAACTTCCTTTTTTCAAAAAGTTAGCTGTATTTTCCGCTTGTTTTCTCCAAACGACACAGTTGATAAAATCAGCTTCTCTTTCACCTTGTTGGTTTGAAAATGTTCGATTGACAGCTAGTGTAAATCTTGCCATTGCCACTCCACTTGGTGTATAGCGAAGTTCCGGATCTTTTGTTAGTCTTCCAACTAAAACGACACGGTTAATCATCAGTGTACAACCTCCCTCATTCAGCTTTTGTTAAGTCGATTTTATTATTTATCGTCGATACGAACAGCAATGTGACGGATAATGTCCTCATTGATGTTAGCTAAACGAATGTATTCATCGATTGCTTTTGAATCAGCGTTTGCTTTAACGATTTGGTAGAAACCTTCACGTAAGTCATTGATTTCGTAAGCTAAGCGGCGTTTACCCCAGTCTTTTGCTTCGATGATTTCAGCACCGTTTGAAGTTAGGATTTCATTGAAACGCTCAACTAAAGCTTTTTTCGCATCTTCTTCGATTGCTGGTTGAATAATGTACATTAATTCGTACGTTCTCATCTATTTACACCTCCCTATGGTCTTTGGTCGATTGATGAACAATCGACAAGGAGCAAGTAATTCTATTACTCACATCAATGAATTGTACCATAATTATTTTATTATTTCAAGTTCATTGTCATAGTTTTTGCTATTCATGTATATTTACATTAATGGAGGGATTGTTCATGGAAAACCAAGAAGATTATTTATCCGTAATTGAAATTGATTTGAAAAAAGTCACTTGGTCTAGCTTCATTATGACCATTTTACTTTCACTACTTGGAATCTTTTTTTATATTTGGTTATATGGTGGCTTTGAAGTAATATTCTCACTCATGGATCTTCTATTATTTTTTATTGGATATGCACTATTAATTGTTTTACATGAAGCTTTTCATTTAATCGGTTTTTATTTGTTCGGGAAAGTCCCTTGGAGTAGCATGGACTATGGCGTTAATCTCAAAATGGGTATTGCCTATGCAACAACGAATATTCCATTACCTAATCGTGCGATGAAAAAAGCATTACTGCTACCTTTTTGGACGACTGGCGTTCTTCCTATGTTAATAGGATTTATTATTCAATCACCTATGCTAGTCCTATTAGGCGCCTGGTTAATTGCTGGTGCAGCTGGAGACTTTGCCATGTATAAAGAGCTAAAAAGATATCCTAACGATGTGTTAATTAAAGATGATCCTGTAAAACCTAAACTGTATGTATTAAAAAAAGATTAGCGAGAAAGTTCGCTAATCTTTTATATTAAACATTAAAACGGAACAACATTACGTCGCCATCTTGTACTACATATTCTTTTCCTTCTAAACGAACTTTTCCTGCTTCTTTAGCAGCTGCCATAGATCCATTTTCAACTAAATCATCGTATGAAACTGTTTCTGCACGAATAAACCCTTTTTCAAAGTCTGTGTGAATAACTCCCGCACATTGTGGTGCCTTCATCCCTTTACGGAATGTCCATGCACGTACTTCTTGTACACCAGCTGTGAAATATGTAGCAAGTCCAAGTAAAGAGTAAGAAGCTTTAATAAGCTGATCTAATCCAGATTCTTCAATTCCTAATTCTTCTAGGAACATTTGCTTTTCTTCGTCTTCTAATGCTGCCATTTCTTCTTCAATCTTTGCACAAACGACAATTACTTGTGCTCCCTCTTCCGCAGCAAATGCGCGTACTTTTTGCACGTATTCATTTTCTTCATCTGCCATAATATCATCTTCTGATACATTCGCAACGTAAAGCATTGGTTTAATTGTTAATAAATGAAGTCCTTTTACTACTCGAAGCTCCTCTTCCGAAAAGTCAACCGAACGTCCTGGTTTACCAGCTTCAAAAGCCTCTTTTAAACGTGTAAGGATTGGCTCTTCTACCATTGCATCCTTATCTTTTTGTTTTGCCATTTTGGCAACACGAGCTAAACGTTTATCAACGCTTTCTAAATCCGCTAAAATTAACTCCAAATTAATAACTTCTATGTCGGAGATCGGGTCCACTTTACCAGAAACATGTGTAATATTTTCATCGTTAAAGCAACGGACTACTTGGCAAATTGCATCTACTTCACGGATATGGGCTAAGAACTTGTTACCAAGACCTTCCCCTTTACTAGCTCCTTCTACAATTCCCGCAATATCTGTAAACTCGAATGCCGTTGGAACAGTTTTCTTTGGTGTTACTAGTTCTGTTAACTTATCTAAACGTGCATCTGGAACTTCAACAATCCCTACGTTTGGATCAATTGTAGCAAACGGGTAGTTAGCTGCAAGTGCCCCCGCTTTCGTTATTGCATTAAACAGTGTGGATTTTCCTACGTTCGGTAATCCTACGATTCCTGCCGTCAATGCCATATATGTCACAACCCTTCTCTATATTAACCTACATTTTTTTATTTATAACCTGTTCATTATATTGATTTTGATACTAAAAGTCTATCTTTACTCGGCATCTGCTTGTTTTAAAAGTCGCTTCATCTTTTTTTCAAATTCTTTTCGTGGAATGAGTACACTATGTTGACATCCTTCACATTTAATTCGGATGTCTGCTCCCATACGAATGATTTTCCATGCATTCGTTCCACATGGATGTTGTTTTTTCATCTCTACAATATCATTTAGTTGAAACTGCTTACTTTCCATTTTTATCACCTACTTTTACTTTATTCAATAATTGTTACTTAATCAGGAAATTTGAATACCTTTTTGTTCAAGAAATTCTTTTAAATCTCTCCGTATTTTTCTAGCAATTTCAGCTTGTTTTGTCGGTATTGTCTCAGCGGTAATCCGAACAACAATCTCGGTCGCACTAAAACTTTGTACTCCTAGGAAACGTGGAACTTTAACAAGCTCTTCATATTTACTAGGTAGATATTTCAAAAATGCTTGTATACTGTCCTCTAAAGCTGGGAGATCTGTTTCAGGTGCTACACTCACATCTATCAAAGCTAATGAATTATAAATGGAGTAATTAACAACGTTTGTAATAGCTCCATTTGGAATAATATGAAGCTCCCCTGTATAGCTTTTCACTTTCGTAGTACGTAAGCCGATTTCCTGCACAGTTCCATTAGCTGAACCAATTTGGACTTGATCTCCAACTGCGAATTGATCTTCAAATATAATAAAAAACCCTGTAATTACATCTTTCACTAAGCTTTGTGCACCGAAACCAACTGCAAGACCAACAATACCTGCTCCTGCAATTAGTCCCACTACCTTTATACCAAAAGTACTTAATATAGCTATAATTGCGGTGAAATATACAACATTAACTAAAATATTTTGAAGGAGTTTCTCTAATGTATTTTGTCTACGTTCTGAATACCCTAAAGGACTCTTTTCTCTGACTGCAAACAACTTTTGGATAATTCGTTTGCCAATTCTTACCACAATTGCCGTTAGTATTAAAATAACAATTATTTTTAAACTAATAATTCCAAGTTGTATCCAAGTATCCTCGTTAAATAAATATTTTTGCACTTTCTCAATAGTTTTCTTAATAATTTCCTCCATAAAGTTGTTTGTCACCTCTAATTGAATAAATATTTTTCTAAATGCATATACTATATTAAAAAGAAAGTGAGTTAAATATATGAACTCTCAAGCAACAGCTCTTCAATCTCTTTCTACTATCTATTATAAAGAAACAGGAGTAGTTTGGCGATTAAGCAACTACTTTTTAACACATATTCCTTTTGACCATCCAAACGTAGTCTTTTGTTGTATAGGAACTGATCGCTCTACAGGTGATGCCCTCGGACCAATGACCGGTTCCTTTTTAACTCAGCTCGTTTCTTTTCCCTTTCAAATTGTCGGTACTTTAGATAGTCCATTACATGCTTTAAATTTAGAAGAAACCGTAGAAAAGTTAAAAAGCTCACCTGATTCACCCTATATTGTTGCCATTGATGCTTGTTTAGGGAATTCCAATAATATCGGGCAAATTATTGTACATCCTGGTCCACTTTATCCAGGAAAAGCTGTAAAAAAAGAATTACCTCCAATTGGAGAAGTTTCCATTAAAGCAGTTGTGAACATTGGAGGCTTTATGGAATACAACGTTTTACAAAGTACACGACTTAACTTAACTTTTGAAATGGGTAAGGTAATTTCACGCGCCCTTCTTTTAGCGTGGCATCGTTATAATTTAAAAATTATAAATGAAAGCGACCGCAATGCCAACAATGACTAAACTCGGCAAGAGATTTGCTACTCTAATTTTTGTCAAACCAAGTAAATTTAAACCGATTGCGATAATCATTATTCCACCAGTAGCTGTCATTTCTTGAAGAAACAATTCAAGTGCAGCTTCTGGTATAATTTTAGTAATTTGCGTTGCAAATAAAGCGATTAATCCCTGGTAAATTAACACTGGAAAAGCTGATAGTAAAACACCTATCCCTAAAGTTGCAGACAAAATAACAGAAGTAAAACCATCAATTATACCTTTACTAATGAGTAATTCATGATCATTTTGAAGTCCGCTATTTAATGCTCCTAAAACTCCCATTGCCCCAATAACAAATATAAGTGTACTCGTAACAAATCCCTGTGCAATACCTCCTCCTTGAGAGGCTTTTGACCCAAACCTTTTCTCTATAAACTGACCTAGTTTATTTAAGCCCTTATCTAAATCAATCCATTCTCCGATAACTGCACCAAATACGATACAAATAATAATTAATACAAAATTGCTACTTTTTAAGCCCATTTGAATACCTAATAAGGTCACCGTAATCCCAATAGCACCCATTACTGTTTGTTTCATATTTTCTGGAATTCCCTTTAATAGTCTTCCAGCAATAGCTCCTATAATTATTAATAGAGCATTGACCAAAGTCCCCAACAATACCATCCGAATTCTTCATCTCGTTTCTAAAAATATAACCTATTTCTAGGTCCCCCTAGAAATAGGTTAATTTAATTTTCTAATAACTCTAATATTCTTTCTAAGTCGTCTTCTGAATAAAACTCAATTTCAATTTTCCCTTTGTCTTTACCTTTTGTTATAGACACGGATGTACCAAAGAAGTCTCTTAACTCAGATTCTTTTTCTTTTGTAAAAATGTCTTTTTCCTCTTTTTTTGTTTCACGTGGAACATTCTCATTTAATCGTTGTACTAATGCTTCTAATTGGCGTACATTCAGATTTTCTTTTATCGTTTTTTTCATAATTACTGGGATGTTTTTTTTCTTTTTTAAACCTAATAATGCTTTTCCATGTCCCATAGTTAAAGTACCTTCGGAAATTGTATCTCTGACGATTTCTGGTAAAGTGAGTAATCGTACGTGATTAGCAATATGTGGTCTACTTTTACCTAATCTAAATGCAAGTTGCTCTTGCGTTAAATTTAAGTGTTCCATTAAGTTTTGATAAGCTTCTGCTTCTTCTATTGGCGTTAAATCTTCACGCTGTAAATTTTCCAAAATAGCAAGTTCCATCATTTGCTGGTCGGTTAGTTCTCGAATAACAGCAGGTATTATATCTAAACTTGCAAGCTGAGATGCTCTGTATCTTCTCTCTCCAACGACGATTTCATATTTTGAACCTTTTTTTCGGAGAATTATTGGTTGTAATACACCGTGTTCTTTAATAGATTCTGTAAGTTCCTTCATTGCTTCTTCATCGAATACTTTTCTAGGTTGATAAGGATTGGGTTTAATTTCCGCTAAACTAATTTGTTCTACTTTCTCTGTTTTTTCTAAACTTTCACCAGGAAAGAGTGCATTAATACCTTTTCCTAAACCTTTAGCCATTACGAATCACTTCCTTCGCTAGTTCTAAGTATACTTCTGCTCCTCTAGACTTCGGATCGTAAATAATAATTGGTTCTCCATGACTCGGTGCTTCGCTCAAGCGAACATTTCTAGGAATTATTGTTTTATATACTTTCTCTTGAAAATACTTTTTCACTTCTTCGATTACTTGAATACCTAAATTAGTTCTAGCATCAAACATTGTTAATAGTACCCCGTCAATCTCTAGATGCTTATTTAAATGTTTTTGCACAAGACGGATTGTACTTAATAACTGACTTAACCCTTCTAGTGCATAGAACTCACATTGAACTGGTATGATAATAGCATTCGATGCAGTCAAAGAATTAATTGTTAGTAAACCAAGCGATGGTGGGCAATCGATAATTATATAATCGTATCGGCTTTCTACTTCTTGTAACGCCTTTTTTAATCGAACTTCTCGTGAAATAGTTGAAACTAATTCTATTTCTGCACCTGCTAAGGAAATAGTTGCAGGAACAATATGTAGGTTTTCTACCTTTGTTTCTTGAATAGTTTCTAACACACTTACATCATCTATTAATACATCGTAAATACATTGACTTATATCGCCTTTGTTTACACCTACGCCACTAGAAGCATTTCCCTGCGGATCAATATCTACAAGTAATACTTTCTTACCTAAGTATGCAAGGCAGGCACTTAGATTAACTGATGTAGTAGTCTTACCTACACCACCTTTTTGATTGGCAATTGCGATAATTCTCCCCACTCTTGTACCTACTTTCGTCATAATTTTTCGACTCTATTCCATTCTATCAAACTTCGAAAGAAAAATGGATGATATTCTTGTAACAAAAGAAAAACTCTTGCAAAAATGCGAGAGTTTGAAAAAAATAATATATTATAATTTCTTTTTAGGTATTCTAACAGTGATTTGATAAAATTCTTCCATATCTTCTTCTTCTGTTTTAATATTAATACCGCTCTTCGTAACCATCGACAAAGATTGTTTGATTGTATTTAATGCAATTCGTACGTCTTTACTAACAGCTTTCCTTTTTGGTTTAGCTGCTTTTTTATCTTCTTTCAATGGAGGGTTAATAATTTCCTCCACCTTCTGCTCTAATTGTTTTACATTCCAATGGTTTTCTATTGTCATATCCATTAGCTGCAGTTGCAGTTCTTTTTCTTTGATTTGCATTAATGCTCTTGCATGTCTTTCCGATAATTCTTTTTTCAAAATCGCTTGTTGAACTTCTTCAGGAAGTTTTAACAATCTTAGTTTATTGGCAACTGTAGATTGTCCTTTACCAAGGCGTTGTGCCAGCGCTTCTTGCGTTAGTTCATGTAATTTAAGCAACTTTTGATACGCAACCGCTTCTTCAATTGCGGTTAGTTCTTCCCGTTGTAAGTTTTCTATTAAAGCAATAGAAGCAGTTTCTTTATCACTTAAATTACGAATAATTGCTGGTACTTCTTTCCACTGCAATTTTGACATTGCACGAAAGCGTCGTTCTCCAGCAATAATTTCATATTTTTCGTCTTCCATCTTACGTATAACAATTGGTTGAATAACACCATGCGTATGAATCGTCCGAGCAAGCTCCTCTATTTTTGTTTCATCAAAAACAGTTCTCGGCTGGTATCTATTTGGCACGATCTTTTCAATTGCTATATTTACTACTTCCTCTAAATGATGTTGTGTCGGTTCGACAACTACATCTTGTCCTTGTTTTTCAGAACTTCCAAAAAAACGAGAAAAAGGACTTTTCATCTTACAAGCACCACCTTTTAGAAACTCTATACACTTAATATTCACGAAAAAAATAACACTACTATAAATGTTTCACGTGGAACGTTCCTCAATTTAATGCACCTTGACATCCTTGCCTCCGCTATCTCTTTCATTCGAGGTATTAAACTAATTTAGTAGTTTTTAATTGATTGCTAAATTAGAATCAGAAGCAAGTGATCGAGTAAGGCTAAATAATAGGCGTTTTATTTGGAATACCTGGTTTTCGAGGGTATCTTTTCGGTGTGCTTTTTGTTTTAGAAAAGACATACAACGTTCTTTCACTATTTTCAATTGGTAAATGAAAGGAATATTCAGCACTTTTTTCAGAACCTAATACATTCAGTGCTTTCTTCGCATCCTTTAACTCATCGGAAGCACTAGCAGCTTTCATCGCGATAAATCTGCCCCCTACTTTTACAAGGGGAACGCATAGTTCAGACAAAACAGAAAGTCTTGCTACAGCTCTTGCAGTCACAATATCATACTTTTCTCTATATTCGTTGTTTTGTCCAAATTCTTCTGCCCGAGCATGCACAAATTGAACATTGGATAAGTTCAATTCTTTACTTAAATTCGTTAAAAATTGAATTCTTTTATTCAATGAATCAACAATTGTCACATTTAAATCCGGGAAACAAATTTTGAGTGGGATACTTGGAAATCCAGCCCCTGCTCCTACGTCGCAAACAGAGAAAGGGCCACTAAAATCTTCATAGAAAGAGGCACTAATTGAATCGAAAAAATGTTTTAAGTAGACAGAAGGTTCATCTGTAATTGCAGTTAAATTCATCTTTTCATTCCACTCAACTAATAATTCAAAGTACTTTCTAAATTGTTTTACTTGAATATCGTTTAGCGTTATTCCTTTTTCATGAAGGGCTTGTTTAAATTGTTCTTCGTTCATGTAGTTCTCCTTATCATTTTAGACTATCCAGAAATTTTAGCTATTTTTCCTTGTTCTATATAAATAAGCAAGATTGAAATGTCCGCTGGATTCACTCCTGAAATACGGGATGCCTGTGCAATAGATAATGGACGTACTTGCTTTAACTTTTGTCTAGCTTCCGAAGCAATTCCAGAGACTGCATCATAGTCAAGTTGATCAGGAATTTTTTTGTCTTCCATTTTTTTAAGTTTTTCTACTTGTTGAAGAGACTTTTCAATATACCCTTCATATTTTACTTGAATTTCAACTTGTTCTTTTTCTTCTAATGTTAATTCTACTTCTGAAGGAACCAGTTCGGCAACTAAATCATAATGCATTTCTGTCCGCTTAAGTAAATCAGCGGCACGTATACCGTCTTTTAGCTCACTACCTTCTACTCTACGTATTAATTCCTGCGTTGCTTCATTTGGTTTAATGATTAAAGTACGCAAACGGTTTAATTCATCTTCTATCCGTTTCTTTTTAGCTAAAAATAGATCGTATCTTTCTTGAGAAACCAAACCAATTTGATAACCCATTTCAAGTAGTCTTAAATCAGCATTATCATGGCGTAATAATAAACGATATTCTGCGCGGGAAGTTAGTAAACGATAAGGTTCATTTGTTCCTTTTGTTACTAAATCATCGATTAATACTCCGATGTAGGCATCTGATCTACTTAATACTTTTTCTTCTTTATTTTGAACACGTAAGGCAGCATTAATGCCGGCCATTAATCCTTGGCCAGCTGCTTCTTCATAACCAGAAGTACCATTAATTTGTCCTGCTGTGTATAAGTTTTTAATTTTTTTTGTTTCGAGTGTTGGCCATAGTTGAGTTGGAACCATTGCGTCATATTCAATTGCATAACCAGCACGCATCATTTCAGCGTTTTCTAGTCCTGGAACTGAAGCTATCAACTGACGTTGTACATGCTCTGGTAAACTAGTGGATAGTCCCTGCACATACACTTCTTTTGTATTTCTTCCTTCTGGTTCCAAGAAAATTTGATGACGTGGTTTATCATTAAAGCGAACTACTTTATCTTCAATTGATGGACAATATCTTGGACCTGTACCTTTAATCATACCAGAATACATTGGTGACAAATGTAAATTGTCATTAATAATTTGATGTGTTTTTTCGCTTGTATATGTTAACCAACATGGCAATTGGTCCATGATAAATTCAGTTGTTTCAAAACTAAATGCTCTTGGAACATCATCACCAGGCTGAATTTCTGTTTTACTATAATCCACTGTTTTACTATTTACACGCGGCGGAGTACCTGTTTTAAATCGAACCAAATCAAACCCTAAATTTCGGATACTATCGGCTAACTTGATAGAAGGTTGCTGATTGTTTGGTCCACTTGAATATTTCAAGTCTCCAATAATTATTTCGCCACGTAAAAATGTTCCTGTTGTAATGACAACTGTTTCTGCTCTGTATATAGCTCCCACTTGCGTTACAAGTCCAACAATTTTTTCATCTTCTACAAGTAATTCTTCAACAACTGCTTGGTGAATCGTTAAATTTTCTTGTTCTTCCAGAAGTCGTTTCATTTCATGTTGATAAAGAACTTTATCTGCTTGTGCTCGCAGTGCTCGAACAGCAGGACCTTTCCCTGTGTTTAACATTCTCATTTGTATATGTGTTTTATCTATTACTTTTCCCATGGCTCCGCCTAATGCGTCAATTTCACGCACAACAATTCCTTTCGCTGGCCCTCCGATGGATGGATTACATGGCATAAATGCAATCATATCAAGATTTATTGTTAAAACAAGCGTTTTTACACCCATTTTAGCAGCTGCTAGTGCTGCTTCCACACCTGCATGTCCTGCTCCAACAACAATCACATCGAACTTGCCTGCTTCAAAGTTTGGCATGTTCGTTTCTTCCTCTCATTTTTTATTTTCCTAAACAAAACTGTGCAAATAGCTGGTCAATTAAACTTTCTTCTACTGTATCCCCAACTATTTCACCTAATATTTCCCAAGTTCTTGTTACATCTATTTGAATCATATCCACTGGCACTTCATTATGTGCAGCTTCAATTGCATCAGTCACAGTCGCTTTTGCTAAATGCAATAAAGATATATGGCGTGCATTCGATACATACGTTAAATCGGATGCTTCAATCGAGCCTTCAAAAAATAGAGAAGCTATTGCTTCTTCTAATTCATCGACCCCTTCTTCTTGAAGTAAAGAAGTTGTGACGACTCGTTTATCTCCTGCCAATTGCTTTACTTCAACCATATCAATTTCAGTCGGTAAATCTGTTTTGTTAATAATTACGATGCAATCCATACCTTCAATTGCTTCAAATAGTCTACGGTCTTCTTCTGTTAATTGTTCCGCGTTGTTTAATACAAGTAATAAAAGATCTGCTTCTTTTAATACTTGGCGTGATTTTTCAACACCAATTCTTTCAACTATGTCTTCCGTTTCTCGGATTCCAGCAGTATCTACTAATTTTAACGGAACTCCGCGTACATTAACATACTCTTCTATAATATCTCTTGTAGTTCCGGCTATATCTGTAACGATCGCCTTGTTTTCTTGTATTAAACTATTTAATAAAGAAGACTTTCCTACATTTGGTCTTCCAATAATGGCGGTTGAAAGTCCTTCACGAAGTATTTTTCCTTGAGATGATGTTATTAATAACTTTTCAATTTCTTCTTTCACCCAAGTACATTTATCAATCATCAGTGGCAGTGTCATTTCTTCCACATCGTCATACTCTGGATAGTCAATATTTACTTCTACCTGTGCTAATGTCTCAAGAAGAGCTTGTCTTAATGTGTTAATAAGTCTAGATAATCGTCCGTCCATTTGCCCTAAAGCTACATTCATGGCCTTATCTGTTTTTGCTCTTATTAAATCCATAACAGCCTCTGCTTGTGATAAGTCGATTCTTCCATTTAAAAATGCACGTTTCGTAAACTCGCCTGGCTCCGCAAGTCGTGCACCATTTATTAAAATAAGTTGTAAGACACGATTGACTGATACAAGTCCTCCATGACAATTTATCTCAATTACATCTTCTCTCGTAAATGTTTTTGGTCCTTTCATTAAGGACAGCATTACCTCTTCTACTACCTCATTTGTTTTAGGATCAACTAAATGTCCGTAATGTATCGTATGAGACGCTTGTTTTTGTAAATCTTTTTCGTTTGGCGAACGAAAAATTTTATTTGCTATAGTTATTGCATCAGTCCCACTGATTCTTACTATTGCTATAGCCCCTTCTCCAAGCGGTGTAGAAATCGCTGCTATTGTATCAAATTCCACAAGTGTCAACCTCCTTACAGTTTCAATACTTATCCACATGTGAATAAGTAACCGAACACGACTATCTAACATATAACGATACCACAAAATACCCAAAATCAGAAGCATAGATACTTTTATTCATGTGAACAAAATGTACCAATTTAACCATATCAATTACGCCTTGGTCTGCGCGATGCAAGCCAGTCAGCCATTATCTCATGAATGCGCTAGTAAATCTACATATCTCGCTGTAGCTTTCACTTTAATGAGGAAGAAATTTAGAATTCCGCGTCATTAAAATGAAAAACGGATTTCAGCTATTAAAAGCTAAAATCCGTTTTTAGTTATTTTATTGGTTCTATCACTAAATAACGATTTGGATCTGTTCCTACCGAATAAGTTTCTATATCTACCCGAAAAGATAGCGCATGATGGATTATTTTTCTTTCAAAAGATGACATTGGTTCAAACTCTACCTTTTTACCGGTACGAACAGCTTTATCTGCCATTCTTTCTGCAAGTTGTTCCAACGATTCTCTTCTACGCTCTCTATAATTCCCAACATCCAGTTTAATAATAATAAAGGAATTAGAAAACTTATTTGCAACAAGCTGAGTTAAATTTTCAAGTGCATTAAGTGTTTGTCCGCGCTTTCCTATCAATAAAGCTGCTTTTTCACTATTTAGATGAAGATGAATAAACTTTCCATCTCTTTTTTCAGTTATTACTAAATCATCGATTTTCATCTCTTTAGCGATTTTCTCTATATATTGAATCGTTTCTTCTACTGCTAACTCATTTGTTTGCTCTTTTGAAGGTACTTCATCTTCAACTGGCGTACTCACTTCAAATTCATGCACCGGTTGTAGTTCCTCTACCTTAACCTCTTCTTTTATAGGAGCCTCTTCTACTATTTCTCTTTTTAAAACAGTTACTTGTACAACTGCAGGTTTTACACCAAATCCTAGAAAACCTTTTTTACCCTCATCCACTACTGTAATCGACACGTCTTGCATGGGTACTCCTAGCTTTTCTAGTGCAATAGCTATAGCTTCTTCTTTTGTAGGTGCAGTTTGCGTAATCTGATTCATTTTTTGGCCCCTCCCGATTTAACAGGTTCTTTTTTGTTCCAAGGTTTATAAATGAATAAATTTTGAATAATAGAGATAATATTTCCGATAACCCAATATAATGTTAAGGCTGCTGGTAAAACGATACCAAATCCCATGATCATAAATGGCATAATATACATCATTATTTTCATTTGTGGGTTATCCATTGCTGGACCTGTACGTAAAACGATTAATTGCATGATACCAGCAAGAACTGCAAGTATAATACTCGGTTCTGCTAATGCAAATCCTAAAAAGTCACCTAGATTGATCTCTGGTGTATTGTTCATTCGACTAATCGCATGATAAAACCCAATCAGTATCGGCATTTGAATAAATACTGGTAAACATCCGGCTGCCGGGTTGATCCCTCTTTCTTTAAAAAGAGCCATCATCTCTTGCTGATACTTTTGTTGAGTTACCGCATCTTTTGAACTGTATTTTTCTTTTAGCTTTTGTAGTTCAGGTTGTACTTCTTGCATATTTTTAGAGCTCTTCGTTTGTTTGATCATTAAAGGCAATATTATTAAACGGATAATAATAGTTACCGTTATAATTCCTAAACCATACGTACCTAATAAATCTTTAAAATAAGTTATAGCTGAAACTAACGGCCAAACGATGTAGTGATTCCAAAACCCTTCGGAATCGGAATAGATTGGTTCGTTGAATTCAGTACAACCAGCAAGTAATACAGTTGCCACTATTAGCAACAGTACTAATGATAGTCTTTTTTTCAACCTTCTTTCCCCCTAATTATATATGTTCATCTCATCTTACCATTTCTCATAAAGTCTACACTAGCTTTTCTTTTGGAGCACCTTAGCTATTTTGAGCACATGCTCTAAACTTTTTTTCGTTTCGTGAAAATCTAGCTTGGCCGCCGGATTTCTGGCGATAATAATATAGTCCATTTTTGAATATACTTGATCATGTATTTCTAAAAAGGTTTGTCTAATATATCTCTTTATCCGATTACGAACTACTGCATTACCTACCTTTTTACTAACAGATAATCCAACTCGATAATAATCTTCTTCCTTTGTTAAGCAATAAACAACGAATTGTCTATTAGCAAATGACTTGCCTTTTTTAAAGATTTCTTGAAATTCGGCATTTCTTTTTATTCGTTGTCTTTTATTCATCGTTTCACCTGCTCCGACTAATCGTTTTAAAAGAAAAAAAAGACCACTGAATGGTCAGTGGACTTACTTATGCTGATAATACTTTTCTTCCTTTTGCACGGCGTGCTGCTAATACGCGGCGACCATTTTTTGTACTCATACGTGCGCGGAAACCGTGGTTTTTGCTACGCTTACGGCTATTTGGTTGGAATGTACGTTTCATCTATATGACACCTCCTGAGTGATCATCTTTCAATCTTCTTTAGACAGTCTCCGATATTATATATAAAGTAAGGAAATTTGTCAATTACATTTCAAAATCGCTTGTCCCACTTATTGTATTTACTTATCCACATTTTATTTCCCTCTCTAATTTTAGTTGTGTATAAAAAAATAACACCAAAAAAATATCCACATAACTTATGAACAACTTCTAAACATAATCATATGTTGTGGACAACTTAAATTGTTAATAATTCGATTAATGTGGATAACTCTTAAATCTCTTGTAATTACAATGTTTTTTTGTTACGATATTTGTGTTTTACTTTTTCAATTGAATTTCACCACTTTTTCTTATCCACAGTTGTTAGTAATCTGTGGATAAGTTTTTCCACGTACGTTTACAATATTTATCCACAGAAAGTGGATTTGTGTATATGTGTTGATTTATACATATTAATTATTTTTTGCAAGTTGTAAATAAGAACGTTTTACTACTCTAAAAAAGGAGACTAGATTATTGGAACATTTAGAAGAACTTTGGGCAAAGGTTCTCTCTGAAGTAGAAAAGAAAACATCGAAACCTAGTTATGAAACTTGGTTAAAGTCGACGAAGCTACTTTCATATAAAGGAGAGACTGTTACAATAGCTGCGCCAAATTCCTTCGCAAGGGACTGGCTTGCGGACCACTATGTCCATCTAATTGCAGGAATTTTGACGGAAGTGACTGGTAACGAACTTCTTATTTCATTTGTTGTACCAAAGAACCAAGATGTAGAAGACTTTGATCTACCAAAACCTAAAATCCCTACGAATAATGGGGATCAATCTGATTTTTCACCCGGAATTTTAAATTCCAAATATACATTTGATACTTTTGTTATAGGATCCGGAAACCGCTTCGCTCACGCAGCATCATTAGCCGTAGCAGAGGCTCCTGCAAAAGCATATAATCCTCTGTTTATATATGGAGGAGTAGGATTAGGAAAAACCCACTTAATGCATGCGATTGGTCATTACGTACAAGAACACGATCCAAATGCACGAGTGGTTTATTTATCTTCTGAAAAGTTTACGAATGAATTTATAAACTCTATTCGTGACAATAAAACCATTGAGTTTCGCAATAAATACCGGAACATAGATGTTCTGTTAATAGATGATATTCAATTCCTTGCAGGAAAAGAATCAACTCAAGAAGAATTTTTTCATACTTTTAATGCATTACATGAAGAATCCAAACAAATTATTATATCCAGTGACCGACCTCCAAAAGAAATACCTACACTGGAAGACCGACTGCGTTCTCGCTTTGAGTGGGGTCTAATCACCGATATCGCACCGCCTGATTTGGAAACAAGAATTGCTATTTTACGAAAAAAAGCAAGGGCCGACGGATTAGATATTTCTGATGAAGTAATGGCCTATATAGCAAATCAAATCGATTCAAATATTAGAGAATTAGAAGGAGCATTAATACGTGTAGTAGCTTATTCTTCTCTTGTAAACAAGGACATAAACCCTGAATTAGCGACAGAAGCATTAAAAGATATTATGCCGAATGCTCGTCCAAGAATAATTACTATATTAGATATTCAAAAAGTAGTTGGAGAACATTTTCACATTCGATTAGAAGACTTCTCAGCTAAAAAGCGGACAAAATCAATCGCATTTCCGCGTCAAATAGCAATGTATCTTTCCCGTGAGTTAACCGATTTTTCACTTCCTAAAATCGGAGAAGAATTCGGTGGGCGAGATCATACAACTGTTATTCATGCGCACGAGAAAATATCTAAAATGCTAAAAGATGATGTAAATTTACAAGATGATCTAAAACAAATTAAAACTATTCTAGGAAGATAAAATCTTTGTGGATAAGTTTGTTTCTTTTTCATTTACTTAAGAACAACTTATGCACATGTGGATAGTTCGGTATGAAAGGGTTAATATATACTTATCAACATATCCACAAGCCCTATTACTATATCTATTAATCTTTTAAATAAATAATAATTATATAAGTGAGGTAAAAAAATGAAGTTTGATGTCATGAGAGATAGTCTATTAGAGGGATTAAATGATGTTATGAAAGCAGTAAGTTCAAAAGCAACAATCCCAATTTTAACTGGTCTTAAATTAGAAGTTTCAGAAAAGGGACTTTATATTACTGGAAGTGATTCTGATATTACGATTCAAACATTTATCCCAACCGAAAAAAATGGCGAACGAATTATTAATGTGTCGGAATCAGGTTCAATTGTTTTACAAGCACGCGTATTCAATGAGATTATACGAAAACTACCTACTAACGAAGTAGAAATCGAAGTAACAAATCAATTTCAAACGCATATTCGATCAGGGAAATCGGAATTTAACTTAATCGGATTAGATGCTTCGGAATATCCTTTACTGCCACAAATTGAAGAAGACCGTCAATTCTTTATCGCTTCTGATTTGTTGAAATCGATTATTAAAGAAACGGTATTTGCTGTATCTACATCTGAAAGTCGTCCAGTACTTACAGGTGTAAATTGGCAAGTTAAAGAAGGTGAACTTCACTGTGTAGCAACAGACAGTCACCGTTTAGCAAAAAGAAAAACGGCACTGAATAACTTACCAGAAGAAGAATATAGCGTTGTTATTCCTGGAAAGAGCTTGAATGAATTAAACAAAATTTTAGAAGAAACATCTTCAGAAGTAGCAATAGTTATGACACAACAACAAATCTTGTTTAAAACAGGAGATGTATTGTTCTACTCCAGGTTATTGGAGGGCAATTACCCAGATACATCACGATTAATTCCAAATGAGTACAAAACGACAATTTTAGTAAACGGCAAATCACTGTTACAAGCTATTGATCGTGCTTCTCTACTTGCAAGAGAAGAAAGAAATAATGTCGTTCGTTTTTCAACTATTGGACAAGGATTTGTTGAAGTATCCTCTAATTCACCTGAGATAGGAAATGTAGAAGAACAAATTCAAGCAGAGTCCATTGATGGGGAAGAACTAAAACTTTCTTTTAGTGCAAAATATATGATGGACGCTTTAAAGGCAATAGATGGACAAGAAGTAAAAATTCTATTTTCAGGTGCAATGAGACCATTCGTATTAAAATCTGTTCATGATGATTCGATATTACAACTTATCTTACCGGTAAGAACTTATTAACATGTGAGTAATTGAATATAAAAAGAGGAGATAGTCACTAATGTGGCTATCTTTTTTGCTTACAGAAAACTATACACATGTGGGTAATTTGTTAATTTTATATGTAATCTACAGATTGTTTACTGAGTGTTGACTTGTTTTCAAAAATTTATATGGATTTTTTAATATACGTGTCTAGTAATTCGATTAGAACAACCTACTAATCATTGAAAGCTACCTATGCTTAAAATAGAAATTTGACCATAACATTACGTATTGTCTTTCACTAAAATACTGTAAAATTGAACGCACTTAAGAGATATTTACGCTTTTTTTTACTTATTCGGTTATTTAGAGTAAAATGAAGGGATAATGAAAATGAGAAGAGGTTGAATTATTGTTGGAAGAGATTCGTTTTGACTCAGAATTTATTACGCTCGGTCAACTATTAAAAATGACAAATGCAATAGATTCAGGTGGAATGGCCAAATGGTTTTTAAGTGAACATGCCGTTTATGTTAATGGTGAAGTAGAAGATCGTAGAGGCCGTAAACTTCGTCATGATGATGTTGTAAATATTCCAGGGGTAGGAAGATTCCAAATGATTGGACCAGAGAACGGGGATTAACATGTATATTGAACGTTTAGAGTTAAAAGATTTCCGTAATTATGAATCAATTGAGTTGGAGTTTTCCTCCAAAATAAATGTGTTTATTGGAGAAAATGCACAAGGAAAAACAAATCTGATGGAATCCCTCTATGTACTATCTATGGCAAAATCACACAGAACTTCCAACGATAAAGAATTGATACGTTGGGATGCAGACTATGGTAAAATAAGAGGGGCTATTCAAAAAAAGTATGGTCATTTACCTTTAGAACTTACATTGTCGAAAAAAGGTAAAAAAGCAAAGGTTAATCATTTGGAGCAAACAAAATTAAGTAATTATATAGGACAACTAAATGTCGTCATGTTTGCACCAGAGGATTTATATTTAGTAAAAGGAAGTCCACAAGTTAGAAGGCGATTTCTTGATATGGAAATCGGCCAAATTTCCCCTGTTTATTTACATGATTTACTTCAATTCCAAAAGATATTAAAGCAACGAAATCATTTGTTAAAACAAAATCAAGGGAAGCCGTTTCTTAAGGATGTTATGTTTGACGTATACACGGAACAATATATAGATGCTGCAGTAAAAGTAATTCAAAAAAGATTTCAATTTATGGATTTACTACAAAAATGGGCAGAACCGATCCATTTTGGTATTTCTAGAGGGTTAGAAAAGTTGACCGTTTCGTATAATTCAACTTCCGGCATTCGAGCTGGTTGGACAGAAGATGAGATGAAAGAACATCTCGAAAAAAAATTGGCAGATAGTCAAAAAAGAGAACTTGATCGAGGCGTAACCTTAACAGGTCCACATCGAGATGACCTTCAATTTTTTGTTAATGATTATGATGTCCAAACATATGGATCACAAGGCCAACAACGAACAACAGCTTTGTCTTTAAAGTTGGCTGAAATTGAACTGATAAAACAGGAGGTAGGTGAAGCTCCTGTTTTATTGCTGGATGACGTTCTATCTGAATTAGATGATTATAGACAATCCCATTTATTGAACACGATTCAAGGTGATGTTCAAACATTTGTAACTACAACAAGTGTAGAAGGAATCGCACATGACACGATTCAACATGCAAAGATGTTTCATGTGGAACAAGGTGCAGTTATTAATTGACTATAAAGTCTTTAATGTTTTTGAAAAAAAGATTCACCATTATTGAAGTGATGAAAGAGTAGGTGAGCAAGTTGGCTATGGAAGAAAAAGAGTTAGAAAAATCTTATGATGCCGATCAAATACAAGTATTAGAAGGATTAGAAGCTGTTAGAAAACGTCCAGGGATGTACATTGGTACTACCAGCTCAAAAGGACTTCACCATCTTGTATGGGAAATCGTTGATAACAGTATTGACGAAGCACTTGCTGGATACTGTGATCATATTATCGTCACCATTGAAAAAGATAATTGGATCCGAGTGGAAGACAATGGCCGTGGTATTCCAGTAGATACACAAGAAAAGATGGGAAAACCTGCAGTTGAAGTTATTATGACTGTACTACATGCCGGCGGTAAGTTTGGCGGCGGTGGTTATAAAGTATCCGGAGGACTTCACGGAGTTGGTGCTTCGGTTGTAAATGCCCTTTCCGAGTTTACAGAAGTATATGTAAAACGTGATGGAAAAATTCACTGTATTAAATTTGAGCGTGGAGCTGTAATTGCCCCATTAGAAATTATTGGTGAAGCAGAAGTAACTGGTACGACAACAAGATTTAAAGCGGACGCGGAGATTTTCACGGAAACTACTGAATATGAATTTGATATTCTGGCTCATCGTGTTCGTGAATTAGCTTATTTAAATCGTGGTTTGTCTATTACTATTGCGGACGAAAGAGAAGACCAAGAAAAGTCCATTAAATACCTCTACGAGGGCGGTATAAAGTCATACGTCGAAGATTTAAATAAATCAAAAGAGCCGATTACAGAAGAAGCAATCTTTGTGGAAGGCGAAAAAGACGGAATCGCTGTTGAAATTGCTATGCAGTACAACTCTGGTTACGCATCTAATATATTGTCCTTTGCAAACAATATTAATACGTATGAAGGTGGAACGCATGAGTCAGGATTTAAAACAGCATTAACTCGTATTATTAATGACTATGCTAGAAAAAATGGCCTGTTAAAAGAAGCGGATGCCAATTTAACCGGCGATGACGTGCGAGAAGGTTTAACGGCAATTGTTTCTGTTAAACATCCAGATCCTCAATTCGAAGGACAAACGAAAACAAAACTTGGTAACTCAGAAGTAAGTACGATTACAAATAGCTTATTTTCAGAAGGCTTTGATCGATTTTTACTAGAGAATCCACAAACTGCTCGTAAAGTCATCGAAAAGGGACTGATGGCTGCAAGAGCACGGGTTGCTGCAAAAAAAGCACGTGAATTTACGCGTAGAAAGTCAGCATTAGAAGTTTCTAGCCTTCCTGGTAAACTGGCCGATTGCTCTTCCCGTGTACCTGCGGAAAGTGAACTGTATATCGTAGAAGGTGACTCTGCCGGAGGATCAGCGAAATCAGGTCGTGATCGTCACTTCCAAGCGATTTTGCCACTTAGAGGGAAAATCTTAAACGTAGAAAAAGCACGTTTAGATCGAATTTTAGGAAATGCTGAAATCCGTGCAATGATTACAGCACTTGGTACTGGCATTGGAGAAGAATTTACGTTAGAAAAAGCTCGTTATCATAAAATTATTATTATGACTGATGCTGATGTTGATGGTGCACATATTCGAACTTTATTGCTTACTTTTTTCTTCCGTTTCATGAGACCGCTAATTGAAGCTGGTTATGTATACGCAGCACAACCACCTTTATATCAAGTGAAACAAGGAAAACATGTCGAATATTGCTACAATGACGAACAACTAAAAGAGATTTTAGATCGCTTACCAAAAACCTCCAAACCAAATATTCAACGTTATAAAGGTCTAGGAGAAATGGACGCAGAACAACTTTGGGAAACAACGATGGACCCAGATGTACGTACTTTACTCCAAGTAAACTTAGATAATGCAATGGATGCAGATGCGGTATTTGAACAGCTAATGGGTGAGGAAGTAGAACCGAGACGTCAATTCATCGAAGAAAATGCTGTCTATGTGAAAAATTTAGATATTTAAGAATGTGTATGACTGGAGGTCTTTAGCATGTCAGAAATACCGAATAAAGGTGTTAAAGGGATCAATATTAGTCAAGAAATGAAAACTTCATTTCTTGACTACGCAATGAGTGTCATCGTATCCCGTGCACTACCAGACGTTCGAGACGGGTTAAAGCCCGTTCATCGACGAATTTTATATGGAATGCAAGAATTAGGAAATACTCCCGATAAACCTCATAAAAAGTCTGCCCGTATTGTAGGGGACGTAATGGGGAAATACCATCCACATGGTGACTCGTCTATTTATGAAGCGATGGTACGTATGGCCCAGCATTGGAGCTACCGCTATATGTTAGTAGATGGACATGGTAACTTCGGTTCGGTTGATGGTGATGGAGCAGCTGCAATGCGTTATACCGAATCCAGAATGTCTAAAATTGCTCTAGAGCTATTACGAGATATTAATAAAGACACAATAGATTACAAAGATAACTATGATGGACAGGAAAAAGAGCCTGTTGTATTACCAAGTAGATTTCCTAACTTACTTGTAAATGGAGCTTCTGGAATTGCAGTTGGAATGGCAACGAATATCCCTTCCCATAACTTGGGAGAAGTAATTGATGGAGTTTTAGCATTGTCTGAAAACCCTGCGATTACGATAGAGGAATTGATGGGAATAATCCCGGGTCCTGACTTTCCAACAGGCGGTATTATTTTAGGGAAAAGTGGTATTCGTCGTGCATTCGAAACAGGTAGGGGTTCTATACTAATTCGTGCAAAAGTCGAAATCGAACAAAAAGCCAGTGGTAAAGAAGTAATTATTGTTACTGAGTTACCATACCAAGTAAACAAAGCTCGCTTAATAGAAAAAATTGCAGAATTAGTTCGTGATAAAAAAATTGATGGAATTACACACTTAGCGGATGAGTCCGACCGTAATGGTATGCGAATTGTCATTGAAGTGCGAAAAGATGCAAACTCACATGTACTTTTAAATAATTTATATAAACAAACAGCTCTACAATCTAGCTTTGGTGTTAATATGCTTGCTCTCGTCGATAACCAACCAAAAGTATTAAACATAAAAGAAATGCTTTATTATTACTTAGAACATCAAAAAGTAGTTATCCGTCGTCGCACACAATATGAGCTAAACAAAGCAGAAGATCGAGCACATATTTTAGAAGGTTTGAGAATTGCTTTAGACCATATCGATGAAATTATTACATTAATCCGTGCTTCTCGAACAGGAGAAGAAGCGAAAAATGGTTTAATTGAAAAGTTCAACTTGTCCGAACGCCAGGCACAAGCGATTTTAGATATGCGCTTGCAACGTTTGACGGGATTAGAACGAGATAAGATTGAAGATGAATATACAGCTCTTGTAAAATTAATTGAAGAACTAAAATTCATTTTAGCCAATGAATATCGAGTACTTGAAATTATACGAGAAGAAATCACTGAGATTAAAGACCGATATGCGGATAAACGTAGAACGGAAATTATCGCAGGGGGAGCAGAAGTTTTAGAGGACGAGGATTTAATACCTGTTGAAAATTCAGTACTCACATTGACAAACAAAGGATATATTAAGCGATTGCCTGCTAATACCTATAAGAGTCAAAAGCGTGGGGGTCGAGGAGTTCAAGGGATGGGAACAAACGAAGATGACTTCGTAGAACATCTATTGTACACATCGACGCATGATACTATTTTGTTCTTTACGAATAAAGGGAAAGTTTACCGCGCAAGAGGATTTGAAATTCCCGAATATGGTCGAACAGCAAAAGGATTACCGCTTATTAACTTACTTGGTGTTGAAAAAGATGAACAAGTTACTGCAATGATTCCAATGGCATCATTCGAAGAAGATAGTTATTTTATCTTTACAACAAAACATGGTGTAACAAAGCGTACCCCTGTTTCTGGATTTGCACATATTCGAGCGAATGGTTTGATCGCTATTTCGTTGCGGGAAGAAGACGAACTAATTGCTGTTCGTTTAACTGACGGTAAAAAACAAATAATCATTGGAACAAGACAAGGTAAGTTAGTGCGTTTTGAAGAAGAGGATATTCGCTCTATGGGCAGAACTGCTGGTGGGGTAAGAGGTATTCGTTTAAAAGATGATGACTATGTTGTTGGCATGGAGATTATAGAGCCAGAACAAGAAATCTTAGTTGTTACAGAAAAAGGTTATGGAAAACGTACGCCTGAATCTGAGTATCGTTTACAAACTCGCGGTGGTATGGGTGTGAAGACATGTCAAATAACCGAGAAAAATGGTCCTTTATCCGCTGTGAAGGCAGTAGATGGAACAGAAGACTTAATGTTAATCACGATCAATGGTATGCTTATTCGAATGGACGTAAATGATATTTCTATAACTGGTAGAAGTACACAAGGTGTTCGATTAATGAGACTTGCAGATGATGAATTAATAGCTACAGTCGCAAAAGTAGAAAAAGAAGAGGAGGATGACACTGAAGAAGTAGAAGAAAACTCTCCTGCTAATACTGAGTCATCATCAACAGAAGAAACAAGTGAATAAATAAAATTAGACACTCTTGAATATTACATTCAAGAGTGTCTTTTTCTTACATATACAGTGGCTAAGAATATTTAGTATAATTAAAGAAACATTTAGAAAAAGGGAGGGAATAAAATGTATCAAGCCTTAGAAAATTTAGAGGAATTGAGATTGGGAAGCATTTTAGCTGAAGACATTTTAGTGAATACCAAAAACCCTATTATTCGAAAAGATACTAAAATAACAAGGGAACATATCCAAGTATTGCGCGCATTTAACGTTAATAAAGTACCAATTGTTCTAGAAAATGTATTTGGTAGAACAGAAGAAGAAATAAATAAATTAAATGAAGATAAAGTAACAATTTTGGAAGAAAAAAAAGAGCCAGCAATTCAAACAAGTTTTGACAAGTTATATAATGATGCAGTAAAAAACTTTTATAAAGAATTTACTTCTTGGGAGGCAGGGGTGAAAGTAGACGTAGGAAAATTACGTAATATAATCATGCCGCTAGTAGAAAAGGCTATGGCCGACAAAAAAATATTTTCTCACTTAAATAGTTTTTCTTCTATAGACAATTATGTTGCACACCACTCGATTGCTGTAGGGATAATTTCTGGTGCAATAGCCCAAAAGATGAACTTCCCTGCTGGAATGATCAAGCAAATAGCCACCGCAGGCCTACTTGCAGATATAGGGATGTCAAAAGTAGATGTGAAGATTAGAGAAAAGAAAACGTACTTAACAGAGAACGATTTTTCAGAGATTAAGAAACATACTATTTACAGTTTGCAAATGATCCAGGATAGCCCCCTATTAAAATCTGAACTTAAACTTGCTATTTTTCAACATCATGAGCGTTTAGATGGCAGCGGTTATCCAAAAGGAGAAAAGTTAGATAACATATCTGTTTATTCTCAAATAATTGCTGTGGCTGACGTTTATCATGCAATGACGTCTGAACGGATATATCGTGCAAAGAGTTCCTCGTTTAAAGTATTAGAAATGATTAGGGAAGAAGAATTTGGTAAGTATAACATTGAAGCGGTACATGCCTTAATCTCACTTGTAGGTGATCTACCAATATCTACCCGTGTGCAATTATCCGATGGAAGAGTAGGGGAAGTAGTGTTTACTCACCGAGATTCTCCGATGAGACCAATGATTCGTCTAACAGAAACAGGTCAAATAATTGATCTAGCTGCTAAAAGAGCTTTATACATAGAGAGTATTCTAGAGTGATATAATAGTGGCTCTTTCCTTGTTTCTAGTGAAAAGGAAAGAGTTTTATATTTTATTTGAACAAAGTGTTGACATATTTAACGAACCTTGATATTATATAGAAGTCGTCAAAACAACACGACAACATGAACATTGAAAACTGAACATGCAAAACGTTAAGACATATAGCTTATTGATTAACTTCATAAGCAAAACAATTTTGACATCATTTAAT
>NZ_JBIWFB010000006.1:0-254365 GCF_044762855.1 Psychrobacillus sp. NPDC096389 | reverse complement strand
CACCACGGACACCCTTGCTCTTGGCTAACCCCTACTTCTGTCTTCGGGGTTCGGGACTTGCACCCTATAGTTCATGTGCATGCCGGGCGCACATCGAAAAAGGTACTGCAGGAAATCCCCTAGCAGCACCTTTTTTCATTTCATGTAAAATAATCCACCGTTTACTATGTCCATTTTAATTCTTGCTTCGTATTGTTCCTCCATTGCTTTTTTCTCCATCTCATAACATTCCGGCTTGTCTTCTATTCCTTCGTAAAAGTGCTCTAATATGGCTTGGTCCTTCTGCCATCTACTTTTCGCTTCATCTGCCCACCCATGATCTTCCTGCTGTACAATACTTTCAATTACGGCATCTAATCTATCTAATGCACGAAGAGGCTTAATAATATAAGGCAATAGAAATGCCCTCTCTGATTTTTGTGCATCTAATTCTTTCACTGCTAACGATTCATGGAAACCATTTATGATCTCGCCAGTCATTAAATTAATGCCTAAAGAATGAAGCATTTCTTTCGTTCGGTCACAATAGTAGGATACTTTATAATTCACTCCTAGCCACGGCGTTAAAATAGGTCTCGTTTCCAAATTGTTTGAGACACGTTCATACATTTGTACATAGGAACCAAGCTCGTTCGTTGTTTGAAAGAGCTGACTTAGTCTAGGAGAACCAAAATGGATGACTTCTCCTTTTATATTCTTGCCAAGTTTCGTTTGGTCGGTAATTAAAGTTAATTGGGCAGGGTCTGGTACACCGTTTGTATTTTCTATATACTGCCAATAAAAAGGGCGATTCATAATTTTTTTATCCATATCGACTGTTAATTGAACTGTCATGTAATGCTCATTACCATGTACGATTTCACAATTGTTTTCTTTGAAAAACTTTTGTAAATAATCGTGCACTTGCTGTGGATACATAACGATCCTCCTCAAATTGTCTTCTTAAAAGTGGACAAAATATCGTCTAACTCTCCTACTACTTTTTCAAAGACATCTAATTTAACGTAAAGTAAGTCCAATATATCTTTTTCAATGGTATTTTCGATTGCTAAATTGTAAATATGAACATCATGTTCTTGTCCTAATCTATGGACACGTCCAATTCGTTGCTCTAGCTTCATGGGATTCCAAGGCAAATCATAGTTTATGACGTGATGACAAAACTGGAGATTTATCCCCTCGCCACCTGATTCAGTCGCAATTAACACTTGAAATTTTTCTTTAAAAAGATGCTTCATATACTCTCTTTTGCTCTTACTGAACTGCCCATTGAAAGGTACACTTGAGATACCTTTGGAATTTAAATACCATTGCAAGTAAACTTGACTAGCTTTATATTCTGTAAAGATAATGACCTTATCGTTCGCTTTAGAAATAATTTCATATACTTTTTCCGCTTTCGAATTCGTTTCCAATGCCATCAGTTTTTGAATAATATTATCAACGAAGTCAATTTCTTCTTGGTCAGTACAGTTTTGACGCATTTTAGTTAAGGTCAAATAGGTCGCTTCTTTGCTACTACACATTTCCTTTTGCAAAGTAATCATCGAAAATGCCCCTGAAAAGACAGCGGAGATATTTTTAAGCTCCAATATTAACTCATAGACTTCTCTTTCTTCGTCCGTAAAGTCGATTGGAATCGTTTGAACACGACGACTAGTCCATTCAATTCCCGTCTCTTCTCTTCTATTTCTCACCATTACTTGATTGACCAATCCCCTTAAGTATTCATCATGCTCTATACTGTGTTTACTAGCAGAAAATGAGGATTGAAATGTCTCGTAATTACCTAGATGCCCCGGCTTAAGTAGAGAAATGAGATAGAATAGTTCAAAAACGTTATTTTGAATAGGAGTCGCTGTTAATAACAAACAAAACTTTTTCTTTAACCCTTGGACAAAATCATAAATTTTCGTTTTATGGTTTTTAAGTTTATGTGCTTCGTCAATAATAATCATGTCATAATTTTGTCCATATATAAGTTCTTTATGTGGACTTTTTTTGGCTGTATCCATACTCATGACAACTACATCGTAGTATTCAATCGAAGTATTTTTTTTGTAGGCGATCGCGGGAATGTAAAATTTATAGTTTAATTCTTCAATCCATTGATTGATCAAAGAAGCTGGCGCTAAGATTAGTACTTTTTTCACGAGCCCACGAATGAGATATTCTTTCAATATTAAGCCCGCTTCAATCGTTTTTCCAAGCCCAACCTCATCTGCCAAAATTGCTTTACCATTCATCCTAGAGATGACCGTTTCAGCCACTTCTAATTGGTGGGCTAGAGGCGTTAAGTTTGGTAGGTATTTAGGGGATTGCAGACCAGAGAACTCCGTAATGAGGTTTGCTTTTTCCACTTCGTAACTCATGTTATATAATGTCCAATTACTCCATGGTTCCTTATTTTCTAATCTATTTATGAAACCTTCTTTCCATTCAGACGATTTTTCAATTATCATGAACATCACCTCAGACAATTTTTTGTCTTATTATGTTGTCCAAAATAGAAGTACATATGTTCATATAAATAAAATAAGTTTACGAATTTAAATAATGCAAGGCATCTTTAAATCTCAAACCTTTTTTGATTCGTTTTCCTAAGCCTTTGGACAGACTTATCACTATTAACATTTGAATTTTTTAGAAACTCGGTAATCTTAGTGCGTTTATCTTATCTGTCCATCGCCAAGCTTCAATAATACAAATAAGTTCAAAATCTTTTGCAATAATGACTGAAAAGAATAATCTCTAACTCAAAAGAAAGCACCTGAAGATGCAATTTCAGGTGCCCAAGTAGTTCTCTATGCAATAGATACTTACTATTTATGAGGAGTATCCATTTTTTCGCGCATTCTCTTCATCGAGAATTTCTTTGCGGAAGCCTTCAAGACTCTCTTCACGCCGTGCATTTTTCTTTTTGAGAGCCTCTTTTTCCCTACCATGCGTATAAGCCATTAATTCTTCAGCTGCCTCCATATTGTCCTTTGTATTCTTTACCATATCTTGAAGCTTTTCTACGTTATCTGAACGATCATCTGGCTTTGGTGTGTGTTTACTCATTATTTGTTCCTCCTTTTTCTAATAAGGTCATACCGAAATATCGTGCCCATCTAAACTAAAACTATTCAGAGTCATGATTAATGCAAAAAAGTGGTTAAAATAGCATGAATTAAAATAACAATTTAGGAAAAGATAGAAGTGGAAAAAAACTAGAATAGAGGCGAAGATGGTATGTCGATGGAATGGTTTGATAGAGTAGCTAGTGAACTTCAAGAGCAATTGGAATCCATTTGTGAGGATTATGACAAAAGTGGACACTTAAGTATAAATAGGGCTTCTAAACATCCACGAATTGAATTTTTTGTTGAATCAGATAATGATGAAAGACAATATTTCTTTAATCTGCTTTTCGACCCTTACAATGAAGAATTTTACGAAGAAAACTTTGATACAGTACTCAAACAACCAACGAGAATTATTTTGGATGATATTACCGACATCATTGAATCCGTTCATGAGAGCTTTCATGAATTTATGGAAGATGATGACGCCGATTATTATGATTTAGTAGAGGAATACGAATTACTTGATAGTGAAATTACGCTTGAAGATATTAATGTTGAATGGGAAACTCCGGAGGTTACTGCTTTCCAAATTGAGGACAAGATTGAAGTAACTTATCAATTCGGCATTGATAACGCTAATGGAGATGGTGTTTTACGAAGGGTGAACCGTATTTGGACGGAAGACTCTGAGTTCTTTGAAGACGAAAGTAACTTTACCTTTAAGAAAGAAGAGGGAAGTACAATCATAGCCATGATCGCTAGCCATCTGGATAAAATGATAGGTTTCGAAGAAATTATAAACGAATAATTAAGATAGCATCTCTGAGTAGAGGTGCTTTTTAATTAAAGATTTAAAAGGCACCTTATTTGTTTTAAATTTTTTTTCAAAAAAGTATTGCTTTTTTTATGAAATGTGTTGTATACTATATCTTGTCTTCAATAATATTTCGGAGGAATACCCAAGTCTGGCTGAAGGGATCGGTCTTGAAAACCGACAGGCGGGTCATACCGCGCGGGGGTTCGAATCCCTCTTCCTCCTCCATTTTATTTTTAAAACATATTACTATATTATTATCGCGGGGTGGAGCAGTTCGGTAGCTCGTCGGGCTCATAACCCGAAGGTCACAGGTTCAAATCCTGTCCCCGCAACCAAATGGTCCCGTGGTGTAGCGGTTAACATGCCTGCCTGTCACGCAGGAGATCGCCGGTTCGATCCCGGTCGGGACCGCCATTTAATTTTAAAATTTATTAGTTTGAGATGCGCGCTTAGTGCAAACTTAAGCGGCTCAGTAGCTCAGTCGGTAGAGCAAAGGACTGAAAATCCTTGTGTCGGCGGTTCGATTCCGTCCTGAGCCACCATGTAATGCGGGTGTAGTTTAGTGGTAAAACCTCAGCCTTCCAAGCTGATGATGAGAGTTCGATTCTCTTCACCCGCTCCAATATTTTAATTGTTAACCCTTTTCGAGTATATAACTCTTGAATGGGTTATTTTTTTTTGACTAATTATTAGAGTTAAGTACTCTTTAACAATGGAGATAATAATATGTTTTCTTTTAAAATGATTGATGCGTCGGCAGGTTCAATAATTATGGCCTTTGCTATCTTTCTCCTTGGTGCTATTTATCAATTCCCATTTTTAAATTATCATTTCGCTTTAACGTTATCCGGGCTTTTAGTTTTAGCTTGGTTGTTTATGTTCTTCGCTTTTTTTCGTTCCTTGCTTAAAAGAGATTATAGAAATAACTTAGTTAATTTACCTATCAAAAGCTTCGGTGTTGGCACTTGGATTGCGGCGACTTCCGTAATCTGTGATTTGATCATACAGCGGGCTCCTGCACTGCTGCCATTAGTTAAAATATTGGTTTGTGCCAATTTAGTTTTCTGGATAATTTTTATTATTTTTTGTATACACCAACTGAAGTCGATTATTGTAAACAAGGAGATTGCAAATACTCATGGAGTGATCCTACTCTCAACCGTTAGTACACAATCGATTGTCGGTTTATTGGTGACTACCTTTGGAACAAGCTTCACACCCGATTTAATTATTGCTTTCATCACATTAGGCATTTTATTATATCTGTTTTCTATCACTCTAATTATTATTCGTTTTACTACAAAATGGCGAGATATTCATGAGTGGAAAAATACAGATTGTATTATACATGGTGCCGTTTCAATCACCGGTTTAGCTATGGTTCAATCAGGTAATTTTACTTTCAATTCCATAATATTGGTCTGGTATATGGTATTTGTTTTGTTCCTCGTAGTGGAAATAGCCGATATAACAAGAGGCATTGCGAGGATTCATAAATACGGTTGGCGAAAAGGGCTTTTTACTTACCACATCACCCAATGGGCAAGAAATTTCACATTCGGTATGTTTTATTTCTTCACATTCAATATGGTGCACACCTTTTCAAACTCAATTAGACCTTTGGAATTTCATAATCACGTACTACACCTTTTAGGCTGGATTGTTCTCCTACTATTAATCGTAGAAGTATCTCTATTTTTAATTTCTATTGTCATAAAAATAATCCCTCTGGCGACCACTAAGCAAATATAAACCATTGCTCCATTCTTTTATAAAAAGAAAAGCAATGGTTTTTAACTTTATGAAGGGGTTTGTTGAAATGTAAAACGTTGATCACTCAAAAATTTTCCGTTCGTATATGTACGTTCTGAAAAGGTAATATGGTTATTATTATCAACTAATATCACGGTCGAACATCTAGTTCCGTAATTTGGAATTTTGATAAATAATGGTGACAATTGACGCTCAAGTTCAACACCAACCCCTGTATTTGGTAACTCCTCATCCCGAGCAACTTCCGAATCAGTCATCATTGTAAATAATTCATCCACATCGAGCTCCATTTTACTTGAGCTATATGCCTTCAAACTTTCTCTTCCCTTCTCTACTTTTGGCCATGCTGTGTTCAAAAACTTATTGCTCAATCCATGTGTTCCTGGGATAATCTCTGTAATTTCTCCCTCAATATTATTATAATAGTAAAGCTTTTCAGCATCCCCTATAATCACGTTGAATCCACTGTACTTTTCTTTGTCCCTGTTCAGTGATTGAAGATACTCTTTTGACGAAAGACTACCTACCAAAAACTTCTGCACAATTTCACCACGAGAAACTTTCCCACTCCCTACTGCGGATGGATCGCGGTAATTTGTTAATGCAGCAAATTTTCCTTCTTTTGTCATACCTAGCCAAGTCCCTAAACCAACTAAATCTCGACCAGCCAATAAGTTAGGAGCATCCTTCCAAAAATGTGCAGGTTCCGCTTTTCGATCATAAAATTCATCTCGATTTGCTGCTACGATTAGTTTATAGTTCGGATGAGTATGAAATTGAAAATTAATCAAACACATTTGTAATCCCCTTTTCGGCTTTCATCTAAATATTGTAACGTTAGTAGTCATCTTAGCAGATTAACTTCTTATTTTAAAGGTTGGATCTAAATCAAATATCCCGCCTAAATTAACTACTTTTCCGCATTTGTACAAATGCTTATGGTGATTATTCCACAGAAATGAAAGCTAAAGAATTTCCACTGACTAATGGAAACGCTCAGTAATGATATGACATAAGAAAAGCATCTCCTAAATTTAATACATATTATCGTAATAGGAGATGTTGCGATATATGATTATGGTTTTAATAATGTTGTAGGTAATCTATCAAATTAACAATTACATGATTTTCTAATTGGTTAGCAACTTTCCTATTCGCATAAAACTTCTTCATACATATGATTTTCTAACTCATTTCTAATTTCTATTGGAATTGTTTCGCTTTTGTTTTCTTGAATATTATAGTTTACGTAAATAGTGTTCGCTTTTGCGCTTAATTTCCCTTTTTGCCAAATCTCTTCATACAATTCAAGACTAGAGTTACCAATGCGCTTAACCCAACATTTAATCTCGACATTTGCACCAAAATATAGTTGTTGTTTATACTCAACTGTAGTTTTCAAAATAACCATCTTCCAGTTTTTAAAACTATTATCTGGATTAAACAACGCGAATAACTTATTCCTCCCAGCTTCTAACCATACTGGGACTGTTGTATTATTAATATGTCCTACCCCATCAGTTTCAGATACACGTGGTTCAATTACTGTTTTATACACTCTTACTATCCCCTTTGCAATATTTTCATTTCTATAGATTTTCCTAAATTGTTCCTAGCACTAACTCCTCATTCACAATTAGTTCCATTCTATGTTTTATTGAAAATGACTACGTATGCATTAAGTAGATAGTGCTTACAATGAAAATATACTCCTTCCCCTAACGAAATGTCAATAAACTTTTTCGAATATTCAAACATAAATTAATAAACCACTAGGATGAATAATGGAATACTGCGTCTACCTTAACGTTATTTTACTTTAAGAGTATTTAAAGTATAGTTAGCAACGTTGTAAAAATAATTGTATAATCAACTAAAAGCAACAATAGCAAATACTAGGGGGTAACTGTTTTGGTATCATCCAAAGATGTAGCAAAACACGCAGGCGTCTCACAAACGACGGTTTCACGTGTATTAAATTCTCCGGAATTTGTTAAAAAACCTACCTTTGATAAAGTTATGAAAGCAATCCATGATTTAAACTATGTCCCAAATGGTCATGCACGCTCTCTCGTACAAAATAAAACCAGTACAATCGCGCTTTTATCAGGACCATTACATAATCCATTTTTTGTTGACACAACATCTGCCATCGTTCATTATGCTAATGAAATGGGTTATCGTGTAAATGTACAATTCGTGAATGATGAAAAGCTAAATGAAGCATACGCAACTGCTATTGAACATAAAGTAGACGGCGTAATATTATCATGTATACTATTGGACGATCCGATATTCGAAAAGCTTACCCGAATGGATATCCCTTTTATTACATATAATCGAAAACATAAAAATAATGAGTATTTTGTAGAAATAGACAATTTCCAAGCCGGTTATTTATCAGCAAAGCATATGATTGAACAAGGTCATACAGCTATAGCATGGGTTGGTGGAACATTGACTGTCAGCACGTTCAACAACCGTTACCTTGGATTTCTTCAAGCCATGAAAGATTACAAATTATCCTTACCCGAACAATATATCATTAATACGGACGCATCTAAGCAATCTATTACACATGCTTTTCATAAATTGATGCGCCTGAAAGATCGTCCAACCGCTATTTGCGCCGGTGCAGATTCTCTTGCTTTATTTTTAATAGACGTCGCTATTCAAGAAAATTATATTGTTCCAGAGGATATTAGTATTATTGGAATAGATAATGTTGATTTAAGTAGCCACGGTTCAATCCAACTTACTACGGTCGGTAGTATTTCTGAACAAAATCTAGGTTATTTGGCCATCCGCGAATTAATTGAAATGATTGAAAATAAAAAAAACAGTTGCATGCAAATCACCGAATCTGTTAAAGTGTTTCATAGAAGTACGACGCGGAAAATTTAAAACAAACATTTCCAAGGTTTGTTTTAATTTTTTGTTCAAAATGAATACGTAACCATTCCATTGAGTTTTTTTCAGTAAAAATGGTTACGTATTCATTTAGCGTAATTACTTCATGGATTCATCTTTTTATGTAAGGGGTTTCATATTATTGTAAGGGGAGAAATTAGTTTATGAAATGGAAAGATAGGAAATATGGAGAAGAAGCTCCATACATACCGGCAGGACCTTTTAAAATTCGTTTACCTTTTATTCATTATCGATTTGAGTGGCCTGATTATGTTCAAGGTTTACTAATGTGCGCTGTTGATTTATCAGCAATTCCACTATTAGTTACCTTACTTGGGATGCCATTTGAAGTAGCTTTAGCAATTGTCATATTAAATGGGTTATTCTATTTGACTCACCATTTACTTGGTGATCCGGTTGTACCAGGCTGGATTACACCAGCAATTCCTTTAATAATGCTGTATTGTCAGCAGTTCCCTGAAGGGCCCGAACGAGTTCACTCGTTAATCGCCTTCCAGATGACGCTTGGTTTGCTGTCAATTTTTCTTGGTGCTACAGGCTTAGCCACAAAAGTAGTTCAATTAATTCCTTCAGCTATGAAATCAGGGATTATTCTTGGTGCAGGTTTAGCAGCAGTTATTTCTGTATTCCAAATAGGTGGGAAGTTTGACGATTTCCCTTGGACAATAACAATTGCAATCGGCATTGGTTTTTATCTATTATTCTCTAAACATTTTGCTACATTCCAAAAAAGTAACCCTTTCTGGGGTACTATAGCCAAGTTAGGGATCTTCCCAGTTATCATTATCGCAGTAGTTATTGCACCGTTGTTCGGTGAAGCGGCTTGGCCAAAAATTGAATGGGGATTTTCATCTCCAGATTTTATAACATTATGGAATGATTACACTGTATTTGGTTTAGGTTTACCGCCATTACTAATGTTCATTACTGGGTTACCTACTGTTTTTGCAGCATATATTGTACTTTTTGGAGACGTGTTGCAAAACAAAGTATTAGTTGCAGATGGAGCTGCGGCTCGTCCAGATGAAAAATTGGAATATCAACCAAGCCGTGCACATTTAATCTTCGGTTTGCGTAACAGCTTCATGAGTATTTTAGGTCCGGACGTTACAATGTGTGGTCCGAACTGGACTGCAATGCAAGTAGTCATGATTGAGCGCTATAAAAAAGGACGTAAAGCAATGGACTCGTTCTTCGGTGGAATCGGATCATTCCGTTGGGGTACGAATACAGGGTTACTTTTACTCCCTATTGTTAGTTTAGTACAACCTATTTTAGGTGTTGCTTTAGCTTTAACAATGTTAATTCAAGGATATGTAAGTGTAAAAGTTGGTGTCCTCGAAGCACGCAGCCAAACAGACTTAGGTATTGCAGGGATTATTGCTGCTGTTCTTTGTATTAAAGGAGCTACATGGGCATTTGCTGTAGGTATTTTACTTTGCTTATTAATTTACGGTAAAAACTTCTTTAAAGGAGAAGTGGATAATACATTTTCAAAAGACCAACAATCAGAGCTAGAAAAAGCATAATAAGAAAGGATGATTCGATGAACAAGCAATATTATGTAAATGGTGAATGGAAGTCTTCTGAAAAAATGGTGGAACTAACTTCTCCACATACAAAAGAAATCATTGCACGTATTCCGCAAGCAACTCGCGAAGAGGTAGAACAAGCAATAGAAGTCGCTGATCATGCAAAAAAACAAATGGCTGAGCTTACGGCCTATGAACGTGCGGCAATTTTGGAGCATATCGCTCAATTATTTGCCGACAATCGTCAAAAAGCGGCAGAAATCATTTCGTTAGAAGCTGCGAAACCGATTAAGTATGCATTAGGTGAAATTGATCGCACGATTGAAACGTATAAATTTGCAGCGGAAGAGGCTAAACGATTAACTGGTGAAATGATCCCGATGGATGCCGCCAAAAATGGAGCAAACCGTTTTGGTTATACGATTGAACAGCCGATTGGAGTAATTGGGGCCATTACACCTTTCAACTTCCCGCAAAACTTAGTTGCTCATAAAGTAGGACCTGCAATTGCTGCCGGTAACACGATTGTATTGAAGCCGGCATCACAAACTCCCCTTTCAGCATTATTTTTAGCTGAATTGATTGACCAAACAGCTCTACCTAAAGGGGCATTCAATGTCATTACAGGTAGTGGTAAAACAGTTGGCGATGCTTTAGTAGAAAGCAATAAAGTGAAAATGATTACGTTCACAGGGAGCCCTGCTGTAGGCATCGGCATTCGCAATAAGGCTGGTTTGAAAAAAGTGGCACTTGAGTTAGGGTCAAATGCTGGGTTAATTATCGACAAAGATGTTGATTTATCTCAAATCGTACCGAAATGTGTCACAGGTGCTTTCTCCAATCAAGGGCAAGTTTGTATTTCCTTACAACGTTCGTATGTAATGGAGGAATTATTTGATGATTTTATTGAACAATTTGCTAAAGCTACAAAGGATTTAGTAATTGGTGATCCACTCGAAGAAACAACGGATGTCTCTGCGATGATTCATCCTGGTGAACAAGATCGTGCCCTAGAATGGGTACAAGAAGCGGTTCAAAATGGAGCGGAAATAATAACAGGCGGAAAAATCGAGAATGGGGTTTTCATGCCAACTATTTTAACGAATGTATCCCCTACTTTAAAAGTATCTTGTCAGGAAGTATTTGCCCCAATCGTCGTAGTTAACCGTATTTCTTCTATTGAAGAAGGAATTGAAGCGATCAATGATTCAAACTACGGTCTTCAAGCGGGAATTTTTACGAACGACATTCAAACTGCATTCAAAGCTTCAAAACAATTAGAAGTTGGCGGTGTCTTGATTAATGATATTCCGACATACCGTGTAGACCAAATGCCGTATGGCGGTGTGAAAGAAAGTGGAACAGGTAAAGAAGGTTTAAAATACGCAATTCATGAAATGACAGAAACAAAATTGGTCGTTTGGAATCACAATTAAGGAGTGAACAGCATGTCCGAAAAAATTACATTCACACCAATAAGTTATACCGGCTGGGATTCACTATCTCACCTCTTGGATGAAGTAAATCGCTTTAACGTGAATAAAATTCTTGTAGTTACTGACCCATTCTTAAAAGATATCGGGTTAACTAATAAAGTCGTAGAACCTTTGGAAAATGCTGGTTACCAGGCAGAAGTATATACAGACGTCGTACCTGAGCCACCATTAGCAATTGGAGAAAAGCTAGTTGCATATACGCGTGACAACGAATTTGATATGGTGATTGGTATCGGCGGTGGTAGCGCATTGGATTTAACAAAACTGGCTGGTGTATTAGCTTCGCATGAAGGTAATGTGGCGGATTACTTGAACTTAACTGGCACAAAAAAAGTAACAAAAAAGGGACTTCCTACAATCCTAATCCCTACTACTTCCGGGACCGGCTCAGAAGTAACGAATATCTCTGTATTATCGCTGGAGACAACTAAAGATGTGGTAACACATGATTACTTATTAGCAGATGTGGCGATTGTCGATCCTGCCTTGACAATTTCTTTACCACCAAAAGTAACAGCCGCTACGGGTGTTGATGCCCTAACTCATGCAGTGGAAGCTTATATCTCGAAGAATGCTAGCCCTGTTTCTGATGCACTTGCTTTACAAGCAATTCGCCTAATCAGTAATGCCATCCGCACTGCTGTATCAAACGGTGAAGACAAACAAGCTCGTACAGATATGAGCTATGGAAGCTACTTGGCCGGTCTTGCATTCTTCAATGCTGGGGTTGCCGGAGTTCATGCATTAGCTTATCCGCTAGGTGGTCAATTCCACATTGCACACGGAGACTCAAACGCCGTCTTACTTCCGTATGTAATGGGTTATATTCGCCAAAGCTGTGAAAAGCGTATGAAAGATATTTACGATGCGATGGGCTTTAGCTCAGCAAATCTTTCACAAGAAGAAGCTTCTTATAAATGTGTTACGGAACTAAAACGTTTAGTAGAAGATGTGAACATTCCATCCACTTTAAAAGGCTTTAACATTACTGAAGATGCACTAGAAAGCTTAACGAAGGATGCCACCGAACAAAAACGCATTTTAGCACGTAGCCCGATGCCTTTACAAAAAGATGATATTTTTGCGATTTATAAAGCAGCTTTCGATGGAAAGATTGTCGAAAAATAAAAAACGACATATAAGCCCCCATTTGAGTTGCAATTCAAATGGGGGCTTATATTATCCTTCGATGCGCGATATTTTGTAAATTTGATTACTCAATGGCATTGCACTAGGATACTTATAAAACATTGGTAACACGAGACCAACATAGTCATCTAGAAACTTATTTTCTTTTCTTTCCTCAATCAATACTCTATATTTAGCCATTGCGCTTGCTTTTAAATTATCACTAATAGGCGATATACTAATTGTCTCCATATGTTGAATGTTCGAAGTATTAGTCCGCAGTACTTGTTCGACTTCTTTTTGATAATCTTTCGAATCTGCTACTTCTACTACCAAGTTTACTATTGTTATTACTTCAATCAATTCTTAACCTCCGTCACTCAAAATCTTCGTACTCTTTAATATGGAACAATAATACTATGCGAAATTTAGAAAATCAACATACTATAAATGGATAACTTTTAGCATGGATATTTCACCTATTGGTAAACTTCACAATAAAGCATGTAATTCTGTTAGAATGAGTATAGTCATTTTATAATATATGAACTGGAATGGTGAATAAACGTTGAAAACATTTAAGAAAATGTATATTGAAATCACAAGTGTATGTAATCTTGCTTGTAGCTTCTGTCCTCCGACCGCGAGAAAGGCAAATATTCTAAAAGTAGATAAGTTTAACGAAATACTTGATCAGATCAAGCCACATACGAAATATATTTATCTACATGTGAAAGGAGAACCCCTTCTCCATCCGAGAGTCGATCAGTTACTAGATGCTGCTCATGCTAAAGGATTTAAAGTAAATATAACAACAAACGGGACACTTCTTAAAAAGAATAGACATAAACTGTTAGGTAAACCGGCGCTACGACAAATGAACTTCTCCCTCCATAGTTTTGATGGGCATGAAGGCTCCACCGACCGTGAAGGATACTTAGCTGAAATCCTATCGTTTGCAAAAGAAGCAGCGGCACAAGGGGTCCTTATCTCCTTCCGTTTATGGAATTTAGACCCGGTTCATGCAACAAGCGAACAAAAGAGAAAAAACCAAGAAACGTTAGATATCCTAGAAAAAGAATTCAACTTAGATTACAAAATTGAAGAAAAAGTAGTACCTGGTAGTGGAGTTAAAATTGCAGATCGCATTTATATTAACCAAGACCATGAATTCCAATGGCCAAGTCTACTTGCCCCTGAAGATGATGGAAAAGGATTTTGTCATGCCCTTCGTAGCCAAGCAGCTATTCTTGTCGATGGCACGGTCGTACCTTGCTGTTTGGACGGAGAGGGTGTAATCGACCTTGGAAATATTAATGACAAGCCTTTCTCAGAAATTATTGAAGGAGAAAGAGCCAATAATTTGTATGATGGCTTTTCTAGAAGAGAAGCTGTGGAAGAAATGTGTAGGAAGTGCGGTTACAGGAAAAGATTTGGAGCCTGATTGATGATCCAATTAATGACCCTGTGTAAGAAAAAATTCTGAATTTTTCTTACACAGGGACGTTTTTTAAAGGAGGATTCAACAATGAAATATTCAACTGCCAAATGGATTGTGATTAGTTTAGGTAGTGCATCAGCTATAGCCATTTTTACTTATTTCTATCTAGATGAAAAAGATATGATGGTTCCCTTCTTATCTGCTACTATCAAACCGTTTATGATGATAACGATGCCCCCCGTCATTATATTACTTGCAGCGATGCTTGCAGCAAATAACGAACATGATAAAAATGAAGATAAAGATAAAGATAAAGATAAAGAAAAACGGATTTCCGGGAAAAATTTCAAAAGAGCCCTTATTCTAATAGGTGCGCTTCTTTCTTATAAGATATTTACAGGTTATTTTTCTAAATAATTTCACGTAAAATAGGAAAGCCCTCCACTCTATCGAAAACACTCGATTGATTGGAGGGCTATTTTCTCATTAGTAATTCGATTTATTCTGAAACAAGCTGCTTTCTTCTACTTACATAAACTTGGTTCAATACCAAAGCACCGAACATTTGAATAACCGTCTTCACAATAATTTGTCCCAAAATAGCAAAAGGCACGGCTTCCCAAGGAAGAAAATTGGCACCCAGGGGACTTAAACCAATTATGACGAAAATGACAGAGTCTAGAAATCCTCCGACAATTCCGCTATAAAACACACGCCAAGCCATTGGCAGTTTCAGCCTTGTATAAATCTCGGTATCAGCAGTTTCAGCAACAACAAACGACAGCGCAGATGCCACCACGATTAATAATGTGTCGCCGAGCATGAATGAAACTAGTGCGGATAAGCCCAAAGCTATAATAATAAATACATACGTCTTAGCTCTTCCATATTTGTTTTGAACAAGATCTCGGAAAATGAAAGTTGCACCGATCAAAAGCGTTCCCATAGGGACGATAAACACGCCAAGCTGCAATGGCGCAAATGCTGCCGTTACCACGTTAGCCGTGACGATAGATAATAAATAAAATAATATTCTCATGATGTTACTCCTCAAGTAATTTTTAAGGCTATACGCCTCTTTTATTTCCCCAAATGAGGGTGTGAAGCTGGGGTAGTACTTTGACATCCCTTAATTCTTCATCTGCAATGACCCGGTCAATCAGCTGTTGATATTTATCTAATAAATGGCTGATAAGCTGGGGATTGTCCGTCGTTGTAATATCGTCATTACCAACTTGTAGATAGAAAGGTATTGTCGGATATCGAAGGTGGACTTGCTTGGCATACTCATAATCTTCTTGATTGAAAACGACTATTTTAAGAGAAATATGCTGCTCGCTGTTTCGATTTTTAAGTTTGTCGATGATAGAAGAAAGAATAGAAAAGTCCGTTATCATTCCGGAACTTGGTGGCTTTGGTGAAATCGTCAGTTCATCAATTTCATAAAGCCATTCCTGCCATTTACTCCCTTGTGTCTCTACTCCGATTTTTATGTTATTTTCTTTTAAAAGGGCAATAAGTGCATCCAAATTTCGAAGAAGAACTGGATTTCCACCTGAAATGGTAACAAATGAAAAACCGTTTCCTCCAATACGCTTTAACTCAGCCCAAATCTCTTCTGCAGTCATTTGTGCAATTAAATGCTTGCCGCTTCCATCCCATGTAAATGAAGAATCACACCAGGAACAAGAATAGTCACAGCCAGCAGTCCGAACAAACATCGTCTTTTGTCCCACTACCATTCCCTCACCTTGAATAGTTGGACCAAAAATCTCCATCACGGGTACTTTACTCAACTTCCATCCACTCCCGTCTTGCTTCGGCATAGCTTGTCGGAGTTTCATACAGCCTGATAAATTCTACTCGTGCTCCGTTATATCGTTGTTCTTCTAGCAATGATTCACTCAACTTCTCGTATATCCAGACAACAATATTTTCCGCAGTCGTATTCATTGGTGGAAGCGTTTCGTTTAAGTAACGATGATCCAAATAAATCTCTATTTTTTGTTTCCATATTTCTTTTATATCGCCAAAATCAATCACAAGGCCTCGGGAATCCGTGTATCCACTCACACCTAATACAGCACGATAAGTATGACCGTGCAGATTTTTACATTTCCCTTCATAGTTGTGTAAATGGTGAGCTGCATCAAAGGTGAACTCCTTGCTCACTAAAACTCGCTTGGCATGATACTTTAATTGACTACTTTGGATATCTTCCTCTATTTTTTGGAGTCTATCGACAATTCTAAAATCGCTCATGCCCTAGGACTCCTTTTTATAGCTTAAATACTCATCAAGCCCTCTTTTTCGCAGTTTACAAGCTGGACATTCCCCACAACCATCCGCTATTACACCGTTATAGCAGGTCAACGTTTTTTCTCGAACAAACTCAAGTGCTCCAAGCTCATCCGCAAGTTCCCATGTTTGCGCCTTGTTAAGCCACATGAGCGGAGTATCCAGCACAAAAGTATCGTCCATCGCTAAATTTATCGTTACATTCAAAGATTTAACAAAGATATCTCGGCAATCGGGATATCCGCTAAAATCGGTTTCACAAACACCAGTCACAATATGCTTGGCTCCTACTTGGCTCGCTAAAACTCCTGCAAATGAAAGAAAGAGCATATTCCGTCCGGGTACAAAAGTCGATGGCAATCCACCTTCTTCACCATCTTCTACCTCTATGTCATCTCGAGTTAATGCATTCGGTGCAAGCTGATTCAAAAGAGACATATCCAGAATATGATGCTTGATACCAAGCTCCTCCGTTATCGCTTTTGCGCACTCAATTTCAAGATGATGCCTTTGACCATAATCAAAAGTCACTGCCTCTATCTCTCTAAAACGTTCTTTTGCCCAAAACAGACAAGTTGTGCTGTCTTGGCCTCCACTAAATACAATGATTGCTTTCTCCTGCTTCATCCGTAAAACTCCTTTATAACAAAAAAACGGCATTCTAAAAAGAATGCCGTCTTCTTTTTAGTTTTTTTAAGAGGGTAGCTAAAAACCTCTTCCTTCATGCGGACTATTCAATTTATCGATTATCAATTTTTTCTGGATAAAGATCATGGTTCATCAAACGATAATTTGCCATCTCTTCATATTTAGTACCTGGTCTACCATAGTTACACCAAGGATCAATGGAAATTCCCCCACGTGGTGTGAATTTTCCCCAAACCTCAATATACCTTGGATCCAATAATTTAATTAGATCGTTCATGATGATGTTGACGCAATCTTCATGGAAATCACCATGATTTCTAAAACTAAATAAATACAATTTTAGTGATTTACTTTCTACAATCTTTTTATCCGGTATGTACGAGATGTACATAGTCGCAAAGTCAGGCTGTTGTGTTATTGGACATAAACTAGTAAACTCTGGACAATTAAACTTCACGAAATAATCCCGATTAGAATGGAGACTATCCACTGATTCCAATACTTCCGGTGCATACTCAAACGAGTACTGAGTCCCCTGATTCCCTAACAATGTCAAATCCTTCAAACCTTCTTCTTGGCTTCTGCCAGACATAATAAAAACCTCCTAATATAATAACTTCTAAAGAGGTACCTTTAACCAGTCTATCGCAAACATATAGGATAAAAACAAAAAAGCCATGCCCAAATATGGACATGGCGAAACGTCATGTATCCATAGTTTTTTATAGAGGGTATCAGCTATGAACCTCTCCCGATCAAGTTCGGGTACTTATTTATGATATAGAATACTTTCTAAAAGGTCAAATAGACTTTTATTTTTAAATCATTTTGTAATGACCTTCCTCTAACCTAGTATCCTCTAACTAATTTATTTCTAATTTTATTGGATATAAATTCAACGATTAATATCAGAAGTACTAGCCCTATTAAAATAGCTCCAACTTCCTCCCAACGATACGAGTTCATCGCAAAAATGAGCGGTGCACCGATTCCTCCAGCACCAACCAATCCTAATACGGATGCATCGCGTAAATTCATATCAAAACGATAAATAACAATGGATAAAAACATGGCAAATAATTGTGGGATAATGCCATATCGAATCTTTTCAAACATTGTACAACCAATAGATGTCATCGACTCTAGAATGCTAGTATCTAAATCTTCAATAACATCTGCGTATAGTTTCGATAACATCCCAATAGATGTTAATGACATCGTTAAAACTCCTGCAAATGGACCTAGACCTGTTACACGAATAAACATTAATCCATAAATAATAGCTGGAATTGTACGTATGCCAATCAATAATATCTTCGTCACAAAGGCAATCGGCTTTGGCACAACATTAGAAGCAGATAGAAAAGCTAGAGGAATCGCTAAAATAGCGCCCATAATTGTTCCTAAAAAGGCAATCGCCATTGTTTCAATGAGTAAGTAAGCGACACCTTTTTCTGTAAAGTTAAGGAGTAAATCTAAATCCGGGTGTAAAATACCGGCTATAATATTCTTTGCAATTGTTAAGCCACTTGCTTCCATATTATTCAGTTGAATCGCCGAAAGCGACCAAATAAATAATATAAAAACAATAATGAAAATCCATGTAATATATTGATAGCTCTTTTTTTCTAACAGTAATTGCTTTTCAATAGCATTCATACAAGTTCCCCCTTAAACTAACTTCTTTCTGAAATGTTCACTTATGTTTTCGATGATGAATACTGTAATGGCAAGCATGAGCAGAATGATGCCGACATTTGCATAATTTCGCCAGCCGAGTCCCTCACTTAATAGAAGACCAATTCCACCAGCTCCTACATATCCTAAAATCGAAGCGTAACGAACATTTCCTTCAAAGCAGAATAAAGAAGTGGATAAATAGTTAGGCAAAACTTGGGGAAATATTGCGTATCGAAATGCTTGAATCCGAGTCAAACCAATGGACTCCATCGCTTCATATGCAGCCATATTCGCATTTTCAATTTGCTCATACAACAGCTTTGCAACATACGCAATTGTAAATAAAAAAATTGCCACAGTACCTGCCATCGTTCCTAAACCAAATATAAATGTGGCAATAAGTGCTGATACTAAAGTTGGCAAAGTACGAAGAAGACTAAGTAAAAATTTAACGATAGAAACGACTATCGAACTTTTAATAATGTTGGAAGAAGCTAGAATAGCAACAGGCAACGCTACTATTGCTCCTAACACTGAACCAAGTAATGACATCTTGATCGTGTCCATTAATGGTTGCCACAGCTTAGGTGTGTATTCCCAGTTCGGTGGAATCATTTGATTTAAAATTTTGAAAAACTCATGGATTCTCTTAAATATTACTTCCATACTAAATCCCGTGATATGTATAGAAAATATTGTAGCGATGAGTAATATAAATAGTATCAAAAGAGTGTAAGATCTTTTTTCCAATACTACTTTTCCGTTAGGTAACGTAATTTTTTTCGGAACAAATATTTTGTCAAACATGACTCATCTGCTCCTCTTTTTTTATAACTTCACTCGATTGTGCTCGTCCATAAATGTGATCTAACACTCTTTGATCTACCATAGAGGACTTTCCATCAAAGACTACTTCGCCTTTTTTGATACCGATAATCCGGTCTGCATATTGTAATGCTAAGTCGACATGGTGAATGTTCATGATGACTGTAATATTCATTTCTTGATTAATTTTTTTAAAATCATCCATTACTTGACCAGCTGTTACAGAGTCTAAAGAAGCTACTGGCTCATCCGCTAAAATAATATCGGGGTTTTGTGCTAAAGTTCGTGCAAGGGCCACTCGTTGCTGCTGTCCACCAGATAGTTGGTCTACCCGTGTATATGCTTTATCCAAAATACCTACTTGATCAAGTGCAGTTAAAGCTTGTATTTTTTGTTGTTTTGTAAATAAACCAGAGATTTTACGCCAAAGAGACAGATCAGGTACGAAGGAGACTAGGACATTTTTCAATACTGTTGTACGCGTAACAAGATTAAACGATTGGAAGATCATGCCGATATTTCGTCTAAATTGGCGAACTTCCCTGCCTCTTAATTTCGCTACTTCTATATCATTTACAACAAGCGTTCCATCCGTAATATCATGCATACGATTAATACATCGAATGAACGTTGATTTCCCTGCACCGGACAATCCAATGACAGCAACATATTCCCCTTTTTCGATAGTCAAATTTATATCATTTAAAGCTAATAAACCATTTGGATACTTTTTCTCTACATTAATAAATTTAATCATGATAATCTCCTATCAATATCTTAATACGAGAAAAAATGAGAACATCATATAAATGCTCCCATCCTTTCATTTGAAATCAGTTTACTATTTTAATTTGTTCCTAATTGCTGTACAATTTCTTGTGCTTTACGTTCATTGTCATAATCTGCATCTACCGCTTCTTTGTATCCTTCATGATTGTAGATAGAAATAACTTCTTTACCTGCATCTGTTTGGGAAATATTAATGAAAGCTTGTTGTAAAGCTTGTTTTAGCGCATCGTCCATAATTTCAGAGTTTTTGCTTACGCTAATTGTGTCGTTATAGATTCCTGGTGTCACACCAATTACATCTGTTTCTTCCCAAATGGAAGCCGTACGACTAAATTCTGAAGTCCACTTTTCTTCGTTGTCACGACGAGCATCCGCATATGTTACTAATACGTCCGTCTGTTCAGCTGCTAAACGAGCAAATGCACTTCCGTAGGAATCGACTTGTACAACATTTGCTAAATCTGTAATTGTTTTATTGAAATTTTCTTGTAACCACAATGCAGGATAAATATAGCCTGCTGGTGATGAAGAGGACATAACACTCCAGTTTGCACTGTTTACATCGTCAAACGTTAACTCTTCTCCATTATTAATTTTTGCAGTAATTTCCTTTCCTTTTTCAGAAGGTCCTGCAATTATTAATGCACGATAAGAAGTAGTTTGTGTATCGGTTGGTGTTGTTGGCTCATTGTCATTCCATTCTTTCGCAGAATCTGAATCATTATTTAGACCCGCACGAGTAGAAGTTAAGATTACTTCCGCGCCGTCATCATATAATACATATGTGCCACCTGGGATAAGTCCAATATCAGTAGTTCCAGCTGAAAGTGCTTCTCCAACTGCTTCATAGTTAGTACCAACAGTGATGTCTACTTCATTTACTTTATAACCAAGTTTCGCTAATTCTTCTGTTAATAAACTTTTCAATGGTTCAGTTGCTGTAATAATTTCTTCTGGATCTCTTGATGGAACAAATCCAATCGATAGTTTTTCAAGAGTGGTTGTTTCTTCATTAGAAGCATCACTTGACTCAGTTTGTGTTTCTGTTTGCGTTTCTGCTGGAGTTTCACTATTTCCACATGCAACTAAAAAAAGTGCAAATAAAAATGTGACACCCAAATAAATGTATTTTTTCATCTAACAAATTTCCTCCTCTAGCAAATAGAATTCTTTACTATTTTAATTACCAACTATTAACAAAGTATTGGATTTTTGTAAATATTATTTCACTCTTATAAAGGTTCCATTAATTATTTCTCTTCTATTATCTTTTTTTACTTATAAGTGCTAATTTTTAGTTTTATAACTTACTTTCTACAATTTTTTTCAATTACATACTTTCGGTGTATACTACATTTGTATCGTTTTTTAACGTAACTGTATCGAGGAGGAATTATGGATGCATAACATTCAAGATATTAAAGAAACTAGAGATTTTATTATGAGCAAGACAGAACATCGCCCTGTAATTGGACTGATTTTAGGATCAGGGCTAGGAAGTCTTGCAGATGACATACAAAATGCTGTTAAAATTCCTTATAGCGAGATTCCACACTTTGCGAAATCCGAAGCAATCGGACACGCGAACGAACTTGTGATTGGGGAATTAAACGGGAAGATTGTTGCTGCGATGAAAGGCCGTTTTCACTATTATGAAGGATTTACTATGGATGAAGTAACTTTCCCTGTACGTGTTATGAAAGCGCTAGGTATTGAAAATGTGATTATTACAAATGCATGTGGAGCAGTAAATACAAACTTTAACCCTGGAGATTTAATGTTAATTACGGACCATATCAATTTAACTGGTGCTAATCCATTAATCGGACCAAACAACGACGAATTAGGAACTCGCTTCCCTGACTTATCAGACGTATATAGTAAGCAACTTCGTAGTGTTGCCACTAAAGTAGCGAACGACCAAAACATACCATTACAACAAGGTGTATATGCTTGGTGGAGCGGACCTACTTATGAAACGCCTGCTGAAATCCGTATGATTCGTACATTAGGAGCTGACGCTGTTGGAATGTCTACAGTGCCAGAAGCAATTGTAGCTACTCATGGCGGGATGAAAGTACTCGGTATTTCTTGCTTAACAAATATGGCATGCGGAATACTAGACCAACCGTTGAATCATGAGGAAGTAATTGAAGTTGCTAGTCAAGTAAAGGTTAAATTTGTAGGATTAGTAAAAGGAATTTTGGAAGAGATTTAAAAAAATGTCCCTGTGTAAGAAACAATTTTGAATTGTTTCTTACACAGGGACAAAAATTATACTTTTTTCATATCCTCCACAAAAGCTCTTACCTCTTCTTCTTTTGTTGCCCAAGATGTTACTAATCGAATTGCAGAATGGGTAGAATCAACCTTTTCCCAAACAATAAATGCGTATTTTTTTTGAAGCTCCGCAATAAGTGCATTCGGTAATATTGGAAAGATTTGATTGGATGGAGAATAGGTCAAAAATGAAAAATGGGCATTGCTACATTCTTCCCTAAGAATAGTTGCCATTTTATTGGCATGCTGGGCCAATTCAAAAAATAAATCATCCCTGAATAATTCATAAAATTGAATACCTAAAAGCCTTCCTTTTGCTAGAAGTGCCCCTTTTTGCTTTAAATGAAAACGAAAATCTTCTTTTAAAGAATTATGGCAAATGACTAACGCCTCACCTAAAAGAGCACCATTTTTTGTCCCACCAATATAGAAAGCATCCACAAGTGAAGAAATGTCACTTAGCTTTAAATCATTATCCTCAGAACATAGCGCTGATCCCAGGCGTGCCCCATCCATATATAATATAAGATTACGCTCTTTACAAAAGTCTCTTAAATCTGTCAGTTCACTTTTAGAGTAGATAGAGCCAATTTCTGTTGAATTGGAAAGATAAACCAACTTTGGTTTTACCATATGTTCATCTATATGTAGGTCTAGAACTTCTTTTATAAGAGAGCGATTCAGTTTTCCATCTTTCATTTCTACCGATATGACTTTATGTCCAGTAGCTTCAATTGCACCTGTTTCATGTGTAAAAATATGACCAGAACTAGCGGCGATTGCTGCTTCATGAGGTCGAAGAAAAGCCGAAATTGCCGTTAAATTTGTTTGGGTTCCACCTGATAGTAAGTGTATGTCAACATCCTGACTTCCTAGTTTCTCCTTCAAAAGCTCGATTGCTCTTTGAGTAAAACTATCATCTCCATAGCCGTCTTCTTGTACATAATTCGAATCTATTAAAGCCTGTAAAATTCTCGGGTGTGCTCCTTCTGCATAATCATTCTTGAAGCTATACATATTAATTCCTCCGCCTTTTACGTCCCTGTGCAAGAAACGATTCTGAATCGTTTCTTGCACAGGGACGTCTTTTAATACGTTATAATGTATAATATTTAATTTAAAATTTCAATCTTTTTCTAGATAATTGTTAATAATTGAACAATCATTAGAAGAGGTTTATCCCTAAACTATTAAGATATTTAACACTTTAAATATCTTAATAGCCCCATCCTACAATACCAACTAAATCGCTCTATTTTAACGGGTTACATTGTTGAATTTCGAGTAATATGGTAGGATTAGTTTATATTTAAAAATCTAATAATTCAAACAGATGACTTAAGGGGGATTTATGAATGAAATATGGTTTTTGGTTGCCTGTTTTCGGAGGTTGGCTACGGAATATAGAGGATGAAAATATGCCAGCTACATTTGATTATGTTAAAAAAGTGGCGCAAAATGCGGAAAACTTAGGCTTTGATATGACTCTTATTGCGGAGTTAAACTTAAATGATATTAAAGGAATGGAAGCCCCTACCTTAGATGCATGGTCGACAACAGCAGCAATTGCAGCAGTTACGAAGAAATTAGAAATATTAACTGCCATTCGCCCAGGATTTTATAATCCAGCATTGTTTGCAAAAACAGCGGCTAATATCGATCATATTAGTGGAGGTAGAGTTTCTTTAAATGTTGTGTCTGCTTGGTGGGAAGAAGAAGCACGTCAATACGGTGGAGTTTTCACTGCCCACGATGAGCGTTATGCACGTACAGAGGAATTTCTTGAGGTATTAAAAGGCTTATGGACACAAACACCTTACTCATTCAAAGGGAAATTTTACGAATATGAAAATACGTACTTATCACCTAAACCAGTTCGCAACCAACATATCCCCCTATATGCAGGAGGAGAAAGTGAAGCAGGAAAACAAGCAATAGTTAAAAACTGTGATTCATACGTTATGCATGGTGGCACGATTGAAGAGGCCCAAGAAAAGATTGAAGATATGAAAAACCGCCGCTTACAACTTGGAAAAGAAGCATTTGACACATTCGGAATGTCTGCCTACATTGTTTGCCGTGATACAGAGGAAGAGGTGCAGGCGGAACTAGCACGCATTCAAAATGTTCAAGAGAATAGTGCAGGTTATGCAGGCTATCAAGACTTCATTAGTAAATCTCATCTAAATGTCAAAGTTAGTTTAGAAGATTATTCTGTTTCAAATCGCGGTTTACGCCCGAACTTAATTGGAACTCCAGAGCAAATCGCCAAAACAATATTAGCGTATGAAGAGGTGGGCGTGAATCTACTTATTCTTCAATTTTCTCCGCAACTGGAAGAAATGCAACGCTTCTCTGAAAAAGTAATGCCAATTGTTGATCAACTTAGATCTGAAAAGTTAGGAGCCCGATAATATGTCAAAAGTTTATGTTATCCATGAAAACGATGAATGGACAATTCATTTAACAAAACGATTAGAGGAACTAAAAGTCCCTTACGAATTATGGCATCTAGATGAGGGTATTGTTGACCTAACGGAAGCACCTCCAGAAGGTGTTTTCTATAGTCGCATGAGCGCTTCAGCCCATACACGAAATCACCGCTATGCCCCCGAACTAACAGCTGGGGTGCTTGCATGGTTGGAATTTCACGGACGTATAGTATTTAATGGCACAAATGCACTGTCGTTAGAATTAAGTAAGATCAATCAATATCTCGCATTAGAAAAAGCCGGGATTCGCACCCCGAAAACAATTGGTGCAGTTGGGAAAGAGCAAGTCATAAAAGCTGCCGAAAAATTAGGAAAGGCTTCCTTTATTACAAAACATAATCGTGCTGGAAAAGGATTGGGTGTACAATTATTCAACTCTATCAATGTGCTAAAATCTTACTTAAACAGCGGGCAATATGACGAACCAGTCGACGGCATCACGTTAATTCAGGAATATATTAAAGCACCAGAATCATTTATTACCCGTGCTGAATTTGTAGGTGGAAAATTTGTATACGCAGTCAAAGTAGATACATCTAATGGCTTTGAACTTTGCCCGGCAGATGCTTGCCAAATCGATGATCTATTCTGCCCTGTCGGCGAACAAGTAGAAGAGAAACCGAAATTCGAAATCATTCATGAGGTTAATCCGGAACAAATCGCACAATATGAGGACTTTTTACAGACCAATAAAATAGCAGTAGCAGGGATTGAATTTATTTCGGATGAGAACGGCATGGTGTACACATACGACATTAATACAAACACCAATTATAATAGCGATGCAGAGGCGAAGGAAGGCAAATACGGCATGCTTGAGCTAGCCAAGTTCCTCGAAAAAGCTTTGGAAGCACAAAAACTAACCGTATAAGAAAAAAGCCGTTTCAAAATCTCCTATTAGAGCATTTCGAAACGGCTTTTTATTCCTATCCTGCATTCGTAACACAGGAACAAGGTTTATAAATGTATAGGTCCCGCTGGTCCAACTGGAAACCCCAATAAGTACCAAACAATAACAACTATTATCCATACTATACCAAAGAAGATAGTGTACGGGAATAAAGCTGATATCAATGTTCCTAAACCAATATTTTTATCATACTTCTTGGCAAATGACAGTAATAAAACTAAGTATGGAAGCATCGGAGTAATTGGATTTGTAATGGAATCCCCAACTCGATAAATAGCTTGCGTAAATGCTGGATCATAATCCAAATACATGAACATCGGAACGAATATTGGCGCTAATATTGCCCATTTCGCTGATGCACTTCCGATCAATAAGTTCACAAATGCAACAAAAATGATGAATAGGACGATTAAAGGTATACCCGTAAAACCAGCACTGTCTAGAATGTTTGCCCCTTTGATTGCGATAATCGGACCAAGATTACTAGCCGCAAAGAATGAGAGTAATTGAGCAGCAAAGAATACCAATACAATATACGGTCCCATCGTACTCATAGACTTCCCTAACATATTCCCAAAGTCTTTTGAACTTTTAATAGACTTAGAACCAATTCCATAAAACAATCCTGGTATAAAGAAAAATATAGTTAGTAGTGGTACTACCCCGTTAATTAAAGGCGAATCCTCAATAATTGAACCTGTTTCAGGATTACGTAAAAGTCCATTTTCAGGAATGATCACCGCTAATAGAATAAGCACAAAAACAAGTGCAGAAATGCCTGCCCATCGAAGGCCTCGCTTTTCCTCAGAAGAAACAACTTCCATTTCTTCTATTTCTCCTGTATAAGTACCAAAACGAGGAATCGTAAACTTATGTGTCACCCATAGCGAAACAAATAAAAGGACAACGGTTGATACTGCGATAAAATAATAATTCATAGCAGGATTTGCTACATAACTTGGATCTACTGTTTGCGCTGCAGGACCTGTAAATCCAGCAACTAATGTATCCGACATACCAATTATTAGGTTTGCTGCAAATGCCCCTAACGTCGAAGCATACGCAACAACTAATCCAACTAAAGGATGATAACCAAATGCCATCAAAACTGCGGCAGCAAGTGGAGGTAAAACAATTGGACCTGCATCTCCTGCAGCATTCCCAATAATGGCAATAAGAATAATGCTTGGAATGATTAGCTTTTTAGGTGTCGATGTTACTGCGCGCTTCATAAGTACCGCAAAGAAACCACTTTGCTCTGCGAGACCGATTCCAATCATCATGACAAGCACCATTCCAAGAGGCGCAAATGAACTGAAGTTCGAAACGGAATTCGTCAAAATATTAACTAGACCTTCACCGGTCAAAAGATTAGTTGCTTTTACTGTTTCACCCGTAACCGGATGAACAGCAGATACATTAAATAACGAAGTAACAAAAGACGCCACTAAAGCGATTCCGCAAAGAATGATAAATAATACAATCGGATCCGGTAATTTGTTACCCGCAAACTCTATGGAATCGAGCATTCGGTCAAAAAACGACCTTTTCTTTTTCTCTGTATTTTGAACCATAGTTTCTCCTTCTAAGATATTTATTTATTTTGAGTTAAAGTTAGGGCAGTAAAAACATGAAACTTTAGACCGTCCTTTAAAGCATTTTCATCAATATCAAACTTCGGATGATGATGTGGATATGCGATACCTTTTTCTTCATTTTTAGCACCTATAATAACGAAACAAGCTGGTAACTCTTCACTAAAAGCAGAAAAGTCTTCTCCTCCAAGTATTGGGTCAACCCACTCTAGCTTGTTCTCTGATAAATACTCTTCCAACACACCAACCACTTGGTCCGTTACTTTCTTATCATTCATAACAGATCCATACCCATACATATAATTAACCTTTACTTCAGCACCATTTGCTTTTGCGATTCCTTTCGCAACATCAATAATTCGATTTTTCACAAGCTCACGGACATCCGCGCTAAGTGTTCGAACAGACCCACCAATTTCCACTGTATCCGGAATAACATTCAATGCTTCCCCGCCTGCTTTAAATTTTGTGACGGACACTACTCCCGCCTCTAAAGGGGCTACTGAACGAGAGATGATATGATTCAATCCAGTAACAATTTGAGCACCTGTAGCAAGAGGATCTATCGTTAATTCAGGTGTGGATGCATGTCCGCCTTTCCCTTGAACCGTTATCTCAAACACATCACTTGCTGCCGTAACAGCACCATAACGAATATGAGTGGTGCCAGTTGGAACAGTTGAAAATAAATGAATGCCAACCACTTGCTCTACCCCATCAAGCACACCTGCAGCAACCATTTCCTGTGCACCACCCGGTGGTAATTCTTCTGCGTGTTGGAAAATGAAAACCACTTCACCACTTAAATTGTCCTGGTTATCTTTTAACACTTTCGCTGCTCCTAAAAGCATTGCGGTATGACCGTCATGTCCACATGCATGCATCACACCATCATTTGTCGATGCAAATGGCAACGCTGTTTCCTCTTTTATAGGAAGGGCATCCATATCCGCACGTAGCGCAATTACTTTTCCAGGATTACTCCCTTTTAAACGTGCTACTACGCTCGTTTTAGTTGGTCTTGATAATTCAAAACCGCCAAAGCTTTCTAGTAGATCATACACATACTGAGATGTATTATATTCTTGAAATGAAAGTTCTGGATGCTGATGTAAATGTCTCCGCCACCCAATTACCTCTTGGTAAACTTCCTCTATTTGTTGAAGAACCTTATTTAATGCCATATATATAAACCACCCTTTTATTTAAGAAATTTTAACTTAACGTTCTAACACTTTAGTGTGATAATACGTTATAATATATAATAAATGACGCAAATTTTCAATACATTTTCTTGGAAAAGTACTAATAGTCAGGCTTTAATCTGTGAATAACATAGCAAAAGAGGTCGAACTAAAATTCGACCTCTTTTGCTATGTTATAGTTTGATCTTTAGATCGCTTGTAGGGCATGCAATCTAGAAATTATAAGTGTTCTTGCTTATTTAGAAACTTTATCAACCTTGAACCCTTTTTTATTTCCAATAAATGAATGCCGGTATCACCTGTCGCGAACATACATCCACTCGTATTCGGTAATTGAAGAAATGTCTGTAATAGACGGGAAATCAATCCACCATGAGAGACGAGTGCCACTCTTTGATAATCTTGATAATCATGAACAATTTTATTAAAAACGTTTTCCGCACGAAAACGAAACTCCAACTCCGATTCACCATTTTCGATTGGAATATGTATCGGTCTCCCACTCGAAGTTAATGGATATTTAATAGCAGCTTCCTTTCTTGAAAGTCCTGCTAATACACCGTTATTAAACTCCATCAAATCATTTTCGACCTGTAGATCACATCCAACTACTTCTTGTAGCATAGAAGCCGTATTCCTCGCTCTTTTTAACGGACTTGTAAAAATTATATCTGGTGGAAAATGGGAGGCTACATATGCAGCCATCTTCTTTGCCTGCTGTTCGCCAAGCACTGTTAACGAAAAATCAGCCCTACCTTCATGTACTCCTAGTAAATCGGCTTCTGATTGCCCATGCCGTATAACTAGTATCTCCAATTGATTCACTCCTCTAAGGGTTAATAGTTGAACTTGATCGTCATATTACTTTATAACTTTATTAATTGTAATAACCACTTGAACTAACGATAACAAGCAAGCGTTCTAAAATAAAAACAGTAAGATACGGAGGTATAGTGGATGAGACCCAATCTAACAAAACAAATTAGTGTAGAGGTTTTAAAGAATTCTACTGGTTAAAGGAAGAATTACAATCATTTTGTAGAGTAAATAGAATTAGTCCTGCCGGCTCTAAAAGAGAAATATCGGTTAGAGTCGAAACATTAACCATAATTAGTGAAAGAATCATCATCCATTTCCGATAAAGTTAAATCATCGCAAAAAAACTCACAGAGAAACTATTTCATTTCTCCGTGAGACCATTTAAGCCATTTTACTGCTATTTACGTCTACATTATCTACCACAACATCCGTTTCAATCTTATTCACTCTATTGTTTTTTGCTTTAATAAAGAACATGATTGTCAAAATAACCGTTAATACGATTCCAACGTAGAAGGATAGCTCCAAGTTTAAACTAAATCCAATCTTGGCGTTTAAGATGTAGACAAAGACCATATAAGTAATAAACAGTGCCGGCACTAGCGATACAAAGTAGTTCTTACCTTTAATGAATAAATACATCGTCGCAATCCATAGTGCTATTGCTGCAGTTGCTTGGTTTGCCCAAGAGAAGTATCTCCACAAAATGTTGAAATCGATTTGCGTTAACATTGCAGATACTGCAAACAATGGAACAGCAATCATCAAACGTTTCGCCACTTTTTTCTGGTCAATTTTCAAATAGTCTGCAATGATAGAACGAGCAGCACGGAATGCTGTATCGCCTGATGTAATTGGCAGTACAACAGCTCCTAGTACTGCGATTGTTCCTCCGATGGCCCCTAATAAGGTCATAGATACTTCATTGACAACTGCAGAAGGTGTGCCTGTTTTGATAAACTCACTTAATGTTTGTCCATCCAACATACTCATTGCCGCAGCAGCCCAAATCATCGCTATAACTGCTTCCGTAATCATCATGCCATAGAATACATAACGACCTTGTGATTCTTTTTCGGTAGTTCTTGAAATAATTGGTGATTGCGTCGCATGGAAGCCAGATAGTGCACCACATGTAATCGTAAAGAATAGAATTGGAATAATCGGTACATTATCTGGGTGCATGTTCGTTAACGTCAATTCCGGAATTGTATAGTCAGAGAACAACAAAGCACCTCCAACCCCAACAGTACCGATCAATAATACCGCTCCAAAGTATGGGTACAGTCTCCCGATAATTTTATCAATTGGTAGAATCGTAGATAAGAAATAATAAATAAAAATAACTGTAATCAATATCCATAACGCTACTTTACCATCCATTAATATCGCTAATAATGATGCCGGAGTCGTCACAAATACTGTTCCAACTAATAAAAGAAGTAATAATGCGAAAACGTTTACAATATGTTTCGAAACATTCCCTAAGAACTTGCCAGCAAGCTCTGGGATATGTGCACCCTTGTTACGAATAGAGATCATACCCGTTAAATAGTCATGTACAGCCCCTGCAAAAATAGCTCCTAAAACAATCCATAAGAAAGCGACTGGTCCGAATAGAGCACCCATAATTGGTCCGAAAATTGGACCTGTTCCAGCTATATTTAACAGCTGAATGAGTGCATTTTTTTGTTTATGCATTGGCACGTAATCGACACCATCTGCATTTGCATACGCTGGTGTTTTTCGAGCATCTGTAGGACCAAAAGTCTTTTCAATGAATTTTCCATAAGTGAAGTATGCGATTATTAACAGTACAATTGCGCTAATAAATGTAATCATGTGAATCCCCCCTAGTTTCCCCTATTTGTCTATCTTTCTTTCCTCACCATATATTTAGTTTATGGCAAATATTCAAAAATAGGAGTTTTTCGGTTTATCATGCAAGTTTAAGTGTTTAACATGCAAATAGAGGAGGATAAAAGGTTATCACAATTCCAAGCGCTGTCGTAAATCTTTCACGTAATTTCTACTGACAGAAAGCTTCTGATCCACCCCTTCCAATTCAAGCTGATATGCACCGTTAAACCATGGCGTTAATCGGCTGACGTATTTCAAGTTAACGAGATACCCTTTATGAATTCGAAAAAACGAAAATGGCACCAAGCGACTTTCAAGCTCTTTCAGTGTCGTTCTTACTTCATAGTCGTCGGTTTGCGTAATGATTTTCGTTACTTTGTCATCTCGATAAATATATAAAATATCCTGCGGTAGAATGTAATCGATATCACCGCCTGTTTCTATCGCTAATTTACCAAGTTTCTCGGTATTGTCGACTGATTGTGCAGGATATAATGTCTTTTCAATTCGCTCTATCGTTTGCTGTAGCTGCCTTTCATCATACGGTTTCAATAAATAATCTACGGCATTAATTCGAAAAGCCTCCACCGCAAATTGTGGATACGCGGTCGCGAAAATGATTAATGGCACTTTTTTTATCTCTGCTAAAGTTTTGGCTACTTCTATTCCATTCATTTTAGGCATCTCGACGTCCAGAAAAACAACATCGGGTTGGAGCTGTAATGCCTTTAATATAGCAGCCTCTCCGCTTTCAGCCTCCCCAAACACCTGAACACCAGGAAACTTGCCTAGTAAATACGCTAATTCCTCACGTGCATAGCGTTCATCATCTACAATCAAAGCATTGATTGGTCCCATTAGACTTTAACCCCCAATTTAGGAATTCTAAAGGAAATCACAGTTCCTTCATTCTCTTTGCTTGAAATCCTTAAAGTTGCTTGGTCTCCGAACATCATTAATAGACGACTATTAATATTGAATAATCCTACACCAGTTCCCGACTCAGACTCAAGCTGCATTTTGCCCAAAACAGCGAGTCGTTCAGGCATTATTCCCTTACCATTGTCTTCTACCTTAATTTCAATTTCCTCACCAAGATCACGCACTGTCATTTGTACCACACTATTATTTTCCATATCCTTAATACCGTGGTGGATAGCATTTTCAACAATGGGTTGTAATGTGAAAGGTGGAATCTTTTCAAATAATAAATGATCATCCACTTCATATAAAATAGTCAGTCTATCTATAAATCTAGCTTCTATAATTTCCAAATAAGCTTTAACATGCAATAACTCTTGCTCAAGTGTTATTTGAGATGCAGTTGTTCCTGTGACATTTTGCCGCAAGAAATAGGATAATGACGTCAGCAGTTTCCGTGCTCGATCAGGATCTGTGCGTATCAACGACACAATAATATTCATCGAATTAAATAAAAAGTGAGGATTGATTTGCGCTTGCAATGCTTTAATTTCGGCCTCTTTTGCCAACTGATATGCATGATCAGTTTCGGCAATTTCTAGTTGGTTACTTAATAGCGAGCTCAATCCGACGATTAGTTCAATATTATCATCTGTAATGACTTTTTCAGACGGATAGTAGAGTTTAAGTGTGCCAATCGTTTCGCCCCGCTGAATGAGTGGGACAATGACCGCTGCTCCTAATTGACAGCCGGGATAATCGCAGTGAATGGTGCCATCATTGACAACAACTAGCTCTCCATGTTGTATGACATCCTTGGTTTCATCCGTCCGTATCGAGCTACCTACCTTATGATGATCATCAGCTAGCCCAATATGCGCAAGGATATCCGTTTGATTGGTCATGGCAACAGCACTCGGCTGTAATTCACGGAATAGAATATTGCATACGGCTTGTGCCGTTACAGTATTCATGCCCGTGCGCAAGTAACTTAGTGTCTGATTCGCAATACGCAACATCTTCTGTGCCTGCAGTGCCATTACTTTCTCTTGTTGGCTAATCACATTATGGACGATCAGCAGAAATAATGCAGTTCCAACTCCATTTGCTAAAATCATCGGTATACCAATGACTTTAACGAGTGTAAGCGCTTGCTCAAATGGTTTGGATATTAACAAAATCATCGACATTTGCATCGATTCTGCAAGTGCTCCGATACCAAATACAGTAAGCGGTTTAAGTGCTCTTCCTTTTCGATAAAAAATGCTTGCAACTGCTCCAGCAATGATGGTGGAAAGCCCACAAGAGACAGCCGTAAAGCCACCCAATGTCATACGATGAATACCTGCAATCAGCCCTGCACCAATCCCCACACGGTAGCCACCTAACAGACCTGCAATAACTACACCGATGACACGTGAATTGGCGATTGCCTCCTCTGAACTCAATACTGCTGAGACACTATTAAAATGCAGTGTATTTGTATCAAGCGCGACTCCAAAATACGTTCCCACAATACCAAAAAACCCAAAAAACAAAACCGCTGCAATCTCCTGCTTGCGATTCAATTTATCACGATACACTAAGTTTTTAAAAAACTGAAAACGAGTCAAAATGAAGGCAACCGCAACAATCATGCCAACCCTTTCAAGCATTATAACAAGCAAGTCCAGCAACGGAATCCCCCCTCAATCTTTAAATGGATTGGTTAAATTATACTGTAAAGGCAAGGGGATATATATCTTTATTTTCAGTTATTTGGAAAAAGTGCGTTTAATGTTTATGTTCGTGTTATTCTTCTATTTTAGAAACGCTTCGAAAATGGTATTTAGCTTAAAATATATATATTTCATATAAAGAGGAAGAACTTCAAAACTATTACTTCAACTTCTTCATTTCATCCACAAAAGTGCTGCTATTCATTAATGGAGCTACAATGAATATAAAATATCTTTAAATGGTAAAGAAATGAATGTTACTTTTTAGTGGGCTTCTCCCTTTCAATAAATGCTTCTAATATATCGTTATATATTCTTGGCTGATCTGCATAAACCAAATGCCCGGCAAATGGCACAATGGCAACATGTACATTTTTGTTTCCTTTAGGATAAATGGTTGCCCCAATTGTTTCATGGGGCTTTTCTTCACCAACTATATAAAGTACAGGAAAATTGAATCCAGCTATGGCTTCTAAATCCTCAAATGGATACCAGTTTTCATCTTTTCCGTAGTAAAGGAACTGCCTCCAATCTGAAGTATGTAATTGATCGAAATAATTTGTAGTTTCATTGTTATTCAACATATTCGCTTGGAATTCAACATCCTGTTTATGTAGTTCTAACCAACTATCCGGTTTCACCAGTGTAATTCCTGAAATAGATAATGTATTAATTCGCTCAGGATATAATTTTGAGAACTTCACCGCAACCAGTGCCCCTAAAGAACAGCCTACCAAATGAATAGTTTTTAAATTATGGTGATTAATTGTTTCCAGCAAATCCTTGGCCGAGTCTTCAAAGAAGTTTTGAATATCATTTGAAAATGATTGCCCATGCCCCCTTAGATCAGGCAGGACAATTTTATAGCTTTTCCTAAAGTATTCTCTTTGAAATTCAAAATCTGTCATCCCGGTTTGTAGACCCGTATGTAAAAATACGATTGGTTCACCCTCACCTATGATGTTCGTATGCAATAACAAATCAACACCTCTTTTAAGCTTCTTATTTATCCATACTCTCGCTAAGACTTAACTCAAAAAGCGGCTGATCTTTTAAATAATAATTTTGAATCTCCAAAGTCCAAGCTAACAAATTATCTAAATAAGGTAACCGTTCAACAATTGAATTTACACTTCTAAGATGCAATTCTGGAGTGTTTTTGTATACTGTCTCTGCAAAAGCCTTTGTTATTTTTCTAACCATTTTACTTCTCTGGTCTCAATTATTTTGCGGTAAACATTCTTATTAATTATTAGAAATTGTTGATCCTCCTTCCATCGTTGAGACATTTTTATTCTCCTTCTTTAATGTGTTTTGCATTTCTAAGCTCATTTGTATTAATTCGTCCCGATCGATCATTCTGACTTTGTTTTTCTTAGCTAGTATCAGTGCCTGTTTTGTGTAGACACTATTTGTAATAACCCACGCTGCTGATGCGTTATACATATTCATAGATGGAATAACCTCTTGAACCGCCTTAACACCAACCGAATTTTTATAGCGTTTAGCCTGAACTACAATCGTTTCTTTTCCTTTATTCAAAATTAAATCTGCTCCAAAATCACCAGTCGTAGATGTATAGGAAACCTTGTAGCCTTGATGTTGAAATAGAGAACCAACATATTCCTCAAATTGCATTCCACTCATCTGGTCAATCTCAGCTATACCGGATTGTTGCATCCTTTTTCTAAAACTAGCTGCCCTCCATCCCGCCAGCAAAATCATTACAGCTAGCCCAATACCAATTGCAATCCCAGTTCCTATTAGAGTCTTGGTAGTGTACCAACCTATTAATGCAGCTACAATAAGAATAAAACGAGCCAATTCATCTATCCTTTTCTGTTCTTTCTTAGTTCGATTACGCAATGATAACAACTTCCTTTTTCTAAATAGTTTTAGCTTTCGCTAGACTTGGTACATATTAATTCTTCTAAAAAGTTAAGAAATATATTGATTTTTATTTTTGAAGTGGCATTAAACTATTCTATTTTTAAATTCTTAAAATTCAAATATTTTATAATTCAATTATATGTCATCTCTACTTATATTCCAATACTTGTTAATGTTACGCTTTATTTTCCTATAAATGATAAAAGACTCTAAAACAATGGAGTTGTTTTAGAGTCTTACTTTAATTATCTATAAAATATTCTTATTAGCACGTGACACTAGATATGCTGGCATTGGTTCATGAAGTTTCCAGATAATACTCACTGGCTTACTTCCTGAGTGGCTTACATAATCAGCTGTACCTAAGAAAATAAATGGTGAAGTATATCCCGATTCTACTTTATATTCTCGAACAAAAAGTGCAATTTTATTACCTGTATCGCGATGGTGTATATACCTTATAGCTGTCGGACTTGTATCAGCGGTTCTACTTTGCGATTGCCAATGAAATAATCGATCATTGATGGCATAGTCTTCATACAGTGTAGAAGGCGAAAAGTCTTTGTCTGATTTGTTTAACGTAATAAAAAATATGTCCGTTTTTTCGTCTCCAAAATATTTAACCCCCTCACGAAATGCTGGGTTGCGCTCCTCGTTATAATACCCAAAAGCCGCAAGTACTTGATCCGTAGTATAGTGTGCATGTACTCTTAGAGGTGAAACATAACTAAATGGTGATTTTTTCTCAAGTAATCGTAAGTTTTCAAAACACACATCTAGGACTTGTTGAATTTCATTCTTGAGTTGATCGTTCGCGATAATTGTCTGTATTCCTTCATGCATAGATCCAAAGCCAAAGTTCATCGGTGGTCCACTAAAGAATGAATAATAAAGCATAGCGATCATTCGTTGTTGCTCTTCCGTTTCTATCGTTCCACTTTCTAAATAATTTTGATAAAACTCCAGTAATTCTAATGAATCTAGATGAAATAATGTTTGAATTCTTTTCATGACAAGATCTTCATACTCTGCGGTAAAATCTTTTGTTAATCCAGCGTCCACTTTCATTCTTTCAAAAGTTCGATTTCTACCATTGCCATAAAAATCGGCCAATGTATATTGATGAAAACGTAAAAAGTTTTGTAATGTTAAGGGCTCACCGGAATCCTTTTCAAAATACTTCATTTTTTCTATTATTCTTTGCTTGTTTATCTTTGTTGCTTTAATATTTCTCAATATATAATCTTTTGCCTGTTTCTCCATCTGAATAACAGAGCCTTTAGGTAAATGGAAAAATCCATTCTCCACATAATGTTGGATCGAATGCTTGGTTCTTCCGACAAGTGCGCGAAATTTTTCTTCAAATGGATAGTCTTTATGAGCTTGTCCGACAAAATCCAATACAGTTAAACACTCTTTTTCATCAGCAATTCGTAAGCCCCGTCCAAGTTGTTGTAAAAAAATTGTTAAGCTTTCTGTTGGTCTTAAGAATAAAACAGTATTTACTTCTGGAATATCGATTCCTTCATTGTATAAATCGACAACAAAAATAAACTTCACTTCACCCTTCAACAATTTTCTTTGAGCAGTTTGTCTTTCTTCGGGCAATGACTCTCCATGAAGTGCAATGGATGGAATGTTTTTCTGATTAAAATAATCAGCCATGTATAGTGCATGCTCTACTGACACGCAGAAACCTAATCCCTTTACTTCGTTAAGAGAAGTAACATATTTTTTTATGCTTTGAATGACGAGGTCACTCCTATGATGATTAGCTGTGTAAACGTTGGTTAGTTCTCCAATATCATAGCCCTTTCTAGACCATTTAATGCCTGTTAAATCCACATTGTCTGTCACGCAAAAATAATGAAATGGGCTCAGTAATTTTCTATCGATTGCTTCTGTTAATCTCATTTCAGAAGCAATACGATCCTCAAAGTAGCTAAATACATTCTCTTTATCCATCCGTTCTGGTGTAGCTGTTAAGCCAAGTAAAATAGTTGGGTTATAGTATTCCAATAAAATCCGATAGGATGGGGCTGTAGCATGATGAAACTCGTCCACAATAATAAAATCATAAAAGTTTTCTTTTGTATTCTCTTTCATTTTTTTGCTATTCCAACTTTGAATACTCATGAATAATTGATTAAATGAACTAGGTTCATACTTTCCAACAAACATCTCCCCAAAGTTTGCATCTTTTAGTATCGTACGGAACGTCATCATACTTTGGCGTAAAATTTCTTCTCGGTGAGCAATAAACAATAATTTTGCATCTGGTTTCTGACGCAAAAAACGCTTAAAGTCAAATGCAGAAATAACGGTCTTACCTACACCTGTGGCTGCAACTACAAGGTTTTTCATGTACCCATGAACTACTCTCTCCGCTTCAAGCTCATCTAATATTTCTCTTTGATAATGATACGGTTGAATATCGAAGAAATAAGATTCATTTTCTTCTGCCACTACGTCCTTTGTTAATGAATGTAATAGCATTTCCCAATTTTTCGTTTCTCCGTTAGATAAGGACTTAAATTCCTCATCATTCCAATAGCTTTCGAAGGTTGCTTCAAATTTGCGGAGAATATCAAAGGAATCTTTTTCAGTGACTTTTAGGTTCCATTCCAAACCGGAAGTTAAAGCTGGATTTGATAAGTTTGAAGAGCCGATATAAGCAGTGCTAAATCCTGTATTTCTTTTAAATAAATAAGCCTTTGCATGAAGACGAGTTCTTTTTTTATCTAACGACACTCTTATTTCAGTGTTAGGTAATTTACTTAACTCCTGTAGCGCCTTATAGTCGGTCGCTTCCATATAAGAAGTTGTAATAATTCGAAGTTTCCCACCTCGTTCCTCAGTAAATTCACGAAGATCATTTAGAATAATTCGAAGACCTGACCATTTAATAAAGGAAACAAGCCATTCGATTTCATCCGAGGAAGCAATTTCTTTCTTTAATTCCTCGAGCATATTTGGCTCATAATGAGAACCTGTAAAAAGAGAGCTATGAGAAATTGAAGTAATGGGACGTATCGGCTTCACACTGCGAAGTGCCCTAACGCTATTAAGTTTTTTATACACAGAAGTAAGCACTTCTCCACGCTCTTCTAGTTGAAGGTTAACTATCTCACTATCTTTGAGTTTGTTACTAAGTAACTGGATAATCTCATTACAAGTGTGGATCTGCAATAAAAGTGCTTCTTCGTCAGTATTTGCATCTTGTCTTATATACGAGAGTGCTTTTCTAGTCACTTCCGAAATATAGGAAGCAAGATATACCTTTGCTTCTTCTACATCCAAGTTTTCTTTATCAACTGCATATGTATCAGAAGAAAGCTTCTTCAGTTCAGAGTTAATATTCCCATTAATTAGTTGCTCGTATATTCCTTCTTTCAAATTTAGCACCCTCTTAAAGAATTATATGTAATATTTACTTGAAAATTATGTGTATTTTCCAACCAATAAAAGCCATTCAAGTTTAGAAATGAATAACTCCTTGTAACTTACGTTCAAGTTAGTTTGTACTAGATGTTTCCACAAGCTTTTCAACTGCTGGTATATCAGCTGGTGCCCACTTAAGCGTTAATAATTTATTTCTAGAGAGCCATTTTATTTCAGCATGTTCTGTTGCGATAGGATTACCGAAAATAACTTTTGCCATATACGTTTCTAACCTTACAATAACTTCTTCATATTCATGTAAGGTATCTTCTATTTTATCAAATACTTCAATCGTACACTTCAACTCTTCTCTAATTTCTCTCTTTAGAGCTTCTTGCTTTGCCTCACCAACTTCAATCTTTCCCCCTGGAAACTCCCAATAGTTAGGAAGTGTCATTTCTGAGCTGCGTAAAGCACATAAGATTTCACCATGATTATTTTCAATAATCGCTCCAACAACATGTACACTTTTTTTCATTTTGTCACCTTTTCACTCTAATTATGATCCTGTGTAATAAATTCATTAAACCAGCTGGAACTAAACACTTATCGTATAGATTTTCTATAAACTATCGGCTTAAATTTTTGCCACTCTTCCTTTAATTCCTCCCATTGTACATCTTTCCATGGATTGAAACATGTTTGGCCGTTTTTATTAAACAAGAGATGATTGTTAATATAGTAGGCAGCATGTTGGATGTCATCATATCCAGCTTACCAGTTCTAGCCGCAACATGTAGCCAGGTTCCAAAAGGTGTTACAAAATCAAGCAGGCTTATATCTAAAATAATTATCTCTTTCACCCGTTCTATATCGTCACTTTTAATTAGATCATAGATTTTTATGGCTTTTTCTTTTTTATCCATATAATCCTCCGAACATATCTTTATTTTGTGAATGCTGCTTCATTCAACCTGTTCAACTCGTAACTTTTAGACTTATTCCCGGGGAAATATTTTATTCCTTTTCATCCAATCTTTGCTTTAGGTACTCAGCAATTTCTGTTTGCCTAAACTCTCTAGCATATTCATAGGCATTCATATCCTTAATATTTTCGCCAGTATATCTAGTTGAGATATCTATTCCTTTTTTAACTAGAAACTTAACTACTTCTTTATGTCCGCCATAATTTGCCCCAAATAATAGTTTCCCTTTTGCGTTAACCAAATCCTTTATGGACTAGATATTCTACTATTTCAAAATGCCCTTTCTTTGCTGCTATATGTAGCCAGGTTCCAAATGATGTCATTGTATGTAAGGACTCTGGATTATCGCCTATTAAACGCTTTACTTCTTTCATATCTCCAAGCTTAATAGCATTTCTTATAGTTTTGTTCAGACTTTTTCCCCCATAACATTCACTCCTGTATTCTACTATCTTGTATTAGCTACAGCTATAAGGCACATACACAATAATTTCACCATTAGGTATGTCACTTCCCACCCACAAGGCCAACATCTTTGTTTTTAAACTTCAAAGATTTTTCATACAAGTTATCTGATTTCCCATTAACTAATCGATTTAAAGAATACATCGTAAGTTCCCCCTCAACTTATTCCTGAATATCAATATAATCAAAAGAGAGAAATTCATTCATGTAATTGTAGTGATCATTAAAAAAGTCATATAATTCTTCATGCTGGGATACTAAATCTAAATTATATAATCGTTCAACAATACCTTCTGATTATGTGATTAGTTTATCCTCTTTAAATCTTCTGAATATTCGTTGATAAACATTGTATATTCCACATTCTTCCGTTACTATTAATTTATAAAAATTATCAGGAGATGTATATTTTGGGGATTATAACAATGCATTTTCTATTTAATCTTTCCTTATTAATGATTTTATTTTTTATTTTTTTTCTATTAAATAAGAGGGTCGGTAGTATCCATTTACATAAACGAGCAAGCTTATTTTATTTTGTTGTTTCGTTAATACTATGTTCTCTATTTTCTTACCCCATACAAAGTGGGTATGTTCTAGATTTAAGGATAATTCCTTTTTTATTGGGTGGCCTCTATTTGAGGTTCAGTCCTATATTAGGACTTTTGGTTATATTCTTTCGAGCATTCCATGGAATAGATATTGGATTCTTTATAGGAGTTGCATTTTATACCGTATTTAGTCTTTTTATATGGTATATTTCTCCTTGGTTTTTAAAACTCACTTCTAATATACGAATACTTTTTTCCACCGGTATTACTTTACTGATAAGTATTGGCACATTCACCATAGCACTAAATAAAGTATCTCCTGATCAATTGCTAGACATATTCATCGCCTATTCAATAGTTCCACCGCTTGGGGTTGCCATGATTTCGGCCTTCTTTGAAATAAGAGAAAAAAATCAACAGTTGCAACAACAGCTAGTCATCGAAGAGAAGTTGGCTGCACTCGAACAAATGGGGGCTGCAATATCTCATGAAATTAGAAATCCATTAACTACAGCAATTGGATATATCGAGCTCCTCGATCAATTTTCTTTTGATCGTAATAATAGTAAAAAGTATCTCACCATTATCAAAGATGAATTAGATTCTGCAGAAGGTATCATACAAGATTACTTGACCTTTTCTAAACCAATTATTGAATCAATAGAAGAATTAGATATTCAGAAAGAACTAACGCATATATTAAAATTACTACTTCCTCTGGCTAATTATCATTCAGTAAAGGTTTCTACTGATTTTTCTACCTCTGAAACTATCCAAGGAGATAAATCAAAATTCCATCAATGCTTTGTTAATATTATTAGAAGTTCGATCGAATCCATGCCTTATGGTGGTGCATTAACGATAAAGACGATTGCTACTCAGAACAAGATAATTATTTCTATACAAGATACAGGAATCGGATTGAGTAAAGAACAGATTAAACGTATAGGAGAACCACATTATTCTACTAAGGGACCCAAAGGCACTGGCCTCAGCATGATGGTTGCTTACAGTATTTTACGTGCTATGAGGGGAACAATTGATGTTCAAAGTGAGATTGGCAAAGGCACCATCTCCCAGTTTCATTTTAAGCGGCAGAAAACTAAGGTAAATAGAAGATGAATCTTTTTTGCATACATAATATCGGAGGAATTGAACCTTGGAATTAACAGTATATTTCTTTTTCAACTTATCCTTGTTAATCGTATTACTATTTTCAGGATTTCTATGGGCAGAAAAGTCAAAAAAATTTTGGTCTTACCGAACACTTTTTATCATCTATTTACTAATTAGTTTAACACTCTGTTTTATTTTTACTTATCAAATAGAAGGCATTAATGTCCTTTTTGGTTTACGAAAGGTTCCGTTCATTGTCGGTAGTTTATATATGGGATTAGGTCCTTTTTTGGCTGCATTCATTATGCTTGTAAGAGGTTTTTTGGGAATTGACTATGGTTTTTGGAGTACCGTCCTTTATTATGGAGGGTTTGCTATTCTCTTTTGGCGAATCTCTCCATGGTTTTTAAAACGCTCTCCCAAGCAGCGGATTCTTTTTTCCGTAGGCGTAACATTTCTATTCAGTTTTGTCCAAACTTTTACGCTGGGAATCTGGAACTTGCCTCATAGTAGCATCAAAGTTTTGTTTATATTTTTAGTCATTCAACCAATTGGAGTGGGAATTATTTCTTATATTGTTGAAGAAATTATTATGTCTATTCAATTGCGCCAACGCACGATGAAATCCAAACGGTTGGAGGCTGTTGAACGAATGGGTGCAGCTATTAGTCATGAAATTCGTAATCCGTTGACAGTAGCAATTGGTTTTGTTCAACTTTTACAAAATGATGCTATTTCAAAAGAAAACCATAGTCATTACCTCTCCATTATTAAAAATGAACTGAAATCTGCTGAAAGAGTCATCCAAGAGTATTTGAATTTCTCTAATCCAGAAATTAAATCAATGGAACCCCTAGTTGTTCAAGAAGAACTAAAAGTGGTAGTTCAATTGCTACAACCAATGGCAAAACAAAATTCAGTCAAAATAGTTTCTATTTTTTCACAGGGAGAGGAGATTGAAGGAGACAAACAAAAATTTCATCAGTGCCTTGTAAATATTATGAAAAATGCAATAGAAGCAATGCCGAATGGGGGCACATTAACGGTTGAAACGGAGAGCACACCAACAACTGTAAGTATTCTCATTAAAGATACTGGTACAGGCATGACACTTGAACAAGTGACCCGTTTAGGTGAGCCCTATTATTCAACAAAGGGAAGTAAGGGAACAGGTCTCGGAATTATGGTAGTGTATAGTATCGTACGTGCTATGAATGGTACAATTCATGTAGAAAGTGAAATTGGAGAAGGAACGACATTTATATTCACATTCCCTTCCTTATCCCCTACTTATCTAGAACCGGCAGAAACAGAGGAAACTGAGAAAGAACTTGTTGTGAGTTGATAGTTTGTAGTACAGGTTCTAATACAATTTAAAATTGTTTGAGAACCTGGCACTCTGCCATCTATCTGAGAGAGTAACTGTCGGTGACTTACCAACTTTCTCTTTATATTCTGGAATATTTTGCTTTGTCCACTCATTTATTACTCCATGATGATTTTCGAGACCGTGCTTTCCATTTGCAGGACGATAAGAAACTACATCATACTCTTTTACAACTTTTTCCTTACCCTTAACTCCACTCGCCACACTAGCCATGGATATCAACTTTCCATCCACTACTTCTAAACTAGTATCTACTGCCAACTTGTCTTCCTCTACTTCAAACACTTGCTAATCATAGATATTATCAAAACAGTATCAATAAAAAATTCGCCTTAAACCAGCTCTTACTGATTTAAGGCGAATTCTACTCTTTAATAAACTGTATTGTCACTTATTCATCCTCGACAGAAAGTCCCCAAGTAAATCATCTAAGCTTTCGGTTTCGACATTTTCTTCTGAATCTTCTTCAGTAGACGCATGCTCATGTTTTACTTGTTCCCAGTCAAAATTCATCAAATCATCTTCTAGTTCGTCAGCAAGAATTTCTTGTTGATTCTCTTCTGGTTCTGTCGAATTATTTGCGTAAGGACTTGTATCTAGATCATTTTTTACAGTTTCCGTTGGCTCGGTTTGTAAATACAGGGCTTGGTCGATATCTAAAGCATTGCTGTTAAGAGAGGCAAGAATAGACATTGCCCGAACAGGATCTGACAACAAATGATAGACTATATTTCCTAGCATTGCTTCTGAATGTGCGTGTTTTAGCCAATTTCGCTGTTCTTTCGTTAGCTGTTTTGGCATTGGAATGGTGATTGTTTCTCTATCCTTGGATATGGAATTACTCACACCATCCATAACAAACTCGGCTATTTTGCTAGAAAAGTTTCTTCTCTCTGTTTCTTTTAACTTTTGCATTTGCTTTAAAATGTGATCAGGAGTATCAGAAGGAAGACGGAACGTAATAGCCTGTCCTCTCTGAATACTTGGATTCCCCGACTTTTCCATGAAATCACCCTATTTTTATACTTTTTGTGCCGTTGCCTCAGCTTTTTTTGTCTCTTTCGTATTCTTTCTGACAAAATCAGAGATTAATTTATGATAAGCGTTTGCCATCATCCAAATACTCTCTTTTTCGTCTTCAAAGAATTCTATATTATAGCCATTTAAGTTGTTATTTAGCGTTTTAATATAATCTTTTAATACGATGGACCCGCCACCTACGAAATAGCAGATCTCTGTTTGGGAATTTTTTTGCCAAACATTACGCAAATGACGATATTCTTTTTTCGCTAAATCTAAAAGAATTCGATCTGTAATATCGTGAACACTTGTACGACTACCATTCACCATAATATGATTTCGATCATTTTTTCTAGTGATAATATCTACAACATCTCTACGACTGTCTAATTCCACACCATGTTTTAATCTAATTTCTTCTCGAATAGATTCTAGTGCTTCAGATACACCTAGATTGAATCCCTGTGCTTTATCGTCGTCCACATTACGATTCTTAATGACTGCCACATCAGTTGATAGGCCACCAATATCTTGAATAAGGATACTTTTGTCTACTAATTCTCTATTAATAATGTTTAAATTATTATCCATTACTAGATTAATATATGCTGCAAATCCTTCTGGATATATTTTAACTTCTTCAAATTTAATATTTACTTTTAACCCTTGGTATTTAGGCGTTACTAAAAATTCAACTTGGTGAACAGATCCTAACAACTGCGAACGATAACCTACGTCTTTTCCTTCTTTTACTTCACGAAGTGGTAGACCAGTACCTAGCGTATAGTTCGCATCAATTACATTATTATTCTTTTTAAAAACTGTTGAATTTTCTTCTCTAACTGCATCTAAAGCTAAAGTTGCAAATAGCATAACTAATGTTTGATCTTCCTCTGATTTGTTGCTACCAGGGTCTAATTCAGTTGCATTATCACTTTTTGTTGCTAAGCTACCAACACGATAAATTATATTATTTTCTTTTAAGGCAGGGGAGTGTACTTTAATATGAATTCCTTCAATTGGATCCTTATCATTCAATTCCTCAATACCTATAACTGGTCTGTCTTCTGTTGATACTGCAATTACATTGGGAATGTTTAGTTCATAATCTAGTTTTCCAAATAAAGCTTTAACTGAATCATTTCCTACATCGATTGCACAAACTCTTGAACTGTTCATCAAATCATCCCTTCATTTATAGGTTCTACCATTTAAAGGTTATCGTACTGGCATAGCTCCGTCAATCCAACAAAAGGTGTATTCGAATTGTAAACATTCAGACTATTTTTGTATACAAACAACCTAACTTTGTACACTTGTAAACTATATTGTAAACAAGCTATATAACGGCATGTACACGCGTTTGTTTACAAGTATACATTATTGTATTCAAAATGTTTTCTTTTTGTATACTTGTATACGTTTTGCATACTTTAAATTAAATTAACAAAAAAGATTTTCAATTAGAAAATTAGTCCCCCACCCTACTCCCACTTCTGAAACAATTTATCCATAGAATCAGAAGATAAATTATGAGTTATTAAAGAAATCAGCAGAACGACCGTTTGGGTATAATTACTTTTCACTCTTATTACGCTTTTTAAGGGTGTTTATAGGCTTTGGAATAGTTTATAACCTTTTATATGGAGTTTTAATTTTAAAGACCATAGAAAGGATAATTTAAAGTTGAAATGGAACTGGCACTTCGAGAAAACTACCAATTCCATTCAAAAATTTATTGTTTAAATATAAAAAATCCAAGATAAGCGATTAATGCTTAACTTGGATCACTCTTCTATTAAAAATTTTTATTCAATCATCAATATCTCTTTAATATCCTCTTCCGTCATAGAAGTCAGTGCATCATGTCCCGAGTGAATAACTTCATCAATGAGGCTTTTCTTTTTGTGTTGTAGTTGCGTGATTTTCTCTTCAATTGTGCCCTTTGCTATTAAACGAATGATATGCACTTCGTTTTCTTGCCCCATTCGGTGAGCACGGTCCGCAGCCTGTTGCTCCACTGCGGGATTCCACCACAGGTCATAAAGAATAACTGTGTCTGCTCCTGTCAGATTCAGTCCAGTCCCTCCTGCTTTTAGCGAAATTAGAAATAGATCCCCTTCTCCCTTATTAAAACGCTCACATAATTCTACTCGTTCCTCAGATAATGTTTGTCCATCTAAGTAGAAATAAGGTTTTCCTTCACGTATGAGTTGCCTTCTAATAATTCCTAGCATCTCTGTAAACTGAGAAAAGATGAGCACACGTCTACCCGATATGCGGCATTCCTCTAAGAGCTCCATCAATTGTTCAAATTTAGCTGAGCTTCCCTTATAACCTTCTACAAAAAGAGTTGGATGACAGCATAATTGGCGAAGTCTTGTTAACCCGGCCAATATTCGTATACGATTTCTTTGGAGTTCGCCTTTTTTCAAATGCTTCAATGCATCCTGTTTAAGTTCGGCTAAATAAGCTGCGTATAAGGTTTTTTGCTCCATTTGTAATTCGGAATATAGCATCGTTTCTGTCTTCTTTGGTAATTCCTTTAGTACATCTTGTTTCATCCTACGTAATATAAATGGGCGTACACGTTTTGCTATATCTTCACGTCTTAATTCGCTAAATGGTCTTCTGCCAGGCAATAGCTCAGGAAACACAACGTGGAATATAGACCAGAGCTCGTCTAATTCGTTCTCTATAGGCGTCCCTGTAAGGGCAAAGCGATATTCTGCTTGAATCATCTTTACTGCTTTTGCTGTTTTAGTTAGAGGGTTTTTAAACGCTTGTGCTTCGTCTACAAACAGCGTATGAAAAAGACGATTTCGGTATAGCTCCGTATCCATTCTAAGCGTTGGATACGAGGTAATTATTACATCGGCATGATATGCCTGTTTCCACAATTCACTTCTCTTTGTTTTATTGCCATCTATCACTTGCACTTGAATATGCGGTGTGAACTTTTCTAGCTCATTTCTCCAGTTGTATATTAGCGAGGCTGGGCATACGATTAACACAGGTAAATTGCGCTTACGTATGTCAGGAAGCACAGATTCTATGAAAGCTATACTTTGCAGTGTTTTACCAAGTCCCATGTCATCGGCAAGGATACCGCCGAATTTGTATTTTGCTAGTAGTTGGAACCACCTGAATCCTACTTTTTGATAATCTCGAAGGATCTCTTCCAAAGGGATTGGACCAGCCAATTCTAAGTTTTCAGGATCATGTAAGTTTTTCATCAGCTTTGCAAATTTTTCACCTGGCTCCACCAAGTCATTTTGGTCCAAAGAGTCGATCATTTGCATACCTTTTATTAACGGAACTCGAATTTCATCTTCCATCGTGTCCGCTGTAATTCCCATATCAATGATAAAGCTAGCTAAGGCTTGGTATTCTGGCGTCTCCAGTGAAACTAAGTTGCCACCCGGTATGCGGTAAAATTTCCGTTTTTCTTCTATGGAAGCCATCAGTCGCTGGATTTCCTTTTCCGAAATTTCTTTTAGATCAAACTTAAACTCCAACCAATCCGTTCGCTCTTTTACTTCCACTCTTATCCGCGGACCAATATATCCTTTTTGGACACGCATTTTCACGGCAGTCGAAGCATAAATTTGTACCCATTTTTCCATACTTCCAAGTACATGATACAAAAAATGGTACTCTGCTTCCTCTTCATATAAAAAAAATCCACCTTCTGTTTGCGTAAAGGAGTTTTCCTCCAGTAAACGAAGGATTTGAAGCTCCTTGTTACGCTGACGTCTTATTCCCGGATAATGTGAAAATGTTCCTTCCGTTTCTTCACAAGGATTAATGATTAAATGTCCATAATGAAACTCCAATCCTACTAGTAACCGGTGCTTCACTCGGTCAAGAAACATCTTAATACGAAGGGGTGTCTCCCCTAATCGTTTGGAAATCGAATCCGCCATATCCACGGTCCCGAGCTTCATTAAACCTGGTATTACTTTCTCCATAAAATGATCTATCTGATTTTCCGAGATGACGAGTTGGTGTTTTCCTGACTTATCCAGCATCGTTTTCAATTCTGCCAAGCGATCACATTCTTCTTTAGGAAACTTATATAGCTCTCCATCTGAAAGCACATAGCCATAAGCCTTTAAAACAGTGATTTGATCAAGCCCTTTAACATTTAACAGATAGTCGGACTTATTTCCTTCCTCAAATGCAAAACTTAAAGAAAGCTCTTTTCCTATATGGACCCCTTCATAAATCTGTCCACCGTGGATAAATTTAACGGCCGGTGCCTTTTTCAATAAAAGAAGGAGCTGCTCCCAATCGGAAGCAGAAATAAGCATTAGTCCATCTTGCAAAGCAGCTTTACTTTTTATTCGCTGGCTTTTCATAAGAAATTGAAGCACTTCATCCGTTTCTCTTGGAAAACTGTAGAGCTCTGGCACATACATCAAACCCTTAGCATATTCAAACGGTTCTCGAGTTTCTAATGCACTCAAAAACTTTGTTATATGCGAAACCGAATACAAAGAGTGGCTGCCCATTCTTATCTGTATTCCTAATGCATACTCCCCTTCACTTTGATAAACAGGGCGGCATGTAAATTCCACATGAAATGGCTTTCTTTTATCAAAATGTAGTTGCTTACCTGTAGGTGTGGAAGTTCGACCTTCGAATAAATCCAGCATTTTGGCTGCCAAATGATCCTCTACTTGCTGCTTCTCTTCAATAGCGATCATGACCGCTGCAATATGTTGGCAGTATGTCTGCACAAAGCTCACCTGTGGGCATGTACAAGTAGCTACTATTTTGCCACCAGGGGCAGCCTTTACCATGACAGCGAAGTTGTCCCCCGCTTTCACACTTGCATCGATTACCGAGCTGTCTTTTGGAAAGGAATGAAGTTTAACTTTATCCGCCTGAAAATAAGCCTTACCCTTTTTAAAAGCGGTAACGCCGCATAGTTTTTTAATTTTTGTTTCATTCATCGAAAAGTTCATCATGTATTCCTTTCTCGATTATTGTTACGTATCTTTTCTCGTTCTGATTGACTATATTTTAGCATGTTTCGACTGGGAGTATGGAACAAGGTGAAGAACAGTCAATTCTGATATACTTGTTTTTATGTCATTCGGGTGGAGTGAAATAGATGGCTTTCATTAATAACCAACTTTTAAAATATAATATGGATCCTACCTTAGCGGGGTATCTTTCCATTGTTATCATGCTTCTTTTCATCATAATTTTATGTATTGTAGCTAATTTTATCACTAAAAAAGTAGTAATCAGGATAATCTCTAAAATTGTAAATAATACGAAATTCCAATGGGATAATATGCTTTTGGAAAGAAAAGTTTTTCATAAGCTATCCCATATAGTTCCTGCAATTATTATTTACCGCTTTGCCTCCACTTTTTCATCCTATCAAGATTTGATAGAAAAGGGTGCGATGGCATATTTAATCATTATGGGATTGGTACTTATTAGTGCCTCTTTAAATGCAATGAATGATACTTATCAAACGTATGAAATCTCTAAAACGAAGCCTATTAAAGGATATATTCAAGTAGTTAAAATTATCGTTATAATAATAGGCGTTATTTTAATAATCGCAAACTTAGTCGGCAAAAGCCCACTTATTCTTCTAAGTGGAATTGGTGCGCTCTCTGCTGTATTCATGTTAGTTTTTAGAGACTCATTATTAGGACTTGTTGCAGGAATTCAGTTATCGACCAATGATATGGTTCAAGTTGGAGACTGGATTGAAATGCCTAAGTACGGGGCAAACGGGGATATTATTGATATCTCTTTAGTTACAGTCAAGGTGCAAAATTTCGATAAAACGGTGACGATGATTCCAAGCTATGCGCTAATATCCGATTCTTTTATCAATTGGCGAGGCATGCAAAAATCTGGAGGACGACGGATCAAACGGTCCTTATTTATCGATACAAACAGTATTACGTTTTGTACAGAGGAGATGATAAATAACTTTAAAGATATCCATTATCTTTCGGATTATATCGTCTCTAAAGAGCGTGAAATTGAGGAATTCAATACAAAGAACAAAATTAGTAAGAGCAGTCCGGTAAATGGAAGGGCACTTACGAATATTGGCGTGTTTAGAGCGTATATTAGCAATTACATTCAACATCACCCTGGTATCAATCAGGAAATGACTTTGATGGTAAGACAGTTAGCACCTAGCGAACACGGGCTACCATTGGAAATATACGCTTTTACAAATAGTGTGCAATGGACAGTGTACGAAACGGTACAAGCCGATATATTTGACCATCTTTTTGCCATAGCACCCGAGTTCGGAGTTCAACTATTCCAGAGTCCATCTGGTAATGATTTAAAAGTATTTGCAGATAAATGAAGACGGGCTAGTACTGAAAAACTCAGTACTAGCTCGTTTTTTGTATTAATAGACTCTGTTTTAAGAGATTAGAAACTTTTTAAAACTTTTTTCTAAATTCAAGTATAAAAGTTAAATAGATTGACTATATTGTTAGTAGATTACAAGATTTAGAAGGAGGTCGAAAATGATGAACCCATTTGAATTACCAGAACAATTACCAGAAACATTGGAAGAATTGTTAATGTTGCTTTTACAAACAGTTGTCGCATAGGAGAGATTTAGATTATAAATATTATTTGGAAACATAGAAAAGTAGATATTTCTACTTGTTGGAGTAGAAATATCTACTTATTCATTTTAATACATACCTAATTTTCGAAAAGTTATATTCCCTTTTAAATTCTTCCTTTCCCCATTCTTCTCAATATCCTGTGTTATATCCATATTCCTAATTTTCCTATACTCCCTTCCCTTTTTGTTTAATCCTAGATGCTGCTGGGTACTCTATAAAACAAGCAAGATATCAAATCTATAAATCATTGGAGGAAAACTATAATGGCAGATAAAAAATATGTTGGATCATTCAGAACGGAACAGGAAGTATTGAATAAAATTAAAGAGTTAAAAAGCGAAGGTTATGTCGAAAATGATATTTATGTAGTGACTAACGATAAAGATTCCTTATCAATTGTTCGCGGTCAGACGGATGTAGATCTCGTGTCCGCTGATGGAAACTGGTTAGACAAGTTTATTGCCTTTATGAGCGGTGATGAACCTGTCCGTGCTGCATTTTACGACATGGGCTTTACAGAAGAAGAGTCGCAACGCTACTACAGTCAGATTAAAGACGGGTCAATTCTTCTTTACGTAGACAAGGATTACGGGACCATTTACGATCGCCAACATATCGACTTGGGATCAGGTTATACGGGTACCAATATCGAGTCTACCGATACAGCTTTTGTTGGGGATAACGCCCAAGAAGAACGTTTGCAACTTCATGAAGAGCGTTTATCGATTGACAAAGAACGCCACCAATCAGGTGAAGTAAACGTTGATAAATACGTTGTAGAAGAGGAAGAGACTGTTGAGGTTCCCGTTGAACGCGAGGAAGTGTATATTGAAAGACGCGCTGTCGATGCAGAAACTGCCGCTGGAGAAGTGTTCGATGATGGTGAGAATATTCATATCCCTATCATGGAAGAACGAGTGGAAGTGACCAAACGCCCTGTCGTAAATGAGGAAATTGTGGTAGGTAAGAAAAAAGTAAAAGATACAGAAACAGTTAGCGAGACGGTTCGTCGCGAACAAGCAGATATTCACCGAACAGATGGAATGACTAATGTTTCGGATCCCAATCTAGAGAATAGAGCTTTGGATAATGACCCTTTAGAGGAAAATATATTAGGTCATGATACATTAGATAAACGTGATAAGCTGTAATTGATATCAGCAGACCAACCTGTGATAAGTGTCCCAACCATTATGAATGGTTGGGATTTTTAGTTTGAATGGAATCACTCTAATATTCCCTTCACCCTCTCGACGTACGGTACTTTATTGTACGATTGATATAATTGACCAGAAAGTCTTATAGGATCCCCAAAGAAAAAGCGCTCGTATAGCGTTTGGCGTGTGCCGAAAGGGCTCATCGTTAAATCCCATGCTAGACGAAAGAGTTTGACACGTTCTCTCGCATTTTCTCCTTTAGATTGTAAATATTGGTCTAAATCTTTTCGGATAGGTGACTGAAAATCCTGTTCGGTTGGAATAGTCATCAAACCACTTGCGCCTAAAAGCTGAATGATTTCAGTGAATCTTGGATAGATGCGTGGAAAAATATTTATGCCTACGAGCAATGTTGTACTATCTGGTCGCATAAAACCCCATTCATCCAATTTTGCCTCGACTTCTGATTTAATGACTAATGCTTTCATCGTTTCAAGTCCCACTATAATCTCGGATATCTTTTCTTGTACATGCTTGTATTCTGATATATTTATCGTATTGACGATGGACTGGGCGATACCTAATATAAATTCTGTTTTTATAATTTGTCTCGAAATCACTTGATGTAGTGCAAACGCTTGAAAAGAGCTAGTTATTTGAAAGCTGTTCGCAACCGCTGAATTATTATAATAAAATATACGTTCCCACGGTACTAACACATCATCAAACACAACGATACTGTCCGTTTCCTCAAAACGTGAACTTAATGGACAATTAAACACGGATTCTCCACCTACAAATGATTCCCTACAAATAAATTTTAAGCCTTTACTATTACTTGGGATGGCAAACGCAAATCCACCCTCCTCGTCCAACATTCCCCCTGGTGAAAGAACCAAAATTTCGTCTGTAATTCCCCCTTGGGTTGCAAGTAATTTAGCCCCTTTTATAATAATCCCTTCTGCGTTTCGATCAACAATATTTGCAACAATAGGCTCACTGTTTTTCTCAAAATAATATTGTGTCCTATTCACTTGTGGATCTATAAAAGTATGTGTCATCGATAGATCATGTTCACGTGCATATTCATAGAACGATTGCAAATGTTCAGGAAAACAGTTCTTCTTCCCTTTCAACAGCCCAGAAGAGGATGCGAACGCCATTAATGTTGTGTTCATATAGTCCGGGCTTCTTCCCATCAGCCCATTATTTGTTCTCGCCCACTGTTGGATCATATTTCGTCTTTTAACTAAATCTTCTTTCGTTTTAGGTTGGAAATAAGACATACCTACTAGTTCCCCTGTAGATGGAGACGGATAAGTCATTGTCTCTTTTAACGACGTATCATGTTGTAAATCGTACAAATTTGCTTGACTCTTTATAATCCCTTGGAATGCAGGATGCTCCGAAATATTTCCATTAACAGGTTCCCCATTAATCCATACTTCCGTTTTTAACTTATCAATCCTTTCTATATATTGCTTTCCCGTAATCGCTGACATACATCCACTCCTCGATTGTACAAGCTAATCGTTCTGTACTTCTTTAGATGTATATTATTAATCGTTGCTTATGATTGTTACACAGGTTGGAGTAGAATGTATAATCAGTTCATATAAGGGATTTTTATGGTTGCTCTCCATTGCTGATTGATTTCAACCATTTGGTTCCACCACAAATCTTTGTAGGTTGGAATAAATCAATTAATCATGTAACTTAGTAGTAAAGGGGGAATGGGATATGCAGAATGCAAGTTTTGTAGCTTCATGGAGTGGTGGAAAGGATTCAGCTCTTGCTTACTACCGGGCATTGCAATTAGGAATGGTGCCGAAAAAAGTGCTGACAATGTTTGAAGAAGATGGGGAAATTTCTAAGTCACATGCGCTTCCTTTAGAAGTGGTACAAGCCCAAGTAGACAGACTGGGAGTACCTTTATTAACAAAAGCAGCTAGTTGGGGTACATATGAAAATCAGTTTACAAACGCAATGGATGCTTGCCGGAAAGAAGGCATTACACACGGGGTGTTTGGCGATATTGATCTAGAAGGACACTTGGAGTGGGTGCAAAAGACGTGCGCGAAGTCAAATATTGAAGCTGTACATCCCCTTTGGCAGATGACACGAAAATCAGTTGTGGACGAGTTACTAGCCGAGGGGTTTGAAGCCTGGATTGTTGTCGTAAATACATCGATGATGCCTGCTAAATACGTTGGAAAAAGATTAACGAAGGAGATTGTAGAGGAACTCGAACTCGCTGGCATAGATGCTTGTGGAGAGAATGGGGAGTTTCATACGGTCGTTGTGAATGGACCGATTTTTTCTTCGCGTGTTCCGGTTGCGATTGGGGAACCAGTTGAAAAAGGAAATTATGTATTTACACCAGTGACTTTGGAAGTTTAATTAATTGATGATATATGTAGAACAGGACAAACCGGTTTTTAATCATTAAAAACTGGTTTGTCCTGTCTAGTTAGTTGGAGCGAGGATCCATAATATCTCTTATGGCGTTGCTCAGCATATAAAATCCTAAAACCATAAAAGTAATCGAAATACCTGGAGCATATGTGTACCAAGGTGAACTTGTTAAATAAGCTTGTGAGTCTTTTAACATACGTCCCCAGCTCGGGTTAGGAGGCTGAACACCTAGTCCTAGATAACTTAGTGCCGCTTCGGCTAGCATAGCAACTCCAAAACTTACCGATGCAGCTACAATTAGTGGCGATGAAACATTCGGTAAAATATGTCTAAACATAATTTTAAAAGGCTTCACACCTATCAACTTTGCTGATAAGACATATTCAAATTCTTTGTGCTGGATAAAACCACTTCTAGCGATTCTCGCTATGCTAGGAATTGCTATAATGCCGAGAGCAATCGATGTATTGACAATTCCCGGTCCAAATACAGCAACTAACATAAGTGCCAAGATGATACCTGGAAAAGCCATTAATGCATCCATAATTCGCATGAATACCTCATCGACCCAACCACCTACATAACCAGCTACTCCTCCAATTAACGTGCCAAAAATGACACCGATGCTAACAGTTAAAGTTCCAACAAAAAAGGCAGTTTGGGTTCCTTTCATAATTCGACTAAAAATATCTCTTCCGAATTCATCCGTACCAAACCAATGTTCACTACTTGGACCTTTTAACTTATTGGCAACATTCATAACGTTAATATCATAAGGTGTATAGAAAAAACTCAAAACCATTAAAACAAAAAAAGTTAGTAATATGAGGAGGCCCAAGACTAAATTTATATTTTTGGCATGACTCATTAATGTTTTCATTCAAGTCCTCCTTAATTTAACCGTATTCGAGGATCTAGTACTGAGTATAAAACATCCACTAAGAAATTAATTAAAACAACAATAAATGTGATATACATAACGATTCCTTGTACTAGTGGGAAATCCCGATAACTGATGGAAGTAATAAGTAACTGACCGATTCCAGGTAAAGAAAATACTTGTTCCACAATGATGGTTCCCGCTACAACCTCTGCGGTTATTAAACCGAAAATCGTCAATATAGGAATCATTGAATTTCTTAACACATGCTTATACATCACGAACTTTTCTGTGATACCTTTACTTCGAATCGTTCGAACATAATCTAATCGCAGTTGTTCTAGTATTGCATTTCTCACGTAGCGAAATTTAACGGCTATTTGCGGGATTGCTATCGTGAGTGCTGGTAACAGTAAAGCACCGAGCGCACCTACTACACTTTGTGTCCAAGGAACGTAGCCACTTATAGTGAAGAAGCTAAAATTCATCCCTAAGTATAAGATTAATAACATCCCTAACCAGAAGGATGGAATTGCCATACCTAGCTGTGTTGCGGAAGACAAAACAACATCGCTTAGCTTGTTTTGTCTTTTAGCAACGAATATGCCAAGAGGAATTGCAATAATGACGACTATAAGTAAGGTAATTATAGCTAGGGAAATAGTGACCGGCAACCGGTCCGCGAGCAATTCTGTTACAGGTCTTGAAAAACGAATAGAATCTCCTAAATCTCCAGTTACTAAACCTTTTACCCAGTCCATATATTGAACGTAAAGCGGCTGATCTAATCCAAGTTGCTTCTTTAGTGTTTCTACTTGTGTTTCATCCGCTTCTGTTCCTAACATAATGCGTATAGGATCGCCCGGCATTACTTGGAAAACTGAAAAAGTGATTAGAGATACAAGCACCATCGTGACGACAAATAGTATAATTCTGCGAATGATATATGCCATATTTCTCTTCCCTTCTATTCAGTAAATCTTACCTCAGACATGTCATGGAACCAGAATGGGTAACTTTTTAGTCCTTCAATTCCTTTAGCAGATGCCCAAAGCACTTGGTAGTCTGCAATATAGACAGATGCGGACTCTTCCGTTAATATTTCTTGTGCACGTTGATACATTTCAATTCGTTTATCTAGGTCTGATTCTTTTAATACATTTGCCATTAATTGATCGAATTCAGCATTTTTGAATCTAAAGAAGTTTTCGCTATCGTTCGTAGAAATATAATCATTTAAAATTTCATATGCAGATGGTCTTCCAGTTAAATCTATTGTTGTCATTTCATAATCTCTACCGAAGTAAACTCTTTCTAACCAAATACCCCATTCGACCACTTCAATTTCTACATTAATGCCAATCTCTCTCAAGTTTTCTACTACAACTTGCGCGATATTGGAATACATATCATTGTGGGATGATACAGTTATTTTCGTGCTAAAGCCATCTGGATAGCCTGCTTCTGCAAGTAGTTCTTTTGCTTTTTCAATATTTCTAGCATAGACATCTTGCAACCCATCCTTATAGTAATCACCCATTGCTGGACTCATATTAGAACCGATTGGTGTAGCATATCCTGAAAAAACAGCGTCTATAATGTCATTTTTATTGATTGCATAGTTAATAGCCTGACGTACTTTTACATCATTAAAGGGTTCTTTTTCGTGGTTAAAGGTAACGATTAGTGATGAGTTGTTATTTTGTTTACTAATTGTGAAGTCATTTTCTACTTCTGCTAATCGGTTTGCTGGTACTCCCGTTAAATCTACTTCTTTTGCCTTCAATGCCATTAGTGCTGATTGATCATCTGATTGAAATACGAATGTTACTTTATCTAAATACGGTAGTTTCTCGTCCCAATATTCTTCGTTTTTAGCTAGTTCTAAATTAGCACCTGGCGTGTATTTTACGAATTTAAATGGTCCTGTTCCAATAGGATTATCATTTTGCTTACCGTCATTGCTTGCAGGGATAATGGCTGACTGCAATGCAGTTAGTGAGTATAGGAAGTTCGAATTCGGTTCTTTCAGTTTGATCACAAACGTATCTGCATCTGGCGCTTCTATTGATGCAACATTGTTGAAATTAGAAGAAAGAGGTTCTCCATTATCAGTTCCCATTAATCGATTAAAAGTGTAGGTGATATCTTCTACGGTAAGTGCATTGCCGTCATGGAATTTCACATTATCTCTAATATTGAACGTATAAGTTAAACCATCCTCAGATAGCTCATAACTTTCAGCTAAGGCTGGAGTTAAAGAACCGTCCGTTTCAGGGGCAAATAAACCTTCAAACATATTTAAAATCATTTGATAAGAAATCGACGCAGTTGCTAAATGTGGATCAAGGAAATCTGGATCATCATTCACTCTTACTTTAATTGCTTGCGCTTTTTCCCCATTCGATTCGCTACCTTCTTCGCCAGAACATGCGCCTATTAGCAAAACACAAAACATTATTGCGATCAGCATGAACCAATTTTTATTTTTCTTCATCTTGCATCCCCCTCTTTATCGTTACGATATAATTTTGTGTTTTATGCTGTTGTAGCTCGGTACACCTTCCACAGCCTCAGCAGCTTTTATAGCAGCAATAATTGCTTCTTCCATTACTTGCGCCGCTATATTTCCCAGGAAATCAACCGGGTATACCTCTTCCCCAGTTGCAAGTGTGAAGATGGTATCGCCATCCATAGTCGTATGCACCGGGAAAATAGTTCTAGCTAATGCATTTTGGGTTATTTGAGCAATCTTTTTTGCTTCCGCTTTTGTTAGCTTTGCATTCATCGCTACTGCACCAATCGTCGTATTCGTCCCTGGTAATACATGACTGGTAGATGCATTTTGTTGTAAATATGCGATGCTATCGATTAACTCTTCGGTTGTAGGGTCAATCGGTCCAGCAAGTATTTCCCTTGTTAGTGGATCTCTTACGTCACCTACCGCATTCACTGCAACTATTGCACCGATTACAAGACCATTTTCAAAAGTTAACGATGCACTACCTAAGCCGCCTTTCATGCAATTTTCAATACCAGTTATTTTACCAACTGTCGCTCCGCACCCGGCTCCTATATTCCCAAAAGGAAATGGCCCTGCACTTGCTTTTTTAGTCGCTTCATATCCCATTTGTCTATCCGGTCGAACGTTCGATTTTCCAATAGGTAAGTCGAATAATACCGCACTTGGTACAATTGGTACTTTTGCTACCCCTACGTCCAACCCTATTTCTTGCTCTTCCAAGTATTGCATAACACCTGATGCAGCATCTAAACCAAACGCACTACCTCCAGACAATGAGATTGCATGAACTTTCTCTATTTTATTGATTGGATCAAGTAAATCTGTTTCCCTTGTTCCTGGGGCTGATCCACGGACATCTACGCCACATACAGCCCCTTCTTCTACAACAATAATTGTACACCCTGTCAGTGCCTCTCTGTTTTCTAAATTGCCAACTTTTACTCCGGGAACATCCGTTATATTGCCATGAATCATTTATTTCCCCCCTACTATAGACATGAAAACTTAATTAATTTTGCAGAACAAGCACTTTTTCATCATTACTTGACTCGATATTTACATTTGCATTTCCTTCATACAAATGACATGCCACATATTGACCATCCTCTTGTTCAGCAAGACTTGGGCGTTCCAATTTACAACGGTCGAATGCAAATGGACATCTTGTATGAAATGCGCAACCTTCAGGTGGATTCGAAGGATTAGGCGGTTCTCCTTTTAACTGTATCTTTTCTTTTTTACTATCAAAATTTGCAACAGGAATGGCTGATAATAGTGCCTGTGTGTAAGGATGTAATGGGTTGCTATAAATAGCTTTTTTAGGCCCAATTTCAACAAGACGCCCGAGATACATCACACCTACACGGTCACTAATATGTTTTACTACACTCAAATCATGGGAAATAAAAAGATAAGTTAAGTTGAACTCATCTTGAAGATCCATCATCAAATTCAGAACTTGCGATTGAACCGAAACGTCTAAAGCAGAAACGGGCTCGTCCGCAATAATAAAGCTCGGGTTCATCGATAAAGCCCTCGCAATTCCTATCCGCTGTCGTTGTCCTCCTGAAAACTCATGAGGAAATTTTGTTATCGCTTCTTTCGGTAAACCAACTTTCCCCATTAAGTCGATCACTTTTTCAGTACGTTCCGCCTTTGTTAATACTTTTTGGACGACTAAAGGCTCTCCTACTAGTTGCCCGACACGCATTCTAGGATTTAGAGAGGCAAATGGATCCTGAAAAATCATTTGCATATGCTTCCGATAGTCAAATAGTTTACTCATTGAAAGTTTTTCAAGATTTGTACCTTCAAAAATTATTTCCCCATCGGTAGGTTCTGTTAATCGAAGAATTGTTCTTCCCAAAGTGGATTTGCCTGATCCAGATTCCCCTACAATTCCTAGTGTTTCTCCTTTGAAAATATGAAAACTTACATCATCAACTGCTTTTACTTGTCCCGCTTTTTTCTTAAAAGGTGTACCTTTAATAGGAAAATACTTTTTTAGATTGTTTATTGTAAGAAGCTTCTCATTCTCATTCATTCTAAACACCTCCTACTTGTTCATAAAGATGACATCTCACTTTATGATTTGGAGAATTCTCGACGAGTTCAGGATTCTCTTCACGACATTTTGCCATTACATGTGCACATCTATCTGCAAACCTACATCCTGTTGGAAACAAGTGAGCAGGTGGAACCATACCTGGTATCGAATCCAATCGCTCTAATTCCACGTCAATACTTGGAATAGTTTTTAACAACGCTTTCGTGTATGGATGTTTCGTTTTCAGAAAAAGGTCTTTGACAGGAGCCTCTTCCACGATTTGTCCTCCATACATGACAAGCACTCTATCCGCAACTTCCGCAACTACTCCCATATCATGCGTGATGAGTAATATGGACGACCCAAATTGTTCTTTCATATCTACCATTAAATTTAGGATTTGGGCTTGTACCGTTACATCCAATGCTGTCGTTGGCTCATCTGCTATGAGAAGCTTGGGATTGTTCGACATTGCAATAGCTATCATCACTCTTTGTCTCATGCCCCCAGACAACTGGTGGGGATACTCATTAACAATGACTTCTGCTCTTGAAAAGCCGACTACTTTTAATAATTCAATTGCTCTCTCATATGCTTCACTTTTTTTCATCTTTTGATGTTTCATAAGAGATTCCACTATTTGATTGCCAATAGTAAAAACTGGGTCCAATGATGTCATTGGTTCTTGGAAGATCATTCCTATCTCGTTTCCGCGAACTTCGGTCATCTCACGTTCCGAAAGGGTTAGTAATTCTTTTCCCTCTAAACGAATAGAGCCATCCACAATCTCACCAGGTGGCTTGGGGATAAGTCTCATGATAGACAATGATGTTATACTCTTCCCACTTCCGGATTCCCCTACTAATGCGACAGTTTCCCCTTTGTTAATAGAAAAACTTACATTATCTACCGCCTTAGCAATTTTTCCTTTACCAAGTTTAAAATAGGTTTTTAAACCTTTAACCTCTAGTAACAAGTCTTCTTGTAGAAGAGTATTGGATGCTGATTCAATTTGTGGGGTATTCATGAGTTCACCTCTTTTTTCATTCAAATATTAAACTTTACCGTTATCTTAAATTCCTATAACCTCTACTCTTCCTCATTATTCAAGAATCGTAAAGCAGCCTCTCTGAAAATAGCAGTAGTAACTGCCAATTCTTCAATATCGACATATTCATTAACCTGATGAGGAATTTCTCGATCTCCTGCACCTATCGTTACAATTGGAATACCGTGCATATGGAGGAAGGTACCATCCGTTGCTCCTGGGACACCATTATAAATCGGATCTTCGCCTGTTATAGAATGAACGGCATCGTATACCGCTTTAACTACTGGATCATCCTTCCCAGTTAATGTAGAAGGACGATTGTCTAAAATCGTTAAATCTACTTTAAAATCCGGATCCGCTTCTTTTAATCTAGTGATAATTTTGTTGATTTTATTTAATAGTTCATCATGATCTTGATCCGGTACGGTTCGAATATCAAGTGTCATCATGCAGTGATCCGGGATAACATTAATTTGTGCGTCGCCTTTTACAGGTGACCGCAATATAGTAGGAGTAATCGATGGCCATTTTAAATAAGGATCTTCTCCTAATCTTGCCTGCTCTTCTTTCTCTAGCTTTTCTAGTTCCACTATTAGTCTCGCCATGCGCCAGTTGGGATTAATGCCACTCCAAGATATAGCACCATGGGCCATCTTTCCATATATATCTACTAGTATACGCATTGCTCCACGTTGTGCAATACAAACGTTATTCTCTTCCGGTTCACATATAATTGCCCCATCTACTCCATCTGCCCAACCTTGTTTTATGAAGTGTTTAATCCCTAGCATCATGCCTTCTTCGTCACAAGGAATACAAAGAATGATTTTTCCCTTGAATTCTTCTTTATCTAACAAAAGAGAGTTCATAGCAGTAATCATGCATGCTAAATTTCCTTTCGTATCATTCGTTCCTCTTCCATACATACGTCCATCTACAATTTCCGCTCCGAACGGGTCATATTCCCATGCATCTCTATTACCTTCTGTCACTACATCTGTATGCCCTTCAAAAAGTAGTGTTTTTCCAGGTTTCCCAGAGTCAATAATTCCAATAACATTTGGTCTTCCAGGTACAACTTCCTCTACATGTGTTTCTATTCCGAGATTTTTTAAATATTGAGCTACGTATAGTGCTACTTTCGTTTCATTTCCATCTAAGGTATTTTCACGGTACACGCTTGGAATGCGGACTAGCTCTCTTGTTAAATTAATTACAGCCTCTTTATCGCGTAAATACGTAATATTTTCTACTTTTGTGTTCAAAAAATCTCCCCTTTTCCCAAGCCTATTGAAAACTGTGAGCCTACAAATATTTAACGAATCTTTACAATATTCTATCTTTATTATATTTTGATGATATTTTCAATTAACTAGACAATATGTAAATACTTCATAGGTTGGACTAGACAGATTGTCTTATAGAAGATGGATAAGAAGTTTGTCGATCGAGTGTTATTTCACTAATGAACAAAAGGGTAAGCGTCTGTACCGGCATAGATACAGCAAATGAGGACTATGAATGAAGTGACGCATTATAGATATAATGCGTTGTGGTGAGTTGTATAAAGTGTCCGCAGGGATTTTCGCAGCAGGGCGGACGCTTTCCGTAGGGTGAGCGATGAGCCTTCACCGCCGCGCCTACGCGCGTACGTTGTGAAGGCTCATTCTACTCAGGCAGAGGAGCAAAGGCTAGGAACGCCACATCGTGTGGCAACGCCTTCGTGACCAACATCCTGTTGGCCTCTACTGGAGTCGACTCCCTGCTGCGAAAATCCAATGATAAAACACTGACTTATCAGTGTCCGAAATTAACAATAAATGGTTGAATGAGACAATATCGGCTGTGAACGCGACAAGCTGGAAGCTGAACACTACAAACTTGTCGAGCGGATGCCGGCAAGGAGAGTTGGGTGGGCTTTTAGGCATATTATTCTTAGACTCTGCCTAAATCATGCTCGTCTCAATCCAAGTAAAGAGCTATTGTAAGAAATTAGTTGCTTTCATTGGCAATTTAGTTGCTCTCATGCTGATTTTAATTGCTTTCGTACTGAAACTAGTTGCTTTCAATAGCTTTTTGATTGCTCTTAGCCATTCTTTGGAATTTTTCACGACGGTGTGAGACCCTACAAGAGCGTCCGCGACGTAGGGGCCCGTCACTCGCCCGACTCATATACAGTGGTCACCTAATAGAACTCACTACGACGAATTATCCCTTTCAAGTACAACATGCAAAATGCCATAGCTTATATTGTTCGGGTTTTCTTACATCTTATATTTTCTTTAGTAATTCAAAAAGGACTTTCCGTCCGCCGGAAAGTCCTTTTACTTATTATCTACTAGCTTTTGCTGGGAAATAGCGATTTTTTAATCGAGTCGACATAATCTCCAAAAAAACCGCAAGCAATAGAATCATATAGGTGATTAAGCCAACTTCACGCATATCAAAATAGAAACCAGATGCCATGAACAGCTCAAATCCAATGCCTCCTGCTCCAGCTGCTGCTCCCATTGCGACAGCTACGGAGAAGTTGATCTCGAACCTTAGGAATGTCCAAGATAACATATAAGTAAAAGTAGATGGTAAAACCGCATGTGTGACGATATGCCACCAGTTTGCACCGGTCGCCGTTAGTGCTTCTAAAATTCCTTTGTCAACTTCCTCAAAAGACTCTGAGAATGCTTTAACCAAATAAGCAATGGAGTGGAAAAGCATGCCTAGCACAGCCGCTTCACTTCCGAGTCCAGCTGCAATTGCAAAAATTAGTACCCATAAAACGGTCGGCACCGCGCGTATGAATGCTACGACAATCCGTACCGCTCTAGACACCCATGGATTGGATAGATTGGTTGCGGCCATTAGCGCCAGAAAAAATGCAATAATGGCACCTAGAATTGTTGCTAGAAAAGCTAAACCCAGTGTAATCCCTACTTGATAAATTGCTTCACCCCAAGTGAAATGGCTTAAAGCTGGCTCCAAGAACATTGTTTTCAAATTATATACTGTTTCGGGAATAGCCTTCGATATATCCAGTCCTGCATAATTGAAAAAGAAAAAAGCTAATATGGTGAGAAACGTTAAAATAACAATCGTTCCTGTCATCACTTGTTCTACTTTATTGCCCGATTTAATCGAAATTTGACCATTTGTTCTACGTTTTACATAGGTTGTAGTGGCTTCCATTATAATATCACCTTCCGTATTCTGTTTGACATAAGTTCTAGTATAATTACGGAGATGACAATCATGAAAGTAACTAATGCTACTGCATTATAGTTAAGCGTTTTGTAATACAAATCAAAGGAATATCCAATTCCCGTTCCGGTTAATATGCCGACTAGAGTCGCACTCCGGATGTTCGTTTCAATCATAAACAAAATCCAACTGATCATTTGAGGTAGACATTGAGGAATAACCGCTTTGAAGACAATCTGAAAGTAAGTAGATCCTGTAGCTCGGAGTGCCTCTACCGCACTATGACTAGCTTCATCGATTGTTTCAATAAATGCCCTCGTTAAAAAGCCTAATGAACCTACAAATAATGCCAAATATCCTGTCATCGAATTTTGACCAAAAGATAATAGAAGAATCAGTGCCCAAGCGACCACTGGGATATTTCGTGCAACAGAAGCAACAAATCGAGCAAATGCTCCTAGTACACTACTAGTACCGGTCGTTTTAGAACCCATTAACCCTAAAAATAGAGAAAAGACTGTCGCTGTTGTTGTAGCTGCAATAGACATTAGAATCGTCTCGGCTAATTTTTCTAATATCTTCGGTAATCTTTCAAGTGTTTCTGGCGTTATATATAGATTAGAAAATATCCATGTAACCGCACTAGGTAATGTAGCAATTCCATGAATGATGTTAAAATCTGTAATATCAGATGCCAAGTACGTAAATACAATAATTATTGCTATCCAAATAATTGTTTGCCATTTTCGTTGGCTTCGCATTGCTTTCTCATTCACGTCTAGTTACCCCTTACACAGTGACTAACTTTCTAGTCTCTACCGTTTTTGTCCCATAAATTTCATCTGTATGGGCTGCAGTAAGCATAAAGCTTGGACCGTCAAATACGACGTTTCCTTTACTTAAACCAATAATTCGATCGGAATAGCTACATGCAATTTCTACTTGATGGAGATTCACGATGCATGCAATATTTAGTTCTTTTGTAATTGATTTTAAGTAATCCATAATAATTTCAGAGGAATTCGGGTCTAGAGAAGCAATTGGTTCATCGCAAAGCACAACTTTTGGTTCTTGAATTAGCGAACGAGCAATACCAACACGTTGTTGTTGCCCTCCACTTAACTGATCACATCTTTTATAAGCATGATCTGCAATTCCTAGCTTTTCTAAGAGGAAAAATGCATGCTCTTTTTCTAGCTCGGTAAATCGATTAAATACACCTTGTAGCGTTGTTTTGTACCCTAGACGACCATGTAATACATTTTCTATAACAGAAAGCCGCGGCACGAGGTTATAATGTTGGAAAATCATGCCGATATTTGTACGCATTTTACGTAATTCTCTTTTGTTTAAACTTCCCACATCAAGCCCATCAAAAATAATATTTCCTTCATCGATTTCAACCATTCGATTAATGCATCGAAGCAACGTCGATTTGCCCGCTCCAGATAAACCGATAATCGAAACAAATTCTCCAGCTTCTACTTCAAAACTGACATCCTTTAATACTCTCGTTTGTGCATTATAGGATTTACCTAAGTTTTTCACTTCAACTAAAGTCATGCATTTAACCTCCTTTTGTAAATTAGAGCATGCACGTTAAACATGCATGCTCTATATCGATAAATATCGTTCAATTAGTTAGAAAGTTCACGAATTGGATTGAACCATGCATCTTCAACTTCTGCGAATCTTTCCTTATCTGTTTTGAAGAATAAACCAGGTTCACCAGAATCTTTAGGAACAAAGATTTTCTTGTTGTTTGCAACTTCATCTGATGCGAATAACTTTTGTAAAATATCATAGTCTTCTTGACCTAACGCTTCTAAATTAGCTGCAAATGGTGCGTTTAGTACTGGTGTAACCGACATTAAGATGAATTCTTTTCCAGTTACAGTGTTAAAAGGTTCTGCTGCATCGTCTTTTACTTTATAAACAGATCCTACTTTATTTTCTTCTCCTTCTATAACCTCTACGTAGTTTTCTACGCAAGTGTCACAGAAAGCTGCAACTTCTGAGTTGTTGCTTAATAGGTTAACTGCTGAACCTTGGTGGGAATTTCCGAATAATACTTGGGAAAAAAGCGGTCCGCCTTCCATTAGATCTTCCGCAACTAAATCTTCAAAGCCCGATTTTTTTGCGTAATATCCGATAATCGATGAAGTTGGAACGACAAATCCAGATGTTGAACTATTGGAAACAAATGACACACTTTTTTGTTCGATTGTATCTAATGAAAACTCTCCGTTAACTTTAAAGTCGTCTTGTGCATCTACATTCACCGCTAACCAGCTATGGTACAATGCATCGTCTAACGTACCTGATGCGCCAGTTGGCACTACTAATGGTTGAATAGAATCATTTCCGCTTTTTGCTTCTATATATCCTTGCGCTCCCATGAAAGCAAGATCTGCATTATTATTGATCAGTGTTTCAATGGCAATCGCATAATCTGTTGTTAATTGATGTTCTACTGTTTTGCCTGTTGCTTCTTCGATTACTCGACCGATTTCATCACGAGATGATTTCATGTCTGTGCCAGACTCATTTGGGTACCAAGCAATTTTAATCACGTCATCCACTTTTGCATCTTTAGCTCCAGCTGTTCCTTCTGAGCACGCTGATAATAATAGAGCAACTACTAAAAACAGGCTGATTCCAAACCAACTTTTCTTCATTACTAATTCTCCTTTTCGCTAAATGAAATGGCAGTACAATTTTGATAACTCATCTTTCCTTTATATTGAACCATATTATTTTTTACAATTGTGGGAATTTACAGTAACTTTATAAAGTATTAACCTTATTTACATCAACTTTTTATATCTTTTAGAAGATTTGAAGGGCTAGTAATCACACCAAGTTCGTTGGTTGCTCCATATGCACCGTGGAAATCCGTACCACCTGTCATTACGAGACCAAATTGCTTTGCTAAAGCCTCTACCTTTTGATGATCTTTGATTGTATGATCGGGATGATTTCGCTCGATCCCGCCTAAACCATAAGGCACAAGTTCCGAAATCAAATCATATGAATCTAGCTGACCAGGGTGTGCTATGACAGCAAGTCCCCCGTCTGCAACAATTGCTTTCACTGCATCCATTGCATCGATATACACAATATCCCCTGCTGCTACACCGTCACCTTTAAACAAGCTTTTATACAATTGTTTGTATGCAGGCGATGTATATTCAGCTTCTGTCAAATGATGCATAATATGCTGTTTGTAAATTGTCTCTGATGGCTTAGCGGTTTCTGCAATTGTACTCACGTCCAGTTCATATCCAACTGCTTTAATTTGCTCGATTTGCCAAAGAGAATGCGTTTGTCGTCGTTTAAGCAAACCATCGCATAGAGTTCGAATATGCATTGCTGCACTATCATAGTTATAGCCGAGTACATGTACTTTACGATTTCTTTTAAAATCATAAGCGGAGACTTCAATACCTGGTATAACTTCTATCTCGTATTTTTCACCGAGCATACGCACTTCAGATAATCCTTTAACCGTATCGTGGTCGACAAAACTAATTTGAGTAACACCACGTTCTTTTGCAAGCTTCATCACGGTTTCTGCACTTTCAGATCCATCTGAATAACTACTATGCACATGCAGATCAGCTTTCAAGGCTTACTACTTCTTTCGTAGATGTTAGTTGTCTCGTATGCATGTCATATACTTTGTCACATAAACCGTCCATAAATTCGATATCGTGGAATATCCCAACTAAAGTGGTTCCTTGTTTTTTAAGTTTCTCGATGATTTCTCGAACTTTTATTTTGGATTGTTGGTCTAGACTCGCAGTCGGTTCATCCAGTAGTAATAATCTAGGCTTCTTCACAGTTGCCATGGCGATGTTTAGTCGTAACTTTTCCCCACCTGAAAATGTATTTGGATAGCTATCCCATAGCTTTGGGTCCAATTCAAAATGAGCTAATGCTTTTTCGGCTTCTTCTAGTGCAGCTGCTTCCGACTCTCCCATTTCTAATAATGCATTTGTGACAAGCTGCCGGCATGTCGTTCTTGGCATCACACTTAAAAACTGTGACACATACCCAATTTCGTACTTCCTTAAATACAACATTTGTCGTTCGGAAATCTGTGCCAAATCAATTTCCCCGTAACGTGCGGAGTCGTACATAATTTTCCCTTTGTCTGGCAAATACGTCCGATAAATACTCTTTAGTATGGTAGACTTTCCACTACCACTCTTACCGACAATTCCGATGAATTCTCCTGCCTCCAACGAGAGATTAATATTTTGGATAGCGGGCATCGTTTTTCCTAAATGATGAATGGTGAAACGTTTGCCAAAATCCACTATTTCTAGCATTGCCATATGGCTATCTCCTCATTTCATTATTTAATCCGGTAATTGGTTGTTGTGATTAAAACACCGTTGACCATTGTTGCAGTCAGCATCGGGTATCCATCTTCCATTCTTTCAATAACAAGAATATCAGCTTTTTTTCCAACTTTTATCGAGCCTAGTTCCCCGTCCATCCTCACTGCTTTTGCAGGATTTAGCGTGACCATCATGAACATTTTGTGTAGATCATTGCCATGCTTTTCATGCAAATCAAAGATAGCGTGAAGTAGAGCTGCAGGATAGTAATCACTGCAAAGTATATCGACACAATCATTCGCAATGGCTTCTGCTGCGGATAGGTTGCCAGAATGTGATCCACCGAGTAGCACATTTGGTGCACCAGCAATTGTGTGCAAGCCGATTTCTTTTGCTTTTTTTGCAACTTCAAGTGTGATTGGAAACTCGCTAATCGTCGTTCCAAACGATTGCACTAGCTCTAATTTTTTTGTGTCATCATCGTCATGAGAGGCAACTGCAATTCCTTTAGATAAAGCGATATCGGCAACTTCCTTAATCTTTTCAATCGTTAAAAACTCTGTGCTTTGTCGTTCGGCAATGAGTACATTTACATCATCATCCGAAATGTTTCGATACCCTTTTAATGTTTCACGGTACACTTCTAAGTTACGGTATTGTCCTTGGCCTGGAGTGTGATCCATAAAGGATAGTAAATGCACTTTACCATCTTCAATGTTTTGAACAAGACTATCCACTTCGTCGATATTGTCTATTTCAAAACGAGCATGTAATCGGTGACGTATTAAATGCAATTCATTATGCGTTGCATCAATCGCATCTACCATTCTTTGAATATTTTTTGGATTTCGCATCGGTTTATGGGTAAATACATCCTCTTTATAGAAAGAAAGAGAATGGAACATCGTTGTAATTCCGTGGCTGATCAATATTTTCTCCGCTTCCCTTAAACTAATATTGAAGTCCATCATGCTTGTCGGTCTTGGCGATGCTACCGTTTCAATATAATCGGAATGAATATCGATAAAACCTGGTGAAATATATCCGCCCCTTGCATCAATTAGCTCTGCATTCGGAAAATCTGATACTTGATCCTGAGGGATAATCGCTTCAATGACTTCTCCCACAACTACGATAGCTTTTCCATCGATAATTCCTTCTTCTGTTATAACTTTTCCATTATGAATAATATGCAAAGTGGTCGTTCCTCCTATAGTAACGAGTAGACTAATTGTTGGGTGTACTCATGTTGTGGGTCTTCTAACACTTGATCTGTTAAACCTTGTTCGATAATTTTCCCGTTCAATAAAACAATGGTGCGATCAGCAAGCATACGTATAACAGCTAAGTCATGAGATACGACAATCATACTAATCCCTAAATCACGTTGGATCACTTTGATCAAATCAAGTACATTTGCCTGCACGGATAAATCAAGTCCTGTCGTTACTTCATCCAAAAACAATATCGGTGGATTATTCGATAATGCTTTGGCAATTTGAACCCGCTGTTGCATCCCACCAGAGAAATTTCTCGGTTCTTCTTTCATACGATGCAATGGGATGTGCACGTTTTCCAATAGCCTTTTACTTGTCTCTTCCATTTGACCAACATTTCGGTTTCCAGCCGCAATTAGTTTCTCCGCAATATTACCGACAGAAGAAAAGTTCATTTTCAAACCTTGCACTGGATTTTGATAAACCATGCCATACACGTGATTTCGGATAGAGCGCTTTTGCTGAGCGGACATTTCAAATACATTATTGCTCATTAGTTCTGGTGTATTAATATAAGCTTCTCCAGACGACACTTCACTATCAAAGTATAAACATTGCATCATCGTTGACTTTCCACTTCCACTTTCCCCGACAATCCCTAATATTTCTCCTGGATACAAGTCGAATGAAATATCTTGACAAGCATATACAGTGCCACAACTTTTGCAAAAGTTTTTCACTAGTTTTCTAGTTTCCATTTGTCGACATTCTACACACCCCGTACCGAATTGCTTCTGTAGATTTCTAACTTGTAATATTGGTTCTTCATGCATAGCTCGTTTGCACCTCAACTTCTTCTTTCTTATTCAATTGTTCCATACAGAAGCTTGTATCATTGCATTGATAAATCGTTTCTCCCGTTTGCTGATCGATAAGTTCATCAAAAAAGACATCAGTTGAACCGCATAAGTGACAATGTTTCCCGTCAAAAGTCTCAACCGCAAATGGATAATCTTCAAAAGCAAGCGATTCTACATTTGTATAAGGTGGCACTGCGTATATTTTCTTTTCACGCCCTGCTCCAAGGAGAATTAGTGCGTCTGATTCATGCATTTTTGGGTTATCAAACCGCGGAATCGGACTAGGAGCCATTACATATCGATCATTTACATAAACGGGATGGTCTGCTCCAGTAGCTGTCTTGCCGTACTTCATAATTTGTTCGAATAACATGAGCCACACGCCGCTGTAATCATCTTCTGCATGCATTCTTTTTGTCTTTAGTTCGCTTGCTTCCACTGGACGAAGGGGTTCAGGCGTTGGCACTTGCAAGACGAGAATCTGGTCTTCAGTTAGCGCTACTTCTGGTATACGGTGTCTCGATTGGATAATGCTAGCTTGTTCCGTTTCCTCAGTTAGCTCCACACCAGTTGTTTCATGAACTAGTTTTTTTATGCTAACTGCATTTACCGACTCATCTGCACCTTGATCAATCACTTTCAGCACATCGGATTTACCGATAATAGAAAGCGTAATTTGCAAACCACCTGTCCCCCAACCTCTTGCAATTGGCATTTCTCTAGAAGCAAATGGCACTTGATAGCCAGGAATCGCAACAGCTTTTATAATTGCACGGCGAATTTCTTTTTTAGAACCTTCATCAAAAAAAGCAAAGTGTGTATTAGGCTTCAATCTCTCGCACCCCTTTCTTCACTTGACGAACACTGTCTAGCTTCGATTGGAACGTCACATAATGCGGTAATTTCAAATGGGAAATGAATCCTGTCGACTCTACTGAATCAATATGCAATAATACAAACTCTTCATCATGCGTTGGAAAATTAGCTTCCGGATGCTCCAGACATTGATCTAAAATACTCATCGCAATCGCCTTCGTTTCATTTTGTCCATAGCAAATACCATAGCCAATTTCAAATTGTAGTTCATATTCATTGTTGGCATTTTTTACTTGCGTTGGGACGAATGATTCCACTTCGGTTACTTTAATATCACCGATATAATAGTCATCTTCTATGTCTTCTGGATGCCCTACATAGATAGGAACAGCACCTACTCGCACTTCTCCGACTGTCGGGTGCACTTGCCCGTATCCTCTAAGTGAGGCATAACCTAACGATGTGACAGCTCCTGTCTGCCCTCTTGTCATTACTTGCAGCCGTTCACTTCTAGTGGCAGGAAATTGTAAACTTTGTTTCGTAATATCTTTAGGAGCTGTATTATTTTCTTCGTATTTCTCAAACAGCCCTTCCTCACGTAGATAATCCACTACCTTAGGAAAATATTTTACTTCATCAAGAGTTTCTACCTGCTGTAACTCCAGTTCATAGTTTTGCAACCACTGCTGGATGTTTTCCGAGCTTTCCTCTATCAAATCAAAATCTAACAATCGATGCGTATAATCATAAGTTGCTCCTAACAGCTGTCCTCCTGGGATATCTTTAAAACTTGCAGAAATACGACGCTCAACTAGCATTGTTTCTGGTTCCACCGCCTTACTATAATAAGGGCGAGGCAATGTGGATCGGTGCGCACGCATAAGGAAAACGGCTTCCTCCATACTTCCTTCTGCTTGTTTAATCGCAAGCGCCGCTAAGTAAGGGGAATATAAGCTGCTTTCGGACATTACTTGATCAATCATTCCACGCATCGCGGACATAATTGTCTGGATTTCTATTATTTCATTTTCTTTTAGACGCTCGTATTTTAAACGCTTGATAGAAGCATCAATTGCTTCTGTCCCACCTTTTACTGGAACGTAACCCATTAGCGCACCCCCGTCATTTCCACTGTAGTTGTACGAGGTACACAAACAATTTGGGCATTTTCATCCGTAATAATCAAATCGATGCCTAGTGGATATTCTTTTGTCCGTTCATTTCTCGCCTGCCATATGGCTGTGCTTAAACTTGTATGTAGCTCAGATTCGTGTTGTATGCCTGGGCCTGTCAAAGTTAGTTCGCCCGAATTAGATAAGCTAGAACTTTCCATTATCCAAATCGAAGACTGTTGTGGATCCGTGAGCGTGCCATTTTTACAATTTGCAAAAGCATGTTGAATGGACTCCTCTTTATCTTCTCGAAGAATAATGATAAAATCCGCTTCGTCAATTGGTGCAAATTTTGCAGATGTATATGCTGAAATCTTATCTATTAAGCTTTGTTGGTCTGTTGAGAGAATATGAAATGTCACTTCCGCATCTAAAAATGTCATCGCACATAAGAACGTTGAATGAAAGCATGAGAGGTCGAAATCTACTTTTCTCGCATTATCCGCCAGCGAAGAAATGGTGCCAGGTCGCGACATACTATGCAATATTTTTCTGTAAACTTGTTGCAAATCATGTACTTGATCGATAGCCATACTATCCCTCCTTATTTGGTTAGACTTCCATTGTTTCAAAGTTAACTTTCGTTTTGAAAAGCTCTGCTTGTTTTTTCACAAGCTCTTTTGTGATTCGTTTTTCGGCTTCGATTAGTTGCGTATGCCAAATAATTGTTTCTGGTAGTTCTGCTTTATATGCTGCATCGATTATTGCGAGGTGTTTGGCAAGTTCGTCTTCCATTCCTACGACTATTCCTATTCCAATACAGTTATTTATTTCTACTTTTGCTTCTGTTATAAGGACTTCTCCTATATAAAATAAGGAGTTTTTAGCGGATTCCCTCATTTTGATCATCGTTAATCCGTATTGCGGTGCAAGAATTTCTTTGCATTCATATACATCTATAATTGTTTCTGCTAGCTTTTGTGCTAAGTGGCCATTTTCTTGAATGAGAATTTCGGTTCGTCTTCTTCTTTTCATCTAATTGACTCCTCCTTTGCAAGTTCATCTTAACTTGTCGCCAAGTTGTTGTGTTTTAAGGTATCGTAAATGTTTGTAAATTTTCTTAATAATTGAACTCGCACGATGTATCCCTTGTTGAAAACTCCTAATGAAGAGTTTGGATACAATATAGGGATAATGCGTCGTAGAGAATTCTATTAGGTGACCACTGTGATTTTCGCTGCAGGACGGACGCTTTCCGTGGGGTGAGTGATGAGCCTTCACCGCCGCGCCTACGCGCGTACGTTGTGAAGTCTCATCTTACTCAGACAGAGGAACAAAGGCTAAGAACGCCACATCGTGTGGCAATGCCTTTGTGACCAACCTCCTGTTGACCTCCTTCGGAGTCGCCGCCCTGCAGCGAAAATCAATGGAAAATATTCACCTTATCAGTTTCCGAAATTAACAATAAACGGTGAACCAGATAATCTTGCCTTTGAACTAGACAAACTAGTCGAACAGATGCTGGCTAGGCGAGTACAGCGGGCTTTTAGGCATATTATTCCTATAATCTGCCTAAATTATGGTCGTCTCAATCTAAGTAAACTTGATATTGTAATAAATTAGTTGCTCTCATGGGCTATTTAGTTGCTTTCATGCTGATTTTAGTTGCTTTCAACAGCTTTTTGATTGCCCTTAGCCATTCTTTGGAATTTTCCACGACAGTGTGAGACCCTGCAAGAGCGTTAGCTACATAGGAGCTCGTCACTCGCCCGGCGGAAATATAGCGGTCTCTTTATTGAGCTTGCCAAGACGCATTATCCCTTTTATGTTTCTTATATAAAAAGTGATATAAAAAAAACAGGTAAAGGACAATTTCATCCTTTACCTGCTTTTGGTCAATCCATCGTAATATCATATTTAAATTTATCACTTCGATACAGTATTGTCGTATGTTCGAGTACTTTGTTTGAAGCTACATCTATACAATCGCTTTCCACGACGATGAGCGGTACCATGCTTTTACAAGCGAGTAGTTGTTGCTCATTGGAAGTTGGAAACGTAATACTTAACAAGCTTTTTTTACTGGCAAAATCGTTGTAACCGAGTTTTCGATAGTAAGCAAACATCGACTCGATTTTTGGTCCATCGGCTGAAATTTTCGGGAACGTACTATCACTCACATAGGAATTGTGGATGGCAATAGGTTCCCCGTTAATATAACGGATTCTGGCTATTTTGTAGACATTATCCTCTTTATTTGCATTAATATTTTCAAAGAGTTGTTCATCATACGCTATTTTTTCGCAGTAGATATTCTCTGTTTTTAAATCATATCCTGCTTCTTTCATTTTATCTGTAAAACTTGTTTTTCCTGTTAAATGCAATTGGATTTGAGTGGACGCTTCTTTTAGATAACGGCCCTTTCCCTGCACCGAGTAAATATAGCCACGTTCTTCTAATTTTGTTAAAGCATTTCTTACCGTCATTCTTGGCACTTTATATTTGGTCGTGAGTTCGTTTTCAGAAGGCAGTTTTTCTCCATGCTTCATTGTCTTTGAAACGATTTGATGCATGATGTCATCGATAATTTGTGTTACCATATCTACTGAAATAAGGATCTCCTCCCTGTGGATGATATCCTCTATTCTACTATACTAAATGCTGTCTTATCATTCTTCAATCGTATACATCAAGATCATTTCAATCAAAACAACTACTCCAAAAATAATTGCAAGTTTGCTTTTATCTGAGAAATACAAGGCAGCTACTGCTAAAGCAAATATAATAGTTTGAAGTATGATTCTTAATGGTATTGATACTGGAATAGAAGCTTTTGGAGCAATAAAAGTCCCCCAAAAAATTGCCACTAGAAGCGGTGTACCTAATCCTAGTAAACTATTTATAAGCCACCCACGGTTCATATGAAAGCCCCAATAAGAAAAGGCTGCAAGTGCACATAATTCCATTAAGAAAAACAAACCAAATACTATATATTGAACAATTAGCATGATTAAATCCTCCCAGTTTTTTTCTCTGCTTTTCGAACATAGTCTTCTAATTGTTCGGTTGCGTTAAACACTGAGCTACCATGGCATACTTCTAAACGTTTTGGTTTTAACTTCTCTACGATGGCTGCACTTTTTACCGCTTCATCCAAAAAAGGCGTGAACATAGGAGGATGCAGCTTTCCTTTTTTAGAATTAAAGAGGTCACCAGCTAATAGTACTTGATCCTTTTCGTGATAATATACAACATGCCCCGGGGAATGCCCTGGTGTTAAATACGGTGTCAGTCCATCAATTGATTGTAAGTTTCCTAGTTCTTCTGATAATGGTTTTGTAAGCTGTTTAGGTAAATTGTGTTCCAGTTTTTTTCGTTTCGGATATAGAAGTTCCCCTTCCAAATAGGGAATTTCCACTCGATGTGCATACACCGGCACTTCATTTTCAACTAAGATTGCCTTTACCGCTCCTACATGATCGGTATGACCATGTGTTAAAAGAATTCGCTTCAAAGGTCCGGCATTTAACTGTTTAATGAAGTTTATTATTCCTTTTGCCATGAACGGCATCCCTGCATCCACTAATGTGACCCCGTCTTCTTCCACAACTACCCACACGTGAAAAGGAATTACCATCCACGTTTTTAAGCTCCAAATATGTTCAGAAATCTTTTCCACTTTCATCATCTTATCCCCTTATTTTAATTTTTCTTTGAAGCCTAATAAAAGAATTTCAATAGCAAGGTCAAATGTTGGCGTCAATCGCTCCATTAAAACGTCAAGCGGTTCATGCTGATACGAATATGTACTTAAAATTCCATTTAAATGGTAATAATAAATGCGAGAAAAGGTCAATAATTGTTCATCGTTCAAAATGGAAAGACATTGCTGAATAACTACTTTCATCAGTGCAAAAATTTCCAAGCGAAGTTTGTTGATTGCCAGTTCGGGCTCTTTTTCATCTACCCTAGAAGATTTTGCGTTGAAAAAAATGTCGTACATATTGCGATTCTGTAGGCAAAAGTGAATATACTCTATACTAATTTTTTTTAGTTTTTCTTCTGCTGTTAACATATTCATAGTCGAAATTTGTTGTAATTGTTGTTGCAAATCCAGCAAGGATGGCATCGATAACTCATGAAGCAATGCTTCCTTATCTTTAAAATAGAGATAAATAGTTGTATGTGAACAACCCGCATCCTTTGCAATTTCTCGGATCGTCACAGCATCGTATCCTTTTTTAGCAAATAACAGTCCTGCTGATTGTAAAATCTGTTTTTTTGTTTCTTCTGAACGTTGCACTTGCTTGCTTTTCATATAATCACACTCTCTCCACAAAACTAACCAATGGTTATATTATAACCATTGGTTAGTTTTGTGTCAATATTCATTCATTTCGGAGGTTTTACAACTAAAGTACTTGTTTTTCCAACTAAATATGATTTTTTTACAACTAAACCTGTTGCCATATGAAAAACCCCCAAAACTTTGGGGGTTTCCTCTTATTCTGGGTTATTCCAGTTCTGATGCATCAATCCATATTACATTTTCTAGGTCGATCACATCATTCCAACTAGAAAATCCATTTGGAAGTTCTAATGGATTCATTACTTTATCGGATTTATCATAAGGCAACCAACGAAAAGTGAAGTATTGTGGATAATTCATTAAGTTAGGAAACAAACTCGACTCGCTTGGTGAAAGTTTATTTTCTGACTGAATGACAGAAATCCATTCATTTGGCATTTGTATACTGCCATAAGGATTTTCTGAAATTATTATTTTTTCTTCCATTTGTACACCGGGAAAGTAATGTTCCACATTATTACTTACAAGATAGTTTCTTCTCTTCATCAAGTAAACTTTCATGAATTCTATATTAGACTGCTCTGAAAAGTTCCACAGTATTTGATAAGAAGATGGATCTTTTTTGTCTATCCTCCATACTAAGGGCTGTCCGCTTGTAGTAATATATACTAATTTCCAATTTCGTTTTTTCCATTTCCATAAGCTCATTCCAGTAGCGTTCGCATCTGAAATAAACGGAACAAACACATGAGACTCGTCTAGAAAAATAGTATGTTGGAAAACTTCTGCACCCGCTTTTGGAAAAACATTGTTTATCTCAGCTAAAGCTTGCTCATTAGAAGGAAACGGCCTTGGTTTCGAATAAGATAACGAGTAGACGATAACTACCAATAGTAAAACTCCAGCAACTCCTATAAAGCTCCATAACCTTTTATGCTTCATTTTATTTTCCCTCCTCTATGAGTAATTCGTCGGAATGAAAATAATACTGTTTACTCGGAGTTACTATTAAAAGTCCTTTTCCATCTTTTTCGATATAAATAGTTGTAGCTAATCCACTCCCCCATTTCGGCAATGTATTTATAAGTAGATACGGAAATCGTTCCTTTCTTGGACTAGACTCTGCTTCCATATACGTTTCGGTATACCATTCATCACTAAAAAATGTTTTTGGTTTTAAATTATGTATTTGCTTCTGCAAGTTTTCTTTCACTAGCATATGTTCTTTTGCTGATGGATGAATAGCAACGATTGATACATTTTCCACGTTCGCTAGATATGTTAAAGGCTGATCTTTTGGATAGACTAGGTGATTGATAGGTATAGCCATTAATGCCATGCTTAATAGAATGAAATTAGCCCAAAAACCTAGCCAAGCAAAACGTCGATATTTCTTCCAACGTCCGTCTTTTCTTTTTAAAAATACATACAAAATCCATACGCCAAGTGGGAGAATGGATATCTGAACTAGTGTATTAAATACTTGCCAATTAATCGAAAAAGAAAAGAGACCTACTAAAATTACTACAAAAATTTTCCAAGCTTTTGGCTTTTCCAATTGTGTTTTATATATGCGAAATGCCAGTATCCCAATGACTATCCAGCCCATTATGGATGTTGCTATTTCTATGATATTTCCATTCCACAAGAATATCATCCCCCTCATTTCCTTAAATTCGACAAAACTTCCAGTATTACCTTCAAAGCTTATACAAATAAAGCGTTACCAGAAATACTCCAATGAAAACCACTTTTCATTCCTTTCAGACCATAAGCGCAAGAAAAAGGACGAAAACAACCTTTCTAACTTGCTAACATGAATCTAAGGAGGTTTTAATGATGAATAAAATTCAAAGATTTAATAAGCTTCATCAATCTACTGAGCCATTATTTTTAGGGAATGCGTGGGATTTACTGTCAGCTTTAGTTTTAGAAAAAGCTGGCTTCCAAGCAATCGGAACGACTAGTTGGGGAGTGGCTAATTCACTTGGTTTAAAAGACGGAGAACTTGTTGATTTTGATCGGCATTTACAGATCATTCAAACGATCACTGAGCATGTCAATGTTCCGGTATCCGCTGATATTGAAAGTGGTTATGGGGAAACTGTAGAAACAATTGTACACAATGTTTTAAACACAGCAGACGTTGGAGTAGCGGGCATAAACATAGAAGATTCATTCAAAACGCAAGATGGTTTAAGAGATATCTCTTTGCATGCAAAGCTGTTATTTGAAATTAGAAATGCTTTAGAGCATAGCGGCTTCAAAGATTTCTTCATCAATGCTCGAACAGATACGTATCTTCAAAAGGAAAACCCTCTATTGGAAACAATAGAAAGAGGAAAGACATATGTGGATAGTGGAGCAAGTGGTATTTTTGTTCCTGGTGTGATGCTAGAGAAGGATATTGAAGAAATTTCAGCGCAAATAAATGCCCCGCTAAATGTATTGTCTTTACCTGGACTCACTAATTGTAATAAGCTTAAGGCATTAGGAGTGCAACGATTTAGCTTTGGAAATGCATTCTCTGACAAAGTCATTGCTTTTATGGAAGTGAATGCTGCACAATTGTTAGTATTGAAGGATACAGTACATTTGTATGAAGATTAAACTAGAAGGGACAGGAAGGTGTATACCAGTCATGATCAATCTTACATTTGAAGAAAAGTGGGAAAAAATTATTGCTTGTGACCAGGCATATGATGGATTATTTTATACCGCTGTGAAAACTACTAGAATCTATTGTCGTCCTTCCTGTCGTTCTAGAAAACCAAAGAAACAAAATGTAGAATTCTATTTCGATAAAGAAAAAGTAGAAGGGGATGGATTTCGCGCTTGTAAAAGGTGCAAACCAGAAGTAGATCGCTCTCCCAACACGCAATTTGTTCAAAATGTTACTACGTTCTTGATCAACCATTCCACTGAAAAAATTTTACTGCAAGATATTGCAAACTATGTTGGAGTAAGCACTTATTATTTGGATCGTCTTTTCAAACAAGAGACTTCTGAAACACCGCGTATGTATTTAGAAAAAGTAAGAATTGATAAAGCAGCACACTTGTTGAAAAGCACAAATAAAACGAATTTAGAAATTTGTTATGAAGTTGGCTTTCAAAGTACATCCAACTTTTACAAAGTATTTTTTCGTTTAAAAAATTGTACTCCAAGTGAGTACCGACAGAAGGAGACCGTTATATGAGTAAACTTTTTCAAGTCGATTATCAAACACCAATTGGGGTTTTGGAAATCACTGGGACTGATGAAGCTGTCAATTCTATCCTATTTGCAGAGCAAGATGTGGTAGTACACCCATTAACGGAGGAAACTCCTATGGCACTTAAAGAATGTTACGTTCAGATGGATGAGTATTTTAAAGGTGAGCGGCACAAGTTTTCATTTCCTTCTATTAGTGTTGGTACAGAATTTCAAAAAAGCGTGTGGAATGCGTTAACAACCATTCCTTATGGAGAAACTGGATCTTATAAAGACATTGCGATGATCATTGGAAATGAAAAAGCCATTCGAGCAGTAGGAAGTGCAAACGGCAAAAATAAGCTAAGTATCGTAGTTCCCTGTCATCGAATTATCGGTTCTGATGGGAAACTAACTGGATATGCGGGTGGCTTGTGGAGAAAAGAATGGCTACTTAAGCATGAGAAAGGTATTACTAGACTTCCAATATGATTTGGGGTCTTTTTTCTTTGATTCAGTTGCTAAGGTCTCCTCTTTAACGATATGGAATATGCGATATTTTAATAGGGACGGTTGGGTATCCTACATTTTTTAAATAATAGTTAAGGCTCCTTGCGGTGAATTCATTTGTCCCGGAAGGTCCTACTGTAAGTTGATTGATCGGAAGATTGTTGTCATTTTGCGTCACTTTATTATGTGTTAACAATTCAATATAAGGCAAAATGATATTATCGCGGGCACGGAATTTTAGTTCGTGTTGATAAGGCATACTCTTGGAGTTTGTTACGATGATTCGCCATTCTTTTTCTTCTGAAAAAGTGGAATGCTTAAAAAGTGGCAAGAAGTATCCGATAGTTCTTGCAACTTCTTTGGGGGTATATGCTGGTTTTGCGGTATTCGATTCTGTACTAGTTAATGCGATTTCAATAATGCGATGGATTACTCGCTGTTGCAATTGATGGTTGTAAATCACTTTTCGTGGGAAAAAGTTTTCTTCACTTAGATGAAAGGATACGTCAAAAAGAGCAGCATAGTCAAAGCCAATGGATACACCATGTTTGCTTCGACTGTACCCTCTCCACTGACTAAGTAGGTCTTCATTTTCACAAAAAGACACGACAAAAATATCGGTATCTTGTTCCTCTAAAATTGTAAATACTTCTTCCAAATAAGCACGTCTTGGATTTTCTTTTGGAAACTCCTGTATTAAGTTTTGTACAATCGTTTCACATATTTCCAAGCCATGGCTATATTCTTTGGAATCATTCATAAATTTTATATGAGAAGCCCAAAACGTTTTATTGCTAATAATCCCTTGGGCTCCCTCTAAATCCGTATAATGATACAAAGCTTTTATATCTTTCGTAAAATGCTTTTTGAACTCTTTACTAATGAATGGAATAAGTGATTTAGAATCGGCCTGGTTATTATTCGTTGATGATTCAAACTGTTCTTTCGACATCTCTATTCCTCCATTGTTGTAATTCTTCCGATTTCATCGGCTTTGCAAAATAATAACCTTGGATAATGGGATCTTTACATGTCGCAACTAAAAAATCTACTTGTTCCTTCGTTTCTACCCCTTCAAATACAATGCTTAAGTCTAATGACTCTCCAAGCCCTATAATTGCTTGAATAATCGAGGAATCCTTTTTCGAATGCGGTATTTCATCGATAAACGATTTATCTATTTTTAGCGTAGATATTGGCATCTGCTTTAAATAGGACAAAGAAGAAACCCCTGTTCCAAAGTCGTCCAATGCTACAGAGAATCCTTCTTGGCGAAGAACACTAACCGCACGCATCGCTTCCGCAATATTTTTCACAAAGGTTGTTTCTGTAATTTCTAGCTCTAATTGTGCTGGTTTTATATCATAATCTTTTAATGTATGCTTTAATACTTCTAATAATCTGGGGGAGGTAACATATTGACCAGGAATATTAATCGCCACTTGACCAAAAGGGAGTTTTTCCGTATTCCAAATGGAAATTTGCCGACAGACAAGCTTAATAATCCAATTCGTCACATCCATCATTCGATCATGGTTTTCTAGAATAGGAATAAATACACCCGGGGAAAGCATTCCATACACGGGGTGATTCCACCTTAATAATGTTTCGACTCCCATTATTTCGTTTGTTGGCATACTGACTTTTGGCTGAAATACTAAATATAGCTCTCCTTTGAGCATTGCGCTAAGTACATCGTCTGCAATTTCTCTTTCAAATGTGTATGTATGAATAGCTGGATCATACATTACTACCTCATGTTTGTACTGGACGGACGGATGATTTAAAACACTTAGTGCATTTGTATATATACTCGATGCTTCATCATAAGAATATGCTTTTGAAATAGCACATGTCGATTCGATTGTTACTTGCTGGTTGTGTATGAAAAATGGTTGGCGAAGTAATTCCGCTACTTTCTCCATTTCTTCCTGCATTTGTTTTTCCTCATACATATTGCTTGTCAAAAAAGCAAAACGATTGCCTTCTATTCGATATAAAACGACCGTCTTCGAAGTAAATAACTCTAATAAAGTAGCCACCTGTTGGATAAGCTCGTCTCCAAACTGATAATCATACTCTCTATTCACTCGTTCTAAATCATGAATATGCCAAATAGCTAAATGCTCCGGAAACACTGGTTTTTCTAACTTTTGCTCAAATAAACGTCGATTTGGTAATTTCGTTAATACATCAAAATAATTAGCTCGATATTCTACATATCGATCTACCATACTTGAAAAAAGTAAAGTTCCAAGTAAAATAATCATTCCACTAGTTACACTTACTGCGACTCCACTCATGTCCATCATATGCATTTGCATATGATCCGAAGCAAAATCACTCGGAACGTAAAAGGTAATAGCTGCCATCCCAGTGTAATGCATACTGGAAACAGCTAGCCCCATAACAATAGCAGTTACGAGCTGGATAAATCGATTTACCATAAAACGGTGAAAACCAGAAAATATATACACCGCAATAACGGAAACAATTACTGCAATTGCGATAGATGCTATAAAAAGGCCTTTATCATATGCATAAAGAATATCCATCTCCATCGCATACATTCCGATGTAATGCATGGAAGATATACCTACTCCCATTACAATTCCAGCTAATATATATGTCCAATAAGTTCTGTTCGGACGACTGGCAATATAAAATGCAAAAAAAGATGCCAACATTGCTGGTATTAGGGATACAACTGTTAATAATTTTTGAAAATGCATTTCAACTGGCAAGGAATAAGCACTCATTCCTATAAAGTGCATTGACCATATGCCAAAACCCATCGCTAAAGAGGCTAATAGTAACCAAATATTTCGATGAATAAAACCATTTCTTTGTGCTCGATCATTCATAGAGATTGCTGTGTAAGATGAAACTACCGCTATAATAATCGACAATAAGACAAGTGGAATGGAATAATGTCCATATAATTCAATAAAGCTGTCTCCTGGAGGAGTCGTGAACATGTTCGTCACTCTTTTCTTCATAAACAATATTGTTAAATAATTACCCTCTTTGTATCGGCAAGGCGATTATTTTCTTTATATGGCAAAATTCTCAAATTAATTGAGGACTTTTGAATGGGGAATAAAATAGCTATAGCAATTAGAGAGAATAGCTAGAAAAGGCTACAAGTTTATAGACCACTGATTTTATATACCTTCTAAAAAAACGACCTTTCTCCAGAAAGGTCGTGACAATTTATTAATATGCTGTCCAGCCAGCGTCTGCTGTTATGACCGTTCCATTTACAAAACTAGACTCATCTGAGGCAAGGAATAATGCAACTTTTGCAATCTCTTCTGCTTTTCCTGTGCGTGGATTAAGTGCAAGCCCAGCTTGTGTGCGTCCAATACCAAATGTATTAATATTTGTCATCGACGAACCAATATTTGTTTCAACTCCACCAGGTGCAATCGCGTTACATCTGATTCCTTGTGGGGCATACATAAATCCAGTGTTTTTCGTAAAGCCAACTACTGCATGTTTAGAAGCTGTATATGTTGCCCCAGCACGTGCACCATATAAGCCACCAGCTGATGCAACATTCACAATAACCCCTTGTTGTTTTTCTAGGAAAATCGGCATTACTTTACGTGTTGCACGCATAACACTCGTTGTATTTACAGCAAAAATTCGTTCCCATTTATCGTCTTCAATATCACCAGCTGCTTCAAAATTATCCATTATACCAGCGTTATTTACTAAAATATCAACAGTTCCATATTTGCTAACTGTCGTATCAATAAGATTTTGAATATCCTCTTCTTTAGCAACATTCGCTACCACTGCGATTGCTTCGCCGCCATTTGCTTTAATTTCTTCTACTGTTGAGTTTGCAGATGCTTCATTTATATCGGAAACGACTACTTTTGCCCCTTCTTTTCCGTATAAGGTAGCAATTTCTTTGCCCATCCCTGACCCTGCTCCTGTTACGACCGCTACTTTGTCTTGAAGTTTCATATTCATCTACACCCTTTCTATTTGTACTTATTTACTTATCAGTTCTATTGAACAGATGTACAATAAGTTCTTTCAATGTATAGTATAATCAATGTATACTAAGCCATTCAATCAGCAAAGGGATCCGTTAATGTCCCTTAACATACAATGGAGGTCAAAAATGTCTACTAAATCTTTTTATCAAGATAGAAGAATTAGAAAATCGAAGGCGGCTTTAAAAGAATCGCTTATTTCTTTAATGAAAGAAAAAGACTTCAAAGAAATTTCCATAACCGATATTGTGCAAACTGCTGATTTAAATCGGGGTACATTTTATAAGCATTATCAATACAAAGAAGAGCTATTGGAAGAAGCTATCGATGATGTAATTAAGGATTTAATTGATTCTTATAGAGAACCTTATCAAGGTGTAGAGGTTTTGATTGTAAGTAAATTGTCCTCTTCTACTATTAAAATATTTGATCATGTGGAGAAGCATTCTAATTTTTATTCATTGTTAGTTAAATCAAACGTATTATTTGAATTACAAAAAAGAATTTGTGATGAATTAAAAAAACTTGTACTACAAGATATCACCAATCATCCATTGCATAATAATATTAATGCCAATCTTATTGCTAGTTACCAAGCACATGCGATTTGGGGAATGATTAGTGAATGGATTCAAAGTGAGTTTATCTATTCTTCTACTTATATGGCTGAGCAATTATTAGCTATTCTCCATTCAAATGTTTCTCTCAACACCTATAGGATTACCAAATAAAATCGCTAAAGCACCTACACATCCCTAGATATAATAAATGAAGATAATAATATTAATGCGATGTCACACATAATAGGGAAAATGCGTCGTAGCAAGTTCATTAAGGAAGCCACTATATTTCCGCTGGGCAAGTGACGAGCCGCTACGTCGTTAACACGCTTGCAGGGTCTCACACCTTTGAGTAAAATTCCAAAGAATGGCTAAGGGCAATCAAATAGCTGTTGAAAGCAACTAATTTTAGTATGAAAGCAATTAAAATCAGCATGAGAGCAACTAAAAAGCCATTGAAAGCAACTAATTTCTTACAATAGCTCTTTACTTGGATTGAGACGACGTTGATTTAGGCAATTATAGGAATAATGTGCCTAAAAGCCCCCTGAACTCGCCTAGCCGGCATCTGCTATACTAGTTTGTCGTGTTCAGCTGTCTTATTGTCGCGTTCGCAGTGTATATTGTCTCGTTCAACTACTTTTTGTTAATATCGGACACTGCTAAGTGAGTATTTTCCATTGATTTGCGTTGCAGGGCGGCGACTCCGAAGGGATTAAGTGAGTAAGATGAGACTTCACAACGTACGCGCCTAGGCGCGGCGGTGAAGGCTCATCACTCACCCCACGGAAAGCGTCCGTCCTGCAGCGAAAATCACAGCGGTCACCTAATAGAACTCTCTACTACGCATTATGCCCTATACTACGTTCTGTCGAAAAAACGACATTACATAATTGTGTTACAAGTAAAAAAGTTATTCACATGTATAGAATTTGATAATTTCATAAGCATAGAAAAACTCCCGAATTGATAGCTCAAAAGAGAGATTCGGGAGTTTCTTTTTATTCTTCTAGATTATCGCTTATCAAACTAGCTAATACATGCACTCGTAATATTATTCCTTTAATCGTTAACTCTTCATCGGTAACGACAATTGGATATTTGGAATCGAGTACATAAGGAATAATATCTTGCACATATTCATCCGGTCGAACAGTTTTTACTTCTGTTGACATTACTTCTTGTAACGTCTTTTTTTGTTTCAGCCCATCAATCGCTTGGTCAATTGTAACAATTCCTTGTATTTGGCGTTTACGATCGGTTACAAATGCACTGGATATTCCGTTCTCACGCATTACTTGAGTAGCCACATTTAAACCATCTTTCAATGATACTAGGCCATAAGGTTTTGTCATAATATGTTCCGCTTGCAATATTTTAGAACGATCAATATCCCGGATAAACTCCGAAATATAGTTACTTGCTGGTTTATCTAAAATTTCTTCGGGCGTACCGATTTGCTCTACTTTCCCGTTTTTCATCACTGCTACACGATCTCCTATTTTAAATGCTTCGTTGACATCATGGGTGATGAAAATAATTGTTTTTTGCAATCGGTTTTGTATATCTAATAGCTCAAGCTGCATTTCTCGTCGGATGAGCGGGTCGAGTGCACTGAAAGGTTCATCCATAAGCAAAATGTCGGGATCATTTGCTAACGCCCTGGCAATACCTACACGCTGGCGCATCCCTCCTGAAAGCTCATCTGGATATTGGTTTTCATACCCTTTTAGACCTACCGTTTCTAAATGTTTTTGTGCAATTGCTTGGCGTTCTGCTTTAGACATGCCTCGTACTTCAAGCCCATATTCGATATTTTCAAGAACGGTTCGATGGCTAAACAGCCCGAAGTGTTGGAATACCATCGCAATTTTTTTCTGTCGATAATATTTCAGTTGGTTTTTATTGTAATCTACAACATTTTCCCCATCGACATAAATGGCACCTGATGTGGGACGATTCAATAAATTTAAACAGCGTATTAAGGTAGATTTTCCGCTTCCCGAAAGCCCCATAATAACGAATGTTTCGCCTTCCATAATTTCCATAGAAGCATTATAAACACCTACTGTATGTCCCGTTTTGGCGAGAATTTCTTCTTTAGCCACGCCATTTTCAACCATTGGTATAATTTTTTTAGGTCTCGGACCGAAGATTTTTGATACGTTTTCTAGTTTCAACTTTACCGTCATGCTGCTTCCCTCCTATGTTTCTGAAGGCGCTTTGCAATTCCTCCGCTAATTCGGTCAATAATAATCGCTAAGAAAACGATACTTATGCCTGCTTCAAAACCAAGGGAAATATCAATCCGATTTATCGCATACAGTACTCTTTCTCCGAGACCTTGCGCACCAACCATCGACCCGACAACTGCCATAGCCAGTGCCATCATTGTTGTTTGGTTAATACCGGCCATAATGGTAGGCAATGCTTGTGGTAATTGTACTTTCATAAGCATTTGGCTCGTTGATGAACCGAAAGATTGTGCAGATTCGACTACTTCCTCATCTACATTACGAATTCCTAGTTCGGTCAATCGGATAACCGGAGGCAATGCGTAAATAATTGTCGCAATAACTGCGGGCACATTCCCTAATGGGAAGAAGAATATAACAGGAATTAAATAAACAAAACTTGGCATCGTCTGCATTGCATCGAGTATCGGTCGCATAATAGTCGACATTATTTTACTAAATGCCATCCCAATACCTAGAGGAATTCCGATTACTAGAGATAATACTACGGAGATTAATACAATCGAAATAGTGGTCATCGTTTCCGGCCACAGATCAAATGTACCGATTAGGAAAATGAAAAGGGAAAAAAGAAGTCCCCCATACAAGTTAGTAAAATACCATCCTAATAAAAAGATGATAAGGATAAATAACCACCAAGGAATAGCTAGAAGTCCTGTCTCTAGCCCCTTGATTAACGTAGAGGAAATAACAAAAATGAAATCAAAAAATGCATCTAAATGTAATGCTAAAAAGTCAATAAACTTTTCTACACCATCTCCAATTGGTATTCGAACATTAGGAAATTCCGTCATAAATAGCGAACTGTATCAATAGAACAGCCGCATTCACCTCACTTTTCTTGGTTAAACTACTTTGATCATGAATTTTTATTTCAAAGCTGCTTTTACTTTTTCGGCAACTTCTTCAGACACCCAAGTTGTCCAAATATCTTCATGTTCTTTCATCCACCACTGTGCGGCTTCTTCCGGATTTGCTTCATTTTCATTCATATAATCCAGTGCTTCTTCTGTTAATGCATTACTTGTGGAATATTTACTTAAAAAATCAACTACATCTTTTGCTTGTGTTGGTAAGTTTTTATGAACGGCAATGACTACGTCGTTCGGAGGGAATTCAGTTCCTTTTGACTCTTTCCAAACTGCTTCGTCATAAGGATTATCTTCAAGTAAAGTTAAATCATAGCTTGCTGTAACCCATGTTGGTGACCAATAATATCCTACCCATGGTTCTCCTTTTTTGTAGGCTCCAGCTAAATCTGCAACGATCGCTGAGTCAGAACCGGGGGCTAAATAGTTATATTGCTCGTCAAGGCCATATGTTTCAAGTTTCGTCTCCAAGTGTTCACTTACTACCCAACTAGATGGTGCTCCGACAATACGTCCTTTGCTTTTATCTTCGGGATCTTGGAAAATCTCTGGATACTTCTCTAAGTCTTGAACCGTTTTTAAATCTGGTGCAACAGGCTCAATACCTCGTTCTGCATCTCCTTCTATCACGTAAGTTGGAACATATAATCCTTGTGAGTTATCATTATAATTTGTCGCTACTTTAATGATATTCCCGCTATCTATTGCTTTTTCATAAACTTCTTTAATATTATCTGACCAGATTTCCATGTAGACATTAATGTCTCCTTGTTCAAGTGCCTGCATTGTAGTAGCAGTTGTTCCACTTGTAACCTCTGTCTCATAGCCATAACCTTCTTCTACGATTAACTGCGCAATGCTATTATGGACACGAATACTATCCCACCCTGCATCGGCAAACTTAATCGTCTTAATACTATCTGTACTTACTTCTTCACTACACGCGGCTAGAACTAAAATTGCGCAGAGTGAAATGAACAACATCAATTTTCTCATAAAATTTTACCCCTATTCTCTCTATTTTAAATTAGACGCATTGCTCTATCCTCCTTTCATTACCCTAAATACATAAGTTTAAACACACAAAACTTATAAATTATTACCCTCCAATATTACCAATTTACTGGAACGTCTAATTTATAACTGTTTATGTTACTAGACTTGAAGACTCATTGCAAATTGAATAGCCTGAAAAGTGAAATTAAATTTAATTATTATGAATAATTAGAATTAGTTTTTTAGTTATATAGAACGTTTTTAGTGGGATTTATTATGCTATATCATTCATTTTCTTTAGGCCTTTAGATGCTTTAGTAGAAATTATATAGAATGCTTCTATAAACGATAAAATAGACAGCCTGGAATCAAATTCTTGTTGATTCCAAACTGCCTACTCATTAAACTACTCGATTTTCCGGTTCTTGTCCTTCTAATACGGCTTCAATAGCTTGGGCATTCAACTGCATCATAGCCATTCGCGTACGAATACTTGCACTTCCTATATGAGGTAGTACTGTTACATTTGGTAAGGTAAGTAATGGATGATCCATTGGCACAGGTTCTACTTCGAACACATCAAGTCCAGCAGCCCAGATTTTATCCGTTGTTAGCGCTTCGTAAAGTGCTTTCTCGTCAATAATTCCACCACGAGCTACGTTAATAATTGCTGCAGTTTCTTTCATCAGCCCTAGCTCGCGTTCCCCAATCAACCCTCTCGTTTCAGGTGTTAATGGAGTTAGTAGAACGACAAAATCCGATTCTTGTAGAAGTGTGTCTAGTTCTACATACGAAAAACCAAATTCTTCTTCCGCCTCAATTTTGCGAGTGCGATTATGGTATAGAACTTTCATGTCAAACCCATTAGCACGTCTTGCTACTGCTTCACCAATGCGTCCCATGCCAACAATTCCAATCGTTGCACCAAAAACATCCATCCCCGTGAGCCCCATTGGCGTCCATGATTTCCACTTTCCATCACGAAGATCACGCTCTGCTTCTGTAACGCGTCGAGCAGTTGCCAAAAGTAATGCAAATGTCAGATCCGCAGTCGTTTCGGTTAGAACTCCTGGTGTATTTGTAACGACGATCCCACGCTCTTTTGCCGCTTCCACATCAATATTATTGTAGCCAACCGCTAAGTTACTAACTACTTTTAAATTTGGCAGACTTTCCATCAGTTCTCTGTCTACTTTATCTGAAAGCATTGTCCAAAGTGCGTGTGCATCTTTTGCTTCTGCTTTTAGTTCCTCATATGTCATTTGAATTTCTTCGCTATGCCACATTTGTACGTCGAATTTTTCTTTTAATGGATTTACTATTTCATCTGGTAATTTTCGAGTTATAAATAATTTTTTCAAACCTTTTACCTCCAAAGATCTTAATAATTTAAGCATGGACGAGTTAGTTAAATTTTTCAACTATATTTACTTTACTATTTTCATAAGGTATACTGGGGGCACATTTAAAAAACTACATACCGTTTTTCGCACTAGGGGTGCCCATTATGGCTGAGATGCGAGCATTTGCTCCGATCCCTTATAACTCGATCAGGATAATACCTGCGTGGGGAAGTGCGGTGACTTTCCGAATTTTTCATATTGGATAAGTGGCTGCATCTTCACGGATGTGGTCTTTTTTTATGAAAATTTATCGGGAGGTTTTTTTATTATGCAATGCGGTTTAAGCCCTATCGTCGGATTTCGTTTTTCGCTACATCCGATGACCAACGATTTTATTTCAGTGATTAAAGGAGCACTTCAGGAAACAGACACGTCGAATGTGTGGATGCATACAGATGATGTGTCGACGGTCATTCGTGGGAAACAAGTGCATGTATTTAATGTTGCAAAAGCATTAACGCTTCACGCTGCTAAAACTGGTGTACATGTTGCTTTATCAGGAACTTTTTCTGCTGGTTGTCCTGGGGATACTGCAGGAGATGCATATTTAGATAAAAGAGATGACGTTGCCAATACGGATACGACCAAGCAATACGTCTCTTCTCAATTTGCTTTATACCCGATGAATAATCCGAATTATATGGATGTCATTTACCGAGAAGTTGATCGCGCTAAAGAGCGTGGAGTTTTCAATGAATCCATGCATTATGCAAGCGGGATTCACGGAGATATTCATGATGTCTTTGCTTTTTATGAGGAGACATTTACACATGCTCGTTCTGAAGAACATAAACATTTAGTCATGACAGTTTCGATGAGTATTAATAGTCCTTCGCATGGAGGTCAATAATATGTTGAAATCTTGGAAGTTAAAAGAGATTGTATTGATGTCTTTATTTGCAGTCGTGTTTGGAATTGTGTATTTATTGTTTGTACATGTCGGCAATATTTGGTCAGGATTTATCGGTCCGATTGCCTATGAATGGATTTTTGGGATTTGGTTTATCGTTTCAATTATTTGTATGTACATTATTCGTAAGCCAGGTGCTGCAGTAGTTTCAGAAACAATTGCTGCTGCCATTGAAGTTTTACTAGGAAATGCAGTTGGACCACGCCTTATACTTTCAGGAGTTATTCAGGGTTTAGGAGCAGAAGCAGTATTTGCAGCGACTCGCTATAAACGATTTGATCTATGGGTATTGATGTTAGCGGGTGTTGGATCTTCTGTATTTAGTTTTGTGTATGGATACTTTTTAGGTGGATTTGCTGTATATAGCACGGGCTATGTAGCGTTAATGCTAGGAATTCGTATAGCAAGTGGTGCGATGATTGCTGGTATAGGAGGAAAAGCAGTGGCAGATGGATTATTAGCAACTGGTTCCCTCCGTGGATATGCGATAGCCCGTTCGAGAAAAGGTGAGGCACGTGCATGACGTTATTCGTTTTGACAAAGTGAGTTTTCGTTATCCAGATGAGGAAAACTGGATATTGGAAGATCTTTCGTTTACCGTGAAGCGCGGCGAACGAGTAGTTATTACTGGTCCAAGTGGGTGCGGAAAAACTACTTTACTCTATTTATGCAATCGATTGTATCCAGATAATTGCGATGGTGTGATGAGTGGCTCGATAAAACTTTTTGGGAAAGATAGCCTATCTTTTATTCCCGGGGAAATAAATCATCGAGTTGCAACCGTTTTTCAAGATCCCGATGCTCAGTTTTGTATGCAAACTGTCGAAGAAGAGCTTGCCTTTACATTGGAAAACTTACATGTGAAGCGAGAGGAAATGGAAAAAAGGATTCGTGAAGTGCTAGACCTCACTAATTTATCAGAGTTTCGATATGCTGTTATCCAAAAACTTTCCGGCGGCCAAAAACAGCAAATTGCTACTGCATGTGCACTTATTATGGAACCGGAAGTTTTGTTATTAGATGAACCACTCTCTCATTTAGACCCATTTACTGCTAAAAAATATGTGGAGTGGTTAGATGAATTACAACAAAAACGCGTGATAACAATAGTTGCTATTGAGCATCGCCTCGATTTATGGGGAGATTTTTTTGAAAGAAGTATTTCATTGAATAAAAAGGAAGTAACTCCTGCTTTTAAAAAAAGGAAAAGCAGTAAACTTTCAAACACATCGTTAGTTGCTAGTAAAGTGCAAACTAAATCTTTTTTGCAAGAAACTACTTTTTCGATAAATCAGGGAGAGATTGCTATACTTGCCGGTCCAAATGGTAGTGGGAAATCGACTTTGTTGAAAGCATTATGCCAGCTAGTTCCTTTTAGTGGGACTGTAGAACCTAAGTTGTTAGGATATGTTCCTCAGTCCCCTGAGTTTTTATTCCTCACTAAAAATGTCCGCGATGAAGTCGGATTTGGCGGTGGAAACAATACAGAAGAAATGATTGCTAGATTGCAGCTACTCCCTATTGCAGATTCCCATCCTTTTGCGGTAAGTCATGGACAAAAGCGGCGAGTGGCGATTGCTGCCATGCTTTCGGACGGTCGAGAAGTTATTTTAATGGATGAGCCGACTTCTGGGCAGGATGCAAAAGCTTTATCGGAGCTATTTCAATTGATTGATGAGCGAGCACGGGAAGGTACAACGTTTTTAATTGTTACACATGATATGGAATTTGCTTACTGTTTGGCGGATTCGCTTTTATTAATGAATGATGGACATTTGACTGGGAAATTTGAAGCGGAAATTGTGTGGAGTGATGCACAATTGTTGTCGGACCATCATTTGCTCCCTCCTAAAGAGGTGATGCTTCGTGAAAAATGCTTTGCATAGAATGAATCCTTCTGTGAAGTTTTTGGCGATTACCGTTTGTATGTTTACGATGGCTTTCTTCTTTGATCCTTGGACGCCATTTGTATTTTGGATTAGTGTGTTAGTGTTGCAAGTTTTCTTTAGTCGAATTAGCTGGAAAAAATGGTTATTGTTTATGCTGCCATTTTTTGTGACGGCTTTCGGTTACTTTTGGACGACGCTTGTTTTTGCGGAAGACAGGTCAGGACCTATTGTGTGGTCTCTCTGGAATTTGCATATTACAGAAGTACAGTTGGAATATGCGCTTTCGTTGAGTTTTCGTGTTTTAGCATTTTCTAGCTTATCTTTATTATTTGCTTTGACAACGAATCCTGTAACATTCATTTTAAGTTTAATGCAGCAATTAAAGCTGTCTCCTAAAATTGCATATGGTGTGATGGTCGGTTATCAGTTTTTGCCCGTATTGAAAGATGAATTCATACAAATCGGGCAAGCCCATCGACTAAGAGGAGCTGGCGAAGAAAAAAATGTGTTGCAGCGATTGTTTGGTGTCAGGCTTGTGTTGATTCCTATGCTTGCAGGTGCTGTAAGGAAAGCCGAACGTGCTGCTTTTGCAATGGAAGCAAGGGGCTTTACTGGCGAACGGAGAAGTAGTTATTTTCGAATAATCTCCATCGGGAAAGTAGATGTCGTGTTGGTAATTTTGTTTTTGTTCGTGTTAGTTTTAAGCTGTACGAATAGACTATGGCTTAGTTAATATAGAAGTAGATATATTAACTAAGGGGTGAGAAGTATGTCTTTTGTTGCGTTACTTCGTGGGATCAATCTGGGTGCTAAAAATAAGGTTGATATGAAATCTTTGAAGGCTCTGTTTGAAGAGATAGGTTATGAAAATGTACGAACGTATATACAAACTGGAAATGTCGTTTTTGACAATGCTGTTTATGATGTTCTGCATCTTGAGCATACGCTTCGCGAAACATATGGCTTTGACATTCCAGTTACCGTTCGTTCGAAAGAAGAATTAGAAGAGATTCAACAGCATCCGATTTTTTTAAAGGATCAAGTGTATGTCATGTTTTTAGCACAGGACATTTCAGATGAGCAGCAAGCATTATTAGATAGTTTAGTAGATGATGAATTTGTTGTTTGGAATGGTCGAAATGTCATCATTAGCTTGTCGAAAAACTATCATCAGACGAAGTTTACGAATGCTTTTTTTGAAAGAAAGCTTGGTATGGCGTCTACTGCACGGAATCGGAATACGGTGAATAAAATAGTGTTGAAAATGTAGATGGTTTCCACCTTGTTTAGAGGTGGAGATTTTTTTAGTTGCTTTCAATGTTGAATTGGTTGCTTTCAGTCTAGATTTAGTTGCTTACGCTTCTTAATTGGTTGCTCTTGCAGCACCATTAGTTGCCCTTTACCTTTTAATGTAAAAGAAAGCTACAGGTACTGGAAATTAAAAGCATTATAAAACTAGAAATGCACCTGCCCATCAGTTTTATTTATGCCAATCTATAATTATAATAAAATTTCCAAATGACCCATTTTAGGTTACGCTTAAGCTAGAACAAAACAAGGGGGATTTATCATGTCATTTATTTTTAAATCAATCGATCATGTTCAATTAGCAGCTCCTAAAGGTTCCGAGGCACTTGCAAGACAGTTTTTTGGTGAAATACTAGGTTTTCAAGAAATCGAAAAGCCAGAAACATTAAGAAAAAAAGGCGGCGTTTGGTTCACATTTGCAAATTATCAAATTCATATCGGCATTGAAGAACCATTTGCACCCGCTAAAAAAGCACATCCAGCTTTTCAAATAGAAAACTTAGAAGCGCTGAAAACACATTTAACTGAAAACGAAGTTAGTTACATCGTTGATACCGATTTACCGGGGGCAAATCGAATATATTTAAATGATCCATTTGGTAATCGAATTGAGATATTAGAGTGGACTTAAATCGGAATATCCAGCTGGAAAAACACCTTGGTCCAAATTAACCCAAGGTGTTTTCAAAATCTATTTTCTTTAGTTTTTTATATTTTGTTTTTCTCTTTCTCACTGTACCGTTCCAAGAAAAATTTGTACCAATCCTCAATAATAACTCCAGTGGACCTCGTCGTATTTTTTTCAAATATAGTGAACTACAAATACATTGTAATAAAAAAATTAGAAGGCCTAAAATGATACCGTTTAACATTCCAAGGTTCCCGAACAATCCTAAACCATAGCCATAAAAAATGGTCGTACATACAACACTTTGCATGATATAGTTCGTAAGAGAAAGCTTTCCAACACTTTCGAACGCAAGAAATACCTTTGAATGGGCGAATGAAACAAATAGAAGCGCAAATAGCGATATATATCCAATCGATAGGAACTGGGCTCCAACATTTAATAAAATCCCAGACCAAGCATTTTCTTGTAGTAGAATACTAACACCTTTTAACACAAGTCCCATAGGTAATAGTATAGTTCCTATTTTATACCTTTTTTGTTCCAAACTAGGTCTAGTAAACAAATTAGCTTTTGCCGCTGCCATTCCAAATAAAAATAGTGGAGCAGTTAGAATTGGAGAAAAAATTAAAATGAAAAATAGAACGAGTTCATCACTATATATAGGAGGCATCTCATTATTACGATGATCCATTATTTCTGTATACGTGCCATTTGTATACACGTCATTTGTCTTAAAGATATAAGAAGATAAATTCTCTACTTCTTCCTTTGTTTCTTCCAATACGCCATAGCCCATTGCACTTGTTAATACAAATAGAACAATTCCCCAAATAACCAAGGTCTTTTTCTTTCTGTTTATAAACATTAATAAAAAGAATCCCATAAATCCATAAAAAGCTAAAATGTCTCCTTCCCACAAAAACGTTCCATGTAAAATACCAATGATTATAAGGAAGATAAACCGTCTAACTAAATGCCATCTCACCCTAACTTCTTTTTTCCTTAAAGATTCCACTAATTTGATAAGTGAATATCCAAATAAAAATGTAAAAATCGGCATAAAACTACCTTCTACCACTACTTTTATAAATTTGTTCGCACCCGTATCCAAATCGGACAAAGAGAAGTAAGAGATTTCATCTTTTCCAAACATTCCATATTGAAAAATAAGCATGTTCGCAAGTAGTATACCGAACAGACTGAAGCCTCTTAAGCCATCTATTAATCTCACTCTTTCCATTTTTACTAAAACCCTCCTAGAATTTCGTATCGCTCATTTGTTAGTATAAAATAGGAAGCTTATACCAGCATGAAACATACCTTAAATAAATCTTAAATTTTGGAGTGGATATTGTTGTTAGATACGAAAATTTTAGTTGTGGATGACGAACAAGCAATCGGAGACATGGTAGATATTATTTTAAGAAAAGAAGGCTTTAACCAGATAGATGTGTGCACCAATTATCAATCTGCTGAAACACTTATAGCGCAAAGTAACTATGATCTTTTTATTTTCGATATTATGCTACCTGATGGTACTGGTCTTGATTTGGCAAAAAATGTACGCACCAATTCCGATGCTCCAATTTTCTTCTTAACCGCTAAGGCTAACGATGCCGATAAACTTCGTGGTTTTATGTATGGGGCAGATGATTATATTACAAAACCTTTTAATCCAATGGAACTTGCTGCTCGAGTGAAAGTACAGATGAAACGATATAAATCTTCCTCTCGCCCCCCTATATTAAGGCAAGTGTTTGACTTCGGTCGTTTCCAATTGGATATCTCTGCAGCCGAACTAACTGTTGCTGGAAATACAACAATTTTAACAGGAAAACTTTTTCATTTACTTCAACTTTTTTGCGAACATCCAGGACAAGTTCTATCAAAGGAACAAATTTATGCTCATGTTTGGGGCGAAGAGCATTTTATAGATGATAACACGATAATGGTTCATATTCGAAAACTTCGTGAAAAAATAGAAGTGCACCCCGGGAATCCTCAACTTCTGTTAACTATCCGTGGTATTGGTTATAAACTCATAAGTGAGGAGCAATAAAATGGGCTTGTCCACAAAAATGACCACTCGTTTTTTGGCTTATTTTTTTGTCTTTTATACTGTATTACTAGTTGTTTCGATTGGGTTGATTGCGTATTTTGTTTATGATGCAATGGATAGTAATAGCTATACAGATATTCGTAAATTAGATGCATTTGAGCTTGAGTCAGATTTTAAAAAGGATTCGAATGGCACTTATCATTTATCTCAAGATTTAATAGATTCGGCGCGTGAAAACAACGGACTTATTCAATTAGTCAATAAAAACGGCAAAGTTCTTGCTAGTTCAGAAAATAACAGTGATTGTTGCCAAAGCTACACCATTGCTGAGTTTGTAAACATGACAAAAACGAAAGAGGCATTCGTTTGGGACCAGGGTAAGGGCTTGTTTATTGTGTTTATTGAAAAACATCCTGCAACACAGTTACTTTCTCTCATTGTTCAAGGGAATTACGAATATTTGTCGGATGACATAAAAAAGAAACTAAACGAAGCTGATGCTACTTTTGAAATCTATTCGCCTGAAGGAAGGCGAGAACAAATTGTTTTTGGACCATCCAAAAAAGCACTTAGTGGAATTGAAATACTAGCTAGTACTCATAATTACTCTGAAAGAAAAGAAGTTGTTGCTGCTGGGTTATTAGAAAATGGAACGGTTGCTGTTGTCAGAGTCAATAATTCAAACTACAACCCTTTCGAACCTGCACTAATAGATGGCTTAAAAAAGTTTGGTATAGGTCTTCTTTTATTTCATCTTATTCTTTTTTTCTTCACTATATTATTTTCTTTTTGGATTGGAACACGCTTTGGTCGTCCCGTATTATACTTCCTTAAACGAATTGAAAAGTTAGCAAAGCAAGACTATAAACCTTTAGATGATCGGAAATTACGAAATCTTAAAACAGGTCGTCTTAAGCGTAAATACCGTGTATATGAAAATATCGATCAGTCTCTCTCCGAATTAGCCCATACTTTAGAAGCTAACGAGCGAAAAATTAAACAGACCGAAAAGTTACGGGAGGACTGGATCACTGGTTTATCCCATGATTTAAAAACGCCACTTAGTTCGATTTTTGGCTACTCAACTATGATTGCTTCTGATGAATATGATTGGTCGGATACAGAAATAAAAGGCTTCGCAAAAACAATGCAAGAAAAATCAACCTATATGAATGCATTAATAGAAGATTTGACTTATACTTATCAATTAAAAAACAATGCCATTACCCTAAATAAAGTAGATGTGAACCTATTAGAGTTTGTAGAAATGTATGTGAGTAACGTTGTCGTTTGGAAGGATTTACAAAAACCTCAAGGAAGTATAAGTTCACAAGTCTCTATTGATCCGAAATTATTTGAACGAGTGCTTGATAATCTAGTGGGTAATGCAATTAAACATACACCTGAAGGAACAAAAGTAATTTTAAAAGTACAACAAAAAGAAGGTATCGTTCAGTTAACTATTCAGGATGAGGGAAAGGGTATTCCAAAAGAGGAACTGGAAAATCTGTTTAATCGCTACTATCGTGGGACCAATACAACTACGGAAACTTCGGGTACCGGGCTTGGACTTGCTATAGCAAAACAACTTGTGGAAGCGCATGATGGAAATATCTTTGTAGAATCCGATGGAAATGGAACGAATGTGACGATTACTTTACCGTCCAATAACGCAAATACAAATTAATAAGGCTATGTAAAATTTAATGGTTGTTTTAAATAACTCACCATTTTTGTAATATGATGACTGTATAAATTACAAAAGGGTTAATTCAAATGACTATCAAGATTACTTATTTTTTGTGAAAAAATGCCCATAAAAATGAGCTTGGTAATGTATCTCCAAGCTCATTGTATTTTGATATCTGTTTAGCACTCCATTAGTTAAAGAAAACTTAAGACTAACTCCCAATAGTTCTGTTCTGCTAAAATCTCCGTTTTTTCAATAACTTCTTAGAAATCCTTATTATTGCTATCCCGGCTAGCCCTATAATTCCACCTAATAAACCAGCTATAATTACAATAACAATTTCTTCCCAATAAACCACTTTGTTTTTCCATACACTTTTTGCAAGTACCGTTATTATTATAACGATCATAAATAAGAACCAAGATTTAAAATGTCTTTTATTCACTATTTCCACCCCATAAAAAACTGTTTTCTGATTGTCATACTATACTGGTCCGTTATTCCAGGAAGAAAAGAGAGCTGTCTAAGCAACTAATGAACTTTAACTAAAGCACCCATAGTTAAGAAGATATTTAGTAAGTTTCCTCTTTACTTAAAGTCACTGCGAAATATAATTTTTCGCTTCTGTTGCACAATAGCAAACATCAACATGCATAAATCCTTCTTTGTTAAATATGATTTCAACCTTGTCTGCTATTGATTGTTCATCGCCTACAACGGGAATACGTGCTTGTTTCATATGTATCTCCAAGATTTAAGATACATTTAAGATTTGGTTAAGTTGGATATAAGTTCTCTCTACTATACTACTAAATAGAGAGGTGGAATCACATGCTATCAATTAGTAAACACGAATACTTACAGCTGCTGAAAAGTATCAAATCAATCTTAGTTATTCTTTTTTTACTTGGCGTAACTTATGGAGGAATCCAGCTAACTGAAAAATTTCAAGGTTTGCTTATCGACGTCCCTACTGATACAGATGCCATGTATTCAGTAGGAATTTCCTTTGCCCTCCTATCGTTCGGTCCATTATTTGTATTTTCGCTATCTCACGATGTCTTTAATCGGGAGATTTCAGGACGGATGATGCGTTTCATTGTGACGAAAACGAAAAGATCATACATTGTTCTTGGGAAATTCATTGGAGTTTCAATGTTTTGGTTGAGCATTGTTATAGCTTCGTTTGGTTTAATCTTTGTATTTACTCAGTCTTTTGACGCTAAAGTGTTTTTTGAAACATTATCTGTCGTATCGGTTTTCATTGGAATGGCACTCGTACTTTCCCTACTTATCAGTAGACCAATGCTTTCCATGTTTTTAGGAGTATTAATCGGGATTGTTTATCCAGCCATTAGCGTTTGGTCAATCTTCAGTTCTTTTTGGGCGATTAAATGGTTTAAATTCTTTTCTCCTTATTATTACATTTCCGTAGAATCATATCTTTTCCTTGTGAACTTTGGAATGGCCGCTTTACTTTTTATTGTTTCAGTTTTTCTCTTTAAAAGGAGGGATTTGTGATGAATGCCATAAAAACCATCAATTTAACAAAACAGTATGGGAATCGACAAGTTGTCAAACGGATCGATTTAACAGTTGGTGAGGGAGAGCTTTATGGATTTTTAGGGAGAAACGGAGCGGGGAAGTCAACTTTCATTAATATGATGACAGGTATCATCCATCCTACTGAAGGTCAGGTCGAGCTACTCGGATCCTCCAATCAGGATGAAGTTTTGTCTCAAATTGGAGTGCTTCCAGATTACTCATCATTCTATGATTATTTGACAGCACGTCAGCATCTATCTTATTTTTCTTCTATCATAGGATATAAGCTGGCAAAAGACGATGTTGATTTAGCTCTTGAACAAGTCGGACTCCTTGAACATGCGAACGGCAAAGTAGGCAAATTTTCATTTGGTATGAAAAAGAAGCTTGGAATCGCACAAGCTATTGTTCATAAGCCAAAGCTATTATTTCTTGACGAACCAACTTCCGGCATAGATGCTGAATCATCCATTCAAATTCAACGACTACTACAAAACTTAAATAACAAAGGTGTGACAATTTTCATGACGTCACACAACTTGACAGAAGTAGAAAAGATTTGTTCGACCATTGCCATTATGCAAAATGGAGTCATCGAGGATGAAGGAACACTCCATTCTTTACAAAAGAAACATTCATCGCAAATGGAAGTAACAATGAAAGTATCAGATGATGCAACAATCTTAATACATGCAATCGAACAACTTATAGGTTCCATTGTTCTCGAAGGTCAAAAGTTAACATTTAGGACGGATAATGAACAACGAATTGGAGATGTCGTTCGATTCTTAGTCCATAATGGATTAACAGTTTACCACATTGCAATTAACCAACCATCACTTGAAGATATATTTTTGAAAACCCATAAAGGAGAACTATAAAAGTGAAAAAAATTCTAAGCTTTTTCATTTACCTTATAATGATTATTTTCATGTGTTATTTACTATACACTCAAACACCAAAACTATTTCAACCATCAGTCGAGTTGATAGAATATTTTTGGTTTGTCATTCGAATAATTGTCGTGGTTACCTTCAGTGTAAATATAATAAAGCTCTTAACTTCAACGAATACCAATAATGGAGACATTAATTGAAATATTAATACACACTGAAATAAGCGCTCAATCAGATTTCCATAACTGATCGAGCGCTTATTTGTATTACAAATCATCAAAACCATTATCAATCGCATTTACTTTAACATATTGACGTGATTTTTGTTCAAAGAAATCTGTTTTCGTGCCATCTATATTGTCGGCGTATGCACGAATCCATTTCATTGGATTTTCTACGTATTCCGGGTAAATTTCGTTCAGTCCTAGTAGACGCAGCATTTTATTTGCTCGATATTTGATGTAACCTTCCATATCATCTAAATCGATTCCTTCGATATCTTTTAACACATAATTAGACCATTCGATTTCGTGCTCGACCGATTCTTTGAATTGGTCATAAACCCATCCAATTAGTTCTTCGTTATTAAGCTCTGGATTTTCCGATAGTGTAGCTCTGAACAATTCGGAGATAAAGCGGCCATGCTCCAGTTCATCGCGGTTAATATAGCTAATCATGGTTGATGTACCAACCATCTTATTGTAACGAGCTAAGTTATAGAAATATGCGAAACCAGAATAGAAAAACAAACCTTCTAATAATGTCGTGTACGTTAATGTTTTGACTATATTTTCAGTTGTAGGGTTTTCCACAAATTCATTATAGTATTTAATAATATTTTCATTTCGTTTCAACAATATTTCATCTGTTCTTCCAAATTCAAATGATTTATTTTGCTGGTCTAGTGAAACAACGGATGATAAAACGTATGAGTAACTTTCATTATGAACCGCTTCTTGCTGTGCGATTACAGCCATAATAGACTGAACGGAAGGATCCGTTGCATATAACGAGAGTAATAATGCCGTCCTTGTTTGTGGTGCGTCAAGCGTTGCAAGTAAACCGATAACTTTTAAATATGCATCTTGCTCTGACTTCGTTAAATTTGGAAATTGTTTTACATCACTCGACATATTTACTTCGTCTGCTTGCCAGTAATTTCCGAGTAATCGCTTATATATTTTATACCAATGTGGATAAGCAATATCGTTCCAATTTAATATCCCACTCGATTTACCGTTAAAAATTCCTGTAGATTTATTAGGATTTCTAGGGTCTAATGTTTTTGCTTTTTCCATGTTCTAAAACTCCTTCTATCCAGTTAGTTACTATTTTCTCTTGGCTTCCTCTTGGAGATTGCTCTATTTTTAATCCTTCATATGTACTGTTATAAAATTTTCTTAACTTATCAACAGCTCCGCAAAATAATTCATCTCCACCAAATTGGGTATCCCCAGAACCAAATACATATACATTTTCCGGTTTATAGCCAATTTCGCGGACAAAATCTTTCATTTCTTCTGGTGTGCTACCTTTATCCCAAGTGAATGTGCCAAAAAATAGCTGATCGTATGTGGATAGGTCCGGCACTACGCCGAAACCTATCATATACAAATCCACAACATATCCACTTGCCACAAGCTGATCCTTTATTAACTCCGCTACTTCCTCCGTGTTTCCGCTATAGCTTAAATAGCATATAATTGCGTTCATCAGCTTGAGCAAGAGTCACAATCGACTAATTCAACAGAAGTCGAGCGTACATAATAGGTTGTTTTAAGGCCGCTTTTCCAAGCATCTAAGTGTAAATCTAGTAGTTCTTTTGCTTTAATCGTATTTTGCACGTATAAGTTTAGCGAAACACCTTGGTCGATATGGCGTTGACGCGCAGCATTTTGTTTTAATGTCCAATGTTGATCGATGAAATAAGCTGATTTATAAAACCATGTTGTCTCTGAATTCAAATCTGGCACTGTTACTGGAATTTTATAATCCTTTTTCTCTTCCGAATAGAATTTTTGGAAAATCGGATCAATACTTGCTGTGCTTCCAGCTAGAATAGATGTCGATGAGTTCGGTGCAACTGCCATTAAATAGCCGTTACGGATTCCATTAGTAGCTATATCTTCGCGTAGTTCATTCCACTCTTCACTTTCGTAAGCACGTTTTTCAAAATAAGTTCCCGTTTGCCAATCCGATCCTTCAAACAAAGGATAAGCCCCTTTTTCTTTGGCCAGCTCACCTGAAGCTTGAATCGTTAAGAAGGCAATTCTTTCATATAATTTATCTGCAAACTCCACTGCTTCATCTGATTCCCAGCGAATGCTATTTAATGCTAATAAATGATGCCAACCAAATGTTCCAAGCCCAATTCCACGATATCTAGCATTCGTGCGCTCCGCTTGCGGAACAGGAATCATATTCAAATCAATTACATTATCGAGCATGCGTACTTGGATGTTGATTAAGCGTTCCAAAACATTGGCAGGAACAGCTCGTCCTAGATTAATAGAAGATAAATTACATACGACAAAATCTCCTGATTTCCGGCGAGTTACGATGATATCATCTTCTAATTGAATGGATTCAAATGTAGTAGCACTTTGGTTTTGGAAAATCTCCGTACATAAATTACTGCTATACACCATACCTGCATGCTTGTTCGGATTGCTTCGATTCACTTCATCACGATAAAACATGAACGGTACACCGGTTTCTAGTTGAGAGCGCATAATACGTTTCATCAAGTCGATTGCAGGAACCGTTTCACGAGATAGACGACTGTCATTCACGCATTCCTCGTACTTTTGGCGGAATGAACCTTCCCCGCGTTTTTCATCATAGAAGTCTTCCAATGAATAACCTTTTAACTGACGTACTTCATGTGGGTCAAATAAATGCCATTCTTCCCGTGCATCTACCTTTTCCATAAATAAATCCGGTAAGCAAACACCTGTGAAAATATCGTGCGCACGAAGACGGTCATCTCCATTGTTTAAACGTAAATCTAAAAATGTGAAAATATCTTTATGCCAAACATCTAAGTAAACAGCAACCGCTCCTTGACGCTGACCAAGCTGATCTACACTCACTGCTGTGTTATTTAATTGTTTAATCCAAGGAAGTACACCACTGGATGCCCCTACAAATCCTCGAATCGAAGAACCACGGCTACGTACTTTCCCCATATACACACCAATCCCACCACCGAATTTGGACAGTGTTGCCACATCTGTGTTGCTGTCATATATTCCTTGCAAACTGTCGTCTACTGTGTCGATGAAGCAACTAGAAAGTTGTCCGTGCGGCTTTCCTGCATTTGAAAGTGTTGGGGTTGCTACAGTCATATACAAATTGCTCATTGCCCAATATGATTCTTGTATTTTCGCAAGACGAGATTCTTGCTCATCTTTCATTAATGTCATTGCAATCATCATCCAACGCTCTTGCGGAAGTTCCACGATGGAATTATCGAAGTCTTTTGCGACATAGCGATCTAGCAATGTTTTTAAGCCAATATAAGTGAATAAATTATCGCGGTTTGGAACAATTATTTCGGCTAATTGTTGTAGTTCTTCGGGTGAATAAGCTTCTGTAATGCGTTTGTCATAAAGTCCCTTAGAAACTAGCAATTGTACATTGCTTGCAAACTTACTGTAAACTCTATCTGCTGAAGTGCCTCTTATTTGAGCTACCTTTTCATATACGTCTGCTAAATGAATGCGGGCTGCAACAAATGTCCAGTATGGCTCTTGTTCGTCTAGAAAGCTTAGTGCTTCTAGCGACATCGATTTCGCCCATGCAGATGTCGTTCCTTCTGGATGTTTTGCTATCCATTTCTCATGTACTTTCACTAATGGAGCAATGTTCGTTTCTCCAAATTCATTTATTAGTTGGTGTAATAGTTCTTGTTTTGTAGTGTTTGATATCGTTGTCATATAAATTCCTCCTTAGTTATTTGGTCAATGAGTAGATATGTAGTCGTCAAATTTTGGAGACACAAAAAAGCGATGTCTCAAGCCTCTTCGGCTGAGTCATCGCTCAAAATTTAAAAGTAGGAAACAATAGAACCAATTCTTTAAAATGATTAAAAAGGTCCTTCGCCTCCACCTCTCAACCCCCGAAGAAAGTGTTGCTTCATACGATAAAAAAGGCAGGTCTACTGGCTCGTGTTTCATCCTTCTGCTGTCCTTCCCACGATCGCTCGCAGTGGTTAATTCAACAGTTGTCGACACTTACAGTTGCGGGGACAGCTTCGGTATTGCACCGAATTCCCTTTTAAACCATAAAGGTACCTAATTATCGTCAAAATACTATATGTTGTGTTTTATTTTCTAATATAGCCTAACATATTGTGTTTAGACTTGTACAGTGGAAAGAATCAATTGCATCCAAAGAATCATTTTAACAGTTATTTGACCAAATAAAAAGATGGACATCCGTAAAATGTCCACCTCTTTTCATTACATAAAAACGATAATTGCTAACACTGCCGCTAACACCAAACGGTATATAGCAAATGGCATTAATTTAATTCGCGAAATTAATTTTAAGAAAAATTTGATCGAAATTAAAGCAAATACAAATGCACTAATAAAACCTACTGCATAAAAGCCCATATCATTCATATTAATATGTTCCCAATTCTTCATAACAGACACTAAACTTGCCCCGGCCATAATTGGCACAGCCATGATGAAAGTAAAATCTGCTGCGGTTTTATGGCTCATTCCGAACAATACACCACCAGAAATCGTTGCACCTGAACGAGAGAATCCTGGCCATAATGATAGACATTGAACCAATCCCACTTTAAATGCTTGGGCATATGTAATTTGGTCCAAACTAACGATTTTCGGTTTTTTCGGTCCAAACTTATCCGCAACAATCATTAAAATAGACCCAGCTATAAGGCTAAAAATAACTGTCTTTACACCAAACAAATTATCATCAATAAAATCTTTAAGTGCGAATCCTAAAATAACAGCAGGGAGCATTCCAACAATTACATGTAATAAATTGAACTGTTTACTCGATTGCTCGCTATCTATTTTATACAATCCTACTAAACTAAATAATCGTTTCCACATAACTACGACTACCGCTAAAATCGATCCCAATTGTACAACGATCTTAAATGTATTTGCTGAATACATACCTAAAAACTCTTCTGTTTTTAGCCACATGTCATCCACAATAATCATATGACCTGTAGATGAAACAGGTGCAAACTCTGTCATACCTTCAACAAACCCTAATATTAATGCTCTTAATAATTCTAGAAATTCCATAAGATCTCCTTAGTCACGTTTTTTAAAATACCAAACAATAAATGCGATACCTACAACTGCTAAAATTGCATACACAATATTAGAGTAAATATCCATATACCCAACAATTTCATCCCAATTCTCCCCGACAGCTGCTCCAACTGAAACTAAAACCGTATTCCATATAAGTGTTCCTAGCGTCGTGAACAATAGAAACAGGCTAAACTTCATATTCGACATACCAGCGGGAATTGATATCAAACTTCTAACAAGCGGAACTAATCTTCCGAAAAATACCGCCCACACTCCGTATTTGTCGAACCAAGCATCTGCCTTATGAATATCTTTAATCGTTAGTCGTAAAATCTTCCCATACTTCTGCACTATTTTCTCTAAGCGCTCTACATCTAACAGTGTACCGATCCAATATAAAATAGCTGCTCCAATAACCGAACCAGCAGTCGACGCAACAATTATGCCAAACTTGGTCATCAATGTTGTTGTCGTCATAAATCCTCCAAGCGTTAAAATTACTTCTGAAGGAATTGGTGGGAAAATATTTTCTACTAATATTAGTAAAAATACACCCAGGTATCCAAACTGGTTCATCCAGTCTGCAATCCACGCTTCCATTATACTCCCACGTCCTCTAACTTAATGTTTACTATCCAAAATTCTGATTGACTTCCTAATCGAATTGGTGGTCCCCAAAAACCAAAACCGGATGATACAAGTGCATGCAAACTCCCTTTTTGCATATATCCATAATCGAGTTCAAATAATTTCCGTGTAAAAAGATGGTTTGGCCACATTTGTCCACGATGTGTATGTCCAGACACATGAAAATCCACCCCTTCTTTTTCTGGTATGAATAAATTCGAAGGCGTATGATCCATCACAAACCAAGGAAGATCTCGTTTAAGTGGAACTAGCTCTGAAAGCTGCTTTCTTCCTTTATTCGTCAAGTCTTCCCTACCAGTTAAATAGAACGAATCCGCCACTAAAATAGTTTCATCTAATAGCATTTGCACATTAGACGCTTCCATCTCCTCTACTAGTAAGGGAATTTTCTTTCCATAGTATTCGTGATTTCCAAGTACTCCGTAATTACCATACGTAGAAGTAAGTTGTTTCATCACTTGGGACATCCCTTTTTTTACAAACCAAATCGGATCGTCATCCACCAAGTCCCCTACTAATAATACGACATCTGGTTGTTGTTCATTCGATTTTTTCACAAAACGTTGTAAATGCGCCTTATTGGATAATAAACCAAGATGGAAATCAGAAGCAACTACTACTTTTAACTCATCTAGTTTAGCATCCTTTTTTGGCAATCTAATCGTTAACTCCCGAATAACTGGCGTATAGGCATTGTAAGAACCGACCGTAATACTGATGATAAACAATAAACAAACGATTGCACCAATAACTGCTAGTTGTGACGGGAAAATCCACGTACAAATAGTTGCTATTGGAAAAAGAATTATCCCATATTGCATAATAATCATCCAGTAAGAGCCTACTATATGAAATAACCGTAATCGATGGTCGATTCTTGCGATAAATAAGGCATATCCAACAAGTGTCCATACAATCGAGAAAAATACCTTATTCACTGGTAGAAATACATCCAACCATGTGAAAACACACCAACCAAAATAAAACACAATAGCCGTATACACAACAATAGCTAGTACAATAGCGCCTATTTTCTTCATTTTCTGCTCTCCATTTTATGTATTTTTCATTAGTATAGCAGATTCCGTCTTACGATCACTAAGCCTCTAGACCGATACGAAAATCAATTCAAAGCCCGTTTGGAGAAGTTCGTGAAATTGGTAAGCTATAACTACAAACGAGAGGAGGAACACTCACATGAAAAAATTTGGTTTATTAGTACTTGGTATTACTGCAGGAATCGTAGCTCTTGCTAACTTAGGTTCCCTATTAGGATTAGGAGTGTCGGCGTTAATCGTATTTGCGGGGATGCACTTCTACTTAAAAAGTGAATCTACCTTTTTGAAAATCTTTTGGGCAAGCGTTGGTATTCTAGGATTAATCTCAGCAGTAGTGAACGTACCTGGTTTCTTCGGAATTTTGGCAATCGTAGGTGTCTGGTATGTAGTTAAAAAATGGAATAACGAATCTGTAAGCTTTTCCAAACCATCAGTAAAATCAGATGATCCATTTGTCAATTTCGAAAAACAATGGAACGAACTTTCAAAATAAGGAGGAAAAAACATGACATCATTATGGAATCGATTCAAGTATTCAGTAGAGGCAGATTTACACAAGCTATTCGACAAAAAGGAAGAAAAAAACCCGATCGCAATGTTAAACCAATACATTCGTGAGGCAGAAAAACAAACAGAGCAAACTGGTAAATGGTTAGAACGCCAAGGCCAATTAAAACAACAACTGGAAAAAGAACTGGAAGAAACTACGGAAATGGTAGAAAAACGCACGCGTCAAGTAGAACTTGCTACTGCTAGCGGGGAAGAAGATTTAGTTGCATTTGCACAAGCAGAAGTAGATGCTTATAGCGAAAGAACCGCTGTACTAAAAAATAGTATTTTACAAACAACGGAAGAACTTTTCGGTTTGGAACGCAAGTACGAAGAGATGAAGCACAAAATAAAAGATATGAAAGTTCGCCAATTACAATTAATGGGCAAAGAAAATGTTACACGTGCACATCACCAAATGGATCGTGTACTACAACCGGAACAAAAAGAGAAAAACTTCGGTACATTTCAAGAGATGGAACATTATATTGAACGCCTAGGACAAAAGATTGAAAAAGAACATGAAGTGACTTCTATGGAGCAACGTTTAGTAATGTTAGAAAAAAACGCACAAACAAAGCAGGAAATTGTGTAAACTATAGATAATGAATAGAGGGGAAGCAATTTCTCCTCTATTCACATCTTTACGAACAATAAGCTATGTATTTAAAACGTGTTAAGTCTATATCTTACTGTTCGTATAAAAGGAGGGAAACGGTATGAAGGAAAACCAAACAAACAAGCTTGCCTTTATTCTCATCTGTTTTGTTTTTCTTATGTTCATTGAAGCTACAGTTTTTGGAAACGGTAGTATTGTATTGGCCCTTCTCGGTATTGGGATGATCTACTTTAGCCTTCGCAAACAACGTCGCTTTTTATTTTGGACTGGTGTTGTCTTTTTGCTGATGGCTGTTTTTTCTATGTGGAGTTTACGACTTTTATTGATGGCTGTTATGCTGTATATCCTTTATAAGCTTTGGAAAAATGAACCGATACGTAATGTAGTCCGTCCATTCGGTAACGTATACGATGAGACGCCAAATAGTATTATTCAAAATAAGTTATTTTCCTCCCAAACGACTCCTTTTCAAGCATATGAGTGGCAAGATGTCCACGTACAAGGTTTCTACGGAGAGCATGTAATTGATGTGACGGAAACCGTTTTACCGAAAGGCACTTCTTTTATATCTATTCGCCAAACGCTCGGAAAAGTAGTCATTTATGTTCCATATGAAATCCCTGTACGACTCCATTATGCAACGATTATTGGAGAAGCAAATATTTTCGGACGCGGTGCTCAGCGATTATGGAACCAATCAATTGTATTAAAGGATGGTTATTTGGATGATGTGACATACGCTTCAGAGTTAGTAATCACTGTATCTACCTGGATCGGGGATATCGAGGTGATTCGCAAATGAAGATATTTTTAGGGCAAGGATTTTCTATTTTTATTATTTTATTAGTACTTGCAACCCTTCTTTTATATGCCGTTTGGGGTTGGCCAAATGATTTAATGTGGTGGTCTTTACTGGAGAATACGTATGCGGAAGTTCCTTTTGGTGTGTGGATAGTTATTGTTTTAGCATTTATGAGTTTTAGTTTTTCATTGAACACACTCCAAAAGGTACGAGATCAAGAAAAGAAGATTGAAACAGGCTTACGACCATTATTAGAGGCAGAAAACTATGTACCGAGCAAGAAAAAGTATGTGTATTCCAAGCGTTTGAACGTTACAACTGCCCAATTGGAACAACTCATTTTAACGCAACGAAAAACATTACAACGAATTACAAATGAAAAAGCAGAGGCACAAGATAAGCTTATTCAAGAACGAATCGTCCAAGAAAGACAAAGACTAGCTAGAGAATTGCATGATTCCGTTTCTCAGCAATTGTTTGCAGCATCGATGCTCCTTTCCACAATGGTAGAAATAGAGGAATCACAGCACGGTAAAGCTTCCAAAACGTTAACACAAACCGAAAAAATCGTGCAGCAAGCCCAACTTGAAATGCGAGCATTACTTCTCCATCTTCGCCCAGCGGCTTTACATGATAAATCTTTGAAACAAGGTATGGAAGAGCTATTAGTCGAGCTCCAACAAAAAGTATTTTTCACTATACGTTACCGCTTAGAAGAAGTGGTGCTTCCAAAAGGGGCGGAAGATCATTTATTCCGCATTGCGCAAGAAACTTTGTCGAACACATTACGCCATGCCAAAGCGACAGAGGTCGATATATTGTTTGTCGAACGGGACGGTCTTGCTATTTTCCGAGTTCAAGATAATGGTGTTGGTTTTGAAATATCAGACGCAAAAACAGGCTCGTACGGCTTGGAAAATGTAAAAGAGCGAGCGGTAGAAATTGGTGCCATATGTAAAGTAGTATCCGTTCCTTCTCAAGGGACGATTGTGGAAGTTAAATTACCGATTGAAAAGCAAGAAATACGGATGGAAATAAAACAAGAAAAGGAGATCGGAAATGATTCGAATATTATTAGCGGATGATCATGAAATGGTTCGAATTGGTGTATCTGCTTATTTACAAGCACAACCAGATATGGATGTTGTCGCAGAAGCTGTAAATGGGCAAGAAGCGGTCGACATGGCACTCCAGCATAAACCGGATATTATTTTAATGGATATGGTCATGCCCATCATGAATGGTGCAGAAGCAACACGTGAAATTGTACAAAAGTGGCCAGAAGCAAAAGTAATGATTGTCACAAGCTTTATCGATGACGACAAAGTGTATCCCGCTCTTGAAGCCGGCGCAATCAGCTATTTGTTGAAGACATCTAAAGCATCCCATATTGCGGATTCAATCCGAAAAACACTAAGTGGTGATGCCGTTTTAGAACCAGAAGTAACGAACAAAATGATGAAACGCATGCGCCAAGGTTCTGAACATGCATTACATGAAGATTTAACAGACCGCGAAATCGAAGTATTGCTGCTAATGGCGGAAGGTAAAACAAATCAAGATATTGCGGACACTCTCTTTATCGCCCTCAAAACAGCCAAAACACATGTCAGCAATATTTTATCGAAACTGGAAGTAAGCGACCGAACGCAAGCTGTTATTTATGCTTTTGAACATCAGCTTGTTAAACCGAAAAAATAACCTATAAAGGATATTTATCATATGCTAATGAAAAGAAGAAGTAAAGGATGTTAGCAAATATGATACCTGACGATCCAAATGACGAATTACCACCTAACTTAGGCTTGACTGTCGGGTTTATAGCGTCTGTCATTCTTTCGATTGGATATGTTGTGGATACAATCGGAACAGGCATTGCGTTGTACGAAGCAAATCGTGATTATAAAGAAGCAACGCGTGCCGCACAAGATCAACAACAACAAATTTCCGATATACAAAATAAGCTCGATCAATTGTTAGGTCAAATGGAAGAGTTGAAGAAAGAACAAGATCAATCTAGAAATCGTTCGCGACATAAAAGAGGATGACCTAAGGAATAGGGAGTTCTCTTTTTTGGTTTTTTAATTGGTGAAACCACCCTTTTACCTCTTTATCTGTTTGAAAACGACGAACTTTATACTCATAGGCACTAAACTTTATTAGAAATTCTGGCTTCATCTGTTCTTCGAAGTATTTATTCCACTTGAACATTTGACGAAATATAGAGAATGTCGGTTTATAATTCGCCTTCTCTAGTTGTAGCAACTGCCGAATATATCTTTTTATAATTCGACTTCCGCGTTTTGTTGTAGGAAAATCTAAAAAGATAATTTGATCTGCCTCTTGTAACCCCACGTCTGTCCAATCTATATGAACGCCTTCTATAACCCAATTATTTGTGGCAATTGCTTCCCGTAGCAACTGGTCACGAACTTCGATTTCATTGCGAATATCACCCGCTGGACGTCTAGTCCATACAAAATTATCTGTTTCAAAATGCGGAATCTGAAGTTTTTTTGACACTTCACGAGCCAACGTTGTTTTGCCACTACCAACCGAGCCGATAATATAGATTTTCATTTCCATCTCCCCTTTTTACTAAGTATCTCAAAATAGGCAGTACCGGGATTCCAACTAAACGCTCATTTTTTCCAACTAATCTTCATACTCACACCAAAAAGCGAGAAATCCACCATAGGATTTCCCGCTTTTTATCAAATTACTTCAATTTTCACCGTCACTTTAAATAAATCTCCATCTACTTCCATTCGTAAGCTGCCGCCGTGCAGATCTACAATGGATTGTGCGATTGCAAGCCCTAGACCAGAACCATCTGTGTGTCGCGATGTATCTGCTCGTTTGAACCGTTCGGTTAATTCATTCACATCATTGCCTAGTTCATATTTCGCAATATTTTTGATGACGAAAACAGCATCGAAGTTCACTTGGTCCAAGTTAATATATACTCTAGTATTCGGAAGAGCATATTTTAATGTGTTGATGATTAGATTATCCAGCACTCGCCACCATTTTTGTCCATCGACATAGGCCATGATTGGTTTTGTGCCGATAGCTACCCGATATTCTAGACCGGATTTATCAATGTCTTCTTGGTGTTCGGCTATGGCTTGTTGCAACAATTGAGTTAAATCGACTTTCCGTTTGTCTAGCTCGATATTCCCGGATGCCATTTTCGACACTTCGAATAAGTCCTCAATCAGTGTTTTTAAACGCATCGATTTCTTATCCAAAATGGCAATATAAGATGCTCGCTCTTCATCTGTAATGCCTGGATTTTTTAACAAATCTGTATACGTAATGATAGATGTTAATGGTGTGCGAAGGTCATGACTCACATTTGTGATTAGCTCTGTTTTTAATCGCTCACTTTTTGCTTGCTCGGAATGAGAAGATTTGATTAGGCTGCGTATTTCATTTAAATGTTTGGCATGCCCTGCAAATTCAGATTTACCTTTTACTTCAATTTCATTTCCGATAATGCCTTTTGCCATTTCTTCTGTTTTCACGAAAATTCGATTTAAGTATGCCATTCTAGACAGTAAAACAATGAGTACTGGTATTCCTATTAATAACGTTGCTGGTATCCAAATGATTAATGCCACCGGTACCATCATTACAAGCAATGTTCCTACTCCCCAGAAAAACACGACGATTAACATGATTAATGTTTGAAGCCCTATAGATTGCTTCAAGAAAAACCCTTGTAATGATTTTCCCCAGCTATAAGTAAAGGTATTTTTCCACTCTACTGGACCAAACCCTGCACGCATCCACTTCCATTGATACAGTGTAATTGCTGTAAAAATAACTGCAAAAATAAAAGTAATTATTTGCATGTCATAGTCTCTATACAAGATGAAATCCTTCAAAAACCCAATAGCAATTATGTCCGTCAAAATACTAATGAGAAACAATACTAGTTTTACATCAATCGGCAACTGTCGATATTTTTCTTCCCTGCTCTTATCTCGAAACGTTTCGCTATTTTTTCTCCATAATAAAGTAAAGGCAACTGCCGCTAAAATTCCTGCTACTACTACCCCATAAAACGTGCGTTGGTTTGTTAAAAAGGATTTATACTCAATAGCTCTATGTCCGCTCAAAATACTACCTTCCGGAATAGCAATGGTTCCTTCAAAACGGGCAAATGGATTTCCCATTATGTCAGTGACTAGCCAACTTTCATCCACTTGTTGATAAACAGTGCGCTTTCTTAAATAACCGTATTTACTGGAGTATTCTTTTTTAAATGCATTTTTCGAACTTATTTCTCCGTTTGTAAAACGTTCTCCCGTTTCCACATTTTTTAAGTCGTATATAAAATCTTCTTTTTGATTTAATAAATCATTTTTTGCATGTTCGACTGCTTTGTAATAGCTATCTACTTTCGCTTCTTTTTCTGCTCGAATCTTTTTTTCTACATAGCTGTCATCTGTGAAGTTTTTCGTGATATCTGCTAGCTTTTTATCACGCTCCGCAAGTAAAGCATCGTTCGGTGTTTCCACGGTAGTTGTTTCTTCTGATGCTCCGTCTGTCGCTGTTTCTGTTGTGATTTCCCCTGTCTCACTTTGATATTGATTTCGGATGGAATTCAATTGACTTTCTAGGTCTCCATATCGATAGCGATATTCCTCTATTTCTTCTGGAGTCACTGTAATTTTTTTCTTTACTTCTTCTTTATCTGGCGGTGCTAACACTAATGGAATAATGGATTCCTCAAATTCATCTAACTGCCACTCAAAGTCACCACTATCGAAATAACTTGTACCGATAAAGTTTGGTCCTTGCTCAATTAGTGTAAACAGACCTAATACGGTGATTACCGCCAAAGCGCTAAGTAATATGTTTCTTCCGATTGCATGCTTCATCCCGCAACGCCCCCTTTCATATTTTGAATAATTTGAACAAAACTCTCTTTAATTTCGATTAGTGGCATCCAGTTAGCTAGACAGTAGGTTAGACAAATGATGCCGCACGCAATTGCTAAAATTGACAGTAGTAAACTCCATTTACTTGTCGATTTTATAGCCAACTCCCCACACCACCTTCACATATCTTGGGTTTTTCGGATCTGCTTCTATTTTTTCACGTATTTTTCGGATATGCACTGCTACGATGTTCTCCGCGTTGTAGGCGGGTTCATGCCAGACACGCTCGTATATTTCATTGATAGAGAACACTCGCCCTGCGTTCATCATTAAAAGTTCGGTGATTTTAAATTCAATCGGTGTTAGTTTCACTGGTGCGCCTTCTACCGTCAGTTCTTTTGCTTCTTTGTTTAACACGAGTCCATCGACTTCAATGATTGCTTGCTGTCCTTGATACGTACCAAGCTTTGTATAGCGCCGAAGTTGCGACTTCACGCGTGCCACTAGCTCCATTGGATGAAAAGGCTTTGTCACGTAATCATCTGCTCCAACAGACAATCCATGAATTTTATCCGAATCCTCTGCCTTCGCGCTAAGCATAATGATTGGGATATTTCTTTGTTCTCGTATTTTAAATGTTGCTGCAATGCCGTCCATTTTGGGCATCATAATGTCTAGTACAATGACATGTACTTCATTTTCTTCTATTAGTTGCAATGCTTCTAGTCCGTCCGCAGCTTTCAATACGTTATATCCTTCATTTTTCAAGTAAATTTCGATGCCGTCTCGAATATCTTGATCATCATCCGTCACTAACACTGTAAACTGTGTCATTTGCTTACCTCCAATCTTTTCTTTCTTATGGTTCTTATTGTACCGTTCATTTCTTAACATTTCAGAAGGATAATTATGAAGAATTTCTTAAGAAATTTATATGTAACTTTCTAAGAGGTAAACAGTCTAATCCTATAAAGGAGTGATTCTATGAAAAAGCTTATTTGGGGCGCATTTTCGATTTTCATCATTTTGCTCCTAGCGAGCTGTGGAACAAGTAATGCCGATCCTACTACAGGTGGAGACCCACAACCGCAGGAAGACAAAACTATTTTGACTAAATTGGTAGTAAATGAGGATGGCAATGCTTCCTTTACGATTAAAAATGAAACAGAAGTCGAAAAGAGCATAACATATCCAAGTGGACAGGAAATTGAATATCAACTTTTAGACAATGAAAATAATGTCGTTTATACGTATTCAGCCAATAAAACATTTACCTTAATGCTTCAAGAAAAAACATTAAAGCCAAGTGAAGAAATAGTCATTCCGCTTGAGCTTCAAACAGAATTAGCAGAAGTACCGGCTGGTTCTTATACACTCATTGCGTGGTCTACTTCTAATGAATTAAGTGAACAAAAAGAACAGACAGCTTATAAGTGGGATGGAAAGGATGAACCTGAAAGCACTGTATCTACGGAAACGATTACCGTCTATCAGGCTGATGCGAATGCGGAATATGTAGAACCATATGACATAACTATTGATCCTTCAGGTGATGAAGTCCGTCAAATTTTTGATGAAATAATGGTTTTGGAAGTGGGTTTAATTGATTACCGTTTCGAGAATAATAACACGAAACTCATATTAAATATGGACAGTGGATTAAGTAATGTCCAAGGAAGCGCCGGGGAGCACATGTTTATCGGGACAATTGTACATTCCTATTTTGATAACTTTCCCGAGTTAGAGGAAATATATTTTGAAAAAGAAGGTAATTCTCCTGTAACACTCGCTCATCTAGTAGTGTCGGAGCCATTTACACGAGACCAAGTCTATACAAATTCGTCTAACTAAAAAAATACTCTTTTATAACCATAGCCCGAAATGCTTCTAACGTATACACTTACGTAGAAATAGCAAAGTAAAATTATTTGAACAAGGTGGGCTTTACATGACAAACGATGAAAAAACAAATTTACCTCCAAAAACATGTTCAGTGGAACGATTAATCACAAAGGAATCTGATATTGAACTAGTATTGCAAGGTAAGAAAACGGCCACTCGGCGCAATGGACGTTATGCAGACGTAGGGGAAATGATGGAACTGAATGGGCAGTCTTTTGTTGTTGACAATGTATATATTCAAACGCTTGGTGAGTTGACGGATGCACATGCAAAACAAGAAGGCTTTGAATCAGTGGAAGACTACAAACAATCTATTTTGTCTTACCACCCTCGTATGCCATGGCTACCTCACATGACTGTATGGGTTCACGAGTTTAGCCCTGTTAAGGCTTAGTTTTGGAAACAAACCACCTGCCATTATATCGGTCGGTGGTTTGTTTTACATCTGTTCGCTCATATTAATATTGTTACATCCACAATTTCATCCAATTGCAACATGAATGATGTAAGAATGTCTTCCATTTCTATTGTTCTTTTATTTATATCCACCCAAGTTACCTTTCCTAAGTGAATATGAAATGCTCCGTTTCTCCATGTTTTTATTTCCACTTCTACATTTCGTTTCATTGCTAGTTGAATATTTTCTTGAATAATATCCAGATCCCATTCATCTAGTTGGGGACGAGGAGTCTTCTTTTGTTCTTCCATGTATTCTCTCAGAAGTTTGACGTGTTCCGGCAGCATCATTGCGACCCATTTTTTACTTCCTCGATCCTGTAATTTCGATAAATCTGGTCTATCCACCTAGATCACCTTGCTTTCTTTTTGACTAACGGGAGCGATTGCTAATACGTTCGTTATTAGAAATGTGCGTTTTGCCTTCCTTTTAAAGCAATATCCTTGAAAAGAGTTGTCCTGCACCTTCAATATTTTGACTCTTCTCCTACTGATTTCATTCGATTTAGACAGGTATATTAATTCCACATACTGTCCTCGACTAAAATATTTCTCTAATAAAACACGCACAAACGTTCCCTCCTTTTTATTTAGTATATGAAACGTATGTTCTTTTTACAACAAGAAAATCCTGCTAAATTTAAAAAAGCCCCACCCTTTCTTGTAAAAGAAGGATAGGACTTTCGTACATAGAGTTATTCCTCGTTCATGCCGATGCAACGTTCACATTCATAAAGGGATGATTCTACTTTCTCATGAATCTCACATCCGCATTCACGACAATGTTTTGTGCTTACTTCTTGAGTAGTTGTTTTCATGCAAATCACCTCCTATAATTTTTCATAGCCTGGCAATGTGAGAAATTCAACAAATTCTTGTTCACTTATTAAAGAGAGGAAGAGCTCAGCTGCTTCGTTATAACGACCATTTGCATAGTTCTCGCTGCCAAATGCTTTTTCCAACTTCCCTAGTTCTTCTTGCAATGTTTGTCGTACTAAAATTTCCGTAACTTTACGACCGTCTTCTAATTTCCCTTCTGGATGGCGAATCCACTGCCATACTTGTGTGCGTGATATTTCTGCGGTAGCGGCGTCTTCCATTAAGTGATTGATCGGTGCTGCTCCGTTTCCGCGTAACCATGATGCAATATATTGAACTCCTACACTACAATTTAAACGCAAGCCTTCTTCTGTAATAGAACCTTGCGGAACTTCCAATAAATCCTTAGCTACCACTTGCACATCTTCTCGTTTACGATGAATCTGATTAGACGTAGGCATATGCTCATTAAATTCTCCTAATACTACAGGGACTAGACCAGGATGTGCTACCCATGTTCCATCATGCCCATCAGTCGCTTCTCTCCGTTTATCTTCCCGCACTTTGTTAAATGCCGCTTCATTTGCCGCTTCATCGCCTTTAATCGGAATTTGCGCTGCCATCCCACCAATTGCTGGGGCATTTCTACGATGGCAAGTTTGAACGCAAAGTTGCGTATACGCACGCATAAACGGTGAGGTCATCGTCACTTGACTACGATCTGGTAAAATCACATTTGGTTGATTGCGAAGTCGTTTAATATAACTAAAAATATAATCCCAACGTCCACAGTTCAATCCAGCCGAATGACTTTTTAGTTCATATAATATTTCATCCATTTCAAAAGCTGCCATAATCGTTTCGATTAATACAGTTGCTTTTATCGTGCCATTTGAAACACCTAGCTGCTTTTGGGCAAAGATGAAAATGTCATTCCATAATCTTGCTTCTAAATGACTCTCAAGCTTCGGTAGATAAAAGTAAGGACCAGTTCCACGAGCTAATAATTCCTTTGCATTATGGAAAAAATATAATCCGAAATCGAAGAAACTGCCGGCAATTTGTTCTCCATCAATGAGCACATTTTTTTCTAGCAAATGAAGACCTCTAGGGCGAACCATTAAAACAGCCGTATCTTCCTTTAAGTTGTACTCTTTTCCATTGTCTTGTTTAAAAGAAATCGTTTTTCGAATAGCATCTCGCATATTCACTTGGCCTTCGATCATATTTTCCCAAGTCGGGGAAGTTGCATCTTCAAAGCAGGCCATAAATGCTTTAGCGCCAGAGTTTAATGCATTGATGACCATTTTGCGATTGACAGGACCTGTAATTTCAACTCGACGGTCCTGAAGGTCTTTAGGAAGTGGAGCAATTGTCCAGTCCCCTTCTCGAATGGCTTTTGTTTCTTGTAAAAAATCTAATGTTCCTCCATTATCAAGCTGCTTTTGACGTTCTTGTCTAGTTTCTAGCAGTTCTTTTCTTCTCTCATTAAACAAGTGGTGAATCGATGCTATGAAGTCAAGTGCTTCTGATGTTAGAATTTCTCTACTTGCTTCCGTTTCTTTTCCAACTATTTGAATGTTTTTAGCAGTAGTCTGTTCCATTTATCAATAACCTCCCATCCCCATGATTGATTATATAAATTGTGCAACTTCTGTAGAACCGCTCATTGCCGTCGTAGAAGAAGTTCCTCCAGAAATGACTTGCGTAATTTCATCAAAATAGCCTGTTCCTACTTCACGCTGATGTTTCGTAGCCGTGTACCCTTTCACCTCGTTTGCAAATTCTGCTTGTTGAAGTTTCGAGTATGCCGCCATTCCGTTTGTTTTATAGTCATGTGCTAGTTCGAACATGCTATTGTTTAATGCATGGAATCCAGCAAGTGTTACGAACTGGAATTTGTAACCCATTTTTCCTAACTCCACTTGGTATTTTGCAATCGTCTCATCGTCTAAGTTTGCTTTCCAATTGAAGGAAGGTGAACAGTTATATGCAAGTAATTTCCCAGGAAATTGTGCATGAATGGCATCAGCAAACTGTTTTGCTTCCTCTAAACTCGGGTGCGACGTTTCACACCAAATAAGATCTGCGTAAGGCGCATATGCTAAGCCACGTGTAATTGCTTGCTCAATACCTGGTTTCGTGCGGAAAAATCCTTCTGGCGTTCTTTCTCCAGTAATAAACTCTGCATCTCTTGGATCAATATCACTGGTTACCATATCTGCTGCGTCCGCATCTGTGCGTGCGATTAATACAGTTGGTACACCAGACACATCCGCTGCTAAACGAGCCGCAATTAAGTTACGAATTGCGTTTTGTGTAGGAAGAAGTACTTTTCCTCCAAGATGACCACATTTCTTTTCAGACGCTAACTGATCTTCTAAGTGAACACCTGCAGCCCCAGCTTCGATCATGCCTTTCATTAACTCAAACACATTTAATGGTCCACCAAATCCAGCTTCTGCATCAGCGATGATTGGTGCAAACCAATCGAAATGATCTTCTCTGCCTTCTGCTTGATCAATTTGATCGGCACGTTGTAATGCTTGATTAATACGTTTTACAACTGCTGGCACACTGTTTGCGGGGTAAAGGCTTTGGTCTGGATACATTTGTCCTGAAAGATTAGCGTCTGCCGCTACTTGCCAACCACTTAAGTAAATCGCTTGAAGTCCCGCTTTTACTTGTTGCACTGCCTGATTTCCTGTGAGGGCTCCAAGCGCATTAATAAAATCTTCCTTGTGTAAAGAATTCCATAAACGCTCCGCACCTTTGCGAGCTAGCGTATGTTCGATTTGTAAGGAGCCGCGAAGCTTAATCACTTCTTCCGGTGAATATGGACGTTCAATCCCCTTCCAGCGATTCTCTTGATCCCACTCTGCACGTAATTGTTCGACTTGTTGTTGTCTAGTTAACATTTTTATCCGCCTCTTTTCATTTAATGTATGAAACAGTTAAAAACATTACTTTTATACTGTTCCATAACAGTTAGTTTTCTTGTAATCTACTATATAACAATATTCAGAATTTTGCATAGACTTTTAGACGAATGACTGTTTTAAGAGGATGAAATACAAATAAGGTGGATGAACGACGAATTTTCATACTGGAGGGAAATGGATGGAAATATCGAAAGAACAATTTCTACAATATATCGCTTTGTTGGAAGATTGGATCCCAAAAGAGGCTTCTATCGCTATTGCATCAAGGGATGAGTACGTTTATTTCGACGCAAAGAAGCAAAATCTACAGTTAAAGATTGGGCAAAAAGTGAAAGAAGAAAGTATCGCTGAAATAGCTATACAGACCTGTTGTAGAACAGAGGGTATCATAGAGGATTTCCTTGTAAGTGAACCTTATTACGGAATAGCCTATCCAATCAACATTTTAGGGGAAACTGGAGCTCTTATTGTTATACTGCCGCCAAAACACCCTATTATAAATCCCCCCCCTTATCGATTCCTAACAGGGAAATTAGAAGAAGAATGGCGACCAATACCAATCGAGAAAATTGCATACATGGAGAGTCTTCAGAAAAAAACATGGTTTTATGCAAATAAAGAACCTTATAAAACGAGCATTCCGCTGAAAGAATTACAACAACGCCTACCAGAATCATTTTTACGCATACACCGATCTTATATTGTCAATGTAGCTTTTATCGATCGAATCATCCGAGACTTTTCTTCTAATTTATTAGTGCTACTCCAAGATGGTACGGAACTTCCTATAAGTCAAACGTATACAACAGATGTTCGGAATGCTTTAGGGTTTTAAACGCGAAAGAGCTACCTCAAGCGGAGAAAGCTCTTTATTGTATTTAACTATTAACAGATACTTGCTTCGTCGATCTACTACCAACTGTCAGTACAACGATACTGCCAAGCAATAACAAAATACCAATCCAGGAAGTCGCACTTAGTATTTCTCTTACGATAAAGACCCCCAACAATGCTGCAGTCGTCGGTTCAGCAAGCGACAGTGTTAAAGCAGATGAAGAAGGAATCTTATTCAATCCTCTTCCATATAACACATATGCCACACTCGTCGTTGCAAGCCCTAAATAAAAGATAATCCCTACATTTCCACCGTTCTGTAACCAGCTAACATCATACAAAAACCAAAACGGTAATAACAAAACAGCGCTAGCCGAAAAAGTCATAGCAACAGCAGGAATCGCTTCTTCCTTTTGTAAAATTGATTTACTAGACATCGTATATATTGCAAATCCAATTCCTGCAATAAGCGAATACATAACCCCCACCGGATTAACCGTAATTCCCCCTTTATTCATAAACAAAAAAACGCATCCTAATAAGGCGAAAGCTGTAGAAATAACCCAAATTTTTGACGGCCTCAATTTTAGAAATATCCACTCGATTAGTCCTGAAAATACAGGGGCACTTCCGATTGCAACTACACTGGCAATTGCCACTCCTGTTAATTTTACAGACGAAAAAAACAATAGTTGGAAAAGCGATATACAAATCGCGGCATAAATCGTCTCTTTCCATGGCCAACTATTAAACTTAATTTTCTTCAACAGAATCATCGCAATTAATAAAGAAAAACCACCGACCGCAGAACGCCCTGCACTAATCACAAATGGATGCGCATTTTCCGGTAAAAACGTTTGCGCTGTCCCTGTAGTCCCCCATAAAATAGCGCCCAATAGTACAAATATGTATGGTATAACAGACAATCCCATCGCCCCTTCTTTAGAATTCTCTTTTTACTTTCAATATAGCACATATTGAGATAGTGCCCATCGTATCTTATACTTATATAGATAGGAGGCATGCCCCGTGTATATGACAGTAGAAGAAACTGCGAATTATTTATCGATGCCTATTGAACAAGTGAAACGCTATATTGCTGAAAAAAAGATTCGTGCAATCTTCGATGGAGAAGATTATTACATTAATAGTGCCCAATTCCAAACACATTTGGAGCAAGTAGAAGAGTTAAAACGCCAAATTGACGAATGGCGAAACACACCCATTCCGGATGATATTGATGTGAAAGATGAGGATTAATATTTAAATGCATATTAAAAATAAATGACTTCGACGCAAATTGTCGAAGTCATTTTTTGTATTAAATCGTAATAAAAAATCCTGCACGTTTTCCAATAATTTCTGCATAGTCTTCTACCATGACACTTGCAGTTGGATACATTCCGGCTCCCGGTCCTACTAATGTTAATGTGCCAATGTAGTTTGTATCTAGTGAAACAGCGTTATTTACTCCTTCTATCGCGTATAAAGGATGATCTGGACCTACAAGTTGTGGTCCAACTGATGCAAATAGTTCCCCGTTTTCATCTTGCTCAATTTCTGCAACATGGCGGTAACGAAGACCTTCTTGCTTCGCCTTTTTCACATCCTCAAGTGAAATTTCATCGATTCCTACTACTTTTACATCGTTCCAGTTTGGCTGTTTACCAAAAGCGAGCGCACTTAAAATCATTAATTTACGGAAGGCATCTTGACCAGAGACGTCATTATATGGATCTGCTTCCGCATATCCTAGAAGCTGTGCTTCTTTTAAAGCATCTTCAAACTGGCATTCATCTACACGCATTTGCGTTAAAATATAATTGGACGTTCCGTTTAAAATCCCTTGAATTTTCTTCACTGAATTGACTTGGAGTAAATTTTTCAATGTTTTAATGACAGGAACTCCACCAGCTGTAGTTGCTTCATACCCGACAAATACGCCGCGTGATTTTGCACGCTCTTGTAATGGGATACTATATTTGGAGAACATCACTTTATTTGCCGTAATGACGTGACATCCTTTATCGATTGCTCGACATAAATAGCTATACGCTGGTTCTTCGTTGACAATTGCTTCAAAGACTACTTGAAGCCCTTGAATATTAATAATGTCCTCAAAATCATCTGTTACTAGTACACCAGGCGTTGCTATTCTTTCTTTTGACAGGTTATTGACAAGAATAGCGCTAATTTCGATGTCCAACCCTAACGACTTTTTCAAGTCTTCTCTCTTTTCGTTGACAATATGATAAATCCCTTGGCCGACTGTTCCGAAACCTAAGATTGCTGCTTTTATTTTCGCCATACTTTCTCCTCCAACTAAATCTGCACAATTGAGCGTTTTTGTATTTAAGATTGATTATTTTATATATTGTAGACTATTTGCGCCCAATTAACAACAAAATTCTATCTAGAGAGGACATTTGTTTTTTCCACAAGTACTTTATCTAGAGCATTTTGTAAGTCCTCTACTGCTTCTAACCCAACAGACAAGCGGATTAGATCCTCTGTAACACCTGTTTTCACCAAGTCTTCTGGTGTTAACTGTTGATGCGTTGTAGACGCTGGGTGAATGATTAGTGATTTAGCATCCCCTACGTTTGCTACATGTGACCAAATTTCAATATTATCAATAATGTGGCGACCAGCTTCTTTTCCACCTTTTACGCCGAAGTTTAAGATCGAACCAAATCCATTTTGTAAATACTTTTTCGCTAGTTCATGGGAAGGATGGTCTTCCAATCCTAAGTAGTTCACCCATTCTACGCCTTCATGGTTTACTAAGAATTCGGCAATTTTTTGTGCGTTTTCATTGTGCTTAGGAACTCGAAGATGTAGTGTTTCTAATCCTTGTAAAAACGAAAAGGCAGCTTCTGGACTTAAGGATGGACCAAAATCACGTAAAAGCTGTACACGTAATTTAATCGCGAATGCAACACTTGGTACATCAATTCCATATCGTAAACCATGGTAAGTTACATCTGGATCTGTAAATCCTGGGAATTTATCTGAGTTCCAGTCAAAGTTTCCTCCATCGACCACAATTCCACCGATTGTTGTTCCATGTCCACCAATCCACTTCGTTGCGGAATGGATTACCACATGAGCTCCGTACTTAATTGGGTTCGTTCCGTACGGAGTAGCGAAGGTGTTATCTATTAATAGCGGTACACCTACGTCATTTGCAACCGCTGCTACTTTTTCTATATCCAATATATTTAAACTTGGGTTACCAATTGTTTCTGCGAAGAATCCTTTTGTTTTGTTTGTCACTGCAGCTCGGAAGTTTTCCGGATTTGTAGCGTCAACGAATTTTACCGTAATGCCGTAACGAGGCAATGTATGTGCGAATAAATTAAATGTACCTCCGTATAAATTTTCTGCTGCAATTATTTCGTCCCCCGCTCCCGCAATATTCAAAATGGAGAACGCAATTGCCGCCATACCAGAAGATACCGCAACCGCTGCTGTTCCACCTTCAAGAAGCGCCACTCGTTGCTCGAAAACATCAACAGTCGGATTCATAATACGAGAATAAATATTGCCTGTTTCTTTTAATGCAAAAAGATTTTGTGCATGCTCTGTATCACGAAATACGTAAGAAGTTGTTTTGTGAATAGGTACTGCTCGTGAACCTGTTACTGGATCTGGTTGCTGACCACCGTGCAAAAGAACTGTTTCTTTTTGAAGATTTGTCATTTTGAATTCCTCCTAGAAAATAATTTAGATGGACATATCGGGAAACGGGAGAGGATCTCTAGGACAAACAAAAACCCCTCTTCGATTAAGAAGAGGGGTGCAGTTTCGCATGTTCCTCCTCTTATCTTCCAAATTCGGGTCAACGAATTTGTAGGAATTAGCACCTTTCCGAGTTTAAAACTCAGTGGTTGCCGGGCATCGCAGGGCCTAGTCCCTCCGCCACTCTTGATAAGAGTATTAGATTTAGTTTTCCATCTTGATACACAGTATATGATTTTATGAATCTATCCGTCAAGCATTTTTGTGAAAAATTCTGAAACTTCTTTGTTAGTGGAACGTTAAATGTATTGTAGTTATTGATAGAGAGGTGAGATGATGAGCATTTGGATTTTGATAATTTTAGGAATTGGCTATTTTGTTGGAGCAATGCACGGCTCAAAAGTTGCCCAGGCTTTAAGTGGGGTCAATATTAAAAAAGAAGGGCTTAAAAATTCGGGTGCTTCAAACGCTGCAATAGTTCTTGGAATGAAGTATGGAATTTTGGTTGCTGTAATTGATATTTTAAAAGGTGTTTTCGTTATTATAGGTGTTCGTTTCTTTGTGCAACAATATGGCTCTTTTACTTCCATGGAACAAGATTTATTACTTTATTTAGCTGGAGCCGCTGTTATTTTAGGACATAATTTTCCGATCTACACTGGATTTAAAGGTGGAAAAGGAACAGCTTCGATTATTGGTATTTTATTTGCTATTTATTGGCCAATTGGACTTATTGGACTTTTATTGTTAATCGGTACGACTTTTTTAACAGATTTTTTATTGATTGGTGTGTTTGTATTTTATGCAGTATTTATAGTCGCTTCGATTTGGTTTGCCGAAGGGGTTGCCCCTATTGCAGTCGCAGGTTTTTTATTCGCGATGGCAGTTGTTTTACATATCGAAAATTTTCGTCGCCTAGTCCGTAAAGAAGAACCAAGAATATCCGCGTTCTTGAAGAAAAAGAAACCGTCCGTATGATGAAAATGAAGAAAATGAGGTGGATCGTGCTTATTCCTTTACTAGTAGTTATTTCAGGCGGAGTTGGTATGTGGATGGTCACGAGTAAATGGCTAGATGACGGACTGGAGCCGAAAGCAGATGGTTCCAATGAATACGCAATCGTGCTCGGAGCTAAAGTGAAAAAAGGGAATATCCCTTCACTTTCTTTGCAATATCGGTTGGAAGCTGCACTTGCTTATGCGGTAGAGAACCCTCATGTGAAGCTTGTCGTATCTGGTGGACAAGGACTTGATGAAGATATTGAAGAAGCTATAGTAATGAGAAACTTTCTTATAGAAAACGGAATCACGGAGGATAGAATTATCGTGGAAAACCAGTCAACTTCCACTTACGAAAACTTGTTATTTTCGCAAGAATTATTGCCTGAAAATGTGAAATCGGTGACGATCATTACAAGCGATTACCATCTACATCGTGCAAAAATGCTTGCTAGTAAGCTCGGTTGGAATACGGATGTCGTGGCTGCGGAAACGCCGAAAGTGATAGAAACAAAAGTACGATTGCGTGAGAGGGCTGCGCTTTTGAAGACTTATATTTTTGGAAAATGACTCCGGGCTTCTAGACGGAGTTTTTTGGTCATCTCCGAAACTATTAATTTTAAATTATATAAAGTATCATTGATTTTGAAGGTAAAGACTAAAAATTTTTACTTTTCTTTTTTTACAATTTGAAGTTGACCTCTCTCTTATCAGGTAAAACAAATAATAAGGAGTGATAAGTGTGAAATCACAAATTATCCAATCTTTCGGTGAACCATCTGTATTTCAGTATAAGGAGATTTCAAAACCTGAGCTACAACCTGGACATGTACTTATCCAAGTTAAGGCTACAAGTGTAAATCCCATTGATACGAAAGTCCGATCTGGTGCAGTTCCAGCCGTTGCACCTGAATTTCCAGCAGTCTTACATGGAGATGTGGCAGGTTTGGTATGTGCAGTAGGTGAAGGTGTGACCGAGTTTAAAATTGGTGACGAAGTATTTGGATGCGCGGGTGGATTTAAAGGGACGTCTGGCGGTGCTCTTGCAGAGTTTATGCTGGCAGATGTTGACTTACTTGCTCATAAGCCAAAAAATTTGACGATGGAAGAAGCTGCAGCTTTACCACTAGTCTCTATTACCGCTTGGGAAGCACTATTTAATCGGGCAAAGCTTGTACCCGGACAAGATATCTTAATTCACGGAGCTACCGGAGGAGTAGGGCACATCGCCATTCAACTAGCTAAATGGGCGGGAGCGACAGTCTATACAACTGCCTCTTCGCAGGAGAAGTTAGAAATCGGTACTGACCTTGGCGCGGATGTAACGATTAATTATCGAGAAGAAAGCGTTAGTGACTATGTACAAAAATATACAAACGGGATAGGATTTGACCTCGTCTTTGACACAGTAGGAGGTGAAAACCTTGATCGCTCTTTCGAGGCAGCAGCACTCCATGGAACAGTAGCGGCCATTGCTGCTCGTTCGACTCATGACCTCTCTCCTATGCATTCGAAGGGGCTTTCTCTCCATATTACTTTTATGTTATTGAAAATATTAAACAAAGATATGCATAAACATAATGGTGAAATTTTGAAGAAAGTAGCTAAGGTTGTGGAGGAAGGGAAGCTGCGACCGCTTTTAGATTCCAAAGTTTTTACCTTTGATGAAGTCGCAAAAGCACACGAATATTTGGAGTCAGGTAAGGCAATTGGAAAAATTGTTTTGAAAAATAGTTGGTAATATTATTGTAAACTTGAAAAAAGCTTCCCCTATTCGGAAGCTTTTTTCGTATGGTACCCCTTTTTAGAAATAGCCCCCGTTATTTCAGAGTTATTTTCAGTTAAGAATATAACCTAAAGGTAGCTGTACTATAGGCTATTAAATTTCCTTGTTCGTCGATTACTTTGCCATTTAAAATTGCTGTATGGTCCGAGCGATGTATAAGCTCACCAATTATTTCAGTTGTTCCTTCGAAGACACTATTTACAAACTTCACTTCCATTTGAATGGTCGATGCCGCCTTCACCCCTAATGTTCTAGATGTTATGCCCATTACTATATCTAGACCAGACATGATAACTCCCCCGTGCAGCATGTCCTTCAAATTAGAAATATCGGGCCTTTTTTGAATTTGAATGATCACTTTCCCATACTCCACGCTTACACATTCAAATCCTATGTACTTAAAAAAGTTAGATTGTTCAAACTCATGTATCAAAGAAGAAAAGTTCATCATACAAACCTCCTGAGCACTATTACTGCCATTTTATCATTGTTTGATCGATTTTATCGCATATTCGCTATAAAAGCACAAAAGCGCGCATATGCGTCTCTTGTGCTTTCTATCATACTATTAACTATTTTGATATTGTACTTTTTCTAAATGACGCTCCATTTGACCTAAATGACCTTCTATATGTTTTATAATTAAATGATCGATTAAAAAAGACAGTGGTTTGCCATCAAAGTTTGGGTTATAGCTTGGTGCAGTTTTACTTAAGTCTTCCGCTTTGACTTTACCTAAAGCTTGCTCTGTAAGAGAAATTAGCGATTCAAGGCGTGTAATAGCTTGTTCTTTCGAAACAGAAGTAACATAATTATCTTCCACAGCAGCCAAGCGTCGAACATGCTCGTGGTTACGTCCCCATTTTGCCCCTGGAACGATTAGTAATGCTTCCAAATCGGCTACCCAGAATTCTACTGCTTCGTTGACATGACAAGCAATTTGCATAAGGGACCATTCTTCTTCAGATGGCTTTTTGTATAATAGGGATGTATCTGTTGTTTCTATTAGGCGAACCATTTGTTCAATAATTGATTTGATAATCTTTGAACTTTCTTTCAAATTTTCTAATGTCATAGTAAAATACTCCTTAGTGTCGGTTTTATACCGTTATTTGTGACGCATTACAAATAAGCAAAAGAAGAAGGGAATGAGTGTAATGTCTAGCAATACAACCATCGGCTCTTTAACTTTAGGAATCCAAATTATCGACGCCGTTGCGCAAAGTGATATTCCTTTAAAATTTTCAGATATCCAAGAAATTACAGGTATTTCCAAAAGTAATTTATACAAGTATTTAAATACATTAACGCAAATGGACTTATTATATCGTGATCAGAAACGTGGATATTTTTCATTAGGCTATAAATTTTTAGAATACGGAACAGCTGCATCGCAAAATGCTGATTTTATAGGAAGATTAACCCCATATTTTAAAGAAGTTAGTAAACTGACCAATATGACCACTCTACTAGCAACTTGGATCAATGATGGACCCGTTATTACGAATATTTGGAATACCAACTACGGGTTAAATATTGGTGCACAGATTGGCACAAAACTACCATTATCCTCGGCTTCGGGTAAAATATTTGCGGCTTATGCCAATTCATTGGAAATAACCAATTGGATTGAACAAGAACAACAATCCATTGATCAATTTAACATTGCTAAATTTCAACGTGAGCTAAAGCAAATAAGGATGGAACATTTTACTTATTCCTTTGAGCCGCTTGTACGTCATGTATCGTCGATCGGCTTTCCAATTCTTAACTACAAACATGAGCTCGTCGGTTCTTTTTCTGTCGTCGGTTTTTCTGAAGATGTTCCTAATGCTTTCGATTCAGAAATTATTCAACGTATTATTTCATTGAGTAAAGAAATGTCTGCTATATATGGATATAAAGAGAAAGAGGAATAACTCCTCTTTCTCTTTTTCTATTAAGCTTTTACCTCGTTTTTTCGAACATTGAAGTAATTGTATAAATGATCCGCCACTTCATAATTTGTAGCTTTATGATTACCAAAAATCGTATTACGTAGTAAAACCGTTATGTCATCTTCCGCATGAATAATTTCTCCCCATTTACGTGCAGACGTTTGAACCATTGCACTACGAGGTTGTCTTTCCGCTTGATATTTTTTAAAGGCTTCATTATAAGTAGCTTCGGTTTCCAATGCTTCACCTATAACATAGGCATCTTCTAGTGCCTGTGCACCACCTTGCGCTAAATATTGTAGCATTGGATGGGCTGCATCCCCTAACAATGTCACATTACCTTCTGTCCAGTTTTCAAGAGGCAAACGGTCAAACATTGGCGAACGGAATTGCGTAGAGATAAATTCTAATGCGCGCTCTACTAATGGATGAGCTCCCTTAAAGCGTTGCGTCATTTCTTCTGGTGTACCCCAGTCTCCTTCTGGTTTGTAGTCATACGTTTTAAATACAACCACTTGGTTATACAGTTCCCCACGACGTACAGGATATTGGACTAAATGTAAGTTTGGACCAATCCACATAATTACATCATCCATTGCTACATCACCTTTAGCAGTGATTTCCTCAATCGGAATTGTACCGCGATAGGCAACATATTCAGAACAAATAGGTTCATCATTTGAAAATAATTTACGAACCTTTGATTTTAAACCATCTGCACCAATAATTGCTTCGGCACTATATGTTTCCCCTTTTTGGTTTGTAACGGTAGCTTGCCCATTAGCTTGTTCAACGGTTTGAATAATTTCGTCATTCATAAATTTAATACGACCATTTTTTTGACATGCTTCAAATAGTACACGATGCAAATCTGAACGATGAAGTACTACATATGGTTGTTTGAAATGTTCTTGGAAACCTTCTGTTAAATCTAAAACAGCTAATTCTTTCGCTGTATAAACATCTTTTAAAACAAGACGTTTTGGAAATACAGAAACTTTTGCAATCTGTTCTTTTACACCTAGTTGATCTAAAACAAATAACGCATTTGCTCCTAGTTGAATTCCGGCACCAACTTCACCAAATTCTGGCGCTTGCTCTAATACCGCTACAGACTTGCCCGTTCTTTGTACAATTGAAAGCGCTGTCGCTAAACCGCCAATTCCTCCACCAACCACAATAATGTCACTGATTTTCGTCATAAATATTAACCCCCCAATATAAATATTATATAAATAGTGAACTAAGTTCCCTTATAATGAAATCTAACCTAATTTTCATGTATTTGTCAATGATTAATCTAAATGTTTAGCATTTTCTAAACAAAATAAAAATTCTATAAAATGCATTGACATACCAATAGATTTTATATTATATTTTCTATAAATAGAGAACATTGTATTCTATTTAGATAAAAGGAGGATTATAATGAAATTAATTAACTATTCTTTCAACGGAACCACACGTGCCGGAGCTATTGTAGATGAACAAGTAATTGATCTAAATTATGCTTACGAAACACAATTGAAAACAGCTGGAGAATATCGTTACAAGGAAATTGCCCATGCATATGTACCTTCTACAACAGATGAACTATATCAAGGGGGGAAAAAATCAATTGATCTAGCACAACAAGCCGTAAACTTCCTGTTGGCTAATCCAACTGCTTCTGCGCAAAAAGCTATTTTTTCACTAGATGAGGTAAAAGTAGAAGCTCCCGTTATTAACCCCGGGAAAATTATTTGTGTGGGACATAATTACCGTGAACATATTTTAGAAATGGGTCGTGAATTACCTTCACATCCTGTTGTCTTCGCTAAATTTGCAAACACAATATTAGGTCCTGAAGATGATATCCCATTTTATCCAATTTCGGAGCAATTAGATTATGAAGCAGAATTTACTTTTGTAGTCGGAAAACAAGCCCGCAATATTTCAGAAGAAGACGCACTAGATTACGTTGCTGGTTACACGATTGCTAATGATGTGACTTATCGCGATATCCAACGTCGCACATTACAATGGCTCCAAGGTAAAACTGTAGACGGTTCTGCACCAATGGGTCCTTATTTAGTCACAGCTGATGAATTGACAAACCCATCTGGTTTAGATGTTGTGTTAACAGTAAATGGGGAAGTTCGTCAAAAAACAAATACAGCTAATCTAGTATTCTCAGTTCAGAAACTAGTGTCATTCTTATCTAATTTGATGACGCTTGAACCTGGAGATGTTGTCTTAACAGGTACACCAGGTGGAGTTGGGGTAGCAATGGAACCGCCTACATTCTTAAAAGATGGCGATATAGTTCGTATTGAAATCGATCAAGTAGGTGTTTTGGAAAATAAAGTAGCTACTGTAGCAGGTACTTTAGTGAATGCTTAATACTTATCATCTTATTTGAAAGGGAGTCGAGGAATTATGGCTGGAGTAACTCCAGAAGTTGCAGAATTTATGAAGAGTCAAATTGTAACAGACTTTACGAAAGAAATTGCTCAATATAACCTTGGACCACTTTGGGAAGCAATACCTGAAATTATGAATAAGACACCAAAACCACACGCGGAAGCCTATTTATGGTCAAAGGAATTAATCGATAAAAAGATGGCTGAAGCAGCAGAAATTTTCACACCAGACCGTGGCGGAGAACGCCGTGCTATTTATTTTCAAAATCCTGGTTTAACTTATCGTAAACCTTGGGGATGGGCATCTACATCTCAAACAATTTATGCAGCTGTTCAAATGCTTCTCCCAGGAGAAAAAGCACCATCTCACCGTCACTCGCAGTCAGCTTTACGCTTCATCTCAAAAGGGACTGGTGCCTATACGATCGTCCAAGGTGAACGTATTTTCATGGAAGAGGGAGATTTCTTAACTACACCTAAAAATCTTTGGCATGGTCATGAACATTTAGGTACCGAGCCGATGCTATGGATGGATGCTTTAGATATTCCAACTCTATATTCAATCGGTGGTACATTCTTTGAACCATACGAAGATGGACTACAACAACCTGGAGTACCAGATAACTTTTCCGAACAACGCTACCGTGGTGGTATGATTCGTCCAGTTGGAGACGATAAATTTACAGTTGCACCTTTAGCAAACTATAAATGGGATCGTACGGTTGATGGTATTAAAGGTTTAATGGCATTTGACCCAGATCCACATCATGGATTTGCTGTCGAGTACATCAACCCATCAACAGGGAAATCTGCGAATCCAACATTAGGAACACGCATGCAACATTTGCCAGCAGGGATGCATACAAAAGCACTGCGCCATACACATTCAACGGTTTATCACGCTCATAAAGGAGAGGGCTACACGGTTATTAACGGCGTACGTTTTGACTGGAAAGCTGGTGACTACTTTGTTGTACCTAACTGGGCTTGGTATGAGCATAAAGCGACAACAGATTCCTATCTATTCTCTGTGAACGATATCCCAATCATGGATCGTTTTGAATTAGAACAAGAGCAGGCACATGACTCAAATAACGGTCATCAAGAAATTATAAGTGAATTTAAAGCAGCATTTCGTTAAAGGCTGAATAGAAGTAATCCCGTAAATGAAGACCACAGCTTATCATTTACGGGATATTTTTATAAATATATGTAAGCGCTTTATCCGTTGGAAATGGATATTCGAAGGTGGTGATATTTAACATATCTTTGAAGGTATTGTTATTTTTAATGGGAGAAAAACGCCTAAAATATTCAAAATATTCTATCTTTAATAAAAGGAGTGTTTTTAATGGAAAAAAAGAGATTTTGGAACTATGAAAATAAATTAACGTTAATCTTCTTCTTTGTAATAGGGTTTGTATTCTTTGACCGTTTATCGATTAACTACTTATTCCCAATGATTTCTGTAGATTTAGGGCTAAACTACACGCAACTAGGTTTACTAGGAGCAGCACTTGCATTAACTTGGTCGATTTCGGGTCCATTAGGTGGATTCATATCAGATAAAGTGAAAAGCAAGAAAGTGATGCTAGCAATTTTAGTACTGGCATTCTCTATAATTTCATTATTACATGGTTTAGCACAAACATTCGCTATGTTATTTGTACTCCGTCTATTAATGGGTATTGTAGAAGGTCCGCTGATTCCGCAAACACAATCGATTTTAGCAATAGAATCTTCAGAGCGTCGTAAAGGGTTTAACTTAGGTTTTACGATGAATACAAGCAACGCATTATTCGGAAGTATTTTAGCACCTATATTAATCGTTGCATTAGCAACTAAGTTCGACTGGCATACTGCATTCTATTTAACGATTATTCCAGGGATTCTATTAAGCTTTGCAATTTTAAAAGGAGTTAAAAATCCAGATCCAACAAAATTTCACTCTATGCATACAACAAAATCTACTGAAAAAGTGAAAGTAAAAGATGTTCTTAAACATCGCAATATTTGGTTATCCATTGTTGTTTTCAGTTTAGTTATGACTACACTAATGGCATTCCAAATTTTCGCACCAACATACTTAGTACAAGCAAAAGGTTTATCTAGTACAACAATGAGTTTAGTAATGGCTTCTTTCGGGGTTGGTTATGCAATCTTCGGTTTCTTAATCCCAACTCTTTCAGAAAGAACGGGTCGTAAACCTGCTTCTGCAGTTTCTGGTTTGTTGTTAATTCTCGTACCACTAAGTATCGTATTTGTAGATTCCATTCCATTAATGATGATTCTGTTATTCATCGGTTCTGCTGGTTCTGGTGTTATCGGAATGTCAATGTCGGTTATTCCAGTGGAGTCTGTTCCACTACAATACTCTGGTCTTGCAATTGGTTTAACAATCGGTATTGGTGAGTTAGTCGGTGGATTCTTAAATCCAATGATAAATGGTGCTTTAGCAGATATGTACGGTATTCAAACACCATTATATGTTGCCGCTGCTGCTGGTCTTGTCGCATTTATATTTACATTATTCTTTAAAGAAACAGCACCGTCTAAAGTCAATCAAACACAGGAATCAGTAGTGAACACTAGTGTTTCAGTACAACCTTAATTCACAAAACACTTAGCCCACTTCTTCCTGATGAGGTGGGCTTCTTGCTAACCTTATATTTTAAAAACTTTAATAATAGAAGGAGAGTTGAATATATGAATAGAAAGTTTCTATTTGTTGTTTTATGCATATTTGTAGTAATAAGTGGCTGTAGTAACCAAGTAGCTGCCGGTAGTGTGAAGACTCAACAAAATCAAATGAACAGCCACCAAAATAATTCTAGCGAAGAAAAGAAATCTGTATTTGAAACAGTTCCTAATGGCTTTCGAGTAGTGACAGTTGGATCAGGCAATCCAAAAACTGAGATTAACCGTGGAGCTCCAAGTACATTAGTCCAATTTCAAGATAAATTTTTCTTAGTCGACAGTGGCGCAAATACAACTAGCACGCTATTAAAGATTGGTCTACCTGCGGAAAAAATTACAAATATGTTGTTTACACATCAACATGTCGACCATAATGGTGACTTTTGGAACTTTTTTATTGATGGATGGCAAGGACCTACAGGAAGGCGTTCTCTTAATCTTATAGGACCTCAAGTCCAAGAACTTTATGATATTACTGTTAATTTTTTCAAGGAAGATTTAGAATACCGCGCTAGTTTAGGCTGGCCAAAAGATGGCCTTTTAACAAATGTGAACATTAAAGATTTCACAGAGGATAAATATAATTTTGAACTTGATGGTGTGAAAATTACATCTATTCCTGTCCCACACACTGTTCCAACCTATGCATACCGTTTTGATGCAAATGGACAAAGTATAGTTATTTCAGGTGATTTAACTTATTCTGAAAACTTCTCCTCATTTGCAAAGAATGCAGATATTCTAGTTATTGATGGAATGCTAACTAGTGATTATACAGACGTACCTGAACAAGCACGGGAAAATTTAAAAAATGGTTTAAAGAAATCTCATGCCACTACAGAAGAACTTGCCAAAATGGCTGCAGATTCAGATGTTAAAAAAGTTGTTCTAACTCATATCGGTCTTGGTAAGGTGGATAATAAAAATATTTCAGCAGTATTTGCAGATGCAGGTTTTAAAGGAGAAATTATAGCTGCTGAAGATGGCCTTGTGATTAATCCATAAGTCTATAATTACCTCAGCATCACTTTTCATTAATTTTTATGTATCGGTTTCCTATAGTTTCAGTTTGCAAATAAAAACTTAGCCCACCTCTTTTAGAAAGAAATAGGCTAAGTTTTTTTGTTGTTCACATTAGGAGTAACTTAAAAATTTACTTCATCGAGTTTAAAAAATCACCTGTAAACTTGTAAACGTCTTTATATTCATCAAGATGCGTCCATTTCCCTAAAAAGCCATGCGTAACGCCTTCGTATCGCTTCACTTCTACATGTACGCCAGCTTTCTTTAAATTCTCACCAAATAGCTCCCCTTCATCTCTAAATGGGTCATATTCTGCTGTAATAATAAGAGATTCAGGAATATCTTCTAAATTTTCTTCACGAATTGGTGAAACGAGCGGATTATCTGTATTAACGTCACCTAACAAATAGAAACTATTAAGTTCCGCTAATTGATCACTTTCCACGAAATACCCTGTACCATTTTCCACTAATGATAGGTAACGGAATTCACTAAAATCAAGGTCTAATGATGGATAAAATAACACTTGCTTTGTAATTGTAAATTCCTTTTTGTCACGGGCCATTAAAGAAACAGCAGCAACTAAGTTTCCACCAGAGCTATCACCCGCAAGGGCCAGGTTATTACCGTCCCATTTTAATGCATCCTTCTGTTCTGTTACCCATTTTGTTACATTATAGCTATCATCTAGCGCAGCAGGAAAAGGATGTTCAGGAGCAAGACGAAAATCAACAGCAATGACTTTATAGCCAGATGCTGCACATAAGGAACGTGCTACATCATCATGACTTTCTAAGTTTCCAGAGAAGAAGGCACCGCCATGGAAATACATTAAAACTGGGTAAGCGTCTGCTTCTTTTGGTGTGTAAATACGAACAGTCAGCTCTGCATCAGGCGTTGACACTGTTTTGTCTTCGACATGATATACTTGTTCCCGTTGTTCAACTGGTAAAGATGGTGCATCGAATATTTTACGATGTTCTTCTGGTATCACCTTTTGTTTTGTATCTGGTTTTGGAATAAATTCTAGAATCTTTTTTATCTCTGGATGTACAGGCACTATGAGAACCTCCTTATTTTTTATCTTTCTGATTCATTTATAAACGAACGGAATTCCTTACCTATTCAATAGGTAAGGAACTTGTTATTTTAAGTAAATTTTTAGAAGTGCGCTTTTTCTGGGAAAGCAGTTTCAGCTTGATCCGATGGAAATAGACGAGATAGTTCTTGGTAAAGCTTCGTAATTGGTTTGCGTTTCTCTTCATAGTTTTGTAGTGCTTCAGCAATTGTATCCGCTTCCAGTATTGCTTTTGCTAATACTTCCGCATCTTGCATGGCCATGTTTGCGCCTTGCCCTTGATTGTGAAGCATTGCGTGAGCCGAATCACCAATTAGCGTAACTGATTTCGTGCTCCATTTATCAATTGGTTCTAAATCACATAATGGACGAGTCACAATGTCTTCAAATGCGATATTCTCTACTAATTTTTGAAGTGTTGGACCGAAACCTGTAATACTCGCTAAAATCTCTTCTTTTGTTAATTCTGGTTTCCATGCAAATTCACCTGGCACTGTTATATCTACAGATACTTGATTGCGATGCTCTAATGGCAATAAATAAAAAGAGTTATCACCGTCTACATAAATTCGTAAAATATTGTCCTCTGAAGCCAAACCAAGTGCATCGTCAAAGTCAATTAATACACGGTGTGCAAGATAGCCTGAATATACCGGCTCCACATTCTTTAAAACCTGATTACGGACAGTTGAACGAATACCATCTGCTGCTATAACAAGATCTGCTTCAATTGTTGTACCATTTGCAAACGTAACTTCCGCATAATCTCCGTGATCGATAACTTTCTCACAACGATGATTTAAATGAATTTGATCTTCTGGAATACCCGAAACAATTGTTTCTAATAGGTCTGCACGGTGAACTAGACGAGCGTATGCTTCTGTTTTGTCATCAGTTAGTACCGGCCATGCTTCTTTAATAAGAACATGATCATCTCCTGCAATAATTTCCATGTGATCACTTTGTGTCGTTACTTTTTCTAACGCTTCATATAGACCCCATTCCTTAAAGCATCTCACACTTGGCGGCCGGATCCCAATTCCCGCTCCAACTTCCTTCATAGATGATGCTTGCTCATACACGTCTGCGCGAATTCCTTTTGCCTTTAATGCAACTGCAGCTGATGCTCCCCCAATGCCTCCACCAATAATTGCAATTCTTAATTGAGCTTTAGATTTCATGAACATTTCCCCCTATTTGTGTTTTTCACACCAATTTTTTATTCATACACCCCAATTGTGAACCATCTCAACGATTCACTGAAAAAGATAACTTGTAATCATCTGCAATATGGACAGCCTTTCTCCAGCCTATTAGGCGGTCATTACGTGTGTACAGCTTGGTTTCCGTTACCAGAACAGGGTCTCTGTCTTCAATGTCTAAAACCTCTGCTACCATTTGGCTCGCACCAGATGCATAAATTTGATGATCTCCTCGAGAAATGAGGATCCCCTGTTCTCTCTCAAGAAGTACAAAGACACTCTCAGCTTCTTCAAGCTCCCGTTTACCCGGTTGGAAATCCTCCGGTACAAGCAGATAAGTTTGTGCCCACACGAGCGGTTTCCCTTTAAGCATGATTAAACGAGAAATTCTCAAAACGTTGTCATTCGGCTCAATACGAAGGATTTCACATAGATTCTCTGTAGGTAATACCCAGTCAACACTTAATATTTTCGATTTGCAATCCATCCCTTGATCACGAAGAAAACCAACTAGTCCCCCTAACTCTAGCCCCGGAGGTCGTACCGGCATTTCCTGAACAGGAAAAGTGCCCTTTGCTCGCTCTCGATAAACGTACCCCTCATTTGCAAGCTCCTTCAATGCCTGGCGGACAGGAGCCCGACTCACACGGAACCGCTCCACAAGCTCATGCTCCGTACTAAATGGACGACCCGTCTCCCCTGCTGCCTCCTGTAGCTCCTTTATCAATATTTCCTTAATCTGTTTGTAAAGTGGCACCCCCGATTGCCGGTCAATAGTAAGTTTTAGTGCATGTCTAGTCATTGCTGTACTCCAATCGTTTCTTTTTGTAAGCCAACATGTAGCTTAAGCGGTGCTGCAGTGCGTTCTTGTACGTATTCAAATGAAACATTTGGGGCAAGTTCTAAAACAATAAGTCCATTTTCTGTTACATCAATTATTGCAAGATTTGTATAAATTCGATCTACACAACGAGGAGTCGTTAGTGGATACGTACATTCTTCTACAATTTTTGGTCCTTGCTTACTTGTATGTTGCATGAACAGGAAAACACGTTTACTACCCGCAGTAAGATCCATTGCGCCGCCAACACGTCCAAGCGTTGCGTTTGGAAGCTTCCAACTTGCTAAGTCACCATACTGTGATACTTGGAATGCCCCAAGAATTGCTGCATCCAAGTGACCTCCACGAATCATGGCAAATGATTCCGATTGCGAGAAGAATGAGCCACCAGGTTTTAGCGTAATTGGCTCTTTTCCTGCATTTACAAGATCCCAGTCTTCTTCACCTAATTCTGGTTTTGGTCCTAATCCGAGAAGTCCATTTTCGCTGTGTAAAATGATTTCCTTTCCTTCGGGAATGTAGTCCGCTACAAGTGTCGGTAAACCGATTCCAAGATTCACGAACCACCCATCTTCTAAATCTAAAGCTACTCGCGAGGCTAGTTCTGGCATTGACCATCCAATTTGCTCTTGATCTTTACTCATGTACTAATACCTTCCCTTCGCTTTCCAATTGCACTAAACGATGTACGTAGACGCTCTGGGTAACAATCGTTTCTGGATCGATTTGTCCAATTTCTACAATTTCGTCCACTTCAGCAATTGTAATTTTTGCCGCTGTCGCCATCACTGGGTTAAAGTTACGCTGTGCCTTGTTATAAACAAGATTTCCCCAACGATCTGCACGATGTGCTCTAACAAAAGCATAATCGCCTACAATCCCATGCTCCAAAAGATAGTCACGGCCATTAAAATTGCGTGTTTCCTTTCCTTCTCCAAGCTCCGTTTGCACCCCTGTTGGTGTATAAAAAGCTGGAATTCCTGCTCCACCTGCCCGGATACGCTCCGCTAGTGTACCTTGAGGGACAATTTCTAACTCAATCGTCCCTTTTTGAAGTCGCTCTACTAAATCGTCAGCGTGAGGGCCTACTGGGAAAGAGCAAATGATTTTCTTTACTTGGTTGTTACTAATTAGCGAAGCTACACCATCACTTACAGCACCTATATTATTGGATACAACGGTCAGATCTTTCGTGCCTTTCTCTGTAAGGGCTGCGATAAGTTTTAAAGGGAGTCCACTGCCTCCAAATCCCCCAACTAAAAGCGTTGCTCCGTCCTCCATATCAGCTATGGATTGTGCGACGTTTTCATATTTTTTCTGGATCATTCTATTTTCCCCCTTTCATTTATTTCTTCTTGATAACCATGCATCGTAACAAAGAATGTGCAAGGTAAATGCCTTGGATCCCCTGTATAACCAAGCTCCGCTGCAATGGATTCAAACGGTCCATATAATCCGTCGCTTTCGTTCGTCCGTGTATCTCCTGCAAGATGTCTCTGCACGATGTCCACCAACTTGGCATCCATATCTAGGCTTGCTCGGAGAACAGATGTTACTTCATCACCAGTGATTTGTGCACTTTGCAGTTCACCCTTGATATTACGGAATGGATGCCCTAAGTACAAACGACTTGGACGAACTTCTTCCAATAAACGATGTATACTTTCACGGTATAGCCTCGGCTTTTCAATCGTAGGTAAGCCACTTAAGCCCCCATACATTTGGACCGCATCCGCCGCAAATGCAAAGTTTAGACCATCTAATACAAATGTTACCGACCCAATGGAGTGACCGGGTGTTTCTACAACAGTTAACGATAAATCACCACCGAGGCTGATCTGATCGCCATCTTTCACTTCAAGTTCAGGTTCTATATTGCCACCAATATCCGTTGTTAACATGGCCATATGCTTTTCTTGTATCGCTAGATCGGTAATATATTTCCCTTGCAAAGCTTTGTAATCGACAATCTGTTCATTACGATTTCGTAATAATCTAGCTTCTTTTTTCGGAATTACTACTTTTGCGCGGCGTCCTGTCTTTTCCCATACTGCATAAGCACCACCGAGATGATCCACATGACCATGCGTTAATAGAATCCAACGAATGTCCTCCATTCGTATACTGTGTTCAGCTAGAACCGGCTCAATGTCTTGCGTTGCAGATATATGAACACCTGTATCAATGATTGCCGGTTCTATCGCATCCACATAATAAGCGAATGCAGAGACTGGACCAAATTTACATTCAATGGGAATAATACGTACTGAATTTTCCAATCGTTTCACTCCTCTAGTTAAGAATGTTGAACTCTTTTGGAATGACTGGTAAAACTAAACGAGATTGATGATCTTTGTCTCGATAAATTTTGTGCATTGTCGCACGACCACTAGGTAAGTGGTAGCTATCTGGTGGTAATAATTTTGCATCTTCTCCATCAAGTGGTTCGTTACACGCAAGTTCCAATTCAATACGATGTCCTTGTTTGATAAGGAAGGAGAATGGGTATAGTCGAATTGCATATTCGATAATTTCACCAGGTGGTACTGGGATTGCACGGTTATGTGGATGCCACGGTTCCCCGTATGTAGATTTTTCTTCATTTAGTTCACGATGCGATGCTTTTAAATAACCTGAAGTCATTAAAGTACGTTTACCACTTGGATCTAGATCATAAAGCTTAGCGATAAAGTTCGTGTCATCCGTATCGATTTCCGCGTGGATATATAATGCCCCAGTACCTGTCATTTCTACAGGCTCTAGGAATTTATCACTAGTCCATTTAATCGCCTCTGATTTAGTTGTAACTGTTAATGGCGCTTGGTAGAAACCATCTGGATGTGCATATTCAGATGTTAATGGCTCTGGTTTAGCACTAATTTTGTGACGTGGTCGTAAGTAAAACTCTTTCTTTTCTTCATATGGTAATGGCCATTGGTCCTCGCCTCGCCATTTGTAAGAACCTTCTACCGAGAACTGAACTGCTGGTTCATCCATAATGCCTGTATCAATACCTTTTAACCAGTAATCATACCAGCGGAACATTTCATCATGATTTTCATGGAATGGACGCTCTAACATCGGTGGTAGTGCTTGGATATCAAGCTTTTTAATGCCTGATACTTTATGGAAGCCTTCGATCGTGCCTTCTACATTCCAACCGCGACCCCATTTCGCTTGGAAATAAGTTGGAATCGTTACTTTATGCGCTACTTCTATGGCAGAATCTTTTTGCCAGAATGGTCCGTCCAGTGGATTTAATAAGTAATCCATCCACAATTCATGACGATCTTGATAATGTAATAGATGAACAAAATCTGACCAATGGGCAATATCTGGATCGTTTAAACGCTCTTGCGTTTTTTGTTTAAGCTCTTCTGGTGTAAATACTTTCGAGCTCTTACTTGCTACGTTATTAAATGCGTTTCCGCTATCGCCACCGCGTCCTTCACGAGAAGCACGTGGCATTAACCACATAATTCCTCCGTGATAACAAAGTTCATACAGATCGAAATGACCACCGTTTGCAAAAATTGCCTTTAAATGTGGTGGTTGCTCTGCTGCACCTAAAATTTGAACGGATGCAAAGTATGAAATACCAATCATTCCGATATTGCCATCGCACCAATCTTGCTCGGCTAACCATTCAACAAGGTCATAAATGTCTTTACCATCTCCATGACCACCGGAGTTATAGTTTCCACACATTTGTCCTTCCGAACCACCTGTGCCTCGTACGTCAGCAATAATATGCGCATAACCTCGTGACACTACTTCATGAATATCTCCTGCTTCAATTGCACCGTTCCAAAGATGACTGGGACGTGCTTGTGGCGGTAAGGTGAGTGCCTGTGCTTGTAGTTCTTTACCATAAGGACTAATAGCAAGTAATGCTGGAACTTTTTCGTTACCTTCAGGACGGTAAATATCTGTAGCGATATACACACCGTCTCGCATTTTAATGCGTTCGTCTTTCGTAATAATCATTTGAGTCCGCTCCTTTTATAAATACTTCTATACAAGCTCAACTGGTTTGAAACAGGCAACAAAAGGTCCCTCAGTGTCTGAATCCCCACTTGGCTTGAATACCACTGTTACTTTTTGATCAATGTGAACCTTATCGAGGTCACAATCGACGATATTCGTCATCATTTTCGGCCCTTCATCAAGCTCCACGAAGGCAATCGCATATGGCACGCCTCGTCTCATCACACTATATGTGTAGATACTTCCCGTGCCCTTTGCTTCTATCCATGTCGTATTATCGCTCATGCAGTTTGGACATAAGACACGTGGATAATAATGATACTCACCACAGGAATCACAATGCTTGATCAGTAGTTTTCCTTGTGCAGCAGCATCCCAATATTCTTTATGTTCTGGATGGATTTCAGGGATTGCCATTGTTCTTGATTGATACGTAGTTACCATGATCTACACCCTCTCCAAGATAAGTGTCGCACTACCATGACGGCTTGCTAGCCCACCGCCAGTACCATGAGCCAATGCAATGTCACAGTTTTTCACCTGTACTTCTGGTTGAGCTTCTCCACGTAATTGGCGAACAGCTTCGATTACTTTAACGATGCCTCCTCGGCTTGCTGGGTGATTATTATTCAAACCACCACCGTCTGTATTAACTGGAAGCTTACCAACACCTGAAATTAGGTTCCCTTCAGCAACGAACTTACCACCTTGGCCTTTTTTACAAAAACCTAAATCCTCCAGCTGCATCAACACGGTAATCGTGAAACTATCATAAATGGAAGCATATTTAATATCTTGAGGGGTTATCCCCGCCTCTTCGAAAGCTCTAGGTCCTGACCAAATTGCTCCTGTATATGTAAGATCTACTTTGCCACCTAATAGTCCTTTTGACGCTTCACCACTACCCATTACTCGGACTAGTGGGCGTTTTAGACTTTTTGCTATTTCAGGTTTCACCACAACTAATGCACCACCACCGTCACTTACAACACAACAATCTAATCGGTGCAGTGGGTCCGCAATTAGTGGAGAAGCCAATACATCTTCAACAGACACTAAATCGCGTAGCATTGCATTTGGATTGTATTGGGCATGATGAGAAGCGGCAACTTTGACCCACGCTAACTGTTCGCTCGTCGTGCCAAATTCATGCATATGACGCATCGTGGCCATTGCGTACTCATTCACGGCAGTTGGACCAAAAGGAAGTTCAAATGGTGCATCAGGAACATTCGCACCAACAATCTTTTGCTTCACACCACTTCTACCTGCCGAACGTGGACGACCCGCCATTGTGATTAAGGCTACATTACATTTACCTGCTGCAATGGCCTGAGCTGCATGTGAAACGTGTGCAATATAGGATGAGCCTCCCATTTCCGAAGAGTCGATATGGCGAACATTGAGTCCCAGGTAATCTACCATCGATAAGGCACCACCTGGAGCATCTCCCGCACAAAAGTAACCGTCAACATCCGCAAATGTTAGCCCTGCATCTTCCAGAGCACCTTTGGCACATTCCGCATGTAAAGCTGCAACGGATTTGTCCTCAGCTTTTCGCGTTGGGTGTTCGTATGCACCAACAATATAAGCCATCCCTTTAATACTCATCTGCCATAATCTCCTTTTTCTCGTAGACTTCTAGATTTAGAAGTCTACTTCACTTTATTCGGATATTGCTACTGCTTCACGTATGCCGACTAAACGAGGCTCTTGCATTGTTAAAATTTTAGCAGGAGTATGAATTAGGAGCTGCTCAAATACTTCTTCACCAACACCAGCTTTACGAAGATCTGGAATGAATTCCTCGAATAAATAATTGACCGAATGCCCCTTCAATCCAGGCCATCCTAAGGCACAGCAGTTGGCATCTGCAGAGATAACTGCACGATCCAAAAATCCTTTATCAAGAAAACGAAGGAAATGCTCCACGCGGTCTTGACGTGGTCGTGCCCAGTAAGGTGCTCCCTCTACTTCACTGTCATAGCCAATTGTGTCAAAACCTACATAACCACCTAACTCTGCAATTTTGGAATCACGGGCTTCATCCAGATATCCACCGTCATCTGCATGCCCAAAAAGAATACGATCAAGTGATAGACCTTCTTCTTTGAAAATATCAATTGCAGTCTCAGCATCTACACATAGATGTGTAATAATCGGGGCACCAGTTTTTAATGCTGCTCGTGCAGCTGCGCGATAAATACGTTTATCTAATTCATTTAGTTTACCGCCACGGCTAACTCCTACTTTTATAGCACCCGCTTTTGCATCTGTACCATCAATACCTACCGTTATTTCATGAACAAGTAAATCGGTAAGATACTCGACTGATTTGTTACGGAAATATGGTAGGGCTGAGTCAGCTGCCACAAACCCTGTAACGGCAACAATATGTACCCCTGTTCTGCGTGAAAGTACTTGGAAATACTCGATATCACGACCATTCCCAATCCCGGTACAGTCAACAAATGTTTTTCCTCCGTGCTCACGGAATCTACGTAACTTTTGCAGTGTTACCTCGAATGCTTCTTCAGGTTTTTTCCACCACTGTGTATCTAAATCACATCCCGGTAGACCAAATCCAATATGCTCGTGCATTGCTACGATTCCCAAATCTTCTGTTGGGATTGGACCTAAAACAGTATTAATTTTCCCCATATTTATCACTCCTTATTTTATAATCACTTTTGTCTGTTCCTCTTAATTAGTGACAGGTTGATACAATTTATCCCACTCATATTTCCATCCAGAAATCTTTTGCCCAGCTGAAGGATCCAGTGCTAGTACTTTTTGTGGATTTACTTGAAGTAAAGCACGAATTTGTTCTTCTGTTACTCCCGCTTTACGAAGTTGCGGTACGAATGATGTTAATAAGTGGTCAACACCAAGCTCTTTGGCTTCATGACCTTTAGCCACACCAACTGTATTGCTAGAGATTAATATTCGTTCGCCATGCCCTGCTGCAAATAATTCAGCGACTAAAGCTGCACGTTCTATATCATTTACATAGCCTTCGTTAGATGACCAACCAACATGGTCAATCGCAACATATGCTCCTCGTTCAGCAATTTCGAAAACTGATCTACTCTCTACCGCATCTAAACTGTCCAGACCTCCGATAATGACACGATTAGGAGCAATACCCGCACTCAATAAAACCTCTAAATCGTTTATAGCATCAGCACCATATTGTACAGATACTGGTATGCCAGTTGAAAGCGCCGTCAATGCTGAGCCTAGGAATAGACTAGTTTCTACTTGTGTTCTCCCTGTATTAGATGCGATTGATGTTACTAATCCCGCTGAACTCGAACGTTCAACACGTGGTATAACAATCCCTTCCGTTACTTCTTTTGTAAAAAGACCAGAAAACTGTTCAGCAGACCAAGGGGTAGGTGGATTTTTTTGAGGTGTCATAAAATAACCACCTAACATTGGCTCAGGTCCTAATCCAGTAGATGCAATGATATGCACACCCGTTGTTTTGGAAAGCGTTCTGTAAAGCTCGACATCGCGACCATGGAACATACCACTACGATCAACAATCGTTTTCCCACCAAGTCGGCGGTAATCCATTAGTTGACGTTTTAATATCTCAAAAATTTCACTCTTATCCATGTTAATCTCAGGTGCAAACTCTGCCCCAGGCATTACAGAGAGAAGTGTCTCGTGAATAAGTACAACACCGAGTTCCCCTGTAGGTACTGGTCCAAGAACCGTATGAACAACCCCTGAATTATTTTCTTGTATAGTATCTAGCATAATTAAAACCTCCTATCATTTTTATAGTTCCATATTTCGGAACATTATCCTATTGGTGTAATCGCTTTCTTTTAAAGTACATGTACCGATGTAATGTCTAAGTTGATAATGAAATATTATAATATTGTTATACCAAAGTCAATTATTTTTTCCGACTCTTTTGAATTACTAAAATATTGAGAGTTCTGTAATAATACTTCCAAATTTTGCTGGAGAATAAAAATACGCAACCAACATAGAACGCCCATGTTAGTTGCGTATTTTTATTAATCTTTTTTCGTATGGTACCCTTTCTCCCCATATGGCTGCAATTTATCCATCCACTGATCTAACAGCTTTTCTAATTCTTTCTTTTCGTTTATAAATTGGTTTTCTGGAATCTTTAATACTTCTACTTGCTCGATTTCAAAAGCGTCTTTTCCGTATTCATTCCATTCTTTTTGTAGCTCTTTGTTTGTATGCATTCCATTTTCTAACGTGAATTTTGTACCATTTAGTGTTTTGAAGTTACGGGTTGATGCGACAAACTTTTTTCCGTTTTGTTTATTTGTAATCGTATAAATACCACTTTCAATTTTTACTTCTTTGTACGCTTGTTTCAGTTCTTTTTTACGTTCCATTTAAATCATCCTTTCTAATCAAATTCGCCTTGGAGAATTTGCGTCCAGATTTAGAATTGAGCTTGCTCAATTAACTCCTTTTTAAATCTGTGACATCCGCCGGAGGCTTTAACTTTATTCAGGAGGGTTTAACCCCTCCCGAATAAATTTAAACTTTTACCCAATATTCACTACCGTCGTCTTTACGATCTAAAAATCCATATTCGACTAAATAACGTCTTAAAGTAACGAAGTCTGCATATACATTTTTGAGTACTTCGTTTATTTCTTTTTCGCTGTACACTTTTTCTTGTTCGAACCGCTTAATGATGACGCGCAGTGTTGCTAGTTTCTGTTTTTCTTTTTTCGGGAATTTCACTAGAGGACCATGTGTACCTTCTAGAAAAAATTTCTTTTCCACTTCTTGTTGCTCTTCTTCCGTCATATTGTATCTGTCATCTACCATTGTTGCATTTTTATGAACGGGCAAAAATACCGGTGCATGGTCGTCTTTTTCCTTCAATAACTCCATCATCGTTAAGAAAATTTTCGCTTGCCGCTCTTTTTCTTTTAGTACAAAGCGATGGTTTCTTATAGTAGAACTGCTTCCTATATTTAATTCGGCTTGAATTTCTGTATCACTTTTCCCTTCATAAAATAATCGAAGTAAGCTATTTTGGTGATCCGTTAAGCCTGTTAGCTTCTTATTCAAGCCGATTAAATAATGAAATATGGAACCATGCCCCTGTTCGATATGTAGTTTCATAAATCGTTCTGATTCCATTAAAACTTCTTGATAAGGATAAATAATACCCTTCTCTACCTTTTCACCGCACACTAAACAAATAAAAGCGTCTTTTTCTTCCACATATCCCGCTTTTAACTGTTCTACGTCAGCTTTCCAAAACAAATCTGATAGTTCCATTCACAAACACAACCGTTCTTTGTTTATTATTTTATAAACATAATACATTAATGTCTATTAAATATCAAACATCAAATATATAGTTGCAATCTATCAGAAAATAATGAACAATGGAAAGGAAAACGTTTCGGATTTCGAAGAAGCGAACGGGAGGAGAATTTCATTGGTAACATTCAAAGATTACGAATACAAACGCCCAAATTTAGAAGAAGACAAAGTAAAGTTTAATGAGGCTTTAACAAAATTTAAGCAAGCTTCTTCTATGGAAGAGCAAAGCGCAGCAATTGAAGAACTAAACAAATTGCGCAATGACTTTTCAACACAAGCTAACTTAGTGTACATTCGAGCATCGATTGACACGAACGACGAGTATTATCAAAAAGAACGCGATTATTTTGATGAAATCAGTCCCGAGGTAGATGAACTTGTTACGGAATACTATAAAGCGCTTGTTGCTTCTCCATTCCGAGAAGAATTGGAAGAAAAATGGGGTAGTCAATTATTTGATCTAGCAGACTTTCAAATTAAAGCTTTTTCTTCTGAAGTTATTTCTCTTATGCAAAAAGAAAACAAACTAGCTTCCGATTATTCTAAACTAGTTGCTTCTGCACAAGTAGAATTTAACGGAGAAACTTTAACACTGGCACAACTTGGACCTTACTCAGAATCGACGGACCGAGAAGTGCGCAAAAACGCGACAGAAGCAAGATTTAGTTTCTTCCAAGAACATGAAGAAAAGTTTGATGATATTTACGATCAGCTTGTGAAAGTGCGCCATGAGATTGCAACGAAATTAGGTTATAAAAACTTTGTGGAACTTGGATACGTACGGATGAATCGTATCGACTACAATGCTGAAATGGTGAAAAAGTTCCGCGACCAAGTGCGTGATTATATCGTTCCTTTGGCAAATAAACTATATGAGCGCCAGGCAAAGCGTATCGGTGTTGATCAATTGAAGTATTACGATGAATCACTGAATTTCTTAACAGGAAATGCTACACCACAAGGTTCTCCAGAGTGGATTGTAGAAAATGGGAAGAAGATGTATGACGAGCTTTCACCTGAAACAGCGGAGTTTTTCCAATTTATGATTGATCGTGATTTGATGGATTTAGTTGCGAAAAAAGGGAAAGAATCTGGAGGATATTGTACGTTTATCGATGACTACGAATCTCCGTTCATTTTCTCCAACTTCAACGGAACTTCCGGTGATATCGACGTGCTAACGCATGAAGCCGGTCACGCTTTCCAAGTGTACACTAGCCGAAATATTGGTATTCCAGAATACATTTGGCCAACATTTGAGTCTTGTGAAATCCACTCGATGAGTATGGAATTTTTCACATGGCCCTGGATGGAATTATTCTTTAAAGAGCAAACGGATAAGTATAAATTTGCTCATTTAAGCAGTGGTCTACTGTTCTTGCCTTATGGAGTCGCAGTAGATGAATTCCAACATGCTGTATATGAAAATCCCGAAATGACTCCAGCGGAACGAAAAGCTGCTTGGAAAAAAATTGAGGAAATTTATTTACCACAACGCGATTATGATGGTAATAGTTATTTAGAAGCGGGTGCTTTCTGGCAACGTCAAGGGCATATTTACGCGAGTCCGTTTTATTATATCGATTACACATTAGCGCAAATTTGTGCCTTCCAATTTTGGAAGCGTTCAAGAGAAGACCATGAAGCTGCATGGAAAGATTATTTACATCTCTGTCAACTAGGAGGTTCGAAATCTTTCACTAAATTAGTAGAGGAAGCAAATTTAATCTCGCCATTCGAGGAAGGTTGCGTAGAGTCTGTAGTAGGCACAATTGAAGAATATTTAAATAGTGTGGATGACTCTGCTTTATAAAAATTGCAGAAGGAAGTGTATATATTGAATCCAGCTGGTTTTTGGGCTCGGTTTGGTGCAAGTCTTTTAGATAGTTTAATTATCGGCCTTCCGTTATCTGTTATTAGCTACCTGGTAGTCGGAAGTTGGGATGAAACTCCGATTACAAGTTTGGGAAATGTGCTATATACATTAATTGTTCCAGTTTTGTGGTATGGATATACTGTAGGGAAGAAAGTGTTAGGCATCCGAATTGCAAAAGTAGACGGCTCCAAACTTGGTTTCGGAACAATGCTTTTGCGTGTAGTTGTAGGAGGTCTCATATATGCATTTACATTTGGAATTGCTTTAATTGTGAGTGCATGTATGGTAGGAATTCGTGAAGATAAGCGTGCAATTCACGATTTCATTGCCGGAACATATGTGACGTATGATCCACCGGAAAAAACGCTAGAAGAAACACTGGAAGAAAAAGAACAGTTTTGATGAAAAGGCTACCGAAAAAATGAATTTTCGGTAGCCTTTTTGTGTGGGATTTAGGTTTAGTTGGAATAATGACCAACTTAGTTGGAATTGTAATTTGTTGGATGAATTATTACAGGTGCCTGGCACCAGTAATAATTCCGAAAGTCGAAAGAATCTGTTAAAATAATAGTAGGCTTTTTACTTTGAAAGGGGATCTCATTTCATGAAAGAAACATTAATCGAGCGTTTAACTCGTTATGCAAAAATAGACACGCAATCGGATGCAGCAAGTACGACTTGCCCTTCAACTGAAGGTCAATGGGATTTACTACATCTATTAGAAAAAGAGCTTGCGGAGATTGGTTTAGAAGAAATTACTTTAGATGAAAACGGCTATTTGTTTGCTACATTACCTGCTAATACAGATAAAGATATACCGACAATCGGATTTTTAGCACATGTAGATACTGCAACCGATTACACAGGGAAAAATGTCAACCCACAGCGTATCGATAACTATGATGGAAAAGACATCGAGTTAAATGCATCGACTGTGATGGCTGTGAAGGACTTCCCAGAGCTTACAAACTATGTTGGTCATACACTCCTTACTACGGATGGTACAACACTTCTAGGTGCGGATGATAAAGCCGGTATTGCAATCATTATGACCGTAATGGAATATTTCGTTCAAAACCCAGATGTAAAACACGGTAAAATTCGTGTAGCATTCAACCCAGATGAAGAAATCGGTCGTGGACCACATAAATTTGACGTAGAAAAATTCGGTGCGGAATTCGCTTATACGATGGACGGTGGTCCGCTTGGTGAATTGCAATACGAAAGCTTCAACGCTGCTGGTGCGCATGTGGTAACAAATGGTACAAGTGTGCATCCTGGTTCTGCAAAAGACAAAATGGTGAACTCGATTACAATCGCAACGAAGTTCCAATCACATATGCCAGTTGATGCTGTTCCTGAAAAAACAGAAGGCTACGAAGGATTTATCCACTTAATGAATTTCAATGGTGACGTGGAAAAAACAGAGCTTAGCTATATTATCCGCGATCATGATCGTGAAAAATTTGAAGCGAAAAAGCAATTGTTCCTAGATACTGCTGAAAAGATCAAAGCAGAATATGGAGAAAGTGCTATCTCAGTTAAACTAGAAGATCAATACTACAATATGGGTGAAAAAATTACGCCTGTGATGGAAATTGTAGATATAGCAAGAGACGTTATGGTTGCACAAAATATCGAGCCGCTTATCATTCCAGTTCGTGGCGGTACAGATGGTTCTCAACTTTCTTATATGGGGATGCCGACTCCTAACGTATTTACTGGTGGCGAAAACTATCATGGTAAATATGAATATGTTTCAGTAGACGTGATGGAAAAGTCTACTGAAGTTGTTAAAGGAATCATTCAAGCTTTTGAAAAACAAGCATAAGTAGGTGAATTCATGCGGGAAATATTACTAGGGGTTCTTGCCTCCTTGTTTTTTGCGGTAACATTCATTCTCAATCGTTCGATGGAAGTATCGGGAGGAAGCTGGCTTTGGAGCTCCTCCCTCCGCTTCTTCTTTATGCTACCCTTTCTATTGATCATCGTTTCTTATCGAAAAGGGTTGGCTAATACATTTCATGAACTGAGGTCTGCTCCTGCTCCGTGGCTTATATGGAGTTTTGTAGGCTTTGTCTTGTTTTATGCACCACTTACTTTTGCTGCTGCATATGGACCAGGCTGGCTAATCTCTGGTATGTGGCAATTTACCATTGTTGCGGGCGTGTTACTTGCCCCGTTTTTTTCGGTGCGAATAAAGGACCGGATAATTAAACAAAAAATCCCAGTCATTTCGCTATTAATCTCATTTGTCATTTTAATAGGTATTATTCTTATTCAAATTCCAAATACAAATTCTCTTTCAATGAGTGCTGTTTTTCTAGGTATACTACCTGTCGTAGTTGCTGCATTTGCCTATCCGCTAGGTAACCGCAAAATGATGGATCATTTAGATGGTAAACTGGATACATTTCAACGCGTGCTTGGGATGACAATTGCTTCTCTTCCCGCTTGGATTATTCTTGTAGTATTTGCGCTCTTTACAGTTGGACTTCCTTCTATGAATCAAGTCATACAATCATTGATCGTAGCGGTTAGTTCCGGGGTTATCGCTACTACACTGTTTTTTATGGCAACGGACCGCGTGCGCAACCATCAAGGAAAGCTTGCTGCTGTAGAAGCAACTCAGTCGACAGAAATACTATTTGTAATTGTCGGGGAAATGATTATTCTCCATATTCCATTGCCAACACCGATTGCTTTAATTGGACTTGGAATTATTATTTTAGGAATGTTTTTGCACAGTTATTATACAAAGGTTTTAAATACTAGAGCAGTAGCATTAACTTCAAATACAGCCGAAAAAAAAGTACATGGTTATGAGTAAACTTCCTCAAAACCATGTACTTTTTTATATCATATATCCTTCCAGAGCTCTTTCTACACTATTTACAAAATTGCCTCCTGCTCCCCAGTCAAAGCGTAAAAAAGCTCCCGAGCCGGCTCCTGATGAAGCTGCATGTACTTTTGTTTTATTTTCTAAATTATCAAGTGTAATAGTTAATGAAGCCCGATTGCTTGTACGCATATAATACTTCTCGAGTACGCATACGACAACTTGACGTTCTCCTACTAATCGTTCGTACACGTCTATAATCGTGCCTGAAATACTTCCTTGCACAATATGTTGTTGTAAAACATCTAGCGCAGCTTTCGGTGTCAATGAAACGTAAAACTCACGTATATCCATCCAAATCCCTCCATTTTCCCTTATACTTACTTTACGTTTGAAAAGGAAAATAGTTTCTAACAATAGAAGCTAACAAAAAAATGTTCCTTAGAGACTTTCTCTCTAGGAACATTTTTATCTTAAACTTCTTGAAACTAACTTGGAATAAAAGTATCGCAAGCTCACTAATAAGTGATTCAATCACACAGGAATATTAGTTCCATTCCCTTTTAGAGATTACGAATATTGTTATTTTCATCAAATATTTTCCACTTATTTTTTAAAAAATTTCATTATGCTTCTTTTAACGCTGGTTGGAATAAAGTCGAAACTCCTGTTTGAATAGCAGCTTCACTTACTGCTTTCGCAACAGCATCTACAACCTGTTCATTAAATGCATCTGGAATAATATAGTCCTCTCTAATTTCATGCTCTTCAATTAGAGATGCAATCGCATGGACTGCTGCTAGCTTCATTTCTTCGTTGATATCCGTTGCTCTTACATCCAATGCTCCTCTGAAAATGCCTGGGAATGCCAAGACATTATTTACTTGGTTTGGATGATCAGATCGACCAGTTGCAATTACCCTCACTCCCCACTCTTTCGCCAAGTTATAAGCTACTTCAGGGTTTGGATTCGCCAAAGCAAAAATAATTGGGTCATTATTCATCGAGTCAATCATATCTTTCGTTAGTAGATTTGCGACAGAAACACCAATAAATACGTCTGCACCTTCCAAAGCGTCCTGTAAATTCCCTGTTAAATCATATGGATTTGTTGTACTAGCAATGGACTCCTTAACTGAGTTCATCCCTTCCTCGCGTCCTTCATAAATAATACCTGTAGAATCACACATAATAATATTCGTATAGCCTAATTGTTGAAGGATACGTAAAATAGCCATTCCTGCTGCACCTGCACCGTTAATAACAACTTTTAGCGCTGGAATTTGTTTATTCACAAGCTTCACCGCATTTTGAAGCCCAGCTCCTACCACAATCGCAGTTCCATGCTGGTCATCGTGAAATACTGGAATATTTAACTCTGCACGAAGACGATCTTCTATTTCAAAGCAACGTGGTGCAGAAATATCTTCTAAATTAATGGCACCAAACGTTGGACTGATTGCTTTTACAATTTGAACAATTTCATCGACATTCTTTGTATCTAAACAAATTGGAAAGGCATCAACGTTCGCAAATCTTTTTAAAAGAATTGCTTTACCTTCCATAACCGGTAAAGAAGCTTCCGGTCCAATATCCCCGAGTCCTAAAACTGCTGTACCATCTGTTACTACCCCGACTAAATTACCTTTTGCTGTGTACTCATAAATAGCGGAGGGATCATTTTTTATCTCTATACAAGGCTCTGCTACTCCTGGAGAATAAGCTAAACTTAAATCCTCCATACTACCCATTGGGACCTTAGCTACTAACTCCAGCTTTCCTCTGCTTTCTCGGTGCAAGTTTAATGCACGTGTTCTCAAATCCATCTTCTCACTCACCCATCTTTTAGATTTTCAAAATACTCCCCTTTTATAATGAAAATCGAACAGACACATTCGATATTCTCTATATTCTGAAAATTATAGAGGGTGTATATTTTAAAGTCAATGCATAAGTCTTAGTGAAGTTCTTCACATATATTTTCCTATGTTTATATTTATATGTAAAATTATTCAAAAATAAAGATGTCCCTGTGCAACAAACAATTCTGAATTGCTTGTTGCACAGGGACAAAAAAATCGGCAACCAATTTTTTGGTTACCGATGCGCATGAATGCACTATCTTAACGTTGAGGGGGGTTAAGTGTGCGAAAGTCAGCCACAATTTTGGAGAAAAGTCGCTGGTTAGAATCTTCCTCACTAAGAGTAAGTCTCTATATGGTAATGATAATCATTTTCATTTAAAATGTCAACAGTTTTGATGAAATTCTGTATAATACATTTATGACTACTTTATCGAATGATCAAATCAGACAATTGAATAATTATAGTGTGTATTTGGAACCTGTTGGAACTCCTCTTTTTCATGCTAAAAACGTAGAAAGTTCTCTTGCCATGATTAAGTTAATCTCGGGCGCTCCAACTGATCCTATTGCTGCTTCTTTTTTCATGCGGAGAGTTGGTATGTTCATTTCCATGCAGTTTTATATGATGACCATGTATGATGAAATTTGGGATGGACCACTAGAAGAATTATCATTTTTTACAACGAATGAGTATGGAAATAAAACAATTAGCACTTATATACGGGAAGAACATTTCCGCGAAACGAGCGTAAATCGTAGCGAAGATGTGCAGCTTATATGGGAACAGCAATGCTATCCTATTATTCAGCAATTGCGTACAAAATGCAGCGTCTCACCTCTCACCCTATGGGAAAATGTCTTTGGCTATTTACTTTGGCATTACTACGTTTTTTTTGACAATGAAGCAATTGCAGACCAAGCAAAACAAGATTGGTCTACTATGCAAGATGAATCCATTTGGACTGCATTTACTTCAAAATCTTTTTTATCCAACTATTTGAAAGGAAAAAGTCCAGCACAATTGATCAATAGCCCAGTTCGTACGACTTGTTGTTTTTCAAAGGATGTACCAGGGCTACAAAAATGTGGATTTTGTCCACTTAATTCCTAAAATGAATATGCATGATTGCTCTTTCTCTGGACATAACTATAAATGATTCAAAGAGAAAGGAGTGTATGTGAATGGCAATGAATATTGACGATCGTCTAGACGCTAAGCTAAGTAGTATTAACTCGGAAGAAAAAGAAGAAATCCTAAAAAACTTTACAACTTTTAAATCTTATTTAGCTAGTAAAGTTGCCGCTGGTGAAAAGCTGGGTTTAAGTGAAGAAGCACTAGCTAAGGCTACAGAAAAAGTAGCAGGTTACCTTGCAAAACATGAAGAACCTCGTAACCGCGAAGAACATCTGCTTCAACAACTTTGGAAAAGTGGAGACAAAGAACAACAACATGTTCTTAGCCATCTGCTTTTAAACCTTGTGAAAAATGAAGGATAAAATCCGAAAAGAAGCACAAGGACGCCTTCTGGATAATCCTGATGGCGTACGCACTACAAAAGAAAGCCTTTTTGACATGCACGAAGATATGCAAACAGTAGATCCTATTCCAGTGGAAGAACTCAACATACAAGTGCAAGATGAGGCATTCCACCACCACACAAAAAATCGTTCATTAAGCGAAGAACGATACCCCTAAGACATCAAAAACTTGCCTGACTCCTCTCAGGCAAGTTGTTTTTTTATATTAGTTTTGCTGCAACTAAGCGATTTCGAATGAGTATTCCTATAAGCGCGGCTACGATTGCTTTTACTAGATCCGGCACAATAAATGGAATCATGCCACCTTTGAATGCTCCATTCCATGGAAGATCAGCAGCAACTTTCAACCAAATGGAACCAAGAACTAAAATGATCAATACAGCAATCATATTTGCGATAATTGCTTGCACTTTTGTATACCCAAAATTCTCTAAGTACCAGCCAATAAACAATGCAGCGGGAATAATCGCGACAATATAGCCACCAGTCGGACCTAACACAACTCCAAATCCGCCTTTCATCCCTGCAAAAACGGGAATACCAATAACCCCCATCAATACATACACTGCAACAGCAAGTGCCCCATACTTTGCTCCTAAAATGGTTGCCGTTAACATCACTGCTATTGTTAATAATGTGAATGGAACCGGTGGAATATTAATAATTATTTGTGCAGCAACCGCTATAATTGCAGCAAACAACGCAGCAATAATCATCATTTTTAACCGTTCATTTCTCATATTTTTTCCCCTTTGCACAATGAGTTAACTTTATAAACAAATAAGTTAACTAAAATTATCATATAAAAAATGCATCTTCTCGTCAATATAAAAAAGAGCTCTCACTAAAATGAGAACTCTAATTATTTACCACATTTGACTTGATACATCGATTGTTTCCAATCGAACTACACCCTTTTGCATCGGTGGTGGACATGATTTGTTGTACTCTATTATTTTTTCATTCACTTTCGTTACTCGAAAATGCAAACCATCCTTTTGTCCATTTTTGTATTTTTCGGCTATATCTTTTAATTCATCCCGAATCGCGTGCTGTAGCTTTAGCCAGTGAGGTTTAAAGCCTGCATCCTTTGCTATCTTTTGAAAATGTTGGAATATATCTTCCGAAAAATAATCGTCTGGTAATGGTTTTCCTTGACCTTTTAAATTGTCCATACCACCCGTTTTTTCATAATTTCTTAAAATATCCCCAATCAAATCGTTACTCGGTTTATTGAAATTGTCTTTATCCATTAGCTAGAACCCTCATTTCATCCGATGAATATGTGGTGCTTTTTCTACTAAAACCTGTAAAAATAATTCTTGCTTTTCAGGTGAAATAATGACACTTCTCAATAGCGCTTTTTTATAATGAATTTCTAAAGCATCCTTGGAAGAAAGAACTCGGTATCCAACAAGAATATTCGACGTTGGATTTACTTTAGTTATATCTTCATACGAGATTTTGCTGCGAAAAGGTCCACCACGTACAAATAAGTGATTTTCTGTAAAGGTATATTCAATATCAAAAGAAATCCAAACAATAAAACCAGCGCATAGTAAAAATAGGATGGTAGTAATAATAACAGCGAGCATATCTCCTTCTACTGTAAAAAATAATTCATATATTGCCGGCACAAGTGTTACTAATGCCACAACTACAATTGCCGCTATAATCATTCTAAAAAAAGTTTTATCCCTTTTAGATTTAAACGCTAGGTTATTATCCATTTATACGGACTCCGTTGCGGCGTCTTTAATTTCTCCTCGGTGTGCATAAATATTTTTCAATATCGCTTTTATGACTGCATAAGTCGGAACCCCTAAAATAATTCCCCATAGTCCCGCAATATTACCCGCTGCTAAAATAATTGTAATAACAGTCAAAGGATGAATATCTAAGGATTTTCCCATCACATTCGGCGTAATAAGATTACTTTCAATTTGCTGCGAAACGAGCATAATAATCGCTACATAAATCGCCATCTTTGGCTCTTGTAAAAATGCAATTATAAGTGCTGGTACAAGCGCAATATAAGGTCCTAAAAATGGAATAACATTCATCATCATTCCAAATACACCTAGCAATAAAGCATATTTAAGTCCTATCACGTAATAACCGATGAATAACATAACACCAACTAAAAAGCTGACAAATAGTTGACCTTGAATATAGGAACGTAATACATCATCAATATCAGCTAATGTTTTGCGCATCCAAGTTTTCTTATCTCCTTTAAAAAAACTCGCTACAAAAGGAGCAAATTTTTCATGATCCTTCAACATATACACAAGGAAAAATGGCACAAGGACGAATAAGAAAACTCCTTGGAATACGTTTTGGATAAACTTGATCAATAAAGTTCCAGCACCAACGGCAATTGTATCAACCTTACCCGACACTTCTGTTATGGTCTTTTGTAGAAATTCAGGAAAACGCTCTTGGTCTTCAGTGAAATACTTCGAAAATTGCTGAACTTCCGATACAATTTCTGGTGTATTTTCTACAAGCGTATTTACTTGTTTTGTTAAAGGTGGGCCGACTAATCCATAAAAACCCCATCCAACTATTCCAATTACAACAAATACAGACAGTATACTAGCCCATCTTGGGAACTTTACCGACTCTAACCATTTTAAAAGCGGTCTTGTTAAATAAAACAAAACGCCTCCTATCAATAACGGCATAAAGATCGTTTGCCCGATAATTACTAATGGTGAAAAAATACTTTTTACTTTCATAAACATAAAAATAATTAATAATGTCAATAGTATTGCTACGCCTATTTGAAACCAGCGCTTATTTGTCACCGACGTTCACATCCTTACTTTTTACTCACTCATAGGTTATACGATTCCCTATCTTAGAAGTTTCACATTATTATGTATCTTACCATTTTTTGCTTTAAACTAATATTAAAATCTTATCTTAGAAAGGATACAGCGAATGGAATATTATAAGGAACTTCGAAAATATGTCGGCCATCGTCCGCTAATACTTCCAGGCTCCGTTGTACTCATTTTGAATAGCAATGAGGAAGTGCTATTGCAAGAAAGGGAACTTGGAGTTTACGGTTTACCTGGTGGATTGATGGAGCTTGGAGAAAGCTTAGAAGATACTGCTCGTCGCGAAGTTTTAGAGGAGACGGGATTACATATTGGAGAATTAAAATTATGTCATGTGTATTCCGGCCCAGAATATTTCATGGAAAAACCTAATGGAGATAAGTTTTATTCTGTAACGACGGTTTACAAAACGAAAGAATACAAAGGAAAACTTTCTCCCGACGGGATTGAATCACGCAGTCTTCAATTTTTTCAACCAAATAATTTACCAGATGGTATATTGCCATCTTATCGAGCATTTATTGAAAACGAGCTTGGGGTTTAAATAGCCCCAAGCTCGTTTATGTGGTGGTCACTAATTGTTATGTGGTGTTCGCCACTAGTTATGTGGCACCCGCTACTATTTATGTGCGATATGCACCTTTAGTTGCTTACCTTTAACCGTTGTGTTTCGCATCGTTTTTAATACAAGTGGACCTTTGCCATTTAGAATTTCTACATAAGTTACATTGTCTTGAATCGTGATGATTCCGATGTCATCTGCAGACACGCCATTTATTTTGGCAATGGTACCAACGAAATCTACTGCACGGAGCTTTTTCTTCTTACCACCATTGAAATATAGTTTGGTGATATTGGCGTTTAATTGTTCGCTTTTTGATTTTTTTATTTCTGGCTGTTCTTGCATTTTCAAATCAAAGGCAGATCGATTTTTCGCTACTGCTTCAACAGATAATTCGGGACCAGTTGGAATTTCGAAACCAATAAAGCTTTCGATTTCTTTTACAAATTTATCTTCATATGGTGTTGCAAGCATAATCGATTTCCCGCTACGACCAGCACGACCTGTACGACCTGTCCTATGCACATAGCTTTCTTGTTCAAGTGGCACATCATAATGAACAACATGCGTGATGTCTTCAATATCAATTCCTCGAGCCGCAACGTCCGTAGCGATTAAATAGCGGAAATCACCTCTCCGAAAATCATCCATTACTTCAAAGCGGTCTTCTTGCATCATGCCGCCATGAATTTTATCTGCCGTATATCCTTTTTCATCTAATATATCTACAAGTTGTTCCACACGTTCTTTTGTACGACAAAAGATGATACAACTGTCAGGGTTTTCAATAATCGTTAGTTTTTCGAGGAATGAAAGCTTAAGTTCTTCCTGCACTACATACTTCACATGCTCAATATCCGGAGCATTTTCTTCGGCAACATCGATTTCAATCGAAACGGGTTGCTTCATATACTTACTACTCAACTTTTTGATCTCATCAGATAAAGTAGCTGAAAACAACATTGTTGTGCGTTTTGTGGGAAGTAATTTAATGATTGATGTAACTTGCTCTAAAAAGCCCATATTCAGCATTTCATCGGCTTCATCAATAACTAGATATTCAATTTTGGATACATCTAGTGTCCCTTTTTCGATATGATCTAGCACACGACCTGGAGTTCCAACAACGATATGTGTTTTTTGTTTTAATGCTAGCTTCTGTTTTGCAAATGGTGATTTGCCGTATAGGGCAAATCCTTTTATACGCTTATAACGACCGATATTCGTAATGTCTTCTTGTACTTGAACAGCTAATTCTCTTGTTGGTGTTAATACTAATGCTTGTGGTTTGTTTTCTTCCCACTCGACTAGTTCACATAGTGGTGTTGCAAAAGCTGCTGTTTTTCCGCTACCTGTTTTTGATTTCACTAAAATGTCTTGTTTTTTTAGAGCAACTGGAATGACCTTCTGTTGCACTTCTGTTGGTTCTGTATAACCTAATTGTTCGATTGCTTGTAAAATCTTTTCGTCTAATGTTAGTTCGTTAAAATGCACTATGCATAGTCTCCTCTTAATTTCCAATTTTAATAACGATTATATCCGCATCTTCTACTGCTTTTAATGCATGTTTTTCTAGTGGATTCATGTGAAGGATATGTTCTGTCGTTACTAGTTGTTCCACGCCTTCTACTGTAAACAATACTTTGCCTTTTCTTACAACAATTAAAACATATTCTTTTGCATCATGCTCTTTTATTTCTTCTCCTGTTCGCAATTGAATATTCATCACTTGATGGTTGTCCATTTGAACCACTTTCGACACATGCTTCTCTTTTTCTTCTAATAAGTACGGCGTTTCGATTAAATTCATGTAGATTCCTCCCTACAATCAATTTCTTAACATTATCATATCCAATAATTTCTGAAAGTAAAAATTGCACCTTGCTGTCCACTGATTTTTTCCAAAGCTTACTACCAATTACATCTAATAATCCCTATCAAGCATTTTAATAGTTTATTTATGTTATAATAGAAGTATCGCTATTTGCGTAAAAAAACTAGAATAGAGGCAGATACATGAGTTTCCAACGACAACCAAAAGAAGTTTCAGACTTCGTAGCAGCACGGAAAATTGATGAGAAGATCTCTTTTACTCGTAATGATTGTGAAGTACAAGGTACTATTTTCAAAATTTTAGAACACTCTGTTATTGTCGAAATATCGACGGAAGATGCGAAAAAGATCAATGTTCCTTCCAATTTAACAGTAGTGTCACATAAAAACTATACAGTGGTATAACGGTTAATTTCTTCAAGGAAGGCTTTTCCGTACTTATCTCGTTTATTTGCACCTACGCCGTGCACTTCTAAAAATTGTTCTTCGGTTTGCGGACGCTTTACACACATATCTTGCAGTGTTTTATCAGAAAAAATAACAAACGGTGGTACACCTGCTTCGTCCGCAATTTTTTTCCGAAGTACTCTTAAACTTTCAAATAATGGATCGCTTTTCGCAATTTGTTTTGTTACCGCTACTCCTTTACGCATTACTTGTCTTTTTCCAAGTAATACATCTTTTCCTTTATCCGATACATATATCGTCGGCAAACTACCGTGATTTACTAATAGAATCCCTTCTGAAATCATAAACTCCATTAATCCCGATACTTCTTTTAAAGACTGGTCTTTTAATATTCCATAAGTAGATAACTTCGTAAAGCCGAAATCTATCACTTTTTTGTTTTGTGAACCTGTCAGTACTTGTGCTGTAATCGTTTTTCCAAACTTCTGCCCCATACGAACAACACAGGATAATACCATTTGTACTTCTTTTGTAACATCTTGTACTTCCCTTGAATCTGTACAGTTTGCACAGCGTCCGCAAGCTTTCGCGTCTGGTTCTCCAAAATAAGTCACGATAAACTGCTGTAAACAATTTTCCGTATGACAATAATCGACCATCCCTTGTAGCTTCTCTAACTCCCCTGGAATTCGGTCTCGATCCAATGCTTGGTCGATTAAAAAACGTTGGGTTTGTACGTCTTGGGATGCATATAACACAACACATTCACTAGGTAGACCATCTCGTCCAGCTCTTCCGGCTTCTTGATAATAACTCTCCATATTTTTCGGAAGTTGATAATGAATGACGTATCTAACATTCGATTTATCAATACCCATTCCAAACGCATTTGTTGCTACCATCACTTGTGCTTCATCCGTTAGAAAACGCTCCTGCTCTTTATTGCGAAATGCTTCAGGTAGCCCTGCATGGTACTTTGCGGTGCGCACTCCGGCTTTATTTAGCAATTCATATAGCTGATCCACCGTTTTTCTTGTTGCCGCGTAAATAATCCCTACTTCTTGCGCATTCTTTTTAATAAAATCTTTCAGGAATTTAGTTTTATCTTGTCCAAGTACGACAGAAAAAGTTAAATTGGTACGTGCAAATCCTGTAATCACTGTGCTATCTTCATTAATTTGAAGCAATCTACATATATCTGCACGAACTTCTGGAGTTGCCGTCGCTGTTAATGCAAGTACGACCGGTTCTACTTCAAATACGTCCTTAAGTCTATGGATTGCACGGTAGCTTGGTCTGAAATCATGCCCCCATTGAGAAATACAATGCGCTTCATCGACTGCGATTAATGGTACTTTGACACGTTTTAATTGGTTTAAAAAGCTTTGAGATTCTAATCGTTCAGGTGCTATATATAGTAAACGATACTGTCCATTTTGCACTTCTTCCATCGTTTCTCTTACTTCTTCTGCAGTTAATGTACTGTTGATGAAAGTTGCAGAAATGCCTGCTTGCACTAAAGTATCTACTTGATCTTTCATAAGGGAAATAAGCGGGGAAATAACAATAGTAGTTCCATCTAACAGTAGAGAGGGGATTTGATAACAAAGTGACTTTCCGCCTCCTGTAGGCATAACACAAAGACTTGAATGACTGTTTAATACGTATTTAATAATTGTTTCTTGTCCTTCTCGAAAGGAATCGTATCCAAAATAATTTTGTAATAATTGACGAGCATTTTCGAGCATTCTTGTACCTCCTATCTATTTAAGAAAAAAGGAAAACAGATTACTTTCTGCTTCCCTTTTTGTTTGTTTGTTGCAGATTTGGTTTTGGGTCAACTTTTTGAACGTCAGGTTTTAGTAATATGTAGCCAAGTCCTCCCGACATTATACAAGCACCTATTGTAATAAGGACCTTATGGAGAATCGGTACATCCGTATGGTCCTTCAGTATCCATGTAGCGAGTATTGCTACCACGACCATAATCGGAATGACAACTTTCGACTTTTTCACAACGAACTTCCTTCCTCGTACATATGTATAGTATATTGTACCATAAACAGTTCTTTAAGGAGCGAGTGAGAGTATATCCATCTAGTCTTCTTCACTATATTCTCTTTGATATTTTATACAATATGGGGATAATGTGTGGCAAGGGAGTATCCGCTGAGATTTTCGCAGCAACCGGACGCTTTCCGTGGGCATGGCCTTAGCCTCCTCGTCGCTAGCGCTCCTGTGGGGTCTGCGGCTCATGCTTTTCCCACAGGAGTCGCCGGCTGCTGTGAAAATCAGTAGAACTTGCTTACTTTTTCAGTATCATCTGGCTTAAAACAATCATCTTTTCATGTAGAGCATGCAGTAAATGGCTTAGAGCAACTAACTGGTCATTGAAAGCAACTAGTTTTAGTCTGAGAGCGACTAAATCAAGTATGAGAGCAACTAAATCTCCCACGAAAGCGATTAATTCTTACAATAGCAAGTTTACTCGGAGTTAAACAGCTACCACTTTTACATATAATGGTAACACCAACCCTGAAAGCCCTTCAAACTCGCCTGTCCGGCATCTGCTAGACAGGTTTGTCGTGTTCGAGAGGTATTTTGTTGCCTTCAAGATGTATATTGTCTTGTTCAACCACTTATTGTTAATATCGTCTCTACATAAGTATGCAATTTTTATTGATTTTTGCTGCAGCGCATTATCTCTATATCACGTTTAAATAGAAGTAAGTTACATTCTTTGTGTGATTTGGAGATACGTATTCATACACCATAGATTTTACAATTTCCTAGAGCATAACAAATAGCCGCATTTTCCAGTCAGAAAATGCGGCTATTATTAAACTATATTATTGACCTGTATAACTAATTTTTCCTGTTTCAAGTAATTCTTTCAATCCCATGAACATTAAATTCCAACCATGTTCCGATCCATCATGATATTCTCCTAGCGCTTTCTCAATATCAGATTCTGTCCAATTTTCTTCATGTGCAACATGAATCTTTTGTGAAAATGTCATTTCGCAGCCTTGGGGAAGTTCTTTTAGCTCTACCGTAATTATATCTTCTAATTCACTAAATTGAGGCATTTTAAAAGTAAATACCAATTTTTGAGGAGGATCTATTTCAAGATATTCTCCAATTGCTCGGTAATCTTGACCACCTCGATGATCGACGATTTCCCAAGTTCCCCCTACTTGAGGATTATTTTGTGCAACCTTGTTTGTCCCCTCCAATGTAAAAAACCATTTTCTCATCATCTCAGGGTTCAGCCATGCATCAAAAACTCGCTCTGGGGCTACGTCAAATGTTCTTGTCATTGTTAAAGTGGTTGTTGATAAATTGTTCATGTTCTTGCTCCTTTTATCGTTTAATGTTCTTTCCTTTTTGCCTTCATTAGCTCACTTTCAAGGAGATCAAAGCGCTTGTTCCAAAACTTCTCGTAAAAATGAAGCCATTCTGTTGCTTGAGATAGTGACTCCGTCTTTAAGCGGCATATATGCGTTCTTCCGTTTATTATCCGCTCGACTAAATTTGCTCTTTCCAAAACTTTTATATGCTTTGAAATTGCAGCTAAGGACATGTCAAACGGTTCCGCAAGTTCTGAGACCGTCCTTTCTTCCGTTGCCATCATACGAATCATATCTCTTCTCGTGTCGTTCGCTAAAGCTTGGAAAACTTCATTTAGATTGTCTTCATTTTGATTAACCATGAAGTTAAATATAATTGATTCCCGTTAGATATTCAACTATATGGTTAAATATAATAAATTATATTACCCAATTTAACGCATTTCTTTTATTTAAGTACTTTCATATGTGATAATAAAAGAAAAACAAACTTCGAGGATGACAATCATGCATAAAGAAATAGACATAAAAGTAAAAGATGCACTAGCACAAGACTTACAAAAAGGAGTTCCTATTTTACTAAAAGACGGGTTCGACGAAATAGACTCTTTACAAGAAGGTGCAATTTTAAAACTGCGCAACCCTGCGGGCAAGTTTGTCGGTAAAGGCTATGTCGGTAAGCAAAATAAAGGAATAGGCTGGCTTCTAACGAAAAATGAAAGCGAACCAATCGACACTTCCTTTTTCCAAAAGAAAATTGCAACTGCAATTCAACATCGCGCGGATTATTTCGATAGTAGCGATACGACTGCTTTTCGTGTATTTAACGGAGAAGGCGATGGAATTGGCGGCTTAACGATTGATTATTTCGATGGTTTTTACTTAATCAGCTGGTATAGTGAAGGAATTTATTCATTTAAAGAAATGATATTAGCTGGTCTGGAAGCTTCTGTGACCTATAAAGGGATTTATGAGAAAAAACGCTTCGATACAAAAGGTCAGTATTTGGAAGATGATGATTTTGTCAAAGGGGAACGTGGAGAGTTTCCACTAATCGTGAAAGAAAGTGGACAAAACTTTGCTATCTACTTAAACGATGGAGCTATGGTTGGTGTATTTTTGGACCAACGTGACGTTCGAAAAAAGATTCGAGATGCTTATTCTAAAGGAAAAACAGTGCTTAATACGTTTTCTTATACGGGTGCTTTTTCTGTTTTCGCAGCTGCAGGTGGTGCAACGAAAACGACAAGTGTGGACCTTGCAAAACGTAGCTTAAGTAAAACTACCGAGCAGTTTGAAGTGAACGGAATCGACGCGGAGAAACAAGACATTATTGTAATGGACGTATTCGATTACTTTAAATATGCTAAACGAAAAGAATTAGCTTTTGATGTAGTAATTCTCGACCCACCAAGCTTTGCACGTTCTAAAAAATACACCTTTAGCTCATCTAAGGATTACACGAACTTATTGAAAGATACGATCGCTATTACAGAAAAAAATGGTGTCATCATAGCCTCTACCAACAACGCTACGTTTGGTATGAAAAAGTTCAAAACTTTTGTCGAAAAGGCATTCAAAGATAGTAATCGTAAGTACACAATTGAAGAAGAGTTTTCACTTCCTAGTGATTTTAAAACTTCTCCACTATTTAAAGAGGGGAATTATTTGAAAGTATTGTTTGTCAGAACAAAATAACACGAATAGGCGCTAGTTTCTAAAAACCTCCTGATTGCTAAATAATCAGGAGGTTTTTTGCTATTCCCATTCATTTAGGCTTAATTGAATAGTAGCATGGTAAACTAAATGTCTATTATATATACTGAAAATATAGAAAAGTATGAGATGAGTATTTAAAATTGACTACTTGATTCTAGATTAGAACGAAGTGGAATCGGGTTTAAAAGGAGATTATGTACAATTGGAAGAGTATGTGGAATCTGTCGATTATAAAAAAATTTGTGATGAATTATACGATGGGATTTATATCGCTGATGAAAAAGGAAAAACTTTATATGTGAACAAGTCTTATAGCAGAATAACTGGTTTGTCCCCCGACCTCGTCCTAGGTAAGTATGTAATTGATCTTATGAAGGAAGGTCTGTACAAAAATGCAATCACACCGGACATTATTAAAACAAAAAAACCGATTAATGCAATGGCAGAAATTCGTACAGGGGTAAAAGTATTACTCTCCGGATCCCCTATTTTAGATCAAGAAGGCAATATAAAGAAAGTCGTCGTTATTAACCGAGACATGTCAGATCTATTGGATATGCAAAAGAAACTCGTTGCCTCCCAAAATGAAATTGAACATCTAAGGAATTTACAAGTTACGAATAAGTTAATAGGAAAAAGCGATGAGATCCAGCCTATTATGCAAATGATTCATCAAGTAGCCAATTTGGATGTAACTGTTCTTATAACCGGAGAAACTGGAGTAGGCAAAGAAGTGATAGGAAATGAAATTTATAAAAATAGTGACAGACATGACAAACCTTTTATAAAAGTGAATTGTGCTGCAATTCCCGCAAATCTACTAGAAGCAGAGTTGTTTGGATACGAAGCTGGCTCCTTCACTGGAGCATCTAATAAAGGGAAAATCGGTATGTTCGAATTAGCCAATAAAGGTACATTGCTGTTAGATGAAGTTGGAGAAATGCCCCTTGAATTACAATCAAAACTGCTAAGAATTATCCAAGAAAAAGAGGTCACCCGCGTTGGCGGAACAAAACCAATTAAACTCGATGTTCGAATCCTCGCTGCTACTAATTGTGATTTATATGAACTAGTGAAAACCGGGAAATTCAGAGAAGACTTATATTACAGATTAAATGTATTTCCTATACATATACCTCCCCTTCGAAATCGTTTTTCAGATATTGAATTATTAACGCAGCATTATTTAGACATTTACAACACGAAATATGGAAAACAAGTAGTATTCGATCGTGAAGTCACTGAGGTATTCAAAACGTATACATGGCCAGGAAACATAAGAGAATTACAAAACGTGGTGGAGCGATTAGTTATTACCTCTGATAAATATAAAAAAATTAATACGGAATTAGCCAGAAAAATATTAAATATGGAGCCAGAGAGCACAGAAACATCAACTGGTGAACTAAGCCTGAAAGAAATTGTAGAAAATGTAGAAAGGAAAATAATAGAAAAGGCATTAAAAGACTATGGCAGTACGAGAAAAGCAGCTGCAGTATTAAAAATTAGTCAATCATCCGTAGTAAAAAAGGCAAAAAAATTAGGAATTCATATAAGTGATTAAAAAAGGAATCAGAACTGATTCCTTTTTTAATCGCCTACTAACATCAATAATTGACAGATAATTATGTTTTTTATTATATATCGATGAATTATTTCATCACTTTATTTTACAGAAGGAAAATAAGCCTTTATCATTCTGCTTTTTTATAGTTGGCACACAAATTGCATTATAAAAGTGCGTAAGCAATTATAGAGAAAACGGGGGTAAAAAGGGATGGAAAAATTAATCATTACAGTAGCACCAACTGGATCACAAACTACTCGGGAACATACACCATATGTGCCATTATCACCAAAGGATATTGCCGATTCCGTTTATGAATCATGGAAAGAAGGGGCAGCCATTGCGCATATTCACGTTAGAGATCATAAAGGAGACAATACGCTTGATCTAGACACGTATAAAGAAGTAATTGATCGAGTCCAAGATAAATGTGACATTATTTTAAACCTCACAACTGCCGGAGGATTAGTGAACGATGAAGAAGCAAGATTAAAAGTTTGCGAGTTAAATTCAGAAATGGCGACATTTGATGCAGGCACAATGAACTTCGGTCAAGAGGTTTTCCATAATACTCCTTCCTTTTTAGAAGAGTTGGCAGCGGTTACAAAAGAACGTCAAATTAAACCGGAAATTGAGATTTTTGATGTTGGAATGATAGATAATACTTTAAGAATCGCAAAAAAGGGATTATTGGAAGAACCATTCCATTTTCAATTTGTATTAGGGATTCATGGGGGAATGCCAGCGACCCCTAAAAATCTCATGTTTTTAGTGGATAGCATTCCTAAAGGTTCCACTTGGTCAGCTATAGGGGCTAGTAAGGAGCAACTAACGATTAATACGATGAGCATCCTTTTAGGCGGTCATGTTCGAGTTGGAATGGAAGATAGTGTGTACTACCGTAAAGGTGAGTTAGCTACTACAAATGCTCAATTTGTAAAAAGAATAGTAGAGTTAGCTGGTATTTTAGGAAGAGAAGTTGCTACACCAGATGAAGCAAGAAAAATTTTACAACTATCCAAAAAATTAATTAAGGGGTGACTTTCATGAAGATAGGCGTATTGGGAGTAGGTTCACTTGGGACAATTATCGGGGCACTAATCACGAAAGGAGGATATGATGTTGATTTGATAGATATCAATCAACGAAATGTAGATGAACTAAATCAAAATGGAGCAAAGATAACAGGCTTTTTAGAAGAAATCATCCCTGTAAAAGCAAAACATCCGGACCACTTAAGCGAAAAATATGATTTGATATTTCTACTAACGAAGCAAGTTTACACAAAAGACTCACTGGAAAACATTCTTCCTTTTTTAAATGAGGATAGTGTGGTGTGTACGTTGCAAAACGGTATACCAGAAGAAAATGTTGCCGCTATTGTTGGGAAGGAAAGAACGATTGGCGGTGTCGTAGGCTTCGGGGCTACTTGGAAAGGACCCGGGGTATCCGAACTTACAACGAAACTAGAAGTAGTGAAAAAATATGCTTTTGATATTGGGGAACTTACAGGAGAAATCACCGAACGATTAATTACAATCAAAGACATTTTGGAAACGGTTGGTTATTGCGAAATCATTACTAATATTAATGGGATGAAATGGTCTAAGCTGTTAATGAATGCCACCTTTAGTGGAATGTCCGCTGCATTAGGGTGCACATTCGGAGAGGTATTAAATAATCAGGACGCCATGAAAAGCTTAGCAAACATCGCCGACGAAACGATTAAAGTTGCACGAGCGAATAATGTTCAACTAGTAGAAATGCAAGGGAAAGACTTTGAATTTTTAGAGTTGGAAAAGCAAGAAGACATCCCTGAGAAAATGGCATTTTACGAAGAAGTTTGGGGACCTCATGCAAATCTTAAAGCTAGTATGTTACAAGATTTAGAGAAAGGTCTTAAAACAGAAATCGATTTTATTAATGGGCATGTATCGAAAAAAGGAAGAGAGAAAAATATTCCCACTCCTTATAATGATTTAGTCTGTGCCCTTGTAAAAAAATCAGAAGAAACGAAAGAACTGCCTATCTTTGCTGAAAATATGAAGGAATTTAACCTAGTGAGCGATGAGCAAAAAACATTCAATTGAAAAATAAAATGTAGGGATGGGCGGACATTAGTGCGCCTATTCCAAAATGATATATGAAAAAGGACGGTGTAACCAATGTTTATCGAAGTTATTGCTATTCTCATCTCATTAGGGTTACTTATATTCTTAGCCTATCGGGGTTTTCCAGTTATCGTCATCGCTCCTATCGTCACATTATTAGCAGTCGCTCTTTCTGGTATGGCTTTATTACCAAGCTATACAGAAGTATATATGCCGAATTTGGCAAACTATATTAAAACATGGTTCCCTATTTTTATTTTAGGTGCAGTGTTCGGAAAGTTAATGGAACTAAATGGAGCTACGACTGCAATCGCGAAACAAATTATGAACATCTTTGGGATTAAAAGAGCACTATTAGCGACAATAATCGCTTGTTCTATTTTAACTTATGGCGGTGTTTCTTTATTCGTTGTAGTTTTCGCGGTATATCCATTTGCTGCAGCAGTTTTTCGAGAGGCAGGTATTCCAAAGAGATTCATCCCTGCAGTAATTGTTTTAGGTGGGTGTACATACACAATGGATGCTTTTCCAGGTACACCTCAAATCCAAAATATTATCCCGACAAACTATTTTGGGACTGATGCATATGCGGCTCCAATCACAGGAATTGTAGCAGGGTTAGTTATCTTCTTCCTAGGTTACCTCTGGTTAGCAAAAAGAGTGAAGAAAGCAAATCTAGCTGGAGAAGGTTACGGAGAAGGACATACAAACGAACCAGTCATTGATCCAAATGAAAAAGTAATAAACTTTTGGGTAGCAATTATTCCTTTAGTAGCAGTTGTTGTTCTTAACTTTGTATTTACTAAAACAAGTTTCGCAGTTAGTCACTGGTATTCACCTGAATTATTGGAAAGTACTTTCAATATCCAAAACTTGAGTAGCCTAAGTTCTACATGGGCACTTATTGTCGCACTTGTAGTAGGGATTATCGCTGCGCTCTTTATCAATATCAAATCATTTACACCTTCTAAACTCTCTTCTGGACTCACTTTGGCTGCAAGCGGTTCCTTGCTAGCCGTGTTCAATGTAGCATCAGAAGTAGGTTTTGGAAATGTTGTAAAAACACTACCGGGTTTTGAAGTCATCAGAAATGCAATTACGGGAGTCTCTTCCCATCCATTAATATCGGAGTCTATTGCCGTTAACGTACTAGCTGGTGTAGTCGGATCAGCATCAGGTGGGATGTCTATTGCTCTTGAAGTAATGGGGCAACATTATCTGGACTTAGCGAATTCTATGGGGATTGATCCGGAATTTCTTCATAGGGTTGCCTCCATGTCAGCAGGCGGTTTAGATTCACTGCCACATAGTGGTGCAACAATCACTATCCTTGCCATTTGTGGTCTTACTCATCGCCAATCATATGGAGATATTTTCGCAATTACAATTATGAAAGCACTTGTAGCGTTTGGTACAGCTGTAATACTATCTTTCATTGTATAATGACAAACAGAAAGGGCGTCCCAATAACAAATGGGACACCCTTTTCTTTGTAAAGATTATAAATATCTCGTTTTTACTTAATAATAAATATACGGACTTTTTTAGAGACTTCTAAATATCATCCACGTTGTACAATAGTGGCGACTCCTTGACCACCGCCTATACATAAAGTGGCTAGTCCAGTTTTAGCGTCACGCTTCTCCATCTCATGCAATAACGCCACTAATATACGTACTCCACTTGCACCAATGGGATGCCCTAGTGCAATCGCACCGCCATTCACATTTAATTTTTCCGCATCAAAGCCAAGCTCTCGATCTACAGCGAGTGACTGTGCAGCAAATGCTTCATTCGCTTCTACTAAATCGATATCTGCAAGGCTTTTATTCGCTTTTTCTAATGCTTTGTTAACAGCTTTTACAGGGCCAATTCCCATTATAGAAGGATCCACTCCTGCACTTGCATTCGCAACAATCGTTGCTAATGGCTTAATCCCTAACTCCTCTGCCTTGCGCTTTGACATTACAACGACTGCCGCAGCTCCATCATTAATACCGGATGCATTACCCGCTGTTACGGAGCCGTCCTTTTTAAATGCTGGACGTAGGCTTGCTAATTTCTCCTCTGTAGAACTTGCTCGTGGAAATTCATCTCGATTAAATATAATTGGCTCCCCTTTACGTTGTGGGATTTCTACAGCCACAATCTCATGGGCAAAACGATTCGTTTCTATAGCGGCCACAGCACTTGCTTGGGAACGCGCTGCAAATTCATCTTGTTCCTCACGTGTGATGCCATACCGATCACATAAATTTTCTGCCGTTAACCCCATATGATAATCATTAAATGCACACCATAACCCGTCCAGAATCATACTATCTACTACTTTTTGATCGCCTATGCGGTAACCATCACGTGCATTTTTCAATAAATATGGTGACTGGCTCATATTTTCAAATCCACCTGCAACAATAATTTCTGCATCTCCAGCGACAATGGCTTGTGCCGCCAAGTGTACAGATTTCAAACCAGATCCGCATACTTTATTAATCGTCATCGCTGATACTTCTTGCGGTAATCCGGCTTGCATCGAAGCCTGACGAGCTGGATTTTGCCCTAGCCCTGCTTGCAGCACGTTTCCCATAATGACTTCATCCACTTGTTCTCCCTTTACACCGGCTCGATGTAGCGCCTCTTTAATAACGATAGCTCCAAGTTTTGTTGCTGGCACATCCTTTAGCGATCCTTGAAATGAACCGATAGCTGTACGTACTGCACTCACAATCACTACTTCCATTGTCATTTATTAGCTCTCCTTTTATATAACAATAATGATAGAACGAAGAAACCAAGCATGGTGTCCAAAATATACTTAAAATATATCGAATACTTTCTCTCCAAACATCTATTGTTCCATATAATATCTGGACGCTTTTAACTGGTGAATAAGCCTCCTATTAAATTGTTTCTTTATGTCCACACTTTGCTTTTCATCGTAATCAAAAAATCCTTTTCCCGTTTTAACGCCTAACTCACCAGCAGATACTTTACTTCTTAATAGCTCATTTGCTTGTTGGCTATTATCCATGACCTTCAACAAATTATCCCCAACTGTACACCAAATATCGAGCCCGCCCATATCAGCAATTTCCAGCTGACCAGCAGTAGCATAACGGAAAGCTGGACCAAATTTCAATGCACGATCCACATCCTCGTAAGAAGCAATACCTTGTTCAATAATCGAAAATACTTCCCGTGCGATACCTTGTTGAATTCGGTTCGCTACCAGGCCTGGTACATCCTTTAATACTTTAACGCGTTGCTTGTTAATCGATTGATAAAGCTTGTCGACTTCTTCATAAATATGTAATGGCATATTACCAAAAAAGGATAGCTCTACAATCGGCATAATATGAGCCGGATTATACCAATGATTTATCATCATACGTTCTTTACGCTTTTTGCTCACGTACGCCATCATACTTTCCAAGTCTAGGCTAGATGTATTACTCGCTAAAATTGTATGCTCGGGACAAAAGGCATCTAATTGTTTAAAAAGGTTTTGTTTTAGCTCTATCATTTCAGGCGCTGCTTCAATCACATAATCGCATTGTGAAACGGCTTCACGTAAGTCATTAAAGTAGCTAATATTTTGTAGCGCCTTCATAACAGTAGATTCTTCAATCACTTTTTCATCACATAAAATACGAAGCTCTTGTTCTATATCTCCTTCTACGCTGTTTAATCGCTTTTCATCTACATCGTATAAATGGATTTCATATCCGTTAATCGCGAAGCTCGTTGCAATACCATGGCCCATTGTGCCAGCACCTATTACACCAATAGTCTTGATCATTTATCGCACCTACCCCTATCTCAATCCTAAAATTTGTCGTGCTTCTTCGGGAGTGGCAACTTCTTTATTTAGTTCACGAATGATACGAACAGCTCTTTCCACAAATTCCGCATTTGATTTCGCTATTTGTCCCTTAGCATAATAAATGTTATCTTCCAAACCTACTCGTATATGTCCTCCCAGTGCCAATGTTGCGTATAGAATTGGTAAATGACCTTGCCCAATTCCAAATGCGGACCATGTACAATTTTCAGGAAGTAAACTTTTTAAATAGACGAGGTTTTCAACCGTAGCTGCTGTACCACCTGGAGCCCCAAGAACAAATTGATAATGTGTTGGTTCTGCAACCAGTCCTTTTTTTACATAATATAGGGTATTGTATAGCATACCAGCATCAAAGACTTCAATTTCTGGTTTCACGTTGTTATCGAGCATTACTTGACCAAGCTTTTCTAAAAAGGTTGGAGTATTTAAGAAAATTGTTTTGTGCATCCAGTTCATACTACCCGCGTCAAATGATGCCATTTCAGGTTTAAGTTCGATTAAATGTGCCATACGCGTTTCATCTGTTGCATTTAAATCACCTGAAGTTGTTAAATTTAAGATAATATCACATTCTCTTTCACGAACAAGCTCTACCGTTTCTTTAAACCTTTCTTTATTCATCGTGCCCTTACCTTCGTCGTCAATCATATGCAGATGCGCGATGGCAGCTCCTGCTTTCCAAACGTTAATAACATCATCTGCGATTTCTCTAGGTGTCAAAGGAATGTTAGGGTTTTTATCCTTCGCAGGAAATGCACCTGTCAATGCTGCTGTAATAATTACTTTATCTTTCATTTGTATCACTCCTTCTTTTTATTACTTTTTACTGCAAGATTCATGCCATAATGCAAATGGCTAAGAATAAGCATTCGTCAAATTAAAAAAGAAAAAACGATGAAAATATTCATCGTTTTTTCTTTTATTTTCATAAAGTTAGCACCATATATAGATTTTTCATGATGATATTATTCATCACCCTCGATGATTTATATCATCTATTGATAACAGCAACACTTTTAATATGTCTGTTTTGATCTAATTAATAATTAACTAATATTTCAACCCAATTTTGACCCCTTTTAGCCTTTCATTCGTATTAAGTAATAAGGAGGTGCAGTTGTTGAATGAATATGAGGTAGCGAATATATATAAGCAGTTTAGCCCGTCCATTTTCAGATATATGTCCTATTTAGTGCAGCATAAACAAGTAGCGGAAGATTTAACGCAGGAAGTTTTTATTCGCTTTGTCAGGATGGGAGATATACATAGAACACCAGTCGAAATTCAAGCTTGGCTTCGTAAAACAGCGCGAAATATTGCGTTTGACTACTTGCGTAGAAAACGGCTTATTGAATTTATTCCTTTTATATCAATCCATGAAAGAGTGGGTGAACACCCATTTTTTGAAATGGAGGAAGTTCGCGAATTATATATTGCTTTAGGAAAATTGAAACCTTCCTATCGGGAAGTCATCATATGGAGAAAGATTGAGGAACTTTCTACAAAAGAAACGGCGGAAATACTTAGTTGGAGTGAGGAAAAAGTCAAAAATACATTAAAACGAGCGATGCAGGCTTTGCGGAAAGAAATGGGAGGTGTGCAAAATGAATGAAGAAAAGATTTTTGAACAAATGCGGAGATTAAAGCAAACAGATACAGAACAAAACACATCTATCCAGGCAATTACGGATGCAACAGCAAAGCCAATCAAAAATTGGATGGTTTCTTTCATTAGCACTGTATCATTAGTCTCGGTATTTTTATTAACCTTTTATTTAGTGACATCCAATCATAATAGCTCTTTAACTTCCACATCTGACACTCAAAGCATTGAAAAAGTATATTATTTTACTAATGGAACTTGGGATGAGGATACATTTTTTGAAAAGTGGTCTCCTTTTTATTTACATGTTGGGGTAGTGAATGATCCGAAGATGCTTGATCAGTTCCAGTCTTTTTTACAAGACATAGTAACTCGTTCTAAAGAGGATTATTATAGTAGTTGGTCTGGTACGGATTTTCCAGCGATGGATGTCCTCATAATGTACGAGGATGGATCTGAACTTCGATTAAAAGAATTGAGTAGTTCTGTTTTTCTTGATATGGAATCAGATGAACTTTTTTATATTCCTTCTGATAGTTGGTTCGACTTTTCAAAGGAATTTTTTAAAAATCCTAATTCCAATTTAGGAAAAGTACTTGGAATACTTCTATTGTTTTTCATGCCGTTTTCCATGACACTTTGGTTCAAACACAAATTTCCTACTATCAAGCGCCGCGAATGGTCTTTAAACTGGACACATCATTTGCTAAATTATTTAGCCATTGTCCTTATATCTGGATTCTTCTGGGTTTGGGTTAGGGATCATGGAACCTTTCATATTGCTGCATACGCTGCATTATGGCTTATGTATGGAGCTTGCCAAGTAGCATATCGTTTGAAAAAAGGAGAGCATATGCGCTCTATTCAATTGACCATTATTAATCATCTAATTGGGACTGTTGCTTTAGTTTTATGTGTATTTGGGTTTTAATAAAGTATTTATATACGAAGTTTCAATAATCCCAAGAAGAATAATATCTTGGGATTATATTATAAAATCATTCAAAATATATCGGATAATGGGCGCTACACCGCTCATTAAAAGTTGCCTGACAGTGTGGACAGCTAGCAGTATCCATATACTGATGAACCGTTAACTCTGTCTGACATTTCCCACAGAGAATAGCAAGTTCATCAAACTGCTCCTTTGGCCAACGGTCGATTTTGTGGTCAGTATCTTCCTCATGACATTTATAGCAAGGATAATAACGATCACAACATTTGAATTTTATGGCGATGATATCTTTCTCTGTATGATAGTGTTTACAGCGAGTTTCGTTGTCTACGACAGCACCATATACTTTCATTTATACTCCTCCTACCTGTATGACCAATACGGTAATCACAAATAAAACAGCGACCATCCCTACTAGGTAATCTATTTGCTGATATTGCAATAGCTTATACGTAGTTCTTCCCTTGCCTTTTCCATAAGCACGTGCGTCAATTGCATATGTTAACTGCTCCGCACGCTGAATTGTAGTGAATAGTAAAGGAACTAAAATCGGAATATAAGCAAGCATTCGCTTTACTAGCGGTAAATGAACGATATCATGTCCTCTTGCTTTTTGAGCGAGTATAATCCGGTCGAGTTCTTGCAAAATTGTCGGGATAAAACGAATGGCAATTACAATCATCAAGGAAAACTGCTCTACCGGCACTTGGAGTTTGGATAAAGGTGCTAATAGTTTTTCAAGACCACTTGCTAATTCTAAAGGCTTTGTCGTTAACGTTAAAATAGAGGCTAATAACACGAGTAAAATAATTCGCCAAACGAAACGAACTCCATTTTGCAATCCTTCCGTAGTCACTTCGATAAACGACCAGGACCAAATGATATTCCCTTTTGTGAGCAGGACATTGTAAACAAAAGTAAACGTTAAAATAAATATAATCGGCTTTAATCCTCTCATAAAAACTGGAAAGGGGATTTTCGATAGCACTAATATGCCAAAGACAAATAAAGTCGCAACTGTATAACTCGTAATGGTTTCAAGCGCTAGAAAACTAAGCATGATCAGAAAGATACTTATAATTTTTGTCCTCGGATCAAGTCGGTGAAACACGGAATTCGTCTCCATATACTGGCCTATTAAGACGGTATCAGACATGTAGAATCCTCCCTGCCTTCCAAATCGGTAGGATCTTTTCGAAAATCTCCTGCTCCCTACAGCAGGAGATTTTAATCTTCTCTCCAGATAGTTCCTCTACTAACTTTAATAACTGTACAGATTCTGGTAGCGACATGCCTATTTTCTCTAGTAAATGAGATTGTTCCAAAAATAATGTGCAAGTGTCCAATTGCCCCATTAAGCAACCTTCATGAAAAACGATCACTTCATCTGAATACTCCGCTACATCTTCCATTTGATGTGACACGAAAATAATCGTGCGATTATCTTGCTGTTGCCAATTTTTTAGTAATCGTAATAACGCAACCTTACTAACTGGATCAAGACCGGCTGTTGGTTCGTCTACGATAAGTAGCTTCGGATTCATCATTATTACAGAGGCAATAGCTACACGGCGTTTCAAACCGCCACTTAATTGGAATGGCGCTAATGGTAAAATGTCTTCCGACAGACCTAGTTGTGGCAAAACTTCTGAGATGCTCTTTTTGATTTGCTCATTAGACCAACCTTGTTGCTTCAGGGCAAAAGCAAGCTCCTTAAATACGGTTGTTTCAAATAATTGATGCTCCGGATATTGAAAAACAAAACCGATTTCTGAAATAACCTTTAGCTGCCCCTTGGCATCCCTTTTAGCAGGCTGGTGATCGATTAAATAGTCTCCATTAATATGGGGAATCAATCCTTTTAGCACTTGGACGAAAGTTGACTTTCCTGCACCTGTTTGACCAATGACCGAAATCCATTTATCTTTTTCGATTGTGCAACTTACATTTCTTAATGCCATTCGATTGGAATAGTTCACACTTACATTGTTTAATTGATAGACCATTGCGAACGAATCCCTTCTTTCCAATCGGCAGCTAATGGTCCTTCTAGCTGGAGTGTTTTATGTAGACGAACTGCAAAAGGTAGCTGTAATTGATAGTCTGCAACAGCTACTGTTTCAAAAAAGCTTAACGGGTCACCATCAAATTGAAGACGCCCTTCCTGTATTAGTAAAATACGCTCTGCACATAGCACTTCCTCCATATGATGCGTGATATGGACAATCGTCATGCCTTGATTATGCAGCTCATGCATAATAGATAGCACTTGCTTTCTACCTTGCGGGTCCAACATAGAAGTTGCTTCGTCAAAAATAATCATTTGTGGTCGCATTGCTAGTATTGCCGCAATCGCTACCCGTTGCTTTTGCCCGCCCGATAATTGATGCGGCATTGCTTCCAAATATTCCTCCATCTGAACTGCGTGCAAGGCAGCATCCACTCTAGCACGCATCTCTTCCCTTGGGACCTGAATATTTTGCAAGCCAAAAAGCACTTCATCCATTACGGTTGTTGTAATGAATTGATCCTCTGGATTTTGAAAAACGAAGCCTATTTGCTGATGAATTTTTAGGAGTTCATCAGAATTTGCCGTATCTAGTTGGTGAACCTTTACCGTTCCTTTCTTAGGTAAAAGCAAACCGTCAATAAGCTTTGCAACAGTGGACTTCCCACTTCCATTGGCTCCAACAATCGACACAAACTCCCCCGCTTGAATCGTAAAACTCACACCATCAATGACGGGCTGCCCTTTTTTATAATAAAACTCAACATGATCGAAAGTAAGCATCTATTCATTTCCCTTTCGACTTTGCCATGTAGTGAAAAATGCATCTATACTATCTTCAGAAAATGTTGGGATAGGCTTTTGCCACCGGGTCACTTTCGAGCCATTAACACCAAATATTTCACCAGTTAAATCCGAATCTCGGTGTGCAAGTAACTCTCCTACAAAGTGGGCAACATCATCTGGTTCTCCTACTTTCCAATACTCCGGAAACAGCTCATTTTTACTGGCATATTTAGTCTTTAAATGTTCAATCACAGGTCTAGTCATATCCGTTAAAGCAGCTGGTGAAATAGCATTCACTCGAATATTATTGCGCTTTAGTTCAGCTGCAAGCGTCCACGTCATACCAAGTATTCCTGCTTTTGCCGCGCTATAATTCACTTGACCAATAGAACCCCCTAATCCCGCTGTAGAGGTCATTAAAATTATGTCACCACCACTTTCTTGCATATGTGGAAGTACTCGCCCAATGCTGTAGAAAGCACCGTTTAAATGCACGTCTAGTACGGACTGCCATTCTTCATCGGTCATCTTTAGACATTTTTGATCATGCAAATTACCTGCATTATGTATAAGCACATCTATGCGATCAAATTGAGCAATAACTGCCTCAACCATTTTTGTAACTGCAATTGGATCGGCAATATTGGCAACATGACCTACCGCGTCACCGCCATTTCGATTAATACGTTGCACAACATCGTCTACTAACTCCTGTTTTGTGCCATTCACGACAACCTGATAATCTGACTGCCCAAGATGCATGGCAATGCTTAACCCAATACCTCTTGTGGAACCCGTAATAATCGCTACTTTTTTCATCGTTGCAACTCCTTCACTAAAAAAGTCCCTACAGCAATCTTATCGCCATTTTCCTTTGTAACCGTCACTCCCACACTATCCTTTACGCGCTCAAAATTAAAAACCGCTATCGTATCCACCAAAAGTGGTTTTTGAAACTTCATTTTATAAGCTGTAATCCATTGCTTAGGATGCCCTTCCATAAACAATGATTGCGCTAACCCCATCACATATATGCCATGAACAAGAGGCTGATCAAACCCAGCTGCTCGTGCGGCATCCACATCCAGATGAATCGCCGCCTTATCTTTTGAAACAGCAGCATATTTTTCGATTGCTTCAACTGTTATATGTTTTTTCACGGGAGTCACCTACTTGGATTAATACTGTTTCTGCTGTAACAATGAGATTATCCTTATATTTACAAACGAGCGTATGTGTTAAAAAAGTGAACAGCCCTTGCTTTCCTGCTTTTTCCTCCACATTGGTTAACATTAACTCGCAATCTAGCACCATTCCCGCTTTGATGGGTTCCTCGTACAAAAAAGACTGTGTACCATGAATCAGTGCTTTATCTCCTGTAAGCCATGGAATATCAAACTCCTGCCAAAAAATAATGGGCATGGTGGAAGGGGCAATGAATTTACCGTCCATCGTTTGTAAAGGAAATTCTATACTTTGTGCATACTGCGAAATCCACTCTGCCGTCACTTGTAACTGTTTTTGGACTTTATTCATTGGACTGCCTCTACAAGCGTTGCAAGCCCTATTCCACCACCAATGCCTAGTGTGGCAAGTCCCTTTTTATAAGGTTTATGTAGCATTTCAGCACATAATCTTGTCATTAAAATGGCACCAGATGCCCCGTATGGATGACCGATTGCTAATGCACCGCCCCCACGGTTAACTTTTTCCAGTGGAATATGAAGTTCCATTAACGAGGCTAATACTTGCGAGGCAAAGGCTTCATTAAATTCCACTATATCTAGATCATCTACTGTCATTTGTTGTCTCTTTAGCACTTTTTGCACAGCTGGAATCGGTCCAATTCCTAAATAGTTTGGATTCACACCAGCGGCTTGCGCATCTACTACTCTTAAAATGGGCTTAAGATTTAGTTCTTCACATTTATCACGGGACATGATCAATATAAGTGCAGCTCCGTCATTTAGCGGACAGGCATTTCCTGCAGTAACCGTTCCATTTCCCTGAAATACAGGCGGCAATTTCTGTAACTTGTCCATACTCGTATTAGATCTTGGGCATTCATCTTCGGTAATCCATTCTCCATTAACTTGAAGAGGCACGATTTCCTGTTCAAATCGTCCCGTTTGCTGAGAATGGGTGGCTTTTCGATGACTTTCCAAAGCAAACTGATCTTGGGCTTCTCTTGTAACTGCATATTTTTCGGCTACATTTTCAGCAGCAATTCCCATATCTGGATCGCCGTAGCTACTAGGTGTAAACTTGGCACGTGTATATAATTCTGGTACACCCATTAAGTTTTGAGGCTTAGCCATTTTCCAAGGGGCGCGACTCGTACTTTCCACACCACCTGCTAAATAAACTTCCCCGACACCACTTTGTATTAATCTAGCAGCTATATTGATTGCCTCTAGACCAGAGCCGCATTGACGGTCAACAGTCACGCCAGGAACGGTAAAAGGTAGACCTGCCTCTAGTGCTGATACACGAGCAATATTGCCTCCAGATCCGACTACATTACCGATAATCACATCATCGATTATGTCCTTTGGTAGATCTGTTTCCGCAAAAATATGCTCGATAAGGGGCGCCAATAAATTTTCCGGTTCCAGCGTACTTAACATGCCACCCATCTTACCTATTGGCGTGCGTTTTGCCATGACGATCACCGCTTCTGTCATACCATCACCTTCTCCATATAGTCTTTCATTGCCTGACGCGCCAATTTCCCACTACTTGTGTAAATAAAATCATCCACCGTTATAAGTTGTTTTGGTACTTTATAACTTGCTAAATAGTCTCGACAATACGCTTTCACTTCTTCTATGGATAGACGTTGTTGCCCACCCCATTTTACAAGTGCTGTTACTCGTTCTCCCCAGTATGCATCTGGTTTTCCGATCACCATTACTTCCCTGATTGCTGGATGTTGCCGTAGTGCGGATTCTACTTCTTCGGGGTAAATATTCAAGCCTCCAGATACCAACATATTCTTCACACGGCCCGCCAAATATAAATAACCATCTTCGTCCATTAACATATAGTCTCCAAGCAGAAGCCAACCGTCTCGAAAGACCGATTTTGTCTCTTCAGGTAAATGATGATACCCTAAGAACATCATGTCACTTCGAATACAGAGCTGTCCGATTGTTCCGAACGGTACTTCCTGAAATCGTTCATCTCGAATCGATACTTGGACACCAGAAAAGGGCTTCCCTAATGAATTGGGCTTTTCTTTTGCATTTACGTCTAAATAACTAATATAACTCGCTTCCGATGAACCATAAAATTCATATAACTTTGCTACACCAAACATTTTCCTTGCCTTATTGATTGACTCCTCTGACCACTTTGCCCCAGAAGAAATGAGCGCTTGGATATGCACCTGACCTGGTGTAATTTCTTCAAGTATGGGTTCGATCATCGTCGGGACTACAAACAAAATTGCATTGGAATGCTGACTGCAAATCCGTAAAACTTCCTTCGCATTAAATTTTCGAATGATATGAAAAGTAGCCCCACTATACAAACTTTGCATTACAGCAAACAAGGACAATGATTGGACAAATGGACCCGGTGCTAAAATATGCTCCATCTCGTCGAATTGGAACGCTTCATTCGTCGCTGCAAAACTTCTGATCCATGATAAATGAGTGCGCATATACCCTTTTGGAATACCAGTTGTCCCCGATGTAAAGCCGATAAATAACAACTCGTTTGTGTTATCCATTTTGGCTTCTGGTTTTAACCCGACTTTCCAGTCTGCATAAGAACCTGTTTCAACAGTAGAAAAGCTTACTATTTGCATCTCTCTATCTTGTAAGTTTAAATTTGCTACCAGTGCCTCTTCTACAAAAACTATTTCAGGTTTACACTGCTGAATAATAGTCGTCAATTCATTTGTACTCCATTTAGGATCTAATGGAATGGGGACGCAGCCGGCATAAATTGCTCCAAGAAAAACCTCCACGAATTCGATACGATTCTCTGACAAGATGGCGATATTTTCATGCTTGAAACCATTACTATATAGCCCGTTAGCTACCTTTTTCATCGACTGTACAAGTTCTGCGTACGTACAGGATTTTTGTCCATCCGTTAAAGCAAGTTTGTCAGGGTACTGTGTAGCATTATGTAGTATAGTGCCTACTAAGTTCATTCTCATCATCCTATTAATCGTTTTATATTTTAGTTATTAACCTTCTGTTCAATTGGACTAACTGCTTTTATTTGCACAATAATAATGGCTACAATGATTGCTTTTATTAAATCTCCAGGTAAAAATGCAGTAGCACCTACAAGTCCAGCCCAAACAGATGTATTCGTTATAATCGCCATTACTGGTGCACCAATTAAACTAACAAGAACAACGCCGAAAATAAAATTGATAACTATCACTTTCCATATCCTTAACGTCGGCCACACTTTTTCAATGGCAAGCCCGATACAAAATGCGGCAATGGGCCAGCTGAATATGTACCCAGCAGACGGTCCTACTAACGGAGCAAGACCTCCCCGTCCACCTGACAATAAAGGTAAACCTAAAGCGACCAATACGATAAATAAAACTAAGCTAATTGCTCCCGTTTTCTTTCCTAAAAAACTCCCCGCAAGCATAACACCAAGCGTTTGTGCTGTAACCGGCACTGGTATAAAACCTAATGGAATTGGCGGAATCATCCCCAATACTCCTATTAATGCAGCAAATAAAGCAGCAAATACCATTTCCTTTGTTTTCATTTTCTTCCCCCATTAACACAATGTATAATTGCAAATTTTCAAAAGAAGTCGACATCCATGAATTAAATAAATCATAGCTCGAATATTCATTTGTGTAAACATATTTTTTTTATTGGTTAACTCATTCCGGTATGCCCCTGTGCAGCAAACAATTCTGAATTCTTTGCTGCACAGGGACAAAAAAATCCCAAGAAGAATTTTTTCTTCTTGGGATTTTCGTTTAAATATTAATTTTACGCTTCGTCCGGAGTGAATGTACGTGTCGCTAGCTCCGAATCTAGCATAAATATTGCATTTGAATCATTTTCAATGCGCTTGATTTTATTGATTAGCGTATCGAATGTTGACTCTTCTTCTACTTGTTCGTCGATAAACCATCTTAGAAATGCCATAGTTGCATGCTCTCGCTCATCTAAAGCAATATCTGATAAATTATAAATACGGCGTGTCACTTCTTTTTCATGCGATAATGCAGTTTCGAAAGTGTCCAAAATAGAGGCAAAATCATTTTGTGGATTTGAAAATCCATCAATCGTAGCTCTGTATCCTAAATCACTTAGAAAGTTGTAAAACTTCATCGCATGGAAACGTTCTTCCTCTGCTTGTACTAAAAAGAAATTAGCAAATCCGTCATATGCCTCTGCTGTGCAGTATGCAGCCATTGAGAGATACGCATGTGCAGAATAGAATTCAAAATTCATTTGTTCATTCAAGGCTTCATGTAGTTTTTCAGATAACAACATAGATTCCTCCCTTTTTGATAGCATGATAGATGAAAGCTTCACCTTCAATTACAAGTATACAACTAGGAACATTTTCAATGCAATTGATAAATGATAATCGTTATCAATCATTAGAAAAAGATAGCTTTAAAAAAAGGCTATCCTATAATGGACAACCCCCAAAAATTAAACTTCCGCCTGTACTTCCTCCACAGTAGCTTCTACTTCTGCTCGGGTCATTTTTTCTTTTCCACTCTTCAACGCTTTTAACGTTTTATGCGCTAATGCAAGTGGTAGTTTGCAAAACAGCATGATACTTTTTCGTTTAATACTTTTGTTGTATTCATCTGCTTTTGCTAAATTATCTTCAGCATAGCGGAACATGTCCTCACGCGTCCAGCCTTCTGGGAAGAATTGGACTCCTCGTTCTTTGTCTTCGTCTTTATTGCGCAAAATATTTACCGCTTGCAAACCTCGCCCGTAAGCAATCGCTAGTTCTCGGTCTGTATCGATATCTGCACTCCACTTCCATAAGTCAGAAAGCATTACCCCGACTAGACCCGCCACATAATATGTATACTCATCCAGATCTTCTTTTGTTTTTACTTGCCAATTCTTTTCTACCCATTTAGCCATACCTTCTGCCATCTCGCTTGAAGATTCTTTTACCTTTTCCACTAAATCTGCTGGACAAATTGCAAGCCAATCACCAAGTCTTAAGGAAACCTCAGGCAGTATATCTTTAAAAGGTGCTACGAGTTGTTCATATTCTTTTACATTAAATCCAGTTGCTAACATTTTACTCGTTGCACGTAATAGTGCCTGCTTTTCTTCCGAACCTAATGCTTCATGATCCTCTATTTCATCTATAGCACGCATCACCAAATAAGCAGAGGCAACCGCTTTTTTCAGTTTTGGTTCCAAAAATGTGATTGGTATGTAAAAAGTTCTGCTTGTCTTTTTTAGCATGTCCATTGCTTCTTTTTGTAAAGTTGTTGCTTCGGGCACGACAAAGTCCTCCATTTCACCACTAAATGTTCTTATCTCCTATTGTATCGGATTTTCGTAAAAAGACAAAACAACTTCCTTATGAATAAAATAGGAATAATGGGAAGTCGCACGGGAACACTAGACGTTAATAAGCTTAGTAAAGGAGGTCTATACCATCCATTATTTAGATATCGGTCAAGGCGAACCTGTCGTTTTAATTCATGGATTAGGAAGCATAAAGGAATCCTGGGAAAACCAATACGAATTATCTTCCAATTATCGATTGATCATACCCGACCTTCGCGGACATGGTGAATCGCAAGAATACAATAATATTTCCATTTCTGTATTTGCACAGGATATTTTATCACTACTTGCCAAGTTAGGTATTAAAAAAGCTCATTTTTGTGGTCTTTCCATGGGAGGACTAGTCGTTCAAGAAATTTATTGTCAAAACAATCAGATTGTCCGGTCGATGGTTCTATCTAATACATTTTCTTATGCTCCCACATGCTTAGGACAACTGACAGTTATGAAGGGTGCAAGAAATTTGCATTCATCAACAAGTGATGAATATACAACCTATACCGCCGAAAAATGTCTATATCGAAAAGAAACTAATTTAATCGATGCAGCCAAAAAAATGTTTCTTATTAAAAAAACACCCTATCTGGCATCCTCTTTTTCTGCAATCAAATCTAACTATCTTCCCATCCTGCCATTTGTCAAAGCTCCAACTCTCATCATCGGAGGGCAATACGATGAGGTAAATCCTTTGTTTAGTGTCCTCCAAACGAAATGGTTTATGCCACGAGCGGAGTTGGTCATTCTCGGCAACTGTGGACATTTACCAATTTTAGAGAAGAAGAATGAATATAATCATTTGCTACATCGTTTTTTTCATAAATATCAGGAAAGCTTTCTTTAATTATTTAATATTTGAGCAATATATCAGTGAATCGCAAGATAAGGATTGCAAATCGCAAATTAAGCTTCATAAACCGCAAGATAGTTCTCCTTCTATGCCCAACATAAAAAGCTATCCTCTAATTTTCCAAGAGGATAGCTTTTATTTTAGTTTGCTCGCTCTTTCCAAAACAACGAAATAACAAAGCTAAGTGCAAGCACATACATGGATAATACATATGGATAATCGATATTCACATCAAACAATATTCCTGCTATTCCGGGTCCAATAATATTTCCCACACTCGTAAAAGTAGAGTTCAATCCTCCTACAAAACCTTGTGCATCACCAGCTATTTTAGATAAATACGTCGTCAGTGCAGGTCTTATCAAATCAAACATTAGGAAAATAATAAAAGTCACCACTAATATAGACCAGTATGAAGACACTTTAATCATCGCAAATATGAATATTGCCGATACACCCATACAAATCTGGATTAGTCTGATCTCTCCAATTTTCCCTACGATACGGTCAAACGATAACACTTGCGCAATAACACCTAGAATTCCGCTGATTGTGATGATTAAAGCAATATCTTTTGGTGTAAAGGCAAATTTATGATCAACGAAAAGGGAGTAGACTGTTTCAAAAGCAGCAAGACCAAAGCTTGATACAAGAATGATAATCATCGGAATGAGATAAATCGGTTCCAACACTTTGCGGAATCCCGATTTTACTACTTGATTCTCTGTTGCCTTTTCTTTTATTTCTGGTCGTTTAGGCTCTTTCAATATAATTAGTGAAAAAACAGCTCCTAAAAATCCTAAAGCAGCTGCAACAAAGAAAGGAAGTCTCGTTCCATGTTCAGCTAAAAACCCACCAATTCCCGGTCCAATGATAAACCCTGTGCTAATGGCCGCTGCAACATAGCCCATTGCTTTAGGGCGTTCTTTCAACGTAGTAATATCCGCAACAAAAGCGGTCACCGCTGGCATCATGAAAGCCGCACTAACACCGCCTAACATTCTAGATATATACAATACCGTTACGTCTTTCCCAAATCCGAAAAGCATCTCGGATAGTGCAAAAAGAAGCATACCGATTACAATCATTTTTTTACGGCCAAATGTATCAACCCATTTCCCTGCAATAGGAGACACTAATAATTGAGTGAAAGCAAATGCGGATACTAAGTAACCCATTGTAGATCCTTCTAAATGCATTTCTCTCATCAATGTAGGCATTACAGGAATAATTAATCCTATCCCTAAAAACACAACAAATAAATTGACTAGTACTAAATATACTGTCTTATTCAAACTACTTTTTTGCATAACCAATTTCAAGCTCCTTGCTATCTAGTAAAAAATACTTTCTACCTACAAAAATAAACCCTATAGTAACTATAGGGTCAAGTAGCTTGAATTCGTATTTTTAATTCAACTAAAAATTCATCTTCATTTGAAGCGGTGAAATTGATTGGCATCCAAACGTCATACACGATTGGCTCTATTATCATCTGCTGCTGATCAATATAGTCCATTAATTTTTGATAACAAATTTTATATGCGTCATCTACAAATGCAAAAGTAATACTTAGATATTGTCCCGCAGGTATAGTGCTTATTTCTACATCCTCCAAGTTAATCTCGATTTCCTTGTCTGTTACAGCGTATGTAAATAGATAGTCGTAATTAATATCTTCTAGTGATTCATATTTCCGTAAAGCAAATGCACCACCATACAGCGTGTCGAATACACTCCCCATATCTTCTAGCACCTTGCTAATAAGTCCATATTCTCTGTTTGGGATATCGTTCACACTTATATTGGATGTTTTAATCTTCACTATCCTTTGTGCAGGTATTTCCTTTATACAGACATGCATTTTATCGGAATCCACTACAAATGCTTGTATTTGTTCCTTTTTTCGTTTTAATACTTCTTTTGTTTCGATTAGTCTTTTAAATTCCTCTTCGATTTTATTTTCTTGATCTGCCAAATAATCCACTAGTTCTTCGGGACTCAATGTTAGTACAGATTTCACTTCTTCTAAGGACATCCCAAGATATTTTAGTGATTTAATAATGTCTAAATAATATAATTGCGTATTTTGGTAATATCTATACTGATTTTTAGGGTCAATTTTTATTGGTTTAAATAAATCAATTCGATCATAAAACCGCAATGTTTGGATAGATATATTACTGAGTTTCGCTACTTCGCCTATTGTTAAGTAATGGATTTTCAAGGAATCACTCCTGTTGTTTCGTTTGGTTGTATATTTCTAAAATTCTAACAACTATAACAAAGGTACATGGTATAATAGAAAAGTAATAGAATAGGGTGTTCATGGGCGGTCAGCATTTCCTTTATTCCTATTTATTATTTTTGGTTCCAACCAAAAATAGGGAAAGGAGGTGTTGCCGATGTCAACTTTCGAAGCCTTGATGTTCGCTGCCTGCGTTCGCTGGTTTGATTGTTACCATTCTTACTTTTTCGAAAGAAAAAAAGTAAACCGCCCCTGAGCCACAAGCAATAGGGTGATTTACTCTTTCTGTTTGCTGATCGCCTTTGAAGCGATGCTATTTTATTACATGACTGTTTGGTGTTAGCGCACCGAGCAGTCTTTTTAATATATCCTTGCTATGTTTTTATTATACCATCTAAGCAGTGATTTTCAACCAAGTTGTCTAAGTATTGTTATTATAGGAGGTTATATGAATAAGCGGATTTTTATCTTTCTTATCTTTTTGTTAACAGGCTGTTCTAACATTGAAGGATTTATTGTTGATAAAGAGGAAGGAAAAATACTTGTTGTGAGCACTAATCCTAATGATACTAATAATTCAAAAGATAGGGCTGTGGATTATCCTGCTGTTTGGATATCTACAAACGAAAAAAAGTATCAACTTGGGCAAAAAGTAAAGGCTTATTATGACTCTATGGAAGAATCCTATCCAGGACAAACTACATCCAAAAGGATAAATATTTTAAAATCTACTAAACCAAGCAAGGCTGATTTATCTGAACAAGATGTAATACAAGTTTTATTAAATGAAAATGAAGATTTAGAAATACCAGTTATAAAAGAGATAATATATCAGGACAATAAGGACTACTGGGATGTAACTGTAATAAGTAATGACGAGGAATTATATTTTCAAATAGAAGACAAACCTTTGAATTAATATTTATATAAAAAATGTCGACAATCCCAATAAATTAGGGTTTGTCGACATTCTTATTTATTCTATCTCGATTCCTTGTATTGTCACTTCTTTGACAGGCAGGAATAGTTCACCTGTGTTCAAGAATTTCACTTGAACAATATCTCCTTCAGTCATATAAACTGCAAGTGGAGCTATTTCGGAAGATACAATGTAGTTTTCTTTATTATCAAGTAGGAACGAAACTTGTGTGAAGTCTCCAACCCGTTCCTTAAACACGCGTACAACCGTACCATTCACCGATTTTTCTTCTGCATTTGAGCTGCCGTCTACTGAACTTCCACCACGTTGAATAGCAGTTTTATACAATTTCAGTGCTTCGTTTGGTGTATTTCCGTACACGGATATTTCCGGGTTTGCAGCAGATACGATGAAGTAATTTTGTAAGAACCCATTCGAATCAAGTACTGGTGTTAACCAGCTAGCCTCTCCGTAGAAATTGTACAGCACTGGCATCTCGCCTTGCCATTTCTTCTCGATAAATTTCTTTTCGATAATTTGTAGTGCCCCTTGTGAATCCATATATGAATCTTCTAAATTTCCAGTGTAATAAGTCGCTTTACCAGTTCGACCATCTGTTAATGAATAGCCCAGCATCGAATCGACGCCTTCTTTTGGACTCGTAAAGTCAGTGAAATAATACATTTGACCATCTTCTCCGAAAATTGGGCTAACATTTGCTTCTGTTCCTTCATCAGAAGGTAATTTCACATCTTTCTTACCGAATAAGCTATTCATAAAACCGTGTATATATTTCCCGTAATAGCTATTTTGCAGACTAACTGTCTCTGGTGACACTGCTCCATCTATAAATGCTGGTACATCTGCTAAAGCATAAGCATCTGTTTGACCAGTAGCAGGATCTACTGCAACGATTCCTTCTACATCAAAACCATTACGAGCAGAAATGAATTTTCCATATGAACGGATATAATATGGCTTCCCGTCCTCATCAATTTCTAACTGAACATCCCCATAAAATATTTTCGTTGGATGCTTCATACGCATATGTCTTTCTAAGTTTTTATGGAAGTAGGAAGAAGGTGTGTAAGTCATATCTGCTTCGATAAATTCTGGATTATCCGATGAATCTGTCGCGCTCATCGTAAAATAACCTGGTGTTACATCCCCATTCCACCATTTGAAAAACCCTGAAAACTCTACTGGCGCAATATACACATATTCTTCATTCACCTTTTGAATTTGTAAATTGCCTAATTCATAATAACTCGTATTTGGAACTTGCCCAAATGCTTTTTTCATCTTATTTCTCGCAAATTGAGGCGGCACACTAGCGGGTGTTTTCGTTTCATCAAAGGCTTCGATTTCTACTTGCTCATCCATTTTAGCTACTTCAAATTTTGCGTCGGCATTCCAAATAGGTGCTGATAGCATATAAATGGATAACACCAAGCTTCCTAAGAAGAGCAAACCTTTTGCTTTTTGCTCTGCTCCTTTTGACAAAATAGTCCCAGCTAAAGTTGCAAGTACTAACAACGGCCATAAAGCTATCCAATTACGGTCTACATTTGTTAAATAATATACACTCGCTAATAAGATAAACATTAGAACGGTAAGGCTGATTAAAGAAGAAACCATGTCTTTTCTCTTAGCTGTCAAAGGTACGACTAATAATGCAGTAACAATTGCTGCAACTGCCGAAATAATAAAAACAAAGGTCATACAATCATCTCTCTTCCTTTTTCTACTTAGCTATTATACGGATGAAAGATTGAACGGTTTCAGGAAATATATTACATAACTAAATACGGAACTTTCAGAAACAAGTAGATATCAGTTTCTTCAAATGCTACACTATTAACATATATATCCACTTTGATACTACAAATAGAGGTGCTGATAGTTGTTTGGTCAAACACAGAACCACTCCGTCTTGAAAATAATAGTAGCCATTTTATTATTCATCCCTATTTTCATTTCACCCTTTACTACTAGTTTATTTTTACTTTTGCTAGGTACTCAATCTATATTTAATGCATATAAATGGAAGCAACAAGATCCACGATATTTTTCTATCGGTCTTTCTTTAGGTCTTTTCATCATCTATATGACTTTACTTACGCTGATCAAAGACTACTTAATACATTAAAGAGGTGAAATAAAATGGCTTTCCATGCTAAAACCCAGAGATCATTTTTAGCCTTATTTTTGTTAATCCTAGGGACAAATATTGTATTTGATGTCATCACTCAATCTTTTGGATACTTATTCTATTTTAATGTTTTGCTAATTCTCTTTTTCATTACATTATTTTTCGTTAAATATACTTTTACCATTCAGGATGAACATTTGAGTTACGAAGTATTTATTATGACTTTTTGTATTTACAAAAGAGTAATCTCTCCTTCCCAAATGAAAAAAGTGGAGTTCAAACGTTATGGTTGGACTACGCAAGGAGCTCTCATCCAAACAAAGAAGGGTATAAATTTACGACTTGCACTTTTTTCACCTAATGAAATTTTCAATGAATTACTTACATTTACAGATAAACATGACATACCAACTTCTAAAACGAAAGATTATCAACTATTAGAGAGAAGAAGTAAATATATTTCAAAGGAGAAAGTACTATGAGACCAATAACGGGATTATACATCATCATTATCTTAATGCAATTTATTACATTAACGAATATCACCTTATTCAATGGAGAATGGAACGGCATTGCAATGGCATTAAGTACCGCTCTGTTTATTGCCGGTACGGCATTTTACTTTATGAATAGGAAGAAATAGGATAAATCGCTTTTATCCTTAAGAGACCAACTTCAATCCGACTGCTGCTCCTAATACCATTGCGATAAAAACAAGTCTTTTCCAGTCTTTTGGTTCTCCGTATAAAATCATTCCTAAAATAGCACCACCAGATGCGCCGATTCCTGTCCAAATGGCATATGCTGTTCCCATAGGCAGAGTTTTCATCGCATATGCAAGAAACAAAAAGCTACCTCCAAATCCAAGAAAAAGAAGAACGAACGCTTGCCAGTTACGGTCTTTGTGTAGTTTGGTAATCATCGCCACACCAAACATTTCTAAAATACCTGCTACTATTAACGAAATCCATGCCATTACAACTCATCCCCTTCTTGCACTTTGTCTTTTGTAACTAATTTCAATCCAACGACACCAGCCAATAAAATAACAATCAACAGAATTTTACTGAGTTTAAACGCTTCTCCAAAGAACAGAATTTCTGAAAGGACTGTTCCCGCTGTCCCCATACCAACAAAAATAGCATATACAGTCCCGACAGGAAGCTTACGACCAGCAACTATCATCAAATAAAAGCTTACAACAATCGAAATAACCGTCCCTGACCAAGTCCAGAAATCGTCTGCATGCTTTAAGCCAATCACCCAAAAAACTTCAAAAAAAGCAGCAATATAAACTTTCAACCAATCTTTATTCACAAAAATCCCTCCAAATTTTTTAAAAGTCTAGGAGAACTGTAATAACAGTTTTTCCTATTTGTTCGCAAAAATGTTTTCAAGTTACAAAATAAAAAAGCCTAGGAGAACTGTAATAACAGTTTCTCCCAGGCTTTTATCCTTCCGTGACACAGCGTAAGCTGAGCGTTTTCTCTCGGTCACGGACCAACTTATTCGTTGCGGAACCCTAGAAAACTTTTTACGTATGCAATTAATTTACATTATACACATTTTGATGGTCCATTCAAGCTTTAGCTTTTGCTAATCGTTTTTTTTTCATCTTAAAATCAATAGTTTTTCCATTCCCCTGGAAGTCATTTTTCCAAGAAAAAGTTACAAATATAGATGCAATAATTAGTATTCCGCTAAGTATTAAGAAACAATAAATAATGAGACCCGCTGATACCATACCAGTAAAAATGCCAAGTAAAATAATTCTTAATAGAAGCCCAACCGATCGAAATAGGCTATCCACTCTTCCTATTATTTCATTTGGTATTCGGTCCATTAAGAAAGAATTTCGGGCAACACGCGCTCCGCTATTACCTAGTGCGATAAAGAACATAAGGGATAAGTAAAAAGGAATATTGGCGATAACAATTAACGAAATAGCAATAGTATAAGTAATAACGCTATATACGATTGTCTTTTCATCCCCTAGTTTCCTAGCAATAATGGGCACCATCATTCCCGCAATTACTGCTCCTACCCCATAAACCATACTTTGGATGCCGTAAAAACTCCCAGAAGCCTTTAGCACATCCGCTAAATACACAGGAAACAAGTAATTCGTAATCATAACGCCGATAAATGGCATTATCGAAAAGAATAAAAACAAGAACATAGCAGGACGTTTCCACATATATATTAAGCCTTCTGCACCTTTAGATTTGGAAGTGCCCTTCGTCTCGCTATTTTTAAGGTGTACGTATGGAATTTTTACGTATAAATAAATTGCGGCCACATAGGCAAATACATTAAGGAGCAAAATATAGTGCAAATCCCACTTAGACAGTAAAACACTAGCCAATGCACCTGCTATGACACTTGATAGCTGTCCTTGCACCTCCATAGTCCCATTTAGTGTTTTATATTGGTCTTTATGAAAAATTTCCTGATTTAAAGCAAACATTGTTGGGAAAAAAATCGTGTAGTACAAGCTGCCAATAATATAAATGATTATATAATGCCATATCTCATAAGACAGACCTGCAAATCCAATCACAGAAAAAAATAGTAACATCACAAAACTTGCTATATTGCTCGTTAGAAGCAATTTCTTTCGTGACATCTTATCGATTAGATTACCGACTAGCGGAGTGATTAAGAAACTAATAATGGTCATACATATAGTAACGTAGCCGAATACTGCATTGCCATTTTCACTTGATACGAGCATCCACGGTATCGCAATCATCGTGATGCCAGAGCCAATAGAAGAAGCAATATTAGCAAAAATAATTAAACGAAATCGTGAATCGTTATATAGTTTTTTCAATTTCATGCATTCCTTCCACCTGCGAGGTTCACCCGGATCCTAAGCTCTCTTCGCCGAAATTCTTATTATTCTCACTATAATTCAAATTCCTTATTTTGCATTCAGTCATAGGTCTTGGGTGAACCTCATACTTTTTACTGAAAGAAGCAGCAAGATGGATTTTCATCTCACAAAGGTGTTTTACGACTAAGCTTATTAAACTGTTCATTTGCATTCCAAAACGAGAAATGGTTGTCTCCAATTTTTATGGAGACAACCATATGTAATTCTCTGGAGTGTTATTTGCAATTAAAAAATAGCCTTGCTACACTATTTATAAACAATCACCCCGCAGGGTCATTCGTTCATCTTCTATAGAAAACAAGAGGTGTTAATTTGTCTAAAATGACCAACAGAATGAAAAGCGCACAATATGTAAGTGGGCTAGAATCCATTTTCAAGTGCCCCATTTGCGATTCATCCATGAGCGTTTATGAATTACAAAGTTTAGTTTGCGCAAACAAGCATACATATGATTTTAGTAAGCAAGGATATATTAATATGCTTAGCCACCCTATAAAAACGAAATACGGAAATGATCTATTCGAGGCTCGCAGAAAACTGATTGCGGAAGGTCACTTTTTCGAACCATTAAGCAGCGCAATTGCTCAAATTATTAAAGAACAAAAAAATCCTGCATTTATCCTAGACACGGGTTGCGGCGAAGGCTCTCATCTGTCTTCCATATGCGATGCGGTTAGTGCTGATTTAGAGAAACCTGTTACTGGGGTAGGTATTGATATTTCCAAAGAAGGTATCTTAGCGGCTGCTAAAAACTATTCCAATAAAGTTTGGTTAGTAGCAGATCTAGCGAAAATGCCGTTTCAAGAGGAACAATTTGATATTATTTTGAACATCCTATCCCCTTCTAATTATGTGGAGTTTAATCGCCTACTGAAAGACGATGGCTTAGTGATCAAAGTAGTCCCTCAAACAAATTATTTAAAAGAATTAAGAGAGATTGTCTATGCTGAACCTGAAAAACAAGCATACTCTAATGCAGATACAGTGGATTTATTTAAAGACAATTTTCAAATGGTGAGTACTTCACGGATACAATATACGGTAAGGTTGGACAATCCACTCATCCATGCATTGGTTCGGATGACTCCTTTAACTTGGTCAGCTTCGGAAGAAAAATTAAAGGGCTTTTTAGAAAGAGAATTTGCGGAAATTACGGTGGATATGGAGATTTTGATTGGGAAAAAACTTAGTTGAATGGAAAACACCTAGTAATTTGCGCACTAGGTGTTTTCTTTTTATATACTGTTTTTATTCTCATTTGGACTTGCCGGAAGTAAAGGAGATGCTTCTCCAGAATAGAAAATTCTCAAGTCATGGAGAGCTCTTGTACATCCAACATATAATAATTTTGCATCCTGCTTTGTATTCTTATAATGTTTTTCATCCACGTCTATAAGTAATACTGTATCAAATTCCAGCCCTTTCGCTAAATATATTGGTACTACAGAAATACCACCCTCATATTTCATTTGGTTGGCTTCAATTGCATTGACAGAAATTCCTGCTGCCGTTAACTTTTCATACATATCACGGCATTCATCATCTGTTCGTCCTATTATAGCGATCGTTTTCACATTTTCACTCAGCATATTTTGTAAGGTCTTCATGATTTCGGCAAATTGGTTATTAGTAGAAATAATCTTTACTTCATTACCACTACGAAAAACAGGTATTGCAAGGCCTACTGGAATTTCAGCAGTTTTAATAATATCATTTGCAAACTCAATAATTTCTTTCGTAGAGCGATAACTTCTCGTCAGTTCAAAATAACCCGTTTCTTGAAATACTTCTTTAAAGTTGTTCCAGTCCTCAATTCCTTGGAAATTGTAGATAGCTTGGGATAAGTCACCTAAAATCGTAAAAGAATTACCCAATGTGACCTCTTTTAATATATAAATTTGGAATGGTGAAAAGTCTTGTGCTTCATCTATCACTACATGATGAAATTTTTGACTACTCTCTATTCCTGTTAATTGATGGTGAATATAAATAAGGGGTGTTAGATCTTCTACATATAGTTGTTTATCGCGGCAATTTTTTACTGTTTCTTGAACAAGTTCTACAGGCAAGACTTCTACTATTTCTTTTTGTTTCATCAACGAACTGTAAAATGATAGTGGGGTTATTTTGGGCCAAAATTTCATATAGGCATTTAATCTTTTAGTTGCTTCTTTTTTCGATGCTTTTTTCTCATCTGTTCCTTCGATCTTCTTCAATTCTATTTCAATCCATCGTTTTATCCGAGCAACTAAACGTTCTCTACGCTTCATTAATGGATAATGCTTGTATTCAACTTGCACCCACTTTTTTATCTCTTCTACTTTAATAACGGCATCGTCCCATACGACGAGATCTTTTTCTGGTAATAGATTCTTTTCCAATTGATTGATACTTTCTTCAATGAACGATTTAAACTCCATTGTTCCTTTATATTTCCCAAGCATAACTTTGCTATCATTACGATTGATTTCAAAAGCTTCCTTTAGCTTTTCGTCCGTTTTTTGTAATTTCACTGCATCGTCTAATGTACGTAGCGCCCAATCTTGAAATGTGGTTTGCTTAATATTACCTACACCCAGTTCAGGAAGCACGCCAGAAATATAGTCTAAAAACAAACTGTTTGGTGCAAATACTACCATTCTATCTGCTTGTAGTTGCTCTCGATATTCGTAAATTAAAAAAGCAAGGCGATGTAAAGCGATGGTAGTTTTTCCGCTTCCTGCGACCCCTTGTATTAATAGTGGCATGTTCTTCTCTGCACGAATAATATTATTTTGCTCAGATTGTATGGTAGAAACGATGTCTTTTAATTTATTATCCTTATTTTCAGCTAATTTATATAGGAGAAAATCATCCGTAGCTGATATATCTTCATTACCCCTTACATAGGTATCCACAACACGTTCTAACGCTCTTTTATGAATAGCAATATTCCTTTTTAAATGAACATAACCTTCTACTAAACCATCTGGTGAATGATAAAAAGCTGCTTCTTCACCGCCCGTAAACGAATAAAACATACTGGCAATAGGTGCACGCCAGTCCATTACAATTGGTTTTGCCGTTTCCTCAATAGATGCCCCGACTTTTCCAATATAAACAGGTTCGGGCTCTAACTGACCATCCTCTTGAAAATCTAACCGTCCGAAGTATGGTTGTTGAACAGCAATACGTAGATTTTGCCTTCTGGACTCCCTCATACTTTCTAGAATTTGTTCAGTAAAATCCTCTCCGTAATAAACTGGAATATTTTCTAGTTCGACCAATTGCTTATTCAATATAGAAGTAGTTTCTTTCAACCGTTGTAGTTCTTCTTCAAATATATCCTTCATGCTAATGACTCCCTCCTATTCATTATAAAATACAGACAATTTCTAATATATATAAAATACATATACAAAGTCAATAATCTTTAGCCACTTTATCATCAATGAGGCAGCATCACTGCTATAACGAGTAGAAAATAAAGTGAGCTAGGAAAATACATTTTCCTAGCTCACTTCGATATGGAATAACCTATATAAAACTAATCGATATCACAATCAACTAATAACTTTAATATATCTTCTTTTTAAAAGTTGTGTTTTTGAATTAGTTGCTCTTAAGGACAGTCTGGTTGCTTTCATTCTGCGATTAGTTGCTCTCAGGCTGAATTTAGTTGCCTTCACTGCCCTTTTGATTGCTTTCACTCGAATTCAGTTGCCCTTAGCCATCTTTTTACATATACAATCCTTTTTCCTCATAAGTCACATACCATTCTCCGTCTTGTTGCACGATATCTGTTCCAATCCAACCATCTGCTAGTAGCTGTTGCTGTTTTTCTGTGTCAGCCATGTTGACTTCCAACACTTCGCCACCGGCTTTCCGTTCTTCATGGAGTTTTTTATAAAAAACATAGCGCAACATATCTGCGTATTTATTTTTCAATGCACCGATGACCATTCCTTGGCTCAACTTGTCTTTTAGGCTCGCAATATTAAATGGTGCGACTGTTGCACATACATGTGTATACGGAGATGCGTCTAATAGCTCCATTACGATAGCTCCAAGTTTTTTTTGTAAACCAAATCCACGATAGTCTGGGTGTACATTTGTAATTTCTTGATAGACAACTTGGTCTAATTGCTCTGTTTGAAGCCCAATATCGTATCCAAGGTGATGTTCGTCTATTTCCGGGATGGCTAATGCGCGAAAAGCGACTAACTTATTCTCTACGAATACACCTACCATTAGACTTTTCGCTACAAAATCTTCGTATTCTTCCTTCGTTACTGGAGATAAAAAGTCATTGTTTATTAGCGTTTCCAAAACAAGATCCTGTAGGCGTAGAACATCTTCCACACTATCCTTTTCCAACACACGAACTACATATTCTTTTTCACCAAGCTTACCTGTCCATTCTTTCATTAAACACCACTTACTTTCGTTTGAAATATAGTTAACTCTTGTAATATTGCCTCATCTACATCTACTCCAAGTCCTGGGCGTTCATTTAGCTGAATGAAAGGCACATCATAATGTAGATTTCCAATATCCTTCGAGAATTTTAAAGGACCTGTTAACTCAACGCTCGTAAATACTTTTTTAGAAAATGCCACGTGGAATCCAGCTGCAGATCCAATGGAGGACTCAACCATCGAGCCAATTTGACACTCGATTCCTGCCATTTCTGCCATATGGGCAAGCTTCATCGCTGGATAAATGCCCCCGCATTTCATAAGCTTAATATTTACTTTATGTGCGGCTTGCTTCTCGATTAGTTCACGCATATCTCGGAATCCTCTTAAACCTTCGTCCATCATAAGAGGTGTGCTTGTTTTTGCCTTTACTTCAACCATTCCATTGAAATCATCCGCTATTACCGGTTGCTCTAGCCAATCAAGCCCCAAATGCTCTAGTTGGCGCATTGCTGTAATTGTATTTGCACTGTTTTTCCAACCTTGGTTCACATCGACACGAATTGCGATATCTTTTCCTACTTTTTCTCGAACAGCCTGAATACGTTCCACATCTGCTTGTACTTCTGTACCGACTTTCATCTTAAACGATGCATAGCCTTCTTTCATACGACTTTCAGCTTCTGCAGCCATCGATTCAGGTGTGCCGATGCTTAAAACATGCGTAATTGGAAACTTCTCGTGGTAACGCCCACCAAGTAATTGATAGACCGGTACCCCTAATTTTTTTCCTACTACGTCATAGCAAGCAATATCAAGAGCCGCTTTTGCAGCAGGTACTTGATAGACCGCTTTGTCCATTTTTTCATGTAAGCGTTCAAATTCCATTGGATTCTCGCCAATTAGCAATGGTGCCAATGTGTTTTGTAGTAGTGCATATGTCGCTTCCCATGTTTCACCTGTTACATGTTCATCCGCAACCGCTTCGCCATATCCTATTAATCCCTCTTCAGTTGTTAGTTTTACGATTATCGAAGGCATATCGTCGTATGTATGGTAGCTAATGATAAATGGATCTACTAGTGGTAATCTTATAGCAAATATTTCTATTTCTTTGATTTTCATTTTATGTTCCTGCTTTCTTTACAAGTTTTTATTTTTTCGTTATAGTTGTCGTTAAATAGACGTTAATGTTTCAAAAAAAAGGGGATTATATATGGATATTCGAATCGCTGTGTTAGGCTCTGCTAACTTTATCGACCGATTAATGAACTTAGAACATGAATTAGTTTCTACTCGTTTGGATTATTATATCTATCAATCGCCAGTGGATGCAACCGAAATAGTAAAAAATATTAAACCTTGCGATGTCGTATTTTTCTCTGGTTCCCTTCCATACATATATGCAAAAGAGGCGAGTGAAAAGTTACCGGTACCAACTCATTATTTAAAACAGGATGAAACGGTAATTACAACCACTTTATTATCCGTGTATTTTTCTAATAATATACCGATTGAACAGCTTTCGATTGATTTAATCGAACCACAGTTAATACAAAATGTATTGGAAGACATCGGGCAACACGAACAGTATCCGCATATGCTAAAAATTGAACCTACTTTCCAATTAGAAGAGGTCGTAAAATTTCATGCTGAATTACACCAAAGCGGGAAAACTACCCTTGCAATCACGAGTATTCATGCCGTATTTAATGCTTTGCAAGACCAACATATTCCTGTGATTCGGATGCTAGATTCTAAAAATTTTATCTTAAAAGGACTAGAGGATGCGAAATCTATAGCGCTTTTAGCAAAAAGTGAGTCCGCGAAAATTGCCATTGGATTCATCCAATCAAAAGAAGCAATTCCAGAAGACACATTAAAGAAAATAGCTAGCACGATTCAAGCTAATCTCGTCCAATCAGCCAATCATTTATATACATTCTTCTCTACACAAGGCAATGTACAACTTGCACTTGAAAATAATACGGTCCAACATTGGATTAACCTTGCTTCGGCCCCTATAAAAATAGCATTTGGCTATGGGAAGACAGTAATTGAAGCTACACAGAATGCAAAAGATGCTTTGCCTTATGCAACAGAAAATACTGCTTATCTATTAACCGACCAGAAAGAATTACTTGGCCCATACCCAGATAACAAACAGCAAATACGCCTGAAAACAAATGACCCTAAACTAGTCCAAATAGCAAAAGAAACGACGTTGAGCCCCGCAAATTTGTCCAAAATCATGCAATTTAGTCGTTCACATAGCTCCGTTGAATTTACGGCACATGATTTGGAAGTCTACTTACAAGTAAGTAGACGTACGACGGAACGTCTATTGAAAAAGCTAGTGGATCACGGGTATGCTCGGGTTACAGGGGAGGAAATGACCTATCAGCAAGGACGCCCCCGTTCCATTTATGAATTCAATTTCCCTACGTATTAAGAAAAGGAAAGTTCAATCCAACTGAACTTTCCTTTTTCTTTTATGCTTCTACCGCTTCTTTTTGCTGTAAAGCGACTATTTCTGCTTTCGATAACTTCTGAATGGTAAATCCAGTTACTGCATAACCAATAGACAATAATGGAACTACGTAATTCAGCACTGCATATGGAGCGTACTCAAATGCCCCAACTCCTAACGTTCCTAATATGAAAACACCACATGTATTCCATGGGATAAATACGGACGTTAATGTACCGCCATCTTCTAATGCTCGTGAAAGGTTTTTCGAATGTAATCCCATTTTTGTATAAGCATTTGCAAACATTCGAGAAGGTACAACGATAGAAATATATTGTTCAGAACATGTCGCATTCGTTGTAAAACAAGCTAGAATTGTAGATGCTATTAGTGTTCCAGCTGATTTTGCTAACTTCAGAATCTGATTCATAATTGATTGGAGCATACCGGAATATTCCAGTACCCCTCCAAATGTCATTGCAACAAGTGTCATTGAAACCGTATACATCATGGAATCCAGCCCACCACGATTAAACAACTCATCAACCATTACATTTCCTGTTTCAATAACAAAGCCACTTTGGAGGGCCCCAATCGCTTCTGTAAGGCTTCCACCTTGTATAAACACTTGTGACAAAGATCCTAATATTATCCCTATAACTAAAGCTGGTATTGCTGGTACCTTTAATGCAACCAGAACAATTACAGCTACTGGTATAAGCAATAACCAAGGAGAAATGACAAAACTTTTTTCTAACATAGAGATTGTCTGCTGAATGCTCTCTTGATCAATATTGCTGTTCTTATACTTCATACCTAAAAATCCGTATACACCCAACGAGATAATAATCCCTGGTACTGTCGTAAATAACATATGTCGAATATGTACAAATAGATCTGTATTGGTCAATCCTGCTGCTAGATTTGTTGTATCCGAAAGTGGCGACATCTTATCCCCAAAATAAGCACCTGAAATAACTGCTCCCGCTATAATAGGTGCCGGAATCCCCATGCTAAGTCCAATACCCATCCCTGCGACACCAATAGTTCCCATAGTGGACCAAGAACTGCCGATAGCTAATGAAACAATCATACAAATGACGCAAATTGTCACTAAAAACAATGCTGGTGTTATTATTTTTAGCCCATAATAGATCATCGTTGCGACTACTCCGCCACCAATCCAAGCCCCAATCGTGAGTCCAACTAACATAATAATAACGACTGCCGGTAATGCTAGTTTAATCCCCTTATACATCATTTCTTCAATATCATTCCACTTAAAACCATGCTTCCAAGCTACTAATGCAGCAACAGCTGTCCCGATGATTAACGGTATGTGTGGACCTTGCTCTAAAACAACGACTGCAACAACCATGCAGAGAATCATCACTAGTAATGGTATGATAGCCCATACCAAAGACATTTCCTTTTTAGTAGACACTTTATCTTTTTCTCCCATATTATTTACCCCTTTGTGAACTATTGCGACAATTCCTAATTGACGTTTAATAGTCGCTAATATGAAATATTATAGACAAATCGATGAGTCGTCAATGCTTTTTAGAACTATTTGTAAGCGTTTTCGCTATAACTTTTGCACCAATTGCTAGTGCCCCGTAGTTAAACGTCATATTCGGATGATGTAAACCTGGTGCTAGATCTGCTCCAATACCAATCATTGCAGCCTTCACCTCAGGATGTCTAATCGTATAAAAATGAAAGTCATCGCTTCCAGAAGTAATTACTTCTTCTGCAAGGTTCTCCATTCCAACAACTTCGATAATTCCTTCTCTCGTCATAGCAGCTGCTTCTTTGGAAACTTCCGCACCTGGTGTGATGTCTTCCCATTCCCACTCTATTTCTATATCAAATAATTGCTTTATAGCTTGTAAATCTTTTTCAATACGATCTTTCATTTGAAATAAAATGGCATTTTTTTGTGCACGGGCATCAACCGAAAACGTTGCAGTACCGGGAATAATATTGGCATTTTCTCCACCTGCTTGAATTTTGGTCAGTTTCGCAGAATATGCTTCGAACGGTGAAAAGTAAAGATTTTTTAATGCTTGATGAATCGCTACTGTGACATCAATGGCATTTTTCCCTTGATGTGGGCGTGCACCATGTGCATCAATTCCACTAATTTTTCCTTCTAAAAACATTGCAGCCCCATGATGAATTGCAGGTGATACTTTTCCAAAAGGAAGTTCTTCAATTGGTCGTAAGTGCACACCAAATAAATGCGTTACATCCTCTAATGCACCTCTGTCAATCATCGCATTGGCACCATTTCCTTTTTCCTCCGCTGGCTGGAAGATAAAGCGGATACGCTTACCTAGTTTTTCGTCTTTTAGTAATAATAAAGCTCCTAAAACCATGGAAATATTGGCATCGTGTCCACATGAATGATTGGCACGAAACTCTCCATCTACTTCTTGCCATAGTGCATCGATATCTGCACGAACAGCGATTACTTCATCGCCTTCTCCAATTTCAGCCAGTAACCCGGTCACGTCATCGAAACGGCGATAAGATACTTGTAATTCATCGAGTATTTCTGCAAGCTTGTTTGTCGTTTCGTATTCCTTCCAGCTTATTTCTGGATATTTGTGAAAATGATCAAACCATTGTAATATTTGCGATTCTACATTCATTTTTTACACTCCTTATTTTTCGATAATCTCACATACACGTCCTACTTGTCCGTCGGTTAATCGAACTTTTATGCCGTGTGGATGGAAGGAAGAATTTGTTAGCAAGTCTTTCACGATACCTCTCGTTTTTTCACCTGTTCGTTGGTCTTTTTTCAAAATAATATATACTTCTAATCCTGGTTTAACGTCTTTTCTATTTTGTCCGTTCATAATAACTCACCTCTTTTTGTATCTTATCATTTTCATGCTATATATACACTGTTATGCAAGCCAATAAGTTCAATAAATACAACAAACAATATCAAGTAAAATTATAATTTTTTGAATTTTACATTGACGAAGTCACCTTGGTCAAGTATAGTAATTTACATTAATAAAAAATGAAATAATTTTATCTCTCATGAAGAGTAGCAGAGGGACTGGCCCGTTGAAGCTCGGCAACCAACCATATGTTTATATATGGAAAGGTGCTAAATCCTGCAAAACGATATCGTTTTGAAAAATGAGAGAGGACGTCTGCATATCTTCAAATTGCTAATGAACCTCTCATTTCTGAGAGGTTTTTTTATTTCTATATCAACCAAGAAAAACAACAGATAGGAGAATAACAATGAAAAAGTGGTTATTTACAGGATTACTCATTTTAGTTTTAACAGTACTTGCTGCTTGCGGTGGTAAAGAAAAATCAGAGGAAGCAAATGAAGGCTTATTAAGCGACGGTGTTCTAACAGTTGGCGTAACTGCAGGTCCACACGAAGAAATCGTTGAAAAAGTGAAAGAATTGGCAGAAAAAAATGGTCTAAAAATTGATCTACAAGTATTTTCTGACTACGTAATGCCGAATGTTTCTTTAGCCGAAAAAGATATTGACATGAATATTTTCCAAACGATTCCTTTCTTTGAACAAATGAAAAAAGATCGTAATCTGGATCTTGTTGCTGTAGGTAAAACGGTCACTTTCCCAATGGGCATTTACTCTAATCAAGTAAAAGATGTGAACGAACTGCTAGATGGTGCGAAAATTGGCTTGCCAAATGATCCTACACAAGGTGGACGTGCACTGATGCTATTTGAAAGTGCCGGTATGATTAAGATCAAAGAAGGTCTAGACACTAATGCTACAATCCATGACATTATTGAAAACAAGAAGGATTTCCAATTCATTGAACTTGATGCAGCACAAATTCCGCGTCAATTGAATGAACTTGACGCGGCAGCTATCAATACTAACTTCGTAATAGATGCTGGTTTATCGCCAGCGGAAGATTCTATTTTTATTGAGCCGAAAGATTCTCCATTCGTGAACATTATCGCTGTCAGATCCGAATCGAAAGATGAAGAAGTGATTCAACAATTTATCGATTTGTACCGTTCGGAAGAAGTGAAACAATTTATCGAAGAAAGATTCGATGGATCCCTAATCCCATCTTGGTGATAAAAGGAAATGTATCTATTGAATACTCTAAGTTTGAAATAGTACTTGTTAAGAAAGAGGCTGGGACACAAATTATTTGTCCATTATAAAAGACGAATAATATTTACTTTATTCATGTAATATAAACAAAAAAACGAACTATCACGAAACATTAAATTAGAGTTTCGATTGATAGTTCGCTTTTTTATTTACTGAATTTCCTGTGTCCCCGCCCCCTTCTTTCAATTATTATCGTATTAATAATTTTATAATGTACAAAATTGGAAGGATTTTTTTATTGACGAAACCATATGTAGTAGTTATTATAAGAAAACAATGTCGAATTATGTCGTATAATGTTGGGGATATGGCCCAAAAGTTTCTACCAAGCCACCGTAAAGGGCTTGACTACGAGTTAATTGTTATATGGAGGAAGGATTCAACTCTTTCTTCATATTTACAGATACCTAGTCAACGCTCCGGTAGAAATCGGAGCGTTTTTTTTGTTTAGGAAATAATTCTTTCCTAGATAGTAATAATAAGATAAGAAACGGTATGCAAGGCATTTATTTCAGGTAAGAGAGGATTGATAAGTAATGAAAAAGAATATTTACTTTAATCATGATGGAGGCGTTGATGATCTTGTCTCTTTGTTTTTATTAATGCAAATGGATAACGTTGAACTAACAGGTGTATCCGTCATTCCAGCTGATTGTTATTTGGAACCTGCAATGTTTGCCAGTAGGAAAATTATGGATCGCTTCGGAAATGGCAATCTGGATGTAGCTGAATCAAATTCTCGAGGTAAAAATCCATTCCCAAAAGATTGGCGTTTACATGCTTTCTTCGTTGATGCTCTACCGATTTTAAATGAATCCGGTAAGATTGACACACCTGTAGCTGAAAATCCAGCACATCTTCATATGATTGATGCCATTCATGCATCCGCTGAAAAGACAACCCTTCTATTCACTGGTCCACTTACAGATCTTGCTCGCGCATTAGACGAAGACCCTTCAATCGAAGAGAAAATTGAACGACTTGTTTGGATGGGCGGTACATTTCGTGAAACAGGAAATGTAGAAGAGCCCGAACACGATGGTACAGCTGAATGGAATGTATTCTGGGATCCAGAGGCGGCTGGTCGTGTATGGGATAGCAGTATAGAAATCGATCTAGTAGCTCTTGAAAGTACAAGCCAGGTACCACTTACGGAAGACATACGTAAACGCTGGGCATCTGAACGTAAATATTTGGGCGTTGATTTTCTTGGGCAATGTTATGCGATGTGCCCACCACTGGTACATTTTACAACGAACTCAACGTACTTCTTATGGGATGTTTTAACTACAGCATTTGTTGGTAATCCTGACCTGGTAAAAGTGAAGAAGCTTAATAGCATCGTTCATACAAATGGACCGAGTCAAGGTCGGACAGAAGAAACAGCTAATGGGCGTCCTGTAAATGTAGTTTATGATGTGAATCGCGATGCATTTTTCGATTATATTACTCAGTTAGCAAAAAAAGTAAACTAAATTATATATCCGGTGAACTTATAAAAAGATAGGCGCCGCAGCTAAAGTAGGAGGAAGAAATGACAATTAAATCGCGCCTTAAAATAATGATTTTTCTACAGTTTTTCGTTTGGGGTTCTTGGCTCGTAACACTTGGGTCTTACATGTTCAATACTTTGCATTTTACGGGATCAGAGGTTGGACTTGTTTATAGCTCCATCGGGCTTGCTTCCCTCATTATGCCGAGTCTTATAGGAATTATTGCCGACCGCTTTGTAAAGGCAAATAAATTATATGGAATTCTTCACTTTATGGGAGCTATTTGTTTATTTATTGCTGCAAAGGTTTCAGACCCCACTCTTTTGTTTTGGGTAATGCTTTTTAACGCAATGGTCTACATGCCGACAATTTCTTTAGCATATACCATTTCGTATTTTGGTCTAGAAAAGGAAGGCCATGATACAACGAAAACATTCCCTTCCGTTCGCGTTTATGGAACTGTTAGCTTTATCCTTGCCTTATGGACAATTAGTCTTTTCGGATTTGAGTTAAGTAATATGCAACTATACATTGGATCAGGAGCTGCTCTTTTGCTTGCGCTGTTTTCACTTGCACTACCTGACTGTCCAACATCAACCGCTAAGAAGGACGCATCGCTAGTTAGTCGTTTAGGACTCGATGCGCTCGTATTGTTTAAACAAAAGAAAATGGCAATATTTTTCATTTTTGCTATGTTATTAGGTGCAGCACTGCAAATTAACACTACTTTTGCTGACCCATTTATACATGACTTTGCGTTAAACCCTAGCTTTAAGGATAGTCTTGCTGTTAAGTATCCAGCTATATTATTATCAATTGGACAAATTTCAGAAGTAGTATTTATCCTAGCCATTCCATTTTTCTTACGTAGATTCGGTATTAAGACGGTCATACTATTAAGTATGGTAGCATGGACTTTACGCTTTGTTCTCTTCGCTTTTGGAGAACCATCGGGATTAGGATTCAGCTTATTACTATTATCTATGATTGTGTATGGAGCTGCTTTTGACTTCTTTAATATTTCGGGATCCATTTTTGTAGAGAAAGAAGTGGATAGTCGCATTCGCGGTAGCGCACAAGGCTTATTCATGACAATGGTAAACGGACTGGGAACCTATTTAGGCGCTATCATTAGCGGGAAAATTGTAGATTACTTCACTGTTGACGGCATAAAAGATTGGCAAAACATTTGGTTAATATTCGGGTCCTATACAATCGTTCTTGCAATTATTTTTGCTGTAATTTTTAAATACAAACATGATCGGGATGCAATGAAAATATAGATAATATTGCTTGATAGTTGAAGATTAAGATTCATCTCTTGATGTCCGATACCAAATTTATTGGTGTCGGACTTTCTATTATTGTCATCAACGCATTTTAAACTTTTTTACATAAGCTGTTTTTGGAAAATGTTATATGTACGTGATATACTGATGAAGGATTTATATTGGAAAAGGAGTGTTTTGAATGGCGAAAAAAGGTTACTTTTTAATGGATACTGGCGAAAAAATCGAATTTGATTTGTTCCCAAATGAAGCACCAAACACAGTTGCAAACTTTGAAGAATTAGCAAACAGCGGATTTTATAACGGGGTTATTTTCCACCGTGTTATTCCTGGTTTTGTAAGTCAAGGTGGAGACCCAACTGGTACAGGTATGGGTGGTAGCGGCAAAACGATTAAATGTGAAACTGCTGGAAATCCACACAAACACGAAGCTGGTAGCTTATCTATGGCGCATGCTGGGAAAGATACAGGCTCAAGCCAATTCTTCATCGTACACGAACCACAACCACACTTAAACGGTGTTCACACTGTTTTCGGTAAAGTGACTAGCGGTCTAGAAGTAGCAACAGCTATGAAAAACGGCGCTAAAATGGAAAAAGTAGAAGTTTTCGACGCTGAATAAATAGAAAAGCGTAAGCGCCTATGTCTGCCCCGACAGGCAAATGGAAAAAAGCGAGGAGGCAGCTTCCCAGCCACCACAGCTTTTTCCCATTTGACCTCGAGGGGCAAGGCGCTGAAGCTGGACAATAAATAAAATAAGCAGCTTCCGATTTATTTGGAAGCTGCTTTTTACTATAGTTAGAAAGTGAGGAAAAGATAATGACACCATTATTTACAGGTAACTGGATAGGTATTATTTCTACTGTGTGCTGGATTTTATGCTTTTATTTTACCTTAACCTTCTTTGAAAATTTGCGTAAAGATGATGAACGGGTTACAAAGCAATCTAAGATAGCTGCAATCATTTTTTTATCATCGGCTTTATTGTTGCCCGTTGTTTTTAATTTCTATTTGTTTGTACAGATGAATAGTTGAAGCGTTTCTGTTAGGGACGCTTTTTTGTGTGTTCACTATTCTTTTTTATAAAAACGGTCGCCTGTTTTCGGATTGTAATACACCCTTGTTTTCTCACCTGTAACAGGGTCAATATTGACCTCTTCTGTTCGCTCAAAGTCTGCCGCTACTTTCGTTCCATGATTACGTCTAAACCGTTTATCATAAACAAAATATCCGAGCAAAATTAAAGCTATTACCGCTATAATTTGCAATACATATATACCTACTATAACAATAATTGCCGTCATATTTTTTCTACAACAACTGCTGTTCCATATGCCACAATCTCACTCATATTATTACCAATTTCACCCGAATCATATCGCATCATTACAATAGCGTTCGCATCCATAGAATGGGCATTCTTAATCATACGATCCATCGCTTCTTTTCTAGAATCCTCTAGCATTGCCGTGTATTGCTTGATTTCCCCACCTACTAAGCCTTTTAAACCCGCCATAATATCTCCACCAAGTCCCCTGCTTCTTACAATTAGACCATATGCAGGACCTTTTACTTCCACAATTTTATATCCTTCAATTTTTTCTGTTGTCACTACTAACATATGAATCGCCTCCACTTTTTATAATTTCTTACAAACTAAAAACAATAATTAAGATTAAGATAAGCGGCACAAATAAGACTAGCCAACTTAGTGGTCGACCAAAGTTGAGCGTCCAACCTACGCCAAATCGTTTTTCTACTAGAATGCTTGGATCGTCTCTATTGATATAGATGATTCCGCCCTTCCAATACTTATCGTCATCTACAGCAATTTTATCTTCTAAATTTGGACTCTCCTCTTCTATCTTTAAACGGGAACCACTTTGCCCAACCTTCACTATATATATTCCTACTGCCAGGAAAGTTAGCACTAAAAAAACTAGTGGTAATGCAAACATCACCCAAGCAGAACCGATTTCCGGATGAATTGTTTGTAAGTGGAAATATCCCATCATTAATGTCATCGTTATTGTGATAAACAATGCGAACCAACTACTATATTTACGGAAAGCTAGTTGCTGTGCAACCGATGTTTTTTTATTAGCAGGATTGATCTTAGCACCTGAAAACTTCATCCCCTCGCTCATCATCAAGAACATCCCTTGCATGACAAGCAAAATTAATGGCAATGATACGACGCTAAAATACGTCTTCTCGCTAAATGCATCCGGTTGCCCAGAAGGTCCCCAATGAGTAGGAATCATGTCTGGCATTTGGGCGTATTTCATAAATGTGTAGATGATTAAGCCCACAGTAATAATCATAGGGATGATAAATACGATTCTCGGTATTAACTGAAGCTTCTCTTGAAATTGCAAATCTACCACACGTACTTCCTTTTTCCCCGTTGTCCATCCTTGTGCCTCTTTCAGCCTTTTCACACGTACATGCATCATGAAATAATAGCCCAAGCCTATGAAAAGAATGGAAAATTGCACACCTACACTAATTAACGATAACACTTCTTCTGTCGGAGATTGCGTTAATGCCCAAATCAGATAGGCTGCTAACAAAATAATCCCTAGCGTTAAAACAACTGTTGTATATCTTTTTTTATATGCTACGATTGTTTGTTCTTTAGCGTATTGCTCAGGCACATAAACGCCAAATGCTTCTGTTTGCTTTAGTAGTTTCGGTGTTAATGCTTGTAATACGGTAATAAATAACAAGATGAAACCAAATAAAAAAATTATCATGATGTCCCCTCCTTAATGTTTTGCACGAGTTGCCTTACCATAACGACCATTTCTTCCTCGGAAAGCTTTAACACTAATCCTTCTGCTATTAATGGTCGTATTTGTGCTGCTAACTGTTGTTGTTCTTCGGCTGTAGCTTTTGGTATTCCATTTGGTTGTATAATAACGCCCGATTTTGCGACGATTTGGATAAACTCTTTTTCTTCTAAGTAATGATATGCTTTATTCACTGTATGCATATTCATGCCTAAATCTGCTGCGAATGCTCGAACAGATGGCAATGAATCTCCTGGTTTTAACTCGCCTCTTGCAATCCCTTCGATGAGTTGCTGCGCTAGTTGTAAATAGATTGGCACAGATGAATTTGTTTGTATTTCGATAAACATGATGTCCCTCCTATTCACATGTGTTCTACATATATTATAACATGTTTGTTCTATTGAAGGTAGAGCAAAGAGTGGCAGTTAAGAAGGATCTTGCGATTTGGGGCTTGTATTTTGTGATTTTTCAATGGGATTTTGCGATTCGACTCTTGTATCTTGCTATTTTGGGGATCTATTTTGTGATTACAGTGTTTCCACACAAAAAAAGCCTATTTTCCGAAGAAAACAGGCTTCTTTGCCTCTGTGCAGCAAAGAATTCAGAATTGTTTGCTGCACAGGGACGCTTATTTTACTCTCAACACTTGTCCAATGTAAATAGTGTAGTTGGCATCCAGACCATTCCAATCCTTAATTTGTTGCACGGTACTTCCATAAGCCACACTTAATGAGTAGACTGTATCTCCACTCTTTACAGTATGATACACTGCAGTGCTTTTCTTCGGAAGATTGAAGGATTTTGCAATGCCATTCACATGACCTCGGGCAAGTGATTCAATAAAGGAGGACGTCTTCAACTTGGCTGCATCATTTGCATTATCAATAAATCCATTCTCTGTCAAAAGAGCTGGCATATTGGATTCACGTAACATATGAAAGTTTTCTTGTTTTTTACCTCGATCGGTATAATTCACAAGCTTTAATATTTCTGAGTGAATGTTATTTTGATAAGTAGTAGTGGGTGCTCCTACTCCCGGATATACATAATCCTCATACCCAGTTCCCCCACCTGCATTTATATGAACCGAAAGAAGGAAATCTGCTCCCCAAGCATTAGCTGCATTTGTACGTTGTGCCAATGTTAAACTCTGATCACCAGTTCGACTCATTAATATACTTACATTGTTATACTCAGCGACTAGAATATCTCTCACTCTAGTGGCAATTTGCAAAGTTAGATTTTTCTCCTGTAAACCATTTCCTGTTGCTCCTGGATCCGTTCCACCATGTCCTGCATCAATAAATACTTTTACCATCATTAATCCCCCCATTTTAGTTTTGAATTGCTAGAACAGAATGCTTATACTACAGTTTCTACATCACATAAAAATCACCTCCTTAAATGAAGAAGCGACCCTAGGGAAGCTTATTTTGGTTTGATATATTTCATGGCTCTTTTGCTATCGGCAAAATTATTTGTCGTAGGATCTTGAATAATCCCCATTGTCGCTAATAATCCAAACACTACATTTACAAAAGCAAATATCCATTCCTTCATTTCTTCCGTTAAATGAAAATGTGTTAAACCAGCTGCATGACCACCTATCAAAAGTAGTTCCGTTAATAATAGAATTTGGGCAATAAAACCTAGCACCCAGATTTTATTTTTAAAACGGACTTTCCAGTTAATCTGCATCGTTATTGTGCCTCCTGAACAATTTTAAAATTATCGATTCTTTTATGAGCATGCTTTGAGCTTTCTTCCACTCGTGCTACACGCTCTGCTATTACGTCCATTTGCTTCTCATTGGCTTTCAAATCGATTCGAATGGATTCTACTCCATTACTAATCGTGTCCAGCTTTGTTTCAATTACTGCCGTTTTCGCGGCATCTGCTTTCACATCTTTGTCCCGGTTACGACGAAATGTAAGTAGTCCTATTAACAAACCTAGCATCGTGCAGCCAATACCGATAAACGCCTCCATTTTGCACCTCCATTCAATCTCTTTATCAAATAACTCTCTTCACTACTAGGTGGGTTTATACGTCACTCGTACGTCATCTTGAAACGAGAAATTTGACTTTGGCTTTTGCCCGATCAATGTATTGTTGAACCGTTCTCTTCTTTAACTTCAGCTCCTCTGCAATCTCCGTAAGACTCATTCCGTATGCCATATGCATTAAATAGCATTGTCTTTCTCTATGAGAAAGCTCTACTAAAATGGTTATTATCTTCTGTTTTTGTTCTTCACTTAAACTAGTTTGTTTAGTATCCAATTCAATCGTTGGAAATAGATCCATATCCAACAGTGCACGGCGTTGATAAACAGACCTTTTATCAGCCCCATGAAGATTGCCCGGTCTTCTTCCTTTTTTCATCCATTCAAGTGCGTAAGACATATCATCAATCATGCTATTAATAATTTTGAGATCTGCATTATCTTTAGGATTTATGGGATCTAATCGTTCCTTTAAATACTCCAACTCTTTTTGGTGATATGAATATTCTTGTATCAATTTGTCTGCCCAATTTAACATCGAAAGTTCCTCCTTTTCTTTTTTAAGAACGTATAAAAAAAGAGGACAACAAAAGTCCAGCAAGATGCTGAAATCATTTGTTGTCCTCCAGATGACCGGTGGGACTATTATCTTTTTTACTTGATTTTAAAAATCCTCTCCTTCATTCCATTTAACACGCACGACTTTTCCTTGATGTGTTTTAATGGTCGTATCCGCGAATGCGGGTAACTCGGTCATTTTTGCTGTATCTTTACTAATTACGACGATACATGGATTCGGAATTTCTTTTGTATTGAGATTTATATTACCTTTTGCATCTACTTCTACGTCTTTCATTCTCATAAATATCCTCTCCTTCTCAAAATAAGAACATAAGTTCCCTTTTTAGAGTAAATCTATCATATTACTAACAGAAATATCTGTCAATAAAAAAGTTCCTAAAACGGAACAAATTATTTTGAATAGTTGCATTTCAGGAACTAAACATTTAGAATTCTAACTATAGATAATATGCAAGGAGATTATAGCTGTGAAGAACTTTGGGACACTATTAAAAGAGCTAAGACTAAATAGACAACTTACCATTGAACAATTAGCCAATTCTTTAAATACCAAATTTGGCAGTAAGATTAGTAAAAGTTCTATAAGTCGTTGGGAGAATGGAGAAGCAGATCCTAAGTTAGAATTCGTTCGATTACTTGCTGATTTTTTTCAAGTGCCTGGCCAATACTTCTTAGGAGAAGACGCTGAAAAAAGATTGGACAGCCCGAAAGTTGTAACTATTGCGGCGCATATTGATGATGATGTCACAGAAGAAGAAATGGAAGATATTAAGAAATATATTGAATTTATTAAATCGCAACGTGGATAAATGAGGTGTATACATGGAGTATGAACGACTGATAATGGAGTATCCGCAGGTTAAAATTATTGAAAAGGCATTACCTAAAGGTCTCCCTGGTTTATATTACGATAACGTGATTGAAATTGATAAATTCAAAAACAAATATGAAAAGCATTGTATTTTAGCAGAAGAGCTTGGTCATTACGAGACTACCTATGGAGACATTACAGACTTAAAGGATATGAGAAGCGTAAAATTAGAGCAAATTGCCCGGAGATGGGGTTATGAAAAAATCGTTTCTTTGGATCGACTGATTGATTGTTATGAAAGAGGACAAACAACACTAGAAGAAGTATGTCTAAATTTGGAAGTAACTCCGGAGTATTTGAAAAACGTCATTGATTATTATATCGAAAAATATGGGATTTATAAATTATACAAAGAATATAAAATTAACTTCGACCCACTCAATGTTAATAAGAGAAGAAAATAAGATTAAGTTGAACTTCTAAATAATAAAGGATGACTTAAAAGCTATGCGACCTTTAAGCCATCCTTCCTTTCTTTTTGAGAATAGAAAAAGAGAAATTTTATTTATTTAATAGTGACTTTCCTGTTTCATAATACACTTCTTTCACTTGCCCCGGCACCATTCCTCCGCCAGTTGCCCATGCGATATGTGTGGCATTTTTCAAATTAACTTCGTTTTCTGCTAGATGAATCGGACCAGCCATGCCGGCTAATGCAGAAGGTTCAAGGTAAATTTTTTCCGTGTCTGCAAGAAGGGCAAGCAATGTGTACATTTTTTCATCACTGATTGTATAGCATCCACTTAACAGTTGCTCTACCGTTTTACCAACAAATCCAGAAGGTCTACCAACTGCAAGTCCGTCCGCATCGGTTTTATTGTCTAGGCCAATCTCATCAACCGCAATATTTTCATGTAATCCTGTCATCATTCCAAGCAACATACAAGGAGAAGGAGTCGGTTCGGCAAAGTAACAATGAACATTATCTCCAAACAGAAGTTTTAAGCCGAATGCCACACCTCCAGGTCCACCGCCAACCCCGCAAGGTAAATAGACAAACAATGGATTGTTTTCATCTACTTTTTTCCCTAACTGCTCCAGCTGATTTTTTAATCTACTAGCTGCAACTGCGTAGCCCATAAATAAGTCCGTAGAGTTTTCGTCATCGATAAAAAAGCATGTCGGATCTTTTTCCGCTTGTTTTCTACCCTCTTCCACTGCAACACTGTAGTCGGAAGCGTATTCGATCACTTCTACCCCTTTGTCACGAAGCATATCTTTTTTCCACTGCTTTGCATCACTCGACATATGAACGGTCACGCGGAATCCGAGTTTCGCACTCATTATTCCAATGCTTAAACCTAAGTTGCCTGTTGAACCAACTGCAATGGAATACCCCGCGAAAAATTCTTGCATTTCTTTATTTGCAAGAATTGCATAGTCGTCAGTTTCCGTTAATAAACCTTCTCGAATGGCAAGCGTCTCCGCAATTTTCAGCACTTCATAAATGCCACCGCGCGCCTTAATAGAACCAGAAATAGGTAGGTTATTATCGCATTTTAATAAAAGCTCTCCGTCGAAGTCCTTTTGAAATAAATCTTTCATCGCAGTAGCCATTTGTGGAATTGCTACAAGTGGAGATTCGATGATCCCACCCGTTTTCCCAGTTTCAGGAAAAGCGATTTGTAGGTAAGACGCAAATCGATCTAGTCGATCACTTGCGTCTTGAACCATCTCACTTGTGACAGTTAAGTTTTTTAGTGCTTCTTCTGTATTTTTCAAATTTGGATTAAACCAAATTACTTCTTCTTTATTTTTCATCTTTCCTATCAATGGATATTGCTCCATTATTTTTTCTTTAGTCATAGCTGGCTGATCCTTTCTTTTATAAGCTGTACACATGTGTTACATCTGGTGAACGCTCATCAAATTGGAATCCATTAGCCCGATAAAAGGCATCTGCTTTTGCCGATTCCGTTTTCGTCGTAATTTCGTTGAACTGTTCTCTAGCATGGACGAAAATGGCGTTAAAAAGTTCACTTCCGATTCCTTTTCTACGATAGTTTGGCAGTGTATAAGCCCTTTGTAACCTTGCAGCGTCCTTGCTCTTTGAATTTCGATTTATCCCACCAATGGCCACAAGCTCTTCCCCGTCCCATGCACCGAAAAGTGCTTCTCCTTGTTCACTAAATCGATTCGTACCATCTTCATATTCAGTCGCTAGCCTAGAGACGAAACGGTACCCTTCTTTTTCGCTTTCTTGAATTAGTTTGGATACGTCTACATCATTTAAATCAGAAATCTTTCTCACTTCAATTGCCATATACGCTCCCCCATTCCTTTTTTAAAAACCAACTCTATAACAATATTCGGTATATGTAAGCGATTTCCCTCTATATTAAACCAAAACAAACTTCATAAAAAAATGTTACAGGATTGTTACTGGTGCCTGGCACCAGTAACAATCCTGTAACAATAGGCAGCAAATAATAAACTTCAAACGAGTAAATATTACTTGAATATCTTCTAATGAATGAAGACTTTGCTCTAAATATTGGATAATTTCCTCCAATAAACCTTTAATTTTATCAACTAATAATTTAGGATATTACCTACCTTGCTACATGCTCTCTAAATAATTGATTTCTTTCCCTATTTGAGCATGTAGACTGGCTTGCTTCTCTGCTGTAAAACTTAATATACCTTCTTGACTTGCAATTTCTCCTTGTTCCATACGTTCGTCTAGCCAACTTTTAACAAAGTCCGGTGCATATCCCCCTGTACTAAAGTCTTGGGCAAGTGCAATGATATTCTCGTAATCCGCTAAATATTGTGCCTGCGTCACCTTCGAATTGGCGCCAGTGTACAACCAAAACTGGATATCATACATTAGCATGGATCGCTCATCTGCATGGAAAGCAAAATAGCCCTTGTCCTCTACAATTTGCGTACAAATTCCTCGAATAACCGCTTCCATCTGATTTTCCTCTCCAACTGTCTCACATAACGACTGTAGCAAAGGAGAGAATGGCGCATGTTTCACCATTTCTAAGTCGGTAAATTTATCTTGTTCTGATGTATCGAATATGTCCTCATTAACCAATCCCACAATAAAAGTTGCAAAACTTGGCGCAAGAAAAGTAATATGGTAATCAGCCTCTTGATCTACATGTACAACAGCGGGTTCCCCATCTGCTCCACATGCACGATAATCGAGCATAATGACATCGTGACCTGCTGATGGGCAATCGGCTATGACAACACCAATATTTGGGTAACCCCATTCTTCCAACATAAAACTGCTACCCAAACTACCACATAAGCTATAAGTTTTCTCGCGACCAATGCCCATAATTCCCGTAATTGCCACATGATCTTCTGCCCATGAAGTCGGCATAGCCGTTGGAAAACAAGTGTTTACTGGTACACCACCATTCTGTTGCTGCATTAACCAAATGTAATCTGCTGGTAGTTTATAACCAAGTTCCTCTTCTATTGAAGCAATCATTTCTGTAGTAGGTGGTGCTTCTACGTAACTTTTATTTGCATAGTCGCTTTGCTCCCAAAATTGACTGAAATCACGTTCATGAAGAGGTAGATGTTTAATATCCTCTAACGCACCCGTTATAGATTTCTCAATATTACGACAATAATTAATGAACTCATTCGCTACTTCGTTATCAAACCCTAATTCTTTGGCTCTTTCAATTGTAGCCATTGCCTCTTGCCATTCTTGCATATAGAAATAAGCATAGCCAACACGCCAATGCCAATCTGCATCTTGTTGCCCCTGTTGTTTTACTTCTTCCAACTGTTGTAGCGCTTCAACGTAACGCCCTAGATTATTAAGCGCACGTCCATAATGACCTACTATTTCGTAATCTCGCTCTGACTTAGGCAATAGTTCAATTGCTTCTACAATTTTGTCATGTTGATGATTCTCATACCATTCTTCTAACATATTCAATAATTTTTTAGTCATAATCCCACTCCCTCCTAATTTCCATGTCTCTAAATCAATCAACTCTTTTGCTTTCTTTTCTCCAATTCTAGTAATCTCAATAACATTGCAAAATAGCCCATACTTTATCAAAGGCTTTGTTTTTGCAGTCTTGCTCACGAATCCAGAAATATATTTTACCGCTGTCGCCCCACATATAGCCGAGATCATCTTCCGAATCAAGCTGCAATAGTAGTCTCCAATCTTTTGCGTGAGGTTCTAACTCCTTGCGCAAAGGATGATCATAGCCTGTTGAATCCCCGCAATATAAACCATTCGTCACTAACTGGCATTCTAAGTACATATCCCCTTGAATCATATTTGGATGACCGTCAATGCGATGTATCGTATGTTCTGTTTCCCCTTCATCAATCCAATCAAATAAGAAGTCATTATAGGCATCTTCCTGTTCTTCTGTTAAAAGGTCTGTTAGTTTTTGACCATCAGGAGATTCCCATGATGGTAATGTCCATTCGTTTTTAAAGGATAAGGCTGCGCTATTAATAGACTCCATTAAAGTGTTGGGTTGTTCTGTTCGTTGAAGTTTCGCTTGTGTGAAGTGGAAAACATGAAAACCATCTTCATCATTTGGATCAAAGCCCCAAGGCTGTTCCACAACGTCATAGAAAAAGGATAGTAGCCCGTCGGTAGGCAATAAATTATTAGAATCAAAGGGCTTTATCTCCGCTAAATTCAATTGGCAAAGAAAGTGTAGGAATTGTCCATTCTTTGTTTGCGGCCATACAAAATCTGTCGGTATATCAGGTGCTCCACCTATTTTAGAATGTCCGATTTGAATTTCCTTATCTACGGTAGGTGTCGCTATAGCGCGAATTGAATTTTTAGCGAATTGTAAAATTTGCTCCGCTACTTCCTTAAGCCCAAAATCATACAATGCTGCACGTAGTTTTTCCATATTTACATCCCCTTTTTTCTTCACCAATGTAGCCTATATTTAATCAAAATCGGAATAAAGAATATGTTGCTTACATTCTAAGCATTGAAATAGGTAGCCTTGATGTGAGCCATTGTTACGTAGGCTAACAGCTAATTCTTCATTTGTATAATGCTCATGTTCTACTTCCTCTGTGATCCCCATCTCAACGAGCTCGTCCCAGCCAACATAACCAATAAATGCACAATAATCTTTGCAATGGGCTATCCAATTATTACCCTGCCAACTAACATAGCCAGGTGTTCGATGCAGCACTTCATCTGTATAGTCCTCATTGCTGACAAGCTCTGGATTGAGTAAATCTTGTTGAAACTCTCCATCAAACTTTTCAGCAGCCAATCCACTATGAATACAGCTTGGACAAAGATATTCCACCTCCTCTACCGCATAAATCCCGCCTGTGTAATATATGTCTACTTCTTGCTCACAGCAATCGCAAACAACTAGTTCGCCCGTTTCGAAAATATTCGCTTGTATTGGATCCGGCATATATTTGAATGTTGGTAATTGTGTTTTCATCTCTGTTTCCTCCCGAATGAACTGTGTAAATAATGACTTAACATTTTTCGAATCGTAAATCCAATATTTAACAGAACATATTTTTTCTAATCTTTTTTATTGCGTGCATCCATGATAGATGTAAAAATTATGTATGTCTCGTCATACATACGCAAATTTTCAACTGCAACAGGCCAGGCAAAAGCTGTGTAAATAATGTCCTAACTAATGCTGTATTCAATCAATCTACTCTCTTACTTGTTATCTTCAGCTATATCTATGTCTTTATTATCTACCACATTTGTATCAGGGAATTGTTTAATAATCGTTCAACCCACTTTGTTTGTTCATCATATCGTTGCTCCCTAGAAAAGAACATACATTCCCACTTATACATTATATTATACAGAATATTTTTGAAAAAACATCTATTTATGAGAATTTTGTTTTCAGAAAATACTTTTGTCAACTGGAAGAAAAATAAATCGCGAGTTGTTTATTAACAAAAATATAACGCGCATTTTCACTAAGATAAAAATATCTTTTATGGTATTCGGGAAATTCACTCCCATTATTTTATTGAATGGAAATTATTCGAAGTGAAAAAGCTTATTCCGAGTAGTAAATATAAAAAAAATCCCGCATTGCTTATAAACAATGCGGGATTTCACTTTTATACTGTTTCTTTAATAGCTTCTAATCGAGCAGCTACTTCTTCTTCAGAAAGATTATGTTCTACGATGTAACGATTGCGCGGATGTACGCGACATTCGTGTGAACAGCTACGAAGGTGTTTGTGTTCGTTTTCTTCTGAGCATAGGATTTTGTCATTGCAGTCTGGGTTGGCGCAGTTTACATAGCGCTCACATGGTTCGCCAGTAAAATGATCTTTCCCTACAATGACATGTTCTACTTGGTTGATCGGCACAGCGATACGCTCGTCAAAGACGTACATTTGGCCATCCCATAATTGACCGCGAACTTCTGGGTCTTTTGCGTATGTTGCAATACCACCATGAAGTTGAGCAACGTCTTCGAAGCCTTCTCGTACTAACCAACCCGAGAATTTTTCACAACGAATACCACCTGTGCAATATGTTAAAACTTTTTTACCTTCGAACATTTCTCTATTTTCCAACATCCAGTCTGGAAGATCACGGAAGTTGCGAATATCTGGACGAATTGCCCCGCGGAAATGTCCTAGGTCAAATTCATAGTCATTACGAGCATCGATTACGATAGTATCTTCTGCTTGCATTTGTTCAAAAAATTCTTTTGGAGAAAGGTATTTACCTGTTAATTCATTTGGATTGATATCATCTGCTAATCCTAAATGAACGATTTCTCTTTTTGGACGAACATGCATTTTTTTGAATGCGTGTCCCTCTGCCTCATCTATTTTATACACCATGTCAGCAAAACGGTCGTCCGCTTTCATCATGTCCATGTATGCATCGGTTTGTTCAATTGTTCCCGAGCATGTGCCATTAATTCCCTCGTCAGATACTAAAATACGCCCTTTTAATCCAATTTCTTTACAAGCAGCAAGATGTTCTTGTGCAAATGTTACTGGATCTTCAATTGGGACATATTTATAGTAAAGTAATACTCTGTATGCATTTGTTTCCATTTTTTACTCCACCTTTTCAATTTTGTCCACCGTACAGTATAACAAAATTAAAGATGGATGTTAACTATTTGATTCAAATTCGAAACAGTCAGTCTTTCGTGGCCATCTTGCAAAGCTCTATAAAGCTTCTTTCAAATTTTTCATTATCTTCTTTCTGACGTTTTCTTGGTCCTTTTAGTCTTCCTCCAGCCTGCCTAATTTTTTTCGACATATGGCGACTATCTAATAGCTGGTCAATGTTTTCATGAGTATACCACCGTCCATTTTGATCGATTGCAAATCCTTGTTTAGCTAACACCATCGCAGCAAGTCCGTAATCCTGTGTTACAACGATGTCTCCTTTTTTCACTCGGTTCACTAGCACAAAGTCCACTGCGTCAGCGCCTTTAGAAACCATTACTGTCTCTGCACCGTCTCTTTGCATATAATGCGCAGTATCACATAGCAGTATCACTTTTAAATCAAATTTTTTCGCTACCGCAATTGTTAAATCCACTACTGGACACCCATCCGCATCTACTAAAATACTCACCATTTTACGCACCTCATCTAAATGTCCTTTTTACCTCATTGTATTACACACTTTCTAAGAAAGTACAATGTAAGAAAAAAGCGCCCATATAACCGGACGCTTTATCGTTCATATGCTCCTAAAATTTCTACTGCTTTTTCTGTAATGGATGTGTCAACTGCTTTATCAAAATCAACGTCTCCACTTATTGCGCCATTTGCTTTATATGCATCATATTGCTTTACAATATCATCTAAAAACATTTTGCCATCGGGATCTAGACCAGTTACAAATACTTTCTCCCATAAAGCCGGGTCTTTCAATGCGGTATGTTTGGTCATTATATCAATTATTTCATCTTTTTCTTCCCCTTTTATGAAGGCATCATTATAGTCACGTACCCCCTTTAAATACGCAGCCATAAAGCGTAAGGAAACATTCTTTTCTTCATTCATAAACTGAGGAGATCCAAGAACTAGTGCTATTTGGGATTCAGGTGCATAATCGGTCGCATCACCAAAACGTACGTGGAAGTCATTTTCAATTCCTTGCGTGATAAGCGGCTCAATTTGAAGGGCTGCATCGATCGATCCATTTTCAATTGCACCTAACATACTACCGAAGTCTCCAAGTAATACAAACTCTACATCATCTTGCGTTAATCCAGCGTGTTTTAACATTTCTAAGTAAATATATTCATCAATTGAGTTTTTAGAAGAGATAGCAATACGTTTCCCTTTAAAGTCTCCGTATTCTTTAATAACATCTTTCATCTGATTACCTATCACGAAAGTAAAGTACGATTTCCCTGGCACATTATGTCCTTTATCGGCAATAATTTTCACGTCAATTCCTTGTGCAATAGCGTTGAAGAATGACGCGGTCGATACGCCCCCTGCTATATCGACTTCACCAGATGCGAGCGCTGGAAGCATTTCATCACTATTGGCAAACTGAGCAAATTCTACTTCAATATTATAGTCTTCGAAATATCCTTTTTCTTTTGCAATATAAAATCCAGCTCCAGAGGCTGCACCATCTTCTGCAATTCTTACTTTCACTTTCTTTTCAAGTGGAGCCAAATCGCCTGATGGGTTGTTTGTATTTACCTCGTCATCAATTGCACCTGTGCTCTCCTTTTCTTTAGAACTACATGCACCTAATAAAAGCACTACTGATGCAACTAGTATGAACCAACGCTTTTTCACAAGCTTCCTCCCTTATCCTCTCGATCGCTGTACTTCTTGTTGTAAATGATTCCAAATTATAATGAATTGCTCCGCCATTTCCGCGTTTGCCCGCACTTGCTCCATCGTTCGCGGCCTTGGGATTGGCACTTTAATTTCTTTAACTATTTCTCCAGGATGTGCGCTCATTAATACGACACGATCGCTTAGCAATAATGCTTCATCAATGCTATGCGTAATAAATAACACCGTTTTCTTTGTTTCGGACCAAATAGAAAGTAATTCTTCCTGTAAAATGAATTTATTTTGCTCATCAAGTGCTGCAAATGGTTCATCCATCAGTAAGATTTCAGGGTCATTTGCAAAAGCCCTTGCAATGCTAATTCGTTGCTTCATGCCCCCTGATAGCTCATTTGGATATAGTTTTGAAAAATTACTTAGGCCAACTTTTTTTAAATAATTATTCGTTTGTTTTCGGATAAATTCTTTTGGCAAATTTCGCATATTAAGCCCGAATGCTACATTTTCTTCGACCGTCAACCAAGGAATAACCCCTTTTTCCTGGAAGACCATCGACTGCAATGGCCGAAAATCCGAATCAGCTGCTATGGTGAACTGACCAGAACTTGGGTGTTCTAAACCTGCTAATATGCGCAATAGAGTCGTCTTTCCGCAACCACTCGGTCCTACTAAACAAACAAATTCGCCTTCTTTTACATCGAGTGATACATTTTTAAACGCGGTTACACTATTATTTTTCTTGTAAAATACTTTTGTTAAATCTTCAATAGAAATCTTCACATCATTACTCATCTATTCACCTCCATGGGACAATTTTCTTTTGCAGCCCACGTAGGAAAAGGGAAAATAGAAATCCGAAAAAGGAAATGAGTATTAAACCGACGAACATTTCTTTTAACATAAATGCTTTGTATGAGGTCCATATTAAATACCCGATCCCTGATGTGGCACCCATCATTTCCGCGGCAACGATTGTAAGCAGTGCAATCGCCTGCCCCATTTGAATTCCTTCTAGCATGACAGGCAGTGCACCTGGAAATGCTATTTTAAAGAAAAAATCTTTTGGACTTGCCCCGTAGTTTTTCGCAACGTCTAAATGTACTTTTTCTATATTGAGAACACCTGCGACCGTATTGATGACGACTGGGAAAAATACGCTTCCTGCAATCGTTACTACTTTGGAGAAGTCTCCAATTCCAAAAAAGATAATAATGATAGGTAGTAGTGCTAGCGTAGGGATTGGCATAAGTGCCATTACAATCGGAGATATAAAATGTCGAATTGGTGCATACAATCCCATCAGTAAACCAATGACTATCCCCGGTATGACACCGAGTAAAAATCCTGCTGCAATTCTATATAAAGATACGGAAACATGTGTCCATAGCAGTCCGTTCGTTGCCATTTCGAAAAATGTCGTTACAATGGCAGACGGCGGTGGGAAAAATCGGATATCCAATATTCCCGTTCGAGAACATATTTCCCAAAGTAAAAGAAGTAGAATTGGTGAAATAATCGTTAATAGTTGCTTGCTCCGCTCTTTTACTTGTTGCTTTTTCCATTCCTGTTGCTCGGTTTCATAGGGATCGAATAGACCGTTCCCTTTTTCATCGCGCATTTTTCACCACCTCTTCTCCAAATAATATGTAGAATGTCGGGAATGTGTGAAAAACACAGAACAAAAGTGCAGAAGAGACATCGTACACATACTAAGGAGAAAGCGTCGTAGCGAATTGTATGAAGTGTCCGCAGGGATTTTCGCAGCAGGACGGACGCTTTCCGTGGGGTGAGTGATGAGCCTTCACCGCCGCGCCTAAGCGCGTACGTTGTGAAGTCTCATCTTACTCACTTAATCCCTTCGGAGTCGCCGCCCTGCTGCGAAAATCCAATGATAAAACACTGACTTATCAGTGTCCGAAATTAACAATAAGTGGTTGAATGAGCCAATTTCAACAGTGTGCGTGACAATCACAACTCCGAACATTACAATGCTCACCCCGAAAAAGAAAACATGGCAACTGAACACGACAACCCCAGTCTATCCGATACTAGCTTGCGTGCTCAGATGGCTTTATAACGTATTGTTCCAATAATATATAGAAATTATAGTCGTCTCACCCTAAGTAAAGAGCTGATTTAAGGATTTAGTTGCTTTCATCGGCTATTTGATTGCTCTCGTGAGGATTTGATTGCTTTCAGAATGGAAGTGGTTGCTTTCCATGAATGGTTGGTTGCTCTAATCCATTTACTGGATAAAATAGGGCCATAAAATGTAGGTAGCTTTGTTATTAGCAAGCAAATATTGGATAAGCAAGTGATTTCCATTGATTTTCGCTGCAAGCGTTGACTCCAGCCGAGGCCAACAGGATGTTGGTTACGAAGGCGTTGCCACACGATGTGGCGTTCTTAGCCTTTGTTCCTCTGACTGAGCAAAATGAGCCATCCCAACGTACGCCTAAGCGGCGGGGATGGCTCATCGCTTACCCGGCGGAAAGCGTACGATTGCAGCGAAAATCTTAGCGGCCACCTAATAGGGCTTTACGACGCACTATCCCTATATCTCGAACAATAAAAAATGTCTTTCCTTATAATATTTAAAGAACAATTATCAACATTTCTAAATTCTGTCGTTTCCTAAGCAGTGAGAAAAGTGCAGTCCCTCTTTTATGTAAAGAATTTGTAATTTTATCATTTTCATAATAATTGAAATTGACTAGTTAAGAAAAATTTGGTAAATTTATTAATATTTAAAGGGAGGGAATACATTTGTCATCAAAGGAGTTAATGTCGAGTAGGGAAATTCCATATTTTGTTTTAAGTATCATCTTCAGTTTGCTATTATACATACTTGCAATCGTCTCTTTGTTTGGAATCGCAATTTTATTAGTACTATTTGGTTTGTTACTCTACGCCAATGCCATTATGCTAGGCTCTATTCGTGGAAATGGAATACGCATTAGTGAAAAGCAGTTTCCAGACGTTTATGAACGGGTAGTTTCTTTAGCCACTGAGATGAATCTAAAAAAAGTACCTGATGTGTTCGTTATTCATTCGGAAGGTGCGTTTAATGCATTTGCTACAAGATTTCTAGGGAGAAATATGGTTGTCATTTATTCGGAAGTATTTGAGCTTGCTAGAGAACAAGGAGAGGCAGAGCTAGACTTTATCATTGCTCACGAACTTGCTCATGTTAAAAGAAGACATGTATGGAAGAACATTTTGATTATGCCAGCACAGTTTATCCCTTTTCTTTCTCAGGCATATAGTCGATCATGTGAATACACTTGTGACCGGGAAGCCGCTTACTATATACAAAATGGAGAAGCTGCTAAACGAGCACTTACTATTCTTGGAGTTGGAAAAAAATTATATTCGGAAGTAAACGAGGATGCATATCTAGAACAAATTCATACAGAATCAAATGTTGCCGTATGGTTGAGCGAAGTATTATCCAGTCACCCTCTGTTGCCTAAACGAATTCAAGCTGTTGGGACATTTATGCAAGTGGCAGGAACACCTACTTATTACTCCAACTCAACGAAGATTGCTCTTGGTATCGGTGCTTTCTTCGGAATTTTCTTTGTTGGTTATTTAGGGGTTATTGGACTTTTTGCAGCAGGAACGTTTACGTATGCCAGCTTATTTTCTGGAAGCATATTTGATGAATCTTCTACCGAAGAGGATTATTTAAGTACTGATTATTCATTGACATTAACCCCTCTAATGGAAGCTGTTTCGAATGGGGATGAGCAAACAGTTAGTGAACTGGTGGCTAGCAATGTTGATTTAGAAGAGAAGGATTCGGAGGGGACTACCGCCCTTCATTATGCCGTTTACGGCGACAATATAGAAATAGCAGAAATATTATTGATTGCAGGTGCTAATCCAAATACAATGGATGATTACACAAATGCGATAACGGCTTCATTGGAAATTGAAAACTTGGAAATGGCTTACCTTCTATATTCGTTTGGTGCCAAACCAACAAACAAGGGTCCACAAGGCTACTCTGCTTACGATATGCTAGGTGTGACTAGCATAGTAGATTTCTTAGAAATAGTGGAAAGAAAATAACAAAAAGGTGAGTCTTGTAAGTAGACTCACCTTTTCCTATTTAAGAACAAATTTCGTTCTACTATAACCTTCTTTGACTTTCTCCACTTCTAAAATAGCCGGCATAGATGCTTTTAGCTCGGTAACATGTGAAATAACGCCAATCATGCGACCTGATTTTTGTAAATCAATTAAAGTATCGATCGCTTTGTTCAATGACTCTTCATCAAGCGAGCCAAAGCCTTCATCGATAAACATCGTATCGATTCGAATACTTCCTTGGAAACTTTGAATGACATCAGCCATTCCAAGTGCTAGGCATAGAGATGCATTGAATTTTTCGCCACCTGAAAGTGTTTTAACATCTCTTGTTTGACCTGTGTATGCATCGTATACATCCAATCCAAGCCCGCTTTGTTTACCATGTGTTTCTTGTCGTTCACTTCGAAGTAATTGGAATTGGCCATTCGACATATGCTTTAACCGCTCGTTTGCAGCAGCAACAATTTGCTCTAAATACTCAATTTGCACATAGCGCTCGAACGAAATCTTTAAATGATTTTGTCCGCGGAGCATGTCATACAAATCGATAATGCGGTGAACCTCTTGCTCCAAAGTTGCAATCCTTTCGCTTGTAGCTGCAATTTTATCCTCCAATATTCGACCTGCTTTTTCAAATTCTTTTGTACTATTTAATGCAGTTAAAGCTTGCTCATACGTATCTTTTAACTGAAGGAGTTCTTCTTCTAGTGGTACTAACTCTACTTTTTCTTTCGAAGCCAATTGTTGCCTGCCTTCTTTTACCTGTTCTATTAATGTATGAAGTGTTTGTTTGTATTCGGTGCATTGCTCTTTTAGCGTAGTGCGATCTCTTTCTGATAACTTTGCTGCTCTATATGCTTCTATCGATTCAAAAGATGCTTTTATTAATGCTTCTTGGAAATTTTTATCCGCTTTATTTCGTTTTTCTTTTGTTTCTTTTTCAGTTGTTTCCGCATGTTCCAGCGTTAAAACTGCTTTTGTGCGCGTATCTAGTGCAGCTTGTAGCATTTTTTGTGCTTCTTCCCATGCTTGTTCTAATGCTTCTTTTTGTTTTTTAGCAGCCGTCAATTGAACTTGGAGCTCCTGTAAACTAGGAATAGAAGCTGGTATGGATGATTTGTTTGATGCATATACAGCTCTTGCTTGTTCTAATAGATTGTTTTGTTGTTGATAGTTTGTCTCTAATTGTACTTTTTCTTGCTCCAATTTTTCTACTTTTGCTAGCAAGTCTTTATAAGGTTGTTTCAACAAAGAAAGCTTCTTTTTTTCTGACCGGAGTCCGTTTACTTCTAATTGTAACTTCTCTACATCCTCCTGCAATTGGTCTACTTGGAGAATATCTACTTGCATTTCCTCTAAACGTTCAGTAAGTCTTTGCAATTGTTTATCTGAAGCTTCTTTTTTGGCACGAGTTGTTAACAGTTTCCTTTCCTGTTTAGCCAATCGTTCTTTTAATAGTTGTAATGCTTCTTCATTCATAGATTGTTCGTGTGCATCCACCTTTAACATATCGTGTTCTTTACTTCCGCAAACTGGGCAAGGTTCACCAGATACTAGTTTAGATGCTAGAATAGCTGCTTGGTTACTCATCCATTTTTGTTCTTCTGCAACATATGCTTCTTTCATCTGATCGAAAATATTTTGCTGTTGCGTTTCTTCCACTGTAAAGGCATTTCGTTCTTCTTCGTTCAAAACGTATTCTTGAAGCACTGTGTGTTGTGCTTGTATGGTGGATAGCTCCTGTACTTTTGTGTCGAGTGGCTCCACTAACTCTTCTAGCTTGTCTATTTCTTCTTTTTGTTCTGCACTTAATTCTTTTTCTTTAAAGAATTGTTCGGATTTCTCGTCCAATTGATTTTTTAACATTGCTGTACTTTTTTCAAGCTGAAGCATTTCTTTTCTTTTCGTTTCAAGTTCTTCAAATAAAGGTAGTAAACCGTTAAGTTGAAGAAGTGTTTCTACACTTTTTTCACGACTTTCTTTTTTATTTGCCTCGTTTGTGTACGCTACTTCTACTTTTTTTAACGTTTCTTCAGCGACAGTCTTTTCTTTATGTGCCACTTCCAACAACTTCTGTTTTTCATTCACTTCTAGTTGTAAATCGGTATAGTAAGTTTCAATTGCTTCTATCGTGGTTGCACGTTCAGCTGCTTCTAGTTGATGTTGTTTAGCATCGTATTCTTTAGATTGTCCTTTTAAGCTATCTAGTTGCTGCTCCTTTGCTTCTAACTCTTGGAATCGCTCGTTTACGGCTTTTGCTTCATAGTAAGCAGTTTGTTTTGTTGCGTGTTGAGTATACGCCTCTTTATATGTCGACTCGTCCAATTGAATCTTTTCTTTATAATAGTTTGTTTCTTCTTTCAACGCTTCAACTAATTGATAAGTGTTAAAACTGCTCGATTCAATCAATTCAAAAACACTAGATTCCCGCACTGGAAAGGAGGCTAAGATTTGCTCTGTGTATCCATTTCTCGTTTGTTCTTCTTTTTTAAGTTCTGCTTCTGCAACTAGCTTTTTATCTTTTAGTTTCTCGCTTATCCTTTTATACGGTTCTGTTTTGAATATTTTACGCAAAATTGCTTCTTTGTTTTCTGTTGTAGAAGTAAGTAGTTTTCTAAATTCCCCTTGCGGAAGCATGACGATTTGACTGAATTGGTCTAGTGTTAGTCCAATTATTTCTTCTACTTTTTTATTGATCTCGGAAACGATTTGTCTTTCGACTGCTGGAGACTCTCCTGTTTCCATTACTTCAAAAAATTCGTATCGTTCACCTGTCGCACCTTTATTTCCTTTTTTCACATGTGGAAGCTGTCGTAAAATGCGGTACTTTCGGTGATGTATTTCAAAAACTAACTCTACAGCTGTATGCGTATCATCTGTAGCAAAATCGCTTCGCATCATTTTCGTGTCACGTCTATCTTCGCCACTTCCAGAGCCGTATAATGCAAAACAAATCCCATCAAATATAGTCGTTTTTCCAGCTCCCGTGGCGCCAGAAATAACAAAAAGTCGATTATCCTTTAACTCTGTAAAGTCGATTGTCTCGGTAAATTTATATGGACCAAAAGCGGTCATTTTCAGTTGAAGTGGCTTCATGCCTCACTTCCTCCTTCCCGTTCTTCTATGATCGTTTGTCCTAATACTTCTTTAAATAACGCTTCTGTTTCTTCCGTAGGTATTTTCCCACTCACTTCCTCATAAAATGATTGAAATAGCGTAAAATCATCCATTTTTCTTCGAGGCGTCGTGTCACTTTCTGCGGAATTATTATGTTGGCGAAGTATTTTTCTTTCGACATGCATTGCATTCGGATAAACCGTACGAATTTGTTCCATTGGGGATAAAATCGGTGTTTCATCGAGCAGTTTTACAAATACGAAGTCCTCACTTATCGGCTGTTGTAAAATGTCTTGCATATACCCTTCTATCGTTCGCATATCACGTTTCGGAGTTAATAACCTTTTTTCGACCGTGGCATTGCCTTCTTCATCCAATTCCACAATAAAGAAACCTTTTTTATGATGCTCTTCAGAAATCGAGTATTTTAAAGGAGAACCCGCATATTGAATCGTCTCATTTAATACATAATGTGCCTGGTGAAGATGACCAAGTGCTGTATATTGAAAGTTTTTAAAAAGAGCTGCACCTACATACTCTGCTCCACCTATTGCAAGTGGCCGCTCTGATTCACTTGTATTTTCTTCTTCCTGCCCATGAGGTGTTACAAATGCATGTCCTACGAAAACATGTCTTTTCGTAGGATCAAATTGTTTTTCGATTGTTTCTATAATTGCCTTCATCGCAGTTTGATGGCTTGTCACAGATTCATTCTCCAATACATGGCGCACTAAAGATGGGTCTGCGTAGGGGATCAAATGAAAATGTACTTCTCCATACTCATCATTTAATATGACCGCTTTTGGCTCCTTCGTTAATTGACCAACTATATGTAAACCTGCTTCTTTCAACAGTTTACTTCCAAAGTTCAAGCGGCCGGGGCTATCATGGTTTCCTGCAATACTGAGCACAGGAGTATGTCGTTTTAAAATGATTTCAGCAAGTATATCATCTAGTAAGTTTACTGCCTCGGTAGGTGGTACGGCACGATCATATAAATCTCCTGCGATAACAACCGCATCCGGTTTTTCTTTATCTATCTCTTCTAAAAACTGATTTAATACAAATCGTTGTTCTTCCGTCATATATACACCTTGCACTAGTTTCCCTAAGTGCCAGTCCGCTGTATGAAAAAATTTCATTGAAAAGTCTCCTTTCGATATTCACTATATTTATTTTAACAGATGAAATCTCTTGTAAAATATGGAATCATCAAAAAATTCAGTGCACCTTATTGCTTGACATGGTATTATGTTTGTGGGAGGAGGATGTTTATGTCATCAGAAGCTTATCAACTTACGGCCATAATTATTTATATGGTTGCAATGCTAGTTATCGGCTGGTATTCGTATAAAAAAACAGCCAATTTAACAGATTATATGCTTGGTGGTCGTTCACTGGGTCCTGCTGTAACTGCTTTAAGTGCAGGTGCTGCAGATATGTCTGGTTGGTTATTAATGGGACTACCAGGAGCAATTTATCTAACAGGTATGGGAGAAGCTTGGATTGCTATCGGTCTTACAATCGGTGCCTATTTAAACTGGTTATATGTTGCACCAAGACTTCGTGTATACACACAAGTATCAAATGATTCTATTACGATTCCGAGCTATTTAGAAAGTCGTTTAAAGCAATCATCTCGTTTACTACGCGTTGCATCAGGTCTCATTATTTTATTATTCTTTACGTTTTATGTATCTTCTGGAATGGTAGCAGGAGGGGTTTTCTTTGAAAGCTCATTTGGACTTGACTATCATGCTGGTCTGCTAATTGTTTCAGCTGTTGTTGTTGCTTACACACTTTTTGGAGGGTTTTTAGCAGTAAGTTATACGGATTTCCTACAAGGTTTACTTATGTTCTTAGCACTCATTTGCGTACCTATCTTCGGATTATTTTTGACAGGTGGTCTTGGGGAAACAGTAGAATCTATTAAAACAGTAAACCCAACACATTTAAGCCTTTTTGCAGGAACTACAGTATTAGGAATTATTTCTACAGTAGCATGGGGTCTTGGTTACTTTGGTCAACCTCATATTATCGTTCGTTTCATGGCGATAAAGTCTGTCAAAGAAACGAAACAAGCACGTCGTATCGGGATTGGGTGGATGATTTTAAGTTTAGTCGGTGCAATTGCTACAGCATTAGTTGGAGTTGCCTACTATCAACAAAACCCGGATATGACTTTAACGAGTCCAGAGGCGGTATTCATCGCACTTGGACAAATTATTTTCCACCCATTTATCGCCGGTCTTATACTAGCAGCCGTTTTAGCAGCTGTTATGAGTACGATTTCTTCTCAATTAATCGTTACATCTTCTGCACTGATAGAAGATTTATACAAAGCGATTATTAAAACGGATGCGTCTGATCGAACATACGTCAATTACGGACGTCTTGCCGTTCTTTTCGTCTCTATTGTTGCGGCGATTCTTGCATGGGGCGAAAATGAAACAATCTTGAAACTTGTATCCTTTGCTTGGGCAGGTTTCGGTGCATCATTTGGTCCAGTTATTTTACTTTCTCTTTACTGGAGAAAAATTACTTCAACAGGCGCGCTATGGGGTATGGTTGTAGGAGCGATAGTTGTTGTAGTTTGGGGCTCAGTAGATGCTCTTTCAGGTACATTATACGAAATCGTTCCTGGTTTCGTGTTATCGTTAATCGTAACGGTTGTTGTCAGCTTAATGACATACAAACCAAATCCTGAAATTGAAAAAGAATTTGATGAAACTTTACGTTTGTTGAAAGAAGAACGAAAATAACAATAAGTAGCAAGCTGGCCGATTAATTCGGTCAGCTTTTTTATATATTGCGGAAACCGAGGGATGATATCGGATATGCTGCACTTAACAGAGATCATGCGTCGCAAGGTATCCGCTAGCCTTCGCGCTTGCCGCATCTTGCATGCGCCAACTCGTGTTTCACACGAGTGTCTTATGACTCATGCGGCCCGACACACTGCGGCAAATATATCCGAGCTAATTATCTGGAGAAGTTTACCCAATAAAAAATGCGCAACATTGACAAAAATGAGTCACAGCCATCGTCGTCTCACTAAAAGTAAACTTGTTGTTATAAGAGTTGGTTGCTTTCATATACAATTTAGTTGATCTCACGCCTATTTTGGTTGCTTTCGGAGTAGATTTAGTTGCTTTCCATAATCAATTGGTTGCCCTAAGCCATTTACTGGATACACTCCATGAAAAAATTAGCATCACATTTTATTTTTAGCGAGCTGATACTCAATAAGTAAACAATTTCTATTGATTTTCACTGTAGACGGCGACTCCTATCAAGACCAACAGAATGTTGGTCTTGAAGGTGTTACCACACGATGTGGCGCTCTTAGCCTTTGTTCTTCTGGGAGTAAAATGAGCCTTCACAAGGATGAAGGCTCATCACTCACCCCACGGAAAGCGTCCGTCCTGCTGCGAAAATCCCTGCGGACACTTCAGACAATTCACTACGACGCATTATACCTATAGTGTCTACTTGCTTTGTGCCTATATGACACTTGTCATACTTAAGACTTGACGTTTATGCCTACTCCTAATAACAGAACGCCTTTATAGTTAGGGTAATAATTCTCTTATAGGAGGAATACTAGTGAGCAGAGAAAAAACACTTGAATTACGCAAAAATGTAAAGCCCTTTGAAAATTCGGAGTTGAAAAAGAGTATTGTTCAACTTATTAATACGATTCCACCATTTTTTATCGTTTGGTTTTTAGCCTACTTAAGTTTAGATATTTCTGTTTGGCTAACAGTTGCTTTGTCAGTAATTGCTGGAGGGTTTGTCGTTCGTGTCTTTATTATTTTCCATGATTGTACGCATGGGTCTTTCTTTAGAAATAAAAAAGCAAATAATATTACTGGTACAATTATAGGAATTATTACATTATTTGCCTACGAAAAATGGAAGCGTGAGCATAATATCCACCATGCAACAAGTGGAAACTTAGACAAGCGCGGTGTCGGTGATATATGGATGATGACTGTGGATGAATATGTTGAAGCTTCGCCGATGAAACGACTTTCTTATAGACTCTATCGAAATCCAATTGTAATGTTCGGCTTAGGACCAGCATTATTATTTTTAGTAAGTAATCGATTTAATCGAAAAGATGCTCGTCCGAAAGAACGTAATAACACTTACTTGATCAATATTTCTGTCATTGTTCTGTATGCGCTTATGATTTGGTTAATTGGCTGGCAAGCATTTGCCATTATTCAAGGAACGATTCTCTTCGTTGCTGGTTCACTAGGTATTTGGTTATTTTATGTACAGCATCAGTTTGAAGATTCGTATTTTGAAGACGAGGCTGATTGGGACTATGTAAAAGCTGCAGTTGAAGGAAGTTCTTATTATAAATTACCAAAGGTTTTACAATGGGTAACTGGTAATATCGGCTTTCATCATGTGCACCATTTAAGCCCAAGGGTTCCTAACTATAACTTAGAAAAAGCACATGAATCGACTCCACCTTTACAAAAAGCTACGACGATCAATCTTCGTACTAGCTTACAATCTATCCGATTTCGATTATTTGATGAAGCGAATAAAAACTTTGTAAGCTTCAGAGAAATAAAACATTTACTCAAACAATCGAAACAAAAAGTAAAGTTAAACGCTAAAAATGCAACACTAGAAGGAAAATAATCTTTTGTAAAAACCATTCCATTGTAACGAGGAATGGTTTTTCATTTATAATGTAGGAAAGTGAGGTGTATTCGTTGCCAAAATGGTATCAAATTTTCCCTAAATATCCATGGTTAAGTATTTATGCATGGGTTGTTTTTTGTATTTTCCCTTTCTTTTTTATTTTTAAATCTAGCACACCGCTAGAAATTATCGTTGGATTAACTTTAACGATCTTATTTTTTATCGCGTATCGTCTATCATTTACTTCCACAGGCTGGCTTTTATATGTATGCGTGGCTGTTGAGATGGCGATTAGTGTAACGATGACACTCCTGTTTGGCTATATTTACTTTTCAATTTTTTTATCTTTCTTCATTGGTCATATACAAAATAAAATTAGTTTTTTTATCATTTATAGTATCCATATAGTTGCCATTATCGTTGCTGTCATTATCGGCTTTTTTCAGCAAACAGAACTGTTTCTATCCCATCTTCCTTTTTTAATCGCTTGTTTAATCGGAGTAATATTACTTCCTTTCAACACGTATAACCGAAATAAGCGAGAATTGTTGGAAGGACAGCTGGAAGATGCCCAGAAAAGAATCTCTCAATTTACCATTATCGAGGAAAGAGAACGAATTGCACGAGATTTACATGATACACTTGGACAAAAGCTGGCGTTAATCGGGTTAAAGAGTGATCTAGCAGGTAGACTTATCGAAAAAAATCCGCAAGCTGCTAAAAACGAGATTAACGACATTAACCAAACGGCACGCTCCGTTTTGAAAGAAGTACGCGAACTTGTGGCTGGAATGCGTGGCAATAAGTTAGAGGATGAGCTCTTTCGTGTTAAGCAAATACTGCTTGCAGCTAATATTTCATGCAAGATCAGTGGCTCATTAGAACTAAAAAATACAACATTACTTATTGAAAATGTACTGAGTATGTGCTTAAAAGAAGCAGTAACAAACATAGTCAAACATAGTGGTGCTACTGCTTGTTCGATTTTAATTAAACAGTCCGCGAAAGAAACATTGCTGAAAGTGCATGATAACGGGGCTGGGATTGATACAAAAAATGATTGGACAAAAGGGCATGGCCTTCGTGGAATAAAAGAAAGGTTAGACTTTTTGAATGGTAGTTTAGAGATCCACTCTAAAAATGGTACGACGCTTCATATACGCATTCCTATCGTCATTCAACAAATAGATCAGGAGGAAAATACATGATACGAATTGTCATTGCGGAAGATCAACGAATGGTACTTGGTGCTTTAGGTTCTCTCTTAGATTTAGAAGAGGATATGGAAGTTGTCGGTAAAGCAAGCAATGGAGAAGAAGCACTTGAGTTAATCGAACAGCTGCAACCCGATATATGCATTCTGGATATTGAAATGCCAATCAAAAGTGGTTTAGATGCTGCAGAACACTTAAAAAATAGTCCTTGCAAGGTCATTATTTTAACTACTTTTGCACGTTCTGGTTATTTTGAACGTGCTCGTAAAGCTGGAGTGAACGGCTATTTATTGAAAGATAGTCCAAGTGAAGAACTGGCCAATTCCATTCGTATAATTATGGATGGTCGCCGCATTTATGCACCTGAGCTAGTTGATATTGCCTATGAAGGGGAAAATCCTTTAACAGAGCGAGAAAGCCAAGTATTGGAACTTATCGCAGACGGAAAAAATACAAAGGAGATTGCAAGCGAACTTTATATTACAACCGGTACTGTTCGCAATTATATTTCGGTTATTTTGGATAAATTAGATGTTAGTAATCGAATTGAAGCAATTGCCCGATTTAAGGAAAAAGGTTGGTTTAAATAGTTGTTTTCACTGCTTAAAGTAATTACTTTAAGCAGTTTTTTTATTTCCACTAAACTTTTCACCCCTTAGAAGGGTATATATAAGTGAAAGGAGTGAACAAGTTACAATGCATGAAGATCTGATGAAAGAAATTATAAAAGGAAATAGAGAGGCATTTCACAAGCTTTACGATGAGTATGCTGGATATGCCATTCGAACAGCAAGAGCAATTACTCGGGACGACGAGCTCGCGAAAGATGCCGTGCAGGAGGCTTTTATTCGTGTATATCGCAATATATCTTCTTACGATCCTACACTTTCTTTTGGCGCTTGGTTTTACCGTATTTTAGTCAATGAATGCAATCGCTTGTTAAATAAAGAGAAGAAAACAATACCTGTCGATACTTCGTTAATGGAGGGCAACCCACATCTAACAGAACACTCAAAAGAAGGCGTTAGCGATTTATATGGAATTATCCAGCATATGGCGGATTTATACCGTATACCTCTATTGCTAAAATATATAAAAGGATTTTCAGAAAAAGAAATTGCAGATATTCTCAATCTGAATCAAAATACCGTAAAGTCCAGGCTTTTTAACGGGAGGAACTTATTAAGAGAACAACTTAGCCTGATGGAAATGGAGGGAAAATAAGAATGGATCATATGGATAAACGAATTAAAAAAGAAATACTCAAACATACAGAGGATTCGATAGATCAGTTAAAAGACGATATTTGGGGTCAATTAGATCAAGAGCTTTTTCAAGAAAAAAGCAGGAGGGAGAAAAAAATGAAAAAGAAATCCAAAGTTATTCCAATCATTATTGCTGCAGCCGCTGGGGTAGTTATATTGTTTAGCACACAAACTGACACGGGAATGGCGTTCATTAAACAAATTAAAGATATGTTCGTACCTGAAAAAGAGATTATCCAAAGTATTGAAGGTACAGAAGAGCCAGCAGATGTTGTTCTCCAAGAAGGTAAAGATGCAGAATACGTAATTTACATTGATGAAGAACGCTACAAACTTATAGAAGAAGAAAATGCTGATATTATTACGACAAAAGAACCTTTAGAAGAGAGATATCCGGAAGTTTCCATGAGAATTGAACAATTTAAAGACCTTGCACTAGAAGAAATAGTCGCTATGAAAGAAGCCGAACTAACTTCGGAATATTCTAAAGTGACACCAACAGAATCTGTAACCGATCCGGTAGAAGGCTATAAACTGCATGCCATTGACGACGGTACAAAATGGGATAGCCCTGTTACAAACGTATATGTAATAGACAATAAAAACGGTGGAAGCTTTGTTATTACAGAAAAGTACTTCTTAGAAGCCGCAGAAGGTCATGGAGCAAGATTTTACGCAATGCTGAAGGAATTTAAGATCGTGGAATAAGGTAGACAGTTTCATATTTAGTTCAATTGGGTATATACATTACAGAACCATAATTTGAGGAGGAATACACATGAGTGGATTATCAGACAAATTAAAAGGTACTGTAAACAAAGTCAAAGGTGAAGCAAAAGATCAATTTGGTAATGCAACCGATGACGTAAAGTTACAAGCTGAAGGTAAGCTTGATAAACTAAAAGGCGAAGCTCAACAAGAGTTTGGAAAGTTTAAAGAACGATTGGATAGAAAAGACGATAGATAGTTACTAACCCCCTACAAAAATGTAGGGGGTTTTGTTATGTAGCTTTTAATGAAACAACAATAATTTCCGGTGTATTAAACACCCGTATAGGAATAACACTATTTCCTAAACCCCTACTAACAATCATATTGGTCTCGTTTTCCGTATACACCCCTGCTGTATATTTTGGCAATAAACCTTGACCTGGAGCAACTAGTCCTCCTAATCCGGGAATTCGAAACTGGCCACCATGCGCATGCCCAGCAAAAACAAGATTTACTCCACTATTTACATAATCCTGAAACGTTTCCGGACGATGCGAAAGCATTAACGTATAATTATCTACTTTTTTAAATGTACTAAGAGCATCTGCAACTGACACTCCACTCAATGGATCCTCAATACCTATGATGCGTAACTGCTCTCCATCTTTTTCAATAGTCGTTTCTTCGTTAGACAAGACAACGACCCCTATATTTTTCAATGAGCTCTTAATATGCTCAACATCATTTGTAGCAATTTCATGATTACCCGTCACATAGTAAACAGGTGCAAGCGAAATAATTTGCCTAACAATGTCTAAACTATTTTCCAAGTCATATCGATTACTATCTATCAAATCTCCTGTCAGAAAAATGAGATCTGGGTCAGCGTTTCGTATTTTTTTCGCAAGCTTTTCTTGTCTCTCTCCGAATGTTGCATCATGTAAATCTGAAATTTGGACAATTTTCAAACCACTAAATGCTGTTGGAATTTTATCTGATTCTACTGTAATCTCTGTTGTTTTAATCCCATAATTCCCTATGTATAATGCAATTGCTATGACAATTAATACTACTAACCATTTTTTCATTTATTTTCTCCTAAACTACTCTGGACTCATAATACCTACTCTATAACCAATATGTTTATTCTCGAGTAACTCATTATATGCAAATAAAGCTGTATCTCCAGTTGTCGTTCGAACTGCTCCAATTGGCAGCCTGTCTCTTTCGATTATATAGGCATTGGTCGTAGCACCTGTAGGCAAATACGTTGGACAAACAATAGTCCAATCGAGCATAGATGCACTTAACATATGAAACACCCGATGATGTTCTTTTGCGGCAACTTTAGATCTCTGTTTAGATTCAGATGATTCATACCTAAGGAGCTCCGGTTCCACTCTACTTTTCAAAATTCCCGCTGTTCCAATCGTTATAATACGCTGGATATTACGCTCTTTCATGGTTTTAATAATATGTGAAATTGAATCTGTTAATACAGTTGTCTGATCCGTTCCAAGGGCACTTATTACTGCATCTGCATTTTCTAATGTATGTTCTATATCTGGCTTATTTCTTGCATCCCCTTGTAGGACGGTCAAATTATCATGAGGTTGCACTTTTGTCGAATCCCTAACTAAAACAGTTACTTCTATATTGTTTTTCAAAAGTAATAAAAGAACTTCTCTCCCAACGCGTCCAGTAGCTCCAAACAAAGCAATTTTCATTTTGACCTCACTCCTTACACATTATTATAACAAAATGTAAAAAAGTATCCCTGCATTTAACTACAAGGATACTTTTTCATGTCGAAATATGTTATTTCCCGGGAAATACATTTTAGTATGAGTTCATAGATAAAAAGAATGCAAAAATAGCCCCATAAAAAATAATAACAAGTACAATACTAATAGCCATCCAAATAAGTGATGCACGGGCATAATTACGACGTTTGTCTGGACTTCCGAATGCCCAAATAAAAAGCATAACGATGTTCACGATTGGGATAATCATAATCAGCATCGTAATGAGCCATTCACCAACTGACATATCGCTGGCCTGTTTTTGTTGAATCTCTTCATACTGCTCCAAAATTAGTCCTCCTTTTTACTTTAATGTGTAACACTTCCATTTTACTTGAAAACGGAAGAGAAAAGACGACTTTTGGAAAAGTTTTTCTCCATTATTTAATTTTCATCAAACTCATCGGTGTAACAATGCCAATAAGTTTGTTATTTGGCTTCCCGTCTTCAGTTATAAGCAGGGCTTCTAAACGACGCCCCCTCGTAACCGCTTGCTTGAAAATTTCCAATGCTTCATAAACGGATTCCTGCTTAGCGACAAATTGATGGTTTTCTCTATCATTTTCATGTGCAAGAATTTCCCCTAATGTCGTCCGCGATCTTGAAAAATCTTTAGACTCTGCCATGCTAGCCATCCACATTGTAATGCCTACTGGCGTGATTAGCCCTTTAAACTGCGTACCATCATATACCGGAAATTGGTTATATTTCTTGTCTTTTATCACTTTTAATGCATAAATCAAAGAATCCGTTTGTTGGAACATCGTAACATTCGTTCGGAACATGCTGCCGACTGTTACTGGAGTCCTCAAAGCCGTTTCTATTTCTTCCATTTTCTGAACAACATCTTCATGTGGTTCGGCAATCGCATACTCCATGGTCGTACGATTATGAATGATTGCATTCCGAAGATCACCGTATTCTCGCAAATCTGCTTCATATTTTCTTATTACTGCATTCTTTTTTTTCGCATAATCGATCAGTCGAAAAAATGCCATATGCTCCTGTGTACCGATAACATCTTTCATGAGTTGGTCTATTCGATTATATGCTGTAACAAATCGATCAGAATTGTGAGTTGGCACTTTTTTCACCTCATACTAGTTTTTTTAAATTTTTGTCTTGGAAATATTTTTTTTAGCCAAATAAACTGCTCCGAGTAGCAATAAAACAACCACTAATAAAGTTATGATTAAGCTCCATATAAATGGAGTTTTATCTACGCTCCCACTTAATACATACCCCGCGTACATAGGTATTTTCCACGGAGAAATTGTCCAGTAAGCTCCAAGTAGAGCATCGATAATCTGAACAAATAAAACAAGTACAAGCGAAATAACTGAAGCAATTGCAGTCGAAAATGCCGCACTTGCGAAAAGCACAATACTAACAACAAACAATAACCATACAATGTATGTCGCAAGAAAGCCTATAAATGCTCCTACTTCCACCGAACCAAAAAGCACATTTGTATAATATAAATTTGCTAGTAATCCAAGTATGACACTACCAATCACTAGTATGCACATTATGCTAAACTTACTATACACATAGCTCGCGTACGAAATCGGTCGCACATATAAAAACGTTGCCGTCCCATTTTTGCGTTCCCTAGATATAATGCCTGCAAATCCAAGTGTGATGACTAACATTCCGATAAACTGGTACTGACTGACCGTTGCCATGATGATTTGTTCTGGCGTTAATTCAGGAAATGGAAAAACAGTTCCTTCTGGCATATTCCCTACTGCATTTAAAATTTGTGGTAAATAATAATTGGTTAAAGGTTCCGTAATACCAAACAGCAAAAATACGAGCGGTATCCACAGAATTTTAAAATTACGTACATTTTCTCTCCACTCTTTTTGAAATAATACCGAAAAATTATTCATCCTTATTCACCACCTGTAAAAAGATTTCTTCTAAACTAGCCGTAGCACGCTCTACTTTTAACAAACTTAAATGACTATCCGCAAGCACACGCAATACTTCATTCATAACTGGTTTTTCCTCTTCAATATGGATAAAAGCAATGGAATCTTCCTGTCTAGCTGGCCAAGGAGAAATTTCCACAAATTTTGCTGCTTCCTCAGTAGAAATGAAATAGATCTTATACATAGGATTCGCATATTTTTCTCGAACTTGTTGCATGGAACCTTGTTCTACTAATTTTCCTTTTCGTAAAAAAACTAATTGATCAGTCATTTCTTCCGCATCATTTAAAATATGAGTCGAATATAAAATGGTCGTCGTCGCTTGTAATTTTTTTAGTAAATTCATTATTTCTCGTCTACCTATTGGATCTAATGCAGACACTGGTTCATCTAAAAGTAATAAGGCTGGTTTATGCACGATTGCTTGTGCAAGACCTAGTCGCTGTTTCATGCCCCCAGAAAATGTCCCTGTTTTTTTGTTTTTTACATCTGCAAGTCCTACAAATTCAAGTGTTTTTTCAGCTTCCTGTTTTGCTATTTTTGGGTCAACACCACTTAACTTTGCTGCCATTTCAGTAAATTCAAGCGCAGTCATCCAAGAATAGAACTTAGGATATTGAGGTAAGAATCCGATCACTTTTCGAATATCTTCTGTTATTTCTCCATCAAATACAATGGTTCCAGTCGTTTGTTTTAACAATCCTGCAAGCATAGATAAAGTTGTTGTTTTCCCTGCTCCATTTGGTCCGATTAAGGCAGTTGACGTATTTTTGAGCAGTGAAAACGTTAAACTGTCTACCGCTTTTTCTTTTCCATACTGTTTTGTTAAATCTTGTATATGCAATAATGTTTTCATTCGTTTCGTCTCCCTACGATGAAATAGATAATTGGTCCAATTAAATTTCCTAACACAATGATCAGCGCCCACAACCATTTAGGACCATTCGTATTACTTACCCTGATTAAGTCAATGAGTGCAACAAGTATTAAAATGAGTTGGATTACCACTAGTGGCAATATGAGCATCCAAGGTATTGATTCGAAGTCCATTGTCATCCCTCCTATATTTGTCTTCCTCTATTCTACTACATATAGAACAAAAAGGTTTCAAATTTTTTTATTCCTTATAAAATTGAATTAATTATAGAATTGAAAACAACTCCTCTATCATAGGCGCATCGGCTTTTCTTCTGTTATAATATTTCATTGGGAAGGTGGATGAACAATGAACATTTCTATTCGAAACGCACGTAAAGAAGATGCACGGGAAGCTGTTCCGTTAATCATGGAAGCCATTGGGGATATTGCTATGCAAATAACAGGAGAAACAGAAGAAGCAAAAGTTACCCAAGAATTTGAACATTTGTTTACTCGTACAGATAATCGACACTCTTATTTATATACGTATGTTGCAGAAATGGAAGGATCAGTTGCTGGCGTGCTCGTGTTCTATTCGTCTGAGCAGGCTACTACTCTCGATGCAAACTTGGAAGAATATCTTTCTAATAAAAAGGGAACTGCAGTTAAAATAGACCCCGAAACATTACCTGGAGAATGGTATGTAGATACGGTTGTAGTGAACCCTACTTATCGAGGTCAAGGTATTGGTACAATGCTTTTAAATTACGCCGAGCAATTAGTAAAGAGCTTCGGTGGCGGCAAACTATCTTTAAACGTAGAAACGGAAAAATATGCCGCGATTAGCTTGTACAATCGACTAAGTTTTGATAATGTATGTCCTTGGACAATTATCGGTGAACCTTTTTATCATATGGTAAAAACAGTAACACCCGATTAAAGGAGAAATTTTATGAAATCATGGATTTACCCACTAATGGTCGTTTTTGCGGCCAGCTCATATGGGACTTTATCAACAATGGTGAAACTTGCAATTGGAGATGGGTATACAGCCTCTGAAGCAGTTGCGAGTCAATATATTACAGGTTTTCTTTTAGCTTTAATTATCTATCTCGTAACACAACGAAAGCTACCACGTTTATACGGTGGAGGTAAAATTATATTATTAGCAGGAATCTTCACAGGTTTAACAGGAATCGTTTACGGACAAGCACTTATTTACTTGCCCGCTTCTTTAGCAGTCGTTATGCTGTTTCAATTCACATGGATTGGTACACTAATCGATTGTATTATTAGAAGAAGATTGCCGACGAGACCAGAAGTAATTTCGCTTATTATTTTATTTGTTGGAACGATTTTAGCTGCTGGTGTTCTCGATGTCGATTTAAGTGGTATTGACTGGAGAGGCTGGGTTTACGGATTTGCCGCTGCGGTTTCGTTCTCTTTGAATATGAACGTCAATACGAAACAAGTAGAGGGGATGAACACAACGACTCGTCTACTATTTGTTTCATTTATCGCAGCAGTAATGATTGCAATTTTCCAAACCCCTGAAATTATTTGGAACGGAAAATTATTTACTGAATCCCTACTATTTTACGGACTAGCTCTTGGGTTACTGGGCATTATTATTCCAATTTACTTATTCGTCATTGCTGTACCAAAAGTGGGTGGCGCGGTTTCTTCTATATTAAGTGCGATGGAGTTACCAGTAGCCGTCATTGTTTCGGTACTTGTTTTAAGTGAAGCATTATCGTGGTTACAAGTTTTAGGGATTATCGTTATCTTAGTTGGTATGTGTATTCCGACGCTCGCTGGAATTCGTAGAAACAAAAAACGACAAACTGCTTCATAAGTAAATAGGAAAAAAGAGTCTAAATCATATTTGAATTTAGACTCTTTTTTTATTCAAATATCACTTCACATGTACTTCCAAGAATTCGACTATACCATCTATTAAACCTTTCGCTAATGGAAGGTCTGGATTGGAATAGGTAGCAATATTTCCTTCTCGATCTGCAGGTGCTTCTTTCAATATATGATTCATATTATCTACAATGAGTAATTCAGAATCTTTCTTTGCTTCATGCAAAAGTTCTGCGTCTTTTACTGGGACTTGGATATCTGTGTTCCCATTCACTAGCAGTATTGGATTGTTGAGCTTTTGCAATTGTTCAGCCGGGTCATATTGAAGCCACGATATCATGTATGGTTGAACCGATGGGCGGAATACACTTTGCAATTCCGGGCTCACTGTTTTCACTTGCTCGCCTTGTTTTAACTTCTCAAGAATTTCAGTGGATTCTTTCAATAAGTTTGCTGGAAGCTGTACTTGGAGTTGTTCTAGAAGTACCTCATCGATAGGTCTTCCAGCACCAGCAATGGAAATGAACACGTCCGCATCTGCTTTTTGGCTAGCTACCATTCCAATTAAAGAACCTTCACTATGACCAATTATTCCTACGTTGGAAAAACGAGCATCTTCCTTTGCAAGTTGAACCCATGCAGCAGCATCGTCAATGTAATGATCGAATCGCAAATCTTCTTCTTTGCTCGCTAAACTCATGTTTTTTCCAACCCCGCGCTTATCGTAGCGAATAGTTGCTACGCCTTCTTTCGCTAAATCTTCCGCAAGCATTTTCAAGCTATTGTTTTTTCCTGGCAATGCAATTGAGTTTCCGTTTCGATCAGTAGGACCGGAACCAGCAATAATGACCATAAGAGGGAAAGGTCCTTGGCCGTCAGGAATTTCTAGTTGGCCAGACATCATTCCACCCTCTACCTTCACTTCCACTAAACGATTTTCTTCTACTTCCTCTTCTTTACTTCCCTTCGCCAATTCAAAAGGAAAAGTCTGCCCTTGCTGTGTAAAGGTTCCGATAATCTTTTCTTGTTCAACTTTACCATCAAAGGTTAACTTTTGACCTTGAATATTCATATCAAAAAACACGTCTGCTCCATTTAACTTCGCATTTGTTAGCGGATAATCGTTTAGGCCTTGTATCGGAATACTAATCATCCCTTGGTCCGCTTCAAATTCAACGATGATTGGTAATGGTTGATCAGGAATATTAATCGAACCTTCCCATACACCTTTTATGTTTTCCAATGAACCCATTTCTGGTGCCTCCTCTTTTTCCTTGCTACATGCAGTAAGTAATAAAAAGAACATTGCTACTAAAGAAAAAACAAAGGCAAATTTTCTCATACAAACCCCTCCGCTATTGTTATACATATAATATAACAAAAGTAAGATAGAGAGTAAAGATTGGGGAATTCCATTAAGGCTAAATTAAAAAAGAAGCGCAGATTAAACCGCACTTCTACCTTTTTCTACTTTAAAAGTCACCAATACAAATATGGCAAAGCTAATTAATAAGATAGTTCCACCTACTATATACGCGATTAACGCAACTGCCTCATTCACATTAAATGGCTGTATGAACTGTAAATACATCCCTAATGTTAATCCAACTGCTCCAATAATCGCAGCCCAACTATGAACAGCTACTAGCTTAGGAGATTTAATTTTATACAATTTATAAAACAAGCCATATACAAATAACGATAACCATCCAACCAATAAAATATGGGCATGAATGGGACGCAGTGCATAAGATCCAGCCCCTGCCATATGAGAACCAAGATAAGCTCCTAGTAACCCAAATAGTGCTCCTGCACGTATTAATCGTAAACTCCATCTTTCTTGCATCTTCATTTCCCCCTCTTTGTAATCGTTAATAACGCTGGTAATAATAATGGTCGAACGATAAACGTATCTAATAACACACCTACTGCAACAGCAAAACCAAATAATTTAAGCTCCATGACTGGCTGCGATATTAATACAGCAAATGTAGCTGCTAATATTAAACCTGCCGATGAAATAACACTGCCTGTTTTTTCAACCGCTTTCGCAATTGCTGCTAGTTCGTTATACTGTTTTCGTTCTTCTTTCAACCTACTCATTAACATAATCGAGTAGTCCACACCTAGTGCTACTAAAAATACAAATGTGTATAGGGGTATTCGATAACTAAAAGACGTATACCCGAAGAACACATCGAAAATCCATGTAGAGAATCCTAAAGCCGCTCCGAATGACAACAAAATGGAAAACATCATCAATAACGATGCCCGAATCGATCTCGTTTGGAAAGCAAGCATTAATCCGATCAATACCGTCATTAACCCCATTACGAGTAATGTATCTCTATTATTAATATCCCGGATATCCACTTGTTTCACTGTTTCTCCACTTACTAAAACATGTTGATCTTTTAGTTCATTTCTAATTGTTTCCACTTCATTCAAAGCTTCCTTGCTATAAGGATTTGCATTTAATATGATGGAAAACTGCGTATACTTATCGCTTTCTGAAGTAGATGGCCGCACTTGACTTACAAGTGGTCTCTCTTCTAACTTCTCTTGAAGACCCGCTATTACTTTCTTATCTTTTGATTTTACTAAAATAGTCGTTGGTGCTATTTCCCCTTCTGAAAATGCTTCTCCTAGTTTTGTAAAGCCTTCTCTAGAAGATAGCTCTGCTGGAAAAGATGCTAGTAAATCATATGAATAAACGATTGTCGTTGCATGCCATGTGCCAATCCCAAGCAGAAGGACAATCGGGATTGCTACTTTCCATGGCTTCTTCGTACTTACATTGCCTGCATTTGCCCAAAGTTTCGTTGTTTTTTCTTTCTTTTTCGGTTTTTTCACAACTGCAAACAAAGCTGGCAATAAAGTAAGCCCCGCGATTAGCATGATGATTACTGCAATAGCAAATACTGGAGCAAAATTACGATACGGCTCATATATGGCAAAGGCAAGTGTTGCTACTCCTGCTAAAATAGTACCACCACTAAATAGAATGGTTTCTCGGGTTTTAGCTAGTGCTACTTTCATATCCTGCTCTTCTTTATAACGAGCGTACAGAAGCAGCGAATAATCGGTAATGACCGCAAACAATAAAATCATCATAATGGATAGGGCCTGGTTTTCAATTGTAATGGATGTGAACTTACCAGTAAGCCCAATCACTCTATCCACTACCCCGTACACAATTCCAGCACCAATCAGTGGAATAATTGCAAGGATAAATGAACGATAAATAACAATTAAAAGAATAAAAATAATCCCTACTGTTGCTAAAAGTAAAACGACATCCGCCTGTGAAAACAGCTCAATTGTATCGCTTGCTATACCAGCTGGCCCCGTATAATAGATAGTAAAAACTGCAGGGATAATGTTAGAGACGTTCTTTTTAATCTCTTTCACTTGTGCATGAATCTCTTTACTTTCTAATTGCCCTTCTAAAATTAAAGGAATAAAGAATGTTTTTTTGTCCTCAGAGACAAATGAATCACGATGTTCTTTAGGTATTTTTGAAAACTCCGGTATACCCGGATAATTATCCTCCATTAACGTGAGAATGCTTTGGATTTCCTCATCTGTAGCACTGTTATCTTTTTCAAAAACTATTAAGAGAGGTATCCCCTCACTATTAGAGAAATTTTCTTTTATTATTTTATCTGCTTGAATGGATAAAGCTGTATCCGGAAGTCCAGCATTCTTGGATGTACTTGCGACTTCTTTACTGGATGGCGCAAGAAAAGAAAGTAATCCTACGATAACTAACCAACTCGTTAAAGTAATAAGCCAAGTACGCTTGTTTTTCATTTCGCTACCCCCTTTTAAATTTCCTTACAGGGGTAACTATACAAGTCTAAAGTGAACGGAAGATGAACAGATTATTACATCTTCTTCAGTTGGATACTGACCTTTGTTCCATGAGGTTCCACATTTTCAAATGCAAGCATGCCATTATGGGATTGAATGACTTCTTTTACAATAGCTAGACCTAATCCACTTCCCTCAATTTGAGTAGATCTTGCTTCATCCTCTCGGTAAAATCGTTCTGTCCATTGCCCATAGTCTGTATCTTTGTTTCCAATACCAGTGTCCTGTATGATGACTTGCACATACTCCGACGTTTCGGTCATCACAATTTGTATTTCTCCTGGAGAATAATTGTATTTAATGGCATTAGAAATGAGATTTTCCCAGACATATTCCAACATTTCTTTATCCCCCAGTACCTCTATTTTTTTCAATTGCAATTGGATGGAAATGTTTTTTTCGTCTAATAGCCATCTAAATTTCAAGACAACTTGCTTTAGCTGTTCATCCAGTTGAAATGGTTCCTTTTTCGTTCGAGTTTTTGCCTGATCAAATGAAGTTAACAATAATAACTGCTTCATCAAACCGGATAAACGCATAGCCTCTTTTCGAATGATTTCTGCGTAATTTCCATTTAGCTCTCCATTTTCAAGTAAAGCTGCATATCCTTGTATATTTAATAGTGGTGTTTGAAAATCATGCGATACTCTAGCAATGAACTCTTTTTTATAGCGGTCACTGGCTTCCAATTGTCTTACCATATTTCGGAAGCTATCTGCCAATTGACCAATTTCGTCTCGTTGATTTACTAGAATCGGCACTTGGAAATCTTCGTTTGCAATCTTATTCGTTGCAACCGTAAGTTTTGTGAGAGGATCAATCATCCGCTTAGCAACGATTAACATCGCAATAATACTAATGATAATCATTGCACCAGCAAGGCCCCCTAATAGTAGATGGATTTCATTGAATAGAAATTTTATATTTGGCCTTTGAAAAAGTGCATACTTTTTCTGATCATATGTGAATGGAACCCCGACCGTATTGGTTAATTCGTTTGAAAAGTATCCAGTTATAAACGTCTCTTTCGGAAACTCGCGCATCCCGTGATATATCTCACCATCTAAAACACGATTCACAATAGCACTAGGCATTTCACCAACCCTGAAATCACCGCCATAGAACTCCCCTAAGCCATCTTCATTTACGATGTATATTTGGTACCCCGCATCTCCCATTGTCTGTAGAAGCGGCTTTATGCCCTCTAGATCAGACGATTCGATAAGCTCTACTATGGAACTAGCTACTTCAACGTTTTTTTCATCATTTTTCTCTTTTAAATTTTGATGGTAAAACGTATTTACAATCATAAAACCAATGGTCCCACTGGCAAACATAATAAGAAGTGTCATCCAAACAAATTTACTATATAAAGTTTTCATGCATGCGTTCCTTCTAATTTATATCCAATTCCCCGAACCGTCTTAATCTGCACATCAGTTGGTGTTTTAGCTAAACGTTCCCGTATTCGTTTGATATGTACACTTAATGTTTGTTCTTCCCCTTCAAAGTCGATTCCCCAAACAGCTTCGATTAATTGATCACGAGTGAATACTTGGTTTGGTTTTGAGGCAAGCTTTGTCAGCAATTCAAATTCCTTTAAAGGTAAAACAAGTAATTCTTCACCTATTTGTACCTCAAAGCTCTTTCTATTAATCAACATATTTCCTACTTGTATATTTGCATCACTTGTTTTATCGTATCTTCTTAATATTGCACGGATGCGGAATAATAATTCTTTCGGTTCAAATGGCTTTACTAAATAATCATCTGATCCTGCTAAATATCCTTTTTCTTTATCTTCTAAGCCGCCTTTTGCTGTTAGTAATAAAACAGGAAAGTCATACTGCTCTCGAATAATTTTAGTTAAAGTCAAACCATCCATCTCTGGCATCATAACGTCCACTATTGCAAGGTCAGGCATTTCTTTTTCAATTAAAGCTAACCCTTCTTTTCCATTTCTAGCTTTCACAACGCTATATCCAGTGTTTGATAAAAAAATGGATATTAACTCTAATGTATGTATATCATCATCTACTGCCAATATTACAACCATACTGGAGCCCCCTCTTATATCTACATAATGTCTATCCCAAAAATGCACGACAACATGCACATCTTAATACTTAATTTGTCTAATAGCAAGTAACAAAAGGGAGAGTGAAAGCAACACAAATGAATATTTTCTACTGGATGAAATGACAACTTTGGAGATAAATGGAATAGAACAATCAAGGTGATTGTATAAGCAAGCAAGTATAGATAGCCCATTTCATTATATTTAATAGTGATTATTTCTTAGCCAGGGTCAAATTATTCTACAAATAAAAAAAGCGCTAAAGCGTCTGCCTTTGGTCCGATATAGCAAATGGGAATGATAAATTGAATGACTTACATGATTGCACATAATAGGGAAAGTGCGTCTTAGTGACCGCTGTGATTTTCGCTGCTGGACGGACGCTTTCCGCCGGGTGAGCGATGAGCCTTCACCCTTGTGAAGGCTCATTTTGCTCCCAGAAGAACAAAGGCTAAGAGCGCCACATCGTGTGGTAACTCCTATCGAGACCAACATTCTGTTGGTCTTCGCCGTCTACAGTGAAAATCAATAGAAATTGTTTACTTATTGAGTATCTGCTCACTAAAAACAAAATGTGATGCTAATTTTTTCATGGAGTGTATCCAGTAAATGGCTTAGGGCAACCAATTGATTGTGGAAAGCAACTAAATCTACTC
>NZ_JBIWFB010000005.1:0-312668 GCF_044762855.1 Psychrobacillus sp. NPDC096389 | reverse complement strand
CTTTGCGTTATTCATCTTAATTGAACCGCCGTATACGGAACCGTACGTACGGTGGTGTGAGAGGTCGGGAGTTAATCACTCCCTCCTACTCGATTATCATCATTTGTTGCTTTTAGATTCCAGTAGTGTTTATTGAATCCTGCTATCTAACAAAAAATATTAATAAAACCTATTAAAATAGCTTAGAGACGTGAATTTGAATGACATATTATAGAATTAATGAGCGGTATAATCAGTCAGATGATTGATGATAGACTGCAAAATGGAGAGGAGGTGATTTTAATGAGTGAACAAAATTTTACAAGTAATGGAGAGTACCCAATTATTGCCCCATGTCCGGTTGATGCAGTGACATTAACACCTCTAGATGATGAAGAAGCAAGACCTTGTTTAGTTCCATCGAATCTTAATCCAATCATTAAAATTCCTGTTGTATTAGCAGAAAATACCCTTCAAATCGTAGTAGAAGCGAATATTCCACTTAATCCACCTGCAAGTGAAATTAAAAGAGTGTTTAAAGATGCTTTTATCACGCAATGTAAACTTGTTCCCGTGCGTTTTGGAAAAGAAACATGTCATGGTTCAGTTCGTACTGTAACAAAAGCAAAATTGTTTGTAGAAGGATTTATCCGAAAGGATATTGAATATGCTACTTCGAATTGTAATGGGGTCATTCGTGATCGAATTGCTACTGTCCCGTTTTCTGGTTTTACAGAATTAACAGCTGACGACTTTTTCGTTTATCCAATCATAGGCTCTTCTTCAGAAAGTAGATCCCGTTATATTAATCCGAAAAACGGTCATACGCCACGTTTGGACAAATTCTTTTTCGAAAATAATGTTTATTATAATGAGCAGCCATATTGCGAATTAGTAAATGCAGAATTCTTTGAGCTTGATTTTTCACCATGCCCAACAGGTGTAGGAGAATCATTTAGTACGCTACGTGAGAAAATTGTAGTGGATCTTACACTAAAAGTATTACAAGTACGACAAGTAAGAGTGAATGCTTTAGGCGGGGGATAATACCATTCCACAACTAACTCTAGCAATTGGATGAACATGAAAAAACGCTTGGTGAAAACCAAGCGTTTTAGTATTTACCACAATTTATATCCAATAGACCCCGGAGGTGCATTTTGAATTATTTCGATAACAGGAACTGTATATGCAAACAAGATTAATGCAATACAGATTGTTAGCCAAATTTTCCAATTTTCAAGTGCCATTGGTGTTTTTTCTGCATGCTCCGAGACTTCTGCAACTGGAAATTCTGTTTCTCCCTTTGGAGCAAACCAAATCAAATTCGCTACTATATAAAGGATTAAAATGATCCCGATGAATAGGATAGTACCGCCAACTGCTTGCGCTATTTGATAAGGAATCCATTCAGCAGCTTGTGCAGATCCTCCGTAAGTAGAGAAGTCTGAACGTCTTGGTGCACCGAATAGCCCAACAATATGCATCGCTCCTGACATAATGGACATACCGAAAGTCCAGACAATCGTTTGAATAATAGCCAATCTGTTCATTTGCTTCGTCATGACTCTACCAGTCAAATGAGGGATTAACCAATATGCCGCACCAAAGAATGTTAACAATACAGTAGTTGCAACCGTTAAATGGAAATGTCCCGTTACCCAAATGGTATTGTGTATTAACTGGTTCATTTGGTGAGAGGCGTTAATAATTCCACCAGCACCGGCAGGTATAAAGGCTACCATGCCGACAAAAGGTGCAAAGAAACGAGCATCTCCCCATGGCAATTTTTTGAACCAACCTAGAACACCTTTTCCTCCTAGTGCACGACCACGGATTTCAAATGTCGCAAACATCGAGAACGCAGTTAGTAGGGAAGGAATAACAACCATCAATGTCAATACGACTTGTAAGAACTTCCAAAAAGAACTAATTCCAGGTTCTGTTAATTGGTGATGGAATCCTACAGGAATAGAGAACAGTAGGAACAACATAAATGATAATCTAGCAAGAGAATCAGAGAAGATTTTCCCGCCTATAATTTTTGGAATAACCGCGTACCAAACCATATATGCTGGTAATAACCAGAAGTAAACTAAGGGATGACCGAAATACCAGAACAAGGTACGAGAAAGCAATACATCCACTTTATCTACCCAACCTAGAGACCATGGTATTAGTTGGAATAATACTTCTACAGCTACTCCTAGTGAACAAATAATCCACATAGCTAAGTTCACGACAACCATAAAAGTTAGTAATGGACTCGGCTGACCTGGATTTGCTTTACGCCACTCCACATATTTCAAAATGAGTCCTAATCCACCAATCCAAGACCCGACAATTACTAATGCTAAGCCAACATAGAAAATCCAGTGTGCTTGTAATGGTGCATAAAATGTATATAATACAGAAGCTTCGTTCAGTAAAATCATAATAGACGATGCAGTAGTACCGATTGTCATAGTCCAAAAACCAATCCAACCAAGTAAGCGTTGTTTATCTGTTAATGTACCAGATGTTCTACTTACTACAGCAATTTGAAAACCAAATATGAAATATGTTGTTAAAATAAGACCTAAAAGTACTCCATGAATCGTTAAAATCTGATAATAGCCAATTCCCCAAGGAAGGGTAAATGTTCCAGAACGTACTAAAGTTTGTAAAAGGCCACAAAGTCCTCCTATTGCTAGGGCGATAAAGGCCACATAAACGTGTGCTAGTGCTAGTTTGCCATCTCTTTTATCTACTTGTATTAAATCTTTTGTTTTTTCAGCTATAGTTGTCATATTACTCTACCACCTTTAGCATAGACATCATGGACGAATGCCCAATTCCGCAATACTCGTTACATAATATTAAATATTCTCCTGCTTTATCAACTGTTGTCACATATTCCGATACATAACCGGGCTCTAAAATCATGTTAATATTTGTTCCTGCTGCTTGGAAACCATGTACTACATCTTTCGTCGTTGCAATAAACTTAACTTTAGAGCCAAGCGGAACTTCAATTTCAGGTGGATTATAATAGAAAGCAGATGCGACAAACACAACTTCATAGTCCCAATCTTTTCCCTCTACTTTATGAACACCTGGATTATTAAATGGTGCAATTTCATCAACCCGTTCAGGATCTACATACACTTTTGCACTAGGTGGATGGGAACCGTAATGGAATGCACTAAACCCAACAATCACTAAAAATAAAACGAGCGAGCCAATTCCAAATGTGAGCCACCATTTTTCATATTTATGAATATGCATAGCTTCAAACCTCCAATAAATTAAAATCGATCAATAAATAAGTAAAATGCCATGAACCATGTAACTAATATAAAAATTCCGAGAAAACCGACTGAATAAAGCGTACCTTTTAAATCAGGCTCTTTCTCCCGTTTTTTCGACATTTTTTGCACCTCCCAATATTTGTTTTGTATAGTTATATCATAAATACATTTTTAAATAGAAGATGTGATAAAAATCACACATATGGAGGGATTATGTGAATTAAGTGTGAAGATTGCAGAGTTCTATTATTTCGTATACCCGAAATTTATATTAATAACCAAATAAAATCGAATATTCAGTTATTTGTTTTTTCGACAAAAAAAGAACTTTCTTTTCAGAAAGCTCTTCTTCATTCATTACTATTCATCAATTGTTAAAATGATTGTTAAATCACCAACTTCGGCAATTTCTACTGGTAATTTAAATGCATGTTGAAATCCGAATAATCTTGTAGTTCCAACAATGACAGTAGGGGGGGTAATATCAATTTCCACACCATTTGCCGCGACGGAAGTACATAAATTTCCAGCAACCATATTACCAAGTTCCCCAGTGAACGATTCTAGCATTTCGCCTTCTAAAGGCATTCCGAACATCGTCGCTCCAACTTGGGAGAAGCAATTAGAAGTTGAATCTATTATAATTCTACCTTTAATATCACCAATAATACCTATAAGTACGCCCATTTCTTTTTGTTCAAAAGGTTGTACCATTAGCGAAGGGGACTTTATATCCATTGAAAGAGGGATAACAGATTTTAACGATTGTATAGTTCCATTTAATATTGTTTGTATATGCTTCGAAGCACTCATTTTTTTCCCCTCCTAATCGTAAAGATAGTTCAATTTTAACATGAACCTTAGTAAAAAAGAATAGAAAAATGTAGAATATAGTGAATTAATGTGTTATTGTGTAAATGAGAATGAATTTCAAAAGCATTTGAGAGGATGATCTTTATGCTAGCTATATTTATTAGTACTACTGTTTTAATATTTGCTGGAATAACAGCCTATGTATTACGTTCTATTGAGCCACAACCGAAATAAATTTTTTATTTATATTAAATGTACCCCATCATGAAAATAGCAGAACGTCAGTTAGTTTTGCTAAATCTCCCACAACAAAAGAAACAGCTATTCAACAAGTAGATGATATAAAATCTATACTTAAAAATCCGCCTCAAATTGATTTTGGTCAGACTGTAGACAAACACGATGTAAGTCGAAATTGCTTTCAGTTTTTTTAGGTCATAATCCAAGAAGATACTTATTATCGAATCAGATTGTGAAGTATCGTATTTAAAATACCATGGATTGTTCAAAGGAGGGTTAACACAAAAACGACTGAAACTATGGCAAGTAAGAAGGAATAAATGAAGAAAAAGTTGTTTTTGAACCTAATAAAGGGTTTGAGAGATTTAACGAGGTATATAAATATGTTGATTCTGGATGAATGTTCTCTTTGTTGAACTTATTGTACTAATAGGTACTTTAGGCAAGTAGAGCAACGTCTTTAAGAGGTTGCTCTTTTACTATTAAAAATACTTCTGAAAATACTCTTTCCTTAGTCCTCCACTACTTAGCGTAAATCTTTTTTCACATTTTCATGCCCATAAGACTTTGTATTACTTAAATGGGGAAGTGGCTTTATATTAAATCAATAATTTGAAATAGAAGATAAATAAATTAAAACTACATTTATATTAAACCTTTGGGACAAAGAGAACGTGTGTCTCAAAAACAATAGAAACGGGGCATTCTTATTAAACTAATGCGTGCTTTGTTATAGACCATGGATTACTTAGACAACTTATATTTTTATAGGACTATCCGTTCTATCAAGGAAGCAAGGATTATGTAATAAAAGTTGATTGCTTTTTTTATTCATACTTAATTAAAGGTTTTATGGAAGAGGGATTAGCTGCTGAAACAAAGAGATGCAAAAGATGTGTTAGGACAATTATGACTACAGAGGAAGTCCATTATAGTCAGCAAGTCCATTTTTAGGAGAAATTTGGTTTTAGAATTGAAAATAAGTTATATCTACATTTAGAATTAGAATAATTTCGGTAATTCCTTCTCATGAAATCTGCCTTGCTCAAGATATTGTGTGTGATTATAATATTAATCTGTATTTGGTATTAAATGTAGTAATAGACATATGTCATTTAATGGTATGTTATTTGTAATCCTATGATAAAAAAACATGTCATAGGTGGAACCGTTTAAAGTCGATTCAAATAAAGAGAGTTCAATCAAAAATCATCTAAAAATCTTTTAATCTCGGAGTATTTTACTAACTCACTCTTCTTTTGGGAGTGACTAATAAGTTAATATGTATTAAAAGAAAGAGCACAGACTTAGGCTATCAAGTATGCGCTCATATTCTTTTACTTTAGTTCATTCATTAAATATACTGTGTCTTAAATTCACTACTATCAATGCAATCCCAGGTCAAGTCTCTATATTAGTCTTACCTGCAACCTATTTCTTCTTAGAGAAAAGCATATAAGCTAATACTAATGGGACAACCATTAAACCAATTCCAATGAGATAAACAGGAGCTACCGTACCCACGAGTATCAGGGATGCTGCTAGAGGTAGAAGGAGTTTATTCCAGAAAAAGACTGCATTATAGACGCCTAGTGCCTCGTAAATACTAGATTCGTTATTAGGGTCAACAATACGCACAAGAGAAAGTCCCTGAGGGTTAGATCCAGTTGCCATACCATAGTTCATCAAAGACTTTTCAAACCATTCAGGATTTTTAATTTTCCTATACCATAAATTGGTGAAGATGAAAGTAATACCGCAAATAATAAATGTTAGGATTAACAGAGGAACAAAGAATTCACTAATAATACTTAACTGAATAGAAGCGCAAGCTGTTAATATAATAATTTCTAGAGAGAAGTTACTTATTTCATTAATTGTCGGCTTATCAACATACCCATCAAATTTCACTTTTTTCATAAGTGGCCATAGAATAAGTGAACCGACAATACCGTAAATCATCGTAGGGATATTATTAATAAATGGGATTAGCAGACCAATACCCGATAAAATGAGCTCACCAAATTTAAAACTGACAGCAAGTATCCCCAGCTGGAAAGCGATTGAAGTTACGTTGCTTGGATTGATAGTAAGTCTGCCAATCGGTTTACGGTCTTTTTCGGGCAGAGTACCGCGGAAGAAGCTCTTATCTTTATTACTAATATCCTTAGTAAAAGCACCCCATCCACGACGAATCCCATAGTTAGCCAAAATGATACCTGGTATGATTGCTATTAATACACCTAATGTAGCCATAACCATCCCCAAACTTTGAGCACCAAGCTCTCCAGTGGGATCAATGACACTAGAAACAATAGGAACACTTCCATGAGATCCAAAGAACGCTGCAACAGCCATCAAGCCCCATCCTTCAGGGAGCCCCGGCCAGAAACGGAGTAGTAAAATCCCGATTAAAACACCAAAGACTAATTGGAATCCATACAAAACCATGTTTCCAAAGGCAAAATCCATATGTTGAATAACTTTTTTACCTGTAACGGTAATACCCAAAGGCACGCAGGTCATTAAAATATACATTGCATAAATAGGAATAGATTCAAATGATTCAGGGATCGTAATCCAACCTAGCACTTGTTGCCCGAGAATTAGTCCTAAAAATCCAGCAATTACACTGGACGGAATCAGAAACCTTTGAAAAAAAGGAACAGTTTCACGAATAGCTACTCCAGCAATCAATAGCATACCGAATATCATCAAAGTATCAAATATTTCTTCAACCATAAACATCCATCCTTTTCAATGAATTAAATTCAAAATGATTCGTTTACCATAACTTTACTTACTTTCATTAAAGAAGCAGATTTCACATTCTCCTCATTTTATAAAAAACATTCGGAAAATAAATCTGGGGTAGCTTTAGCTTAATACCAAGCAACGAAACACATTTTACACAAATAATGAAGTTTGATTCATTTATCATTTAGGCAGATTGTTTGTTAGTGTACGCCTCTAGAAAAAGCATTTTTATTAGGAACATAAAGTATCTATATTTATATCACTAGGATTGTATAGATATCGTTGTCATTTTCTTTATTAAAACTGTCTAGTTGTGAGTCAATAAGTAAATTTACATCTATAAAAAGTACTTCACAACTTAGCCTTTAATTCGAATTGTATCCAGCGCTGTATGACAATTAAGGTTCTCAAATCCATTCTCTGTAATTAGATAGCAATTGCCTATATTAGCACCCGACTTCAATGGATCGAGCCATTGAGCATGCAACACAAAGACCATTCCTGGCTCCATAATATCTTTATTGTGGGACGTTATGTTAAACTTTGGATTACCAGACATACCGACAGAATGTCCCAAGTTCGGATTATGCGGACCAGCAACTGCCGGATAAACGTGATTAAGTTTTCTACTATTCTTTTCATAATCTACTTCTTGAACGTATTCTATTGGAATTTCTCTAGCCGATAAATTATCATTGGGTGCCCAATTATAAGGCATGGTAGCTGTCGTATCGTCCTTGAGATATCCGTGCTCAATGTACACTGAAAATGCTGCTTGATGGAGATCACAAAAACGTGCACCGGGACGAATTATAGCCTCTGCTCGGCGTACAGCCTCTGTACATACTTCAAGAGTTTCTTCTTGTTCTGCAGTGATATCACCAACAGCGATCATCCGAGCAGCTTGAGCTGTGTATCCGTTATATGGTAAGGAAGACATATATAAATTGATGAGATCACCAGAAACCACCTTATGACCATAAGGCTTCCCACAGTGGGTACCAAATCGATTAATCCCAATTTGATAACCATCTCCACTTTCACCACCGCGAGCCATTTGTGCAAATGTGAAAGCTGCATAAATTTCAAAATCTGTTACCATGGGCCTCGTTGCATGACATGCAGCCTGGAATCCAATGTCCATTAGCTGGGCAGAGGCCCGAATCTGATCTTGTTCGTTTTTCGATCGGATTGTCTGCATATTTACAATAATCTGAGTCTCATTGACTGTTTTTAACTTTGGGAGTTTGCTTCTGAGCAGCTCCCAATACTTTGTGGATGAATTATCGCCAATCAATCCAATACTTGTCGCGCTATAACCTAAATCTGTTAAAATTTTAGCTACAGCTTCAATCAGTTGAACCTCAGACGTACCCGAACGTCCAGAGTATTCTTCACCTAGCGCTCCAACTTGCCAAAGCTTTTCAACCCCAATTGGCTCACCGGGAGGTGGAATAATCACAGATTGGGTAAAGAAAGAAACTAAGTGAATTTCTTTATTACTGTCCGTAGGTATGATTAACACGCCCTCACGTGCCCAATCACAGGCATATCTTAAAAACATATTCGTAGTTTTAAAGGTTTTAACACCGTCTGCATGTATAAGAAGAACATCGTGTCCTCGTTCTGCTGCTGATTGGCGCAAGCGCTCAATCCTATGGTAAAATTCCTCAGGTGGTATAGCCTTTGGTGGTACAAATTCAAAACCAGGTTCAAAGTCTTTCAACAACTTTTCGAAATTTACAGATGACATTATTCGTGACAGCTCCTTCATTTATGATGTGAAGATTTTTTATTCATCTTTTTAAATACAAACTATGCAATATTACTTACAAGCACATTGTTCTACATTAGAATTTATTTTGGTCTCCGAACAGTTTTCAAATAGACTTTTGCTATTTCATACTTTAGAGAAATAAGTAAAAATCAATAGAATGAAATCGTATTATTTAGTCTCCTTTCGTCACTCCTTACACCCTTACGGAAACGCTTACATTAAAATATAAGAAGTAATCTTAAATGTTTTTAATCTGAATTTTCTGTGAATTAACTGAAGGGTTAACCCGGTTGTAAAAAAGTTCTTCATGGTTCAATTATAGTTCGCCATTAAATATAAAAAAAATATCGGTTTAGTATGGACAACTATAACTGTTGGGAATATCTAAAATAAAGCACAAAAAAAAGAACTAAACATATCTCGTTTGGTTCTTTTATTCCAGGTCCAACTTTTTAATAAAGTTAACAAAAGCGTCTACCGTATTCAGTTCCAGAGTTTCATTATGATAGTACATCCATGTTTGTCTTAAAATCTGCTTCCCTTGTTTATCTCTTATGTCTATTTTCTTTACTTGTTCATCGTGTTCTAATATTAATCTAGGTAATATTGCATAGCCCAAACCATTGATGATCATTTCCCTGCAAGTATCTACATTATCTACTTTTATCCCGATACGGGGTGGGCTGGAGTAATTTTCCATCCACCAGCTATCTATTATTGTTTTAACTCCGTGTTCTGTATGATAATTTATCCGCGGTAATTCCGGCAAATTTTCCAGGTTAATATTGTCAACGGAAGCAACACATAAAGGCTCTTCAAATAATAAATGGCTTTGTCCAGACCAATTATAATTTCCACGTAGAAATCCAACATGTACTTCCCCGCAATAAACCAAATCGTAAATTTCTCTAGAACTCCCAGGTATTACTTGAAATTCTACATTTGGATTTTCTCCTTTAAACATTTTCAAAATACCTGGAAGCTTTTGTTTTGTAGAGTAATTGGATATGCCTATTCTTAAAGTTCCCGCAACTTGAGTATCCATATTTTGAACTTTCTCTTTGATTCGTCGTAGATTTAAAAGGACGTAATCTGCAGACTGGGCCAAAAATTCCCCTTGAGGAGTAAAATGAACACCTCTTCTTCCCCTCTTTACAATAGTAATAGTGAACTCAGCTTCCATTTTATGAAGGCGTTTCGTGATAGAAGGTTGAGAGGTAAATAATTCTTGAGCTGTTTTTGTAATGTTTTTATGTTTATAAAGTATCTGAAGTATTAGCCAATCATAGTCCTCCATTGTAAGGATCCTCCTTATGTATGCCATGTATAAATAAAACTATATCATAATGAATCAACCGGACAAGATAAAATAGCCGCTTGTGAAAAAAACATTATCAAAAATTTGTAGTGATGGTTATTGGGCAACATACAGAGAAACACATACTGAAATGTATATCAAAGGAATAATTAAAGAGTTTTATAATCATGAAAGAATACTAAAAGAGGTTTCGGTAACGAGTAGGGAATGGGGAGGATACTTTGTTGCGTTAGAGGGGAACAAAATTATTGGCACAATGATATTAGATGCTATTACCAAACAACAAAAGGAAGAGTTTAATGCAACGGAACAATGGGTTTCTGTTGCGAAAGGAAATCAAAAAGGAATTCCTTTCTATGAGGCAAAGGGATTTATTTTAAATCATGAACGTGATGGGCATGGAATTGTTAAGGGGAAAAAATATTCTTCATTGAGGTTTTGCCGTACGATTTGAACAGGCTCCCTGTGTAAAACACTATTCAGAATTGTGTCTTGCACAGGGACACTATTCATTTTTCATCATTTTCTGCTATGATTAAACTACATTGTCGAAATATAAAGGAGTAGTTTTTTCAAATGGTCCAATCAGCTGATTTACATAACATTAAAGAACAAAACGCTTTACTTGCTACATTATTTCACGAACATCAAGATGAAGAACGATTTGCAAAGGCAAAATTGTTTGCGCAGAAATTAGAACAAGGTACTTTCACGATTGCTTTCGCTGGGCATTTCTCAGCAGGGAAATCGAGTATGATCAATGCACTTGTAGAAGAACAACTCTTACCAACAAGTCCTATACCGACTTCTGCCAACATTGTAACGGTTCAAAAAACACCGGAAAACTATGCGCTTGTCCATTTTGTCGACCAAGCACCTGTCAAATTTTCTGGTGAGTATGATATAGGATTAGTGAAAAAGTATTCCAAGGATGGTAGTCAAGTTTCTCAAATTGAAATTGGGCACGAATCATCTGGATTACCAGCGGGCATTAGTGTGATGGATACACCTGGAGTGGATTCTACGGACGATGCGCACCGAGTTTCAACTGAATCAGCACTTCATCTAGCGGACATTGTTTTTTATGTAATGGATTATAACCATGTCCAGTCTGAGCTTAATTTCCAATTTACCAAGCAATTACTTCATTATAATGAAAATGTCTATTTAATCGTCAACCAAGTCGATAAACATCGGGAAGAGGAATTATCTTTTGAGGAATTTAAGCAATCCGTAGCAAATGCTTTTCTTGCATGGTCAGTGGAGCCAAAAGATATCTTTTTCACTTCATTAAAAGATAAAACATTTGTACATAATGATTTTCCGAAAGTGCAACAAATTGTCCATCATTCCATCGATCATAAAGAAGAGCTATTTATCACTTCTGCGAAAGCAACGCTAGAGAAACTAGAAGATGAACATATGCAATTTCTCGAGGACGAGAAGGAAACATGTTTTGAAACATTCGAAGAAGAACTGACAAAAGAAGAATGGGAAAATAAAGAAGAGCTAAAAAAACAACTTGAGCTATCCGAAACTCATGTAAAACTACAAGATGCAAGCCTTTGGAGAACAGAATTCGAAGAGGGACGAAAATCTATTTTACAAAATGCATCTGTCATGCCTTACGAGATGAGAGATGCGCTAAAAACATATGCAGAAGCGATGCAAAGCTCATTTAAAGTCGGCTTTTTAAATAGTAAAAAGAAAACCGAGGAAGAAAGAGCCAATCGTTTGAAAGCAGCCAATGATTTATTAGAAAAAATTGTAGAAACGAATATTACTGCTCACATAAAACAATTAATGAAACATATGCTTAAAAATGTGTCTTTACTTTCAGATGAACGAGCATTAGAAATTGAAGAGATAGATTTTAAGTTACCTGTTTCCGTTTTGAAAGAAACGCTTCATGAAGGTGCTAATACTACTGGAGATGCAATATTGCACTATGCTAACCGGGTGCAAGAAGCGATTAATCGCTTTTATATACGAGAGACAGATGGCTGGAAAGAACAAATAGTAAAACAAATCAATGAGCATCCAATGGAAGAAAGCGAAAAAGTGGAGCAAAAGATTCTTCAATTAAATAAGAAACTGCTCGCCATTCATACCATTGAAGAAATGGAAAGCAAAATGCAATCCTTTATAAAGGAAGTCAAAACACCATCACTTGCTCATAGAAAAGAGCGTGACAACCTATTATTGGAATGGGAAAAAGAACGGACTGCCTTTGAAAATGCCATCACCGAATATGATGCAACAGAACAAGCAACAGAAGAAAAGGTTGTACAAATAATAGAAGAAGAAAAACAGCGAGAAGTAGAGGAAGTAGAAATCTCTTCGGAAGCTGTACTTGCAAGAGCAAATAAAGTGGCAAAAGCGATTGATCAACTTCCTGCTTTTAAAGAAGCGGCAAGTTATTTAAAAAGAAAAGCAAGTAGAGTGGCACATCAACAGTTTACGATTGCCTTGTTTGGAGCATTTAGTGCTGGGAAATCAAGCTTTTCGAATGCGTTAATGGGGGAACTTGTGTTACCAGTATCTCCAAATCCAACAACTGCTACGATCAATAAAATTCACCCTGTTTCAGAAAATCATCCGCATAATACAGCAGATGTTACCTTGAAAACGAGTCAGCAGCTATTAGAAGATGTCCAATTTGCCTATAGTATGCTTGGAGTGACCGTTTCTTCCTTGAAAGAGGCATTTGAAAAAGCACCAAAAGTGATCGAACAATCGGTAACAGAAGAGGTGCACAAGTCGTTCATTGTCGCTTTTCATACAGGATATGCACAATATGAGGCGAATCTTGGACAAACATTACGGGTAGATGCGGAAGAATTTCGTCTCTTTGTCGCTGAAGAATCACGTAGCTGCTTTGTAGATTTTATTGATTTCTATTATGACTGTGAGCTAACAAGACTCGGCGTGACATTAGTTGATACACCTGGAGCTGATTCGATTAACGCACGTCATACTGGAGTAGCATTTGACTATATTCGAAATGCAGATGCGGTATTATTTGTCACGTATTTCAATCACGCTTTTGCAAAAGCCGACCGAGAATTTTTGATCCAGCTTGGCCGAGTGAAAGATTCCTTTGAGTTAGATAAAATGTTCTTCGTTGTCAATGCAATCGATTTAGCCGCAAATGAGGAAGAAGAGGAACTTGTCAAAAATTACGTGCAAGGTGAGCTTCAGCGATTTGGAATTAGATTCCCTCGTGTATATGGTGTCTCTAGTTTACAAGCATTACATGAAAAACAAACGAATGCTCCTTTACATGAGGGTATGTTCCAGTTTCAAGAATCCTTTTATCACTTTTTAGAGCATGATTTAAAACAAATGTCTGTCAATTCATTGGAAGAAGAAACGCTGCGCCAACAAATGAAATTGCAACAGATGATTGTACAAACAGAAACAAACTTAGCTAGGAAAGACGAAAGGCTAGGAGAATTACGTTTATTAGAACAAAATATTCGTAAGCGTTACACCAATTCGAAAGGTGCTTTCATTGCCAAAGAAGCGAAGCAGGAGCTTGAAACATTGCTTTATTATTTACTGCAACGAGTGTATTATCGCTTCAATGAATTTTTTAAAGAAGCGTATAACCCGTCCTTATTTTCAAACCGCTCGGCCAATATCGCTTTAGAAACAGCGCTGAAGGATATATTAAATATGTTGCGTTTTGACATCGAACAAGAATTACGTGTCACGAACTTCCGTTTATTGCAATTCATCCAAAAGCAGATGACGGAGATAGAAAAAGAAGAAGTACGCGTGTTGAAAGACTGGAATGCAGGCTTTACTTTCACACCGCATGAATTCGAAAATTATGAGTTGCTTGACTTCGAAGGACCATTTGGGCAAATTCAAAAATATGAACAAGTAAAATCCTTCTACAAAAATAATAAATCCTTTTTCGAGAAAAACGACAAAGAAAAATTGCGAGACTCACTTTCGGAACAAACGAAGGTAGAAGCGGAAAGTTACCTGAACGAGCAACAAGCAAGACTTTTCAAGTGGGCAGAGCAATATGCAGATATGGAAGCGGAAGCTGTTCGCTTGAAATGGTTAAAGGATTCCATAAGTCAACTAGATGCTGAGCGTGCACTATTAGAACAAGAAGAAATGTTAGCGAAGTGGAAAGAACTGTATGCCATCATTTCAAACTAAAGGGGCGAATAATATGACCAACGTTTTTATTAATTGGCAAGATGTACAACCGGAGAAAGTACGTTTCATCGATACTCGTTTCGACTTAAGTAAAGGTGCGGCTGGACGTGAAATGTATGATGCAGGTCATTTAGAAGGTGCAATCTACTGGGATCTTGAGCAAGATTTATCGGATATGGCTAGTAGGAGTGGACGTCATCCGATGATTTCAAAGGAAAGGATGACAGAGCTATGCAGAAAAGCAGGACTTCATTTAGAGGACTTTATTGTCATTTATGATCAAGGAGCTTCTCCTTTTGCGTTAAGGGCTTACTTTTTGTTGGAATGGGCTGGATTTACGAATATGCATGTACTCCGTGAAGGGTATGAATCTGTGAAGGATTTATTCCGAATTACGAAAGAAGAACCCGTGATTGCTGTTTCCCATATGGAACCAAATTGGAAAGATGCTATTTATTTGGATGTGGAAGCTGTCAAGAAAGTAGTAGCAGGGGAATCGGAAGGGCAACTTGTGGATGCTCGCGCAGCTTTTCGTTTTAAAGGAGAAAGTGAGCCGATCGATCCTGTAGCCGGGCATATACCAACTGCAGTTAATTTTGATTGGGAGCAGTTGAAGCGGGATGGTCAGTTTTTAGATAAAGAATTGCTTGCAGAACAATTGCAACATATATCCGATAAAGACAAGCCAGTCATCGCATATTGTGGAAGCGGTGTGACTGCAGCTCCACTATATGCTAGCTTAAAAGAAGCAGGCTATTCCGATGTGAAATTGTATGTAGGAAGTTATAGTGACTGGATTCGCGAGAATGAAGTAGAACAAGATTAATCATTTTAAGTAATAAAGCCCATGCCTATTTCTATAGACGATGGGCTTTATTGCTTTTCTTATTTTTGAAAAAGTAATTTCTTGTTAATATATGCGCCGTTCTCATCTGCGATTATTTCCGCGTATGGAAGTCCAAATGCCGTATAAGCAACTATAACAGAAGATAAAGGTTCCCCATCGACTTCTTCAATCGATTCAATTCCATAGGAAACAATTAATAATTGGTCGATCGTGTTACCAATAGTGCCGGCTGTTTTGTCTAAGGCATACGTTGCAAAATCTCTTATCTTCCCATCTTCCAAGTTCTGTACATTTGTTTGTAATAATTGAGATGGTAGAAAAGCCCAAATTCCGATTATAAGCACGACTAACTTGAAAATACCTTTCCGTACTTTATAAGAAATAATTCGTTTAGTTCGTTTAGCCATTTTAAACATCCCCAATTCGTTATTGCATCGTTCCAAACTCTTTTAATATACTATTCAAGCGAAATTAAAATTAATCCACGTTTTTCTCATTTTATTGACAGAAAATAATAGAAGTAAACAAAATGATTTCTTTTATCGGTCATTTCCGTTATAATAAGTTGTCGTATGTGAACAATTGGGGTATAATAGGCGAATTGTATACGGATGAAATGAGGGCTAATAATGAAAAAATCAATATATGGTCTTACAAGAGATCAGTTAATAGAATGGTTACTGGAACATGGACAAAAGAAATATCGCGCAGAACAAGTGTGGGACTGGCTATATATTAAACGCGTCCAAAACTTTGATGACATGACTAATGTGAGCAAAGAATGTTTAGACATATTAAAAGAAAACTTTGTTATCCAAACTTTAAAAGAGTCAGTGAAACAAGAATCTGCTGACGGTACGATCAAATTTCTATTTGAAATGCAAGATGGCAACTTGATCGAAACGGTGCTTATGCGCTTTAAATACGGCTTATCAGTTTGTGTAACAACACAAGTTGGCTGTAATATTGGCTGCAGTTTCTGTGCGAGTGGATTACTGAAGAAAAATCGTGACCTAGATGCTGGAGAAATTGTCGGTCAAATTATGAAAGTACAACAGCATTTAGACCAAATGCAAAAAGACGAACGTGTAAGTCATATCGTAGTAATGGGTATCGGAGAGCCATTCGATAACTATACAAACTTAATGAGCTTCCTACGTACAGTGAATGATCAAAAAGGCCTTGCAATCGGTGCTCGTCATATTACAGTTTCTACAAGTGGCTTAGCGAAGAAAATTATGGACTTTGCAAATGAAAATATTCAAGTAAATCTTGCTGTATCTTTGCACGCACCAAACGATGAACTTCGTACAAAAATCATGGTGATCAATAAAGCATTTCCAATTGAAAAAGTAATGGATGCAGTAGATTATTATTTAGAAAAAACAAATCGCCGTATCACATTTGAATACATTCTACTAAAAGACGTAAATGACCATGTTGCAGAAGCACAGCAACTAGCGAAGCTACTAGAAAACAAACGCCATTTATCATATGTCAATTTGATCCCATACAATCCAGTAGATGAACATGGACAATACCAACGCAGCTCTGAAAAATCCATTAGTGCATTTTTCCAAACGCTGAAAAACCATGGTATTAACTGTGGTGTTCGTATGGAACAAGGTACAGACATTGACGCTGCATGTGGACAATTGCGCAGTAAACAAATTAAAAAAGAAAAAGTGAAAAACTAAAAAACGCATTCGCCTTATGGGCGATGCGTTTTTTCTGTAGATTCATTTTGTTCAGTTGGACGTTCATCAATTGTATGTTTGTAGGCATAGCCTTTATTAATTGTATAGATACTAAGTGCTAGTATTATGATAAACGTAATTGCCCCGATGATAAAAACGGTTGTCATACCATTCCCTCCGTACTTGCTTATGTATACCACTATCTTAGCATAACTGGGGCATGTAATATATAATTGCTACCTGGGATTTGTTTGCATTGTTTTTTTATTTGACTCGCTAGCTCTGATAATTCATAGATTGTTTGTGTATTTTTGTTTGATACGCCGGCAATTGAAATAGTTAGAAGTGGAAACGATTCTTCAATCCCATGACGATTTTTAGTGATAATATGTCCTTTTAGCAAATCTTGTGCATGATAAAATTGTTCAACGGATGTATCAAATTGCTGAATAATTTCTTCACAAAGCTGCTTACTTTTGGATGTTCCTGCGATTAAGAGAAAATCATCTCCTCCAATATGACCTACAAATCCATCAGTAGGACAACATCTCTCAATAATTTCTGCTAAATGCATAATGACTCTATCGCCTTTTTCAAATCCATATACATCATTATAAGGTTTAAAATTATCAATATCAAAATAGAGTACGGTCATATCTGTATCTGCGTCAATACAACTTTGCAGTTGTTGCTCAATCATGAGATTACCTGGTAACTCGGAAAGTGGATTTAAATGCTTGGCATAATCTATTTCCAGTTGCATACTTTTTTCCAGCAAATCTTTTACCGTCACTACACCAAAATACTGGTCATCTTTAGTCACAGTGATGAAATCATACAGATGGAGCGGATCTCGTTTCATTGCAATTTTTGCCACTACATCTATGGGAGTTTCCGCATCTACTTTCATATAATTGCGGCTCATAATTGTTGCAATTGGCTTTTTATTGTATAAACTGTAGCCGTATGGACCACTAAATTTTAAGTGAAGTTTGTTTCTTGTGATGACTCCGATCAGTTTATTGCCATCTTGTATACAAAAACCGGGAAGTAAATCATTTGCCTCCATTAAATTACTTACTTCGGAAATAAGCATTTGGCTAGAAACTGTATGGAGAGGAGTAGCGATTTGTTCGATAGAAGTATCCGTTAGTCGGTTTCTGCTCACTCGATTTTTTCTGGAAACTTCCGTTTTAATAATGGTCTTTACTTCCTCTCGGACAGGAAATAGTAGGGCATTTGGTTTTTGGATGAAATAACCTTGACCAAAATGTACTCCGATATCGATTAATGTACGGAGTTCCTCTTTTGTTTCGATTCCTTCTGCAATAATATGTATTTGAGAGTAATTAGCAAATTCACTTAAACTTTTGACAAGCAATTGTTTCGTACGATCACGATCAATATCTCGAATAAGTTTCATATCCAATTTCATATAATGTGGCCGCACATCGGTAATAACATTTAAACCTGAATAACCGGCACCTACGTCATCCACTGCAATTTGATAAAATTGGTTTTTGTAATGATCGATTGTATTGATAAAATCTTTTAAGTTGTTGATCGCTTCTCGTTCCGTAATTTCAAAAACAATGCTATCTGCAGCCATTTGAAATTTGGACAAATATTCTTTTGTAAATCCTTGCTTAAATTTAGGGTCGTTCATAATGTTAGGATTTACGTTTAGGAATAGTTTGCCTTCCGCTTGTAACTCATATGCGCATTTCAATGCATTGGCTCTACATAAGTTTTCAAGTTCCCAAAGCTGCCCATTTTTTAAAGCATAGTCAAACAACATTTCTGGATTTTGCAATACTGTATTGGCAGGACCTCTAGTCAATGCTTCGTAGCCATAGATTTGACCACTATGGAGCGAAATAATTGGTTGAAAAACAGTTTGAATTGCTTTCTCTTTTACGATATAGGAAAATAATTCTCCATAATCATGATCTTCAATTGCCATTTTATTTATTCCCCCTAAAATGAACAGTTCATGTTCACTTTATATTATAGTTCGAAAATATCTACCTAGTGTAAATTATATGTAAATTATCGAATACAAAAATATGATGTGGTTATGTGAATAATGTGTCTTAAGAAGTATCCTCTCAGACTTTTGCTATAAGGCTAACGCTTACGCCAGGTGCAACGAAAATCAATGGAAAATACTAACTTATCAAAGTCTAATATTTACAGGAAAATGGGTGAACGCGACAACCACCATTTAGCAAATGTTCATTGCTGAGTTCCGCGGCTTTTACGACGCAATATCTCTAAAAGTCACATGGAAGAAAAATTTTTCGTACTAGTTAATTTACAACTCTTGTTAAATATCTAATAATTCATAAAGTTATTGACTATCAATCAATTGCATAGTAATATAGCTATTAATCCTTACTTTAGCGAGTTGAATCGCTGATGTGGATGGTAGATAATAGGGGGTAATTATAGAAATGAAGAAAAAAATAGCATTTATTTTATTGGCAGCTGTATTATTTTTGGCAGCTTGTGGGGGAGAGAGTGAGAAAAGTCCTGAAGCCAATGCAAAAGAAGGTACAAAAACATTTAAAATAGGCGTAACACAAATTGTTGAGCATCCATCGTTAAATGCAGCATATGACGGATTTAAAAAAGCTCTAGAAGATGCTGGAATTGATGCTGAGTATGAAGAGCAAAACGCTCAGAATGATAATAGTCAAAATACAACGATAGCAAATAACTTAGTAAGCGCAGGAGTAGATCTTATTTTTGCAAACTCCACGCCAAGTGCTCAAGCGGTTGCGAGTGTGACGAAAGATATTCCAATCGTTTTTACTTCTGTAACAGATGCAGTTAGCGCAGAATTAGTACAATCAATGGAACAACCAGGTGGGAATGTAACTGGAACAGTTGATACACAACCTGATGCGATTCCAAGTACAGTTGCCTTTTTAAAAGATGAGCTAGGTGCAAAAAATGTTGGGATGGTATTTAATTCAGGAGAAATAAATTCACGTGCGCAAGTAGATTTAGTAAAAGAACAAATGAGTGCAGTTGGATTAAATGTAGTGGAAGCTTCTGTATCTACTTCTGCGGAAGTAAAGCAAGCTACTGAATCATTACTAGGAAAAGTAGATTCATTGTATATTATTACGGATAATACAGTTGTTTCGGCACTTGAATCTGTTATCTCTGTAGCAAATGACAACAAGCTTCCAATGATGGTAGGGGAATTCGACTCTGTTAAACGTGGTGGATTAGGGGCATATGGTTTTGAATACTATGATATCGGTTATGAAGCAGGGCAAATGGCAGTAAAAATATTAAATGGTGAAAGTACACCAGCAGATTTACCGGTTCAATTTCCACAAAATTTACGCTTCGTTCTTAATAAAGAAACTGTAGACTTGTTAGGAATTGAAGTAAAAGATGAGTGGAAAGCGGAATTTGCTGAATAGATAGGAGTTTGATTCTTTATGTTTGCAGCTATTTTTGGATCAGTTGAACAAGGAATCATCTATGCAATAATGGCACTCGGAGTGTATTTGACATTCCGAGTGTTAGATTTTCCGGATTTAACCGTTGATGGAAGTTTCGTTACGGGTGCTGGGACTGCAGCGATGATGATTGTATTAGGATATCACCCTGTAATTGCGACGATTGTTGCGATAATAGCTGGTTTTATAGCCGGATGTATTACCGGTTTGTTACATACAAAAGGGAAGATCAATCCTTTATTGTCCGGGATATTAATGATGATTGCTTTATATTCGATTAACTTACGGATTATGGGATTCACTGTAGAGAATTCCGTTGGTCGACCTAATATTCCTTTATTAAATTCTGAATCATTATTTACTCAATTTAACAATTGGTGGGGAAGTTTAGGGATTGATGATGCGATTAATAACTTCTTAAGCGGAATGGGAGTGCAGTCGTTACCGCAGACTTGGGGGACGATTGTCGTCGTTCTTATTATAGTTATTCTGATCAAATTGATTTTCGATCGTTTTTTGAAAACAGAAGTAGGGCTAGCTATTCGCGCAACTGGTGATAATAAAAAAATGATCCGTAGTTTTTCTGCAAATACTGATAATCTTGTCATTGTAGGGCTTGGGATTTCCAATGCTCTTGTTGCATTTTCTGGTGCATTAATCGCGCAGTATTCGAAGTTCGCAGATATCGGGATGGGTATTGGGATGATTGTGATCGGTTTAGCGTCCGTTATTATCGGAGAAGCGATATTCGGAACAAAATCCATCGTTCGTACAACACTTGCGGTAATTGCAGGGGCGATTATTTATCGAATCATTCTTGCGATGGCTCTACGAATCGACTTGCTTGATACAGGAGATATGAAGCTAATTACGGCATTAATCGTAATTATCGCATTAGTATTACCAAATTATTTTGACAAGCGTCGAGAGAAAAGTAGAAAAGCGAAACGACGTGCGGAAAGAGTGGCAAGCGCTACAATTGTAACAGAGCAGGAGGGGAAAAACCTTGCTTAAATTACAAGGGCTTAACAAAATTTTTAATGAAGCGACAGCTGATGAGAAAATAGCATTAGATCACATTCATTTAGAGTTAAAAGCTGGAGATTTTGTCACGGTAATTGGAAGTAATGGTGCGGGGAAATCTACTATGTTAAATATGATTTCTGGTGCTCTTACCCCTGATTTCGGGGAAATAATAATTGATGGCAAAGACGTTACAAAATTGCCAGAATTTAAACGTTCCCAGCTAATAGGTCGAGTATTTCAAGATCCGATGGCAGGTACAGCACCCACGATGACCATAGAAGAGAATTTAGCAATTGCTTTTTCTAGAAATAAAAAACGTGGATTGAAAAGTGGGGTAGACAAAAAGCGAAAAGAGTTCTTTCTGCAAGCTTTGGAGACCTTACATTTAAATTTAGAAAATCGTTTAAATGCAAAAGTTGGACTGTTATCGGGTGGGGAAAGGCAAGCACTTTCACTATTAATGGCGACATTCACAAATCCTTCTATTCTATTACTAGATGAACATACAGCAGCGTTAGATCCATCTAGAGCTGAGTTGATAAGCAATTTAACAAAACAGCTTGTAGAAAAGGATCAATTAACGACGTTAATGGTTACACATAATATGCAACAAGCATTAGATCTTGGAAACCGACTGATCATGATGGATAAAGGGCAAATCATCTTAGAAGTTGGAGAAGAAGAGAAGAAAGATCTAACAATCCCGAAACTCATGGATGAGTTCCAACGAATTCGCGGGGAAAAATTAACGAGTGATCGTACATTATTATCCGTGTGAAATAGAGGGTAACTGTTCTGCCAGGTTATGCAATCTAAACAGAATATATGAAGACTACTAAATTGGAGAGCAATTTAGTAGTCTTTTTTTGTTGTTTAAAAGATGTTCTCTAATTTGATTGATTTTATCCTCTTCTGCTGATCAATTCAACGATTGCTTGCAATTGAGCTTGGAGCTGAGCTTCGAATTGAGCTTGTAACTGAGCTTGCGCTTCAAATTGAGCTTGCAATTGAGCTTGTAACTGAGCTTGTGCTTCAAATTGAGCTTGTGCTTGCGTGTCACGGTTCGTAATTTCTGGGTTTACCTCAACTCTAATTCTAGGGTATTCATTTCTTTGATTTTGCCAACGATTACAATAATTTTCTGCCATTAATAGTCACCTCCTATAAAGAGTTTGGTTTCAGTTAATTTAGCAATTATTATTAAGTTAATAGCAGATCAATAATTGCTTGCAATTGAGCTTGAATCTGAGCTTGTAATTGAGCCTGAGCTTCAAACTGAGCTTGTAATTGGGCTTGGAATTGTGCTTGTGCCTCAAATTGAGCTTGCAACTGAGCTTGTACTTGAGTATCGACATTGTTAATAACTGGATTAACGATTACTTCAATATCTCTCTCTCTATCTCCATTGTAATCACGCATGTTTATCCCCCCTTTTATAGTTATTTTTGAACCTCATAACATAGTTAAAGAGGAACATTAGTGACTTTTTTTAAATTAGAAGTCTATATATACTATGAGCTTTTACTTTGCCCGACAAGGCTAATACAGTGATTTATAAACAAATAGTTAATGATAAAATTTAATTTTTGTTAATCTACTACATGAATAACTGACGTTATATTGGAACTACAATTTTAGGAAAATGTTTTAAAGGCATGTTTAATAGAATAAGAAAGAGCTAAATGCTAAAGGTGTAAATGAATTCTGTAAGGGATAAAAAAATATTTTCTTTTTTGTATTGAATTTTAGTTCGAAATAATATAGGATTTATTAAAATCGATATCAAAAGCTGTGAAAAGAAGAGTAAACACACGGATTATCTACAGAGACCTCTGCTCGCTGAAAAAGAGGGATAGGAAATGTGTTGAAACAAGACTTGGAGCTGTACATTGGATTTGTTTAATTGGAACAATGATGATGTAACGTATTCTCACGTTAACGAGATAGAGTATCGTAGGTGATTTATTCACAAAGCCGTACTCGATAAGGTTTCTGCAGCAATGTGGAAGTGAACTGGGGTGGCACCGCGAAATGACTCGCCCCCAAGATATATATCTTGGGGGTGAGTTTTTTTATTTTGTTTTACTAAAAATAAAATAGGAGTGGTGAATATGGGGAGCTGGAAGTATCCTTTCCTGTTATTAGCAGGTATAGGCGTTTCAAATGTGGGGGCATGGGTTTACTTAATCGCATTAAATTTAATTATTTTGAATGAAACAGGATCTCCGCTTGCAATTGCTTTATTGTATATACTAGGTCCCATTGCAACAATATGTACGAATGGTTGGGCAGGTAGTTTAATAGATCGGGTAAACACACGAAGAATGATGGTCGGATTAGATATTTTCCGAGCGCTATGTATTGCGTCTATTCCATTGTTACCTTCCCTTATATATGTCTATATACTAGCCTTTGTCATTAATATAGGAAGTACTATTTTTCAACCTACATCAATGGTTTATATGACTAAACTAATACCTGAGGAAAATCGGCAACGTTTTAATGCACTACGTAGTTTTATTAATTCTTGTGGTTCTCTCATTGGCCCTGCAGTTGCTGGTCTTTTATTTTGGATGGGGACCCCTTATACTGCAATTTATGTGAATGCGGCTGCTCTATTATCTTCGGCATGTATACTTATGATGCTACCTAATGTTGATTCAACATCTAAAGAGACGGAGGAACAAAGATTCACTTGGGATATGATAAAAAGTGATTTTCTGGTTATTTTTAATTTTAGTAAAAACTATGCCTATATTACAAAAGTTTATTTGTTATTTAGCGGTACCTCTATATTCATGACTGCTATTGATTCACTTGAAGCAGCTTATGCAAAAGGAGTGCTTTCCATATCAGATACTAATTATGGGTTTTTACTAAGTGTTTTTGGGACAGGGATTATAATAGGATCGATTATTAATTCAGTGTTTTCAAAACAGCTTGCAGTTAATCTATTAATAGGTTATGGTACTATTTTTACCGCAATCGGTTATATCGTATTTTATAGTTCAAGTGGCTTTATTAGTGCAGTGCCGGGTGTATTTTTAATTGGGTTTTCGGTAACCTTTGCAAATACAGGCTATTTAACTTTCTACCAAAATCATGTCCCTGTGAAGATGATGGGAAGGTTCGGAAGCATCTTCAGTGTTGTGGAAGCAGGTTTTGTTGTTGTATTAACAATTTTGATAGGTTTAGCTGCTGAATTAACTTCGATTCGTCTGGTCGGATTGATAGGATCATTTGGTTTCTTCTTTTTAGGGTTATTGGCGTGGAAAGCTGTAATTGGGGCAAAACGGAAGGAATATTTTAAAAAAGGTTTTAGTTAATGGGCAATAGTGATATCAAGGACGAATAGGTGGGGTAGTGAGTGCGACCAGCCCCATCTATTTACTTCTAAGGCTATTAAAAAAATACATAAAGAGGTGACATACAGTGAAAAAGATTGCATTAATTGGTTCAGGAGGGGCAGGGAAGTCGACTCTCGCACGTCAGTTAGGGCAAAAATTGAACATAGAAGTCTATCATTTAGATGCACTGTTGTGGAAACCAAATTGGACCCCAACTTCAAAAGAAGAGCAAATAAAGGTTCAAAATGAATTAGTAAATAAAGATCAATGGATAATTGACGGGAATTATAACGGTACAATGGATATAAGACTGAATGCAGCAGACACTATCATCCTTGTTGATATTAATAGAGTAATATGTCTCTATAGGGTTTTTAAACGGATGATTCAGTACCGTGGAAAATCGAGACCGGATATGGCAGAGGGTGTCAATGAAAGGCTGGATTTTAATTTTTTGAAGTGGGTTTGGGATTATCCAAAAACAAAGAAACCGATTGTATTTAAGAAACTAGAACAATTGCCTGATGATAAAAAAGTCATTATTTTTAAATCTCCGAGAGAAGTTCGGCATTTTTTAGAAAAAGTTAAAGCAGAATTTTAAGATTGTCTACAGCCAATTAAGGAACCATACAATATGGTGATTTTCAATATTTTAAAAGTCTAATCCCTATAGTTTAGCGAGGAATTAGACTTTTGATTGAAAAATTCTATACTATAAAAATCTTAAAAAAGTCCCTTAGTATCATCTATACTCCTTTTTTAATTGATGATCTTCGTCATAATGACTAGTAGGATGATATGGAATAGAAGGGATTTCCGACAGATTGCATAAAAGTCTTTTATATTCTTCTAAGTATTGCTTTCGGTCTTCTTCAAGATGTGATGGCGTCCATGCAATAAATGGTTCGACAGGTTCCAAGCCGGCAAAGTAAAGCATTCCGTGATTAATATGATAAAGGATTTTCTCATGAATATCACCGTCCATTCCGTACGGAGTATACGCATGTTTAGGAGAGCCCGTTGTAGCGGACAGCATCGCTTTTCTACCTTTGAGTCCACCAGTATCATATCTATTATCTCTTGAATAAATAAAGCCAGATGCAAATACTCGATCAAACCAACCTTTTAAAATAGCAGGGACGGAATACCACCAAATAGGAAATTGAAAAATGATGAAATCTGCCCAAAGAAGTTTTTCTTGCTCTGCTTGAATATCTGGAGAGAAACTCCCTGTCTTCGATGCATGTTTTTGTTCGACTGCATATTTCAAAAATTCTTCATTCTGAAGAGATTGAAAGTCGTCTTGATCAGCAACAGCTTTAAAATTCATCGCATATAAATCAGATACTTTGACTTGATGTCCTAAGGATGTTAATTCGGAGACAGCAAGATCTTTTAAAGCACCATTAAAGGATTTTGGTTCTGGATGCGCGTAAACGATTAATATATTCATGAGTTCATCTCCTATAATTTATCTTTATGATTGAAATTTCGTTTCAGGTTGTTTTTTGGATGTAGCATTTGCTATGAGAACGCCAGCTAAAATGACCAAGGCACCAAAATAGCCTTGTAGCCCCATGTTTTCATGTAGAAAGATGAATGCAAGTATAGCTGAAAAAATGGGTTCTAGTGAAAAAAGAAAACCTGCACTTTCAGGTGTCGTATACTTTTGGGCAATAGGCTGCATGACAAAGCCGTAAGCGGAACAAATGAGTGCCAGTCCAAGTATTGATAGCCAATGAACTGCGCTATTCGGCAAGACAGGTGTTTCGAATATAAAAGTTCCAGTCGCAGCGAAAAGAGTGGCGAATCCCAATTGATAAATCCCAAGCTGTAAGGCATCCACTTCACCAACGAAACGATTTGTTATGATAATATGGACTGCATATAGGAAGGCGGCTACTAAACAAAGAAACGCGCCAGATGCTATATTGAAATCATCCCCAACGAGTAGGGCTGCTAAACCGGTCGTAACAATCAGAACGCCACAGACAATTTTTTTATCGGGTATTTTCCGTGTAATGAAAATTTGTAAAACGGGAACGAGAATAACGGTTGTACTCGTAAGAAACCCTGCCGTAGAAGCAGTCGTGTTTTTGACGCCATACATAAGAGCAATGAAAATACCGCATAGTAGAGCACCTACAATCGCACTATACTTCAATGTTTTTGCATCTACATGTATTAATTTTTGGAAGAATATTGCTAGCATAACGATAAATGCTATACCGAATCGTAATGCGACAATTGTTATAGGTGGAATTTCATCTACAAGGAGTTTCATAAATATATAAGATGCTCCCCAAGCCGCTGAAACCGAAGCTAACATCCAGTTTGCTTGCCGCTGTGTCATCATAAGCAATTCCCCCTTTTCTCTATTTCTTTAAATCTTATCCTTATCGTAACATCGATATTTGCATTAATAAAACGAATATTTATAATGGAACTATTAGATATTCTAATGTGAAGGGGTTTATATAATTGAATATGTATTATGCTTTTATCAAAGCTATTGAAACGGGCAGTTTTACGAAAGCAGCTGAGGCGCTAGGTTATACTCAATCGTCCATTAGCCAAATGGTGCATTCATTGGAAGAAGAACTCTCTACAACGCTTATTTTACGCTCGCGATCTGGTATTACTTTGACACCTGATGGGGAGGAATTTTTCCCATATATTAAGAATATTTATAATTCCCATAGAAAATTGTTAGAAAAGCACAAAGAGATGGTGGGTCTGCATAGCGGTCTTATTCGAATTGGAACTTTTTCTAGTGTGTCATGTCACTGGTTACCAGTTTTAATGAAAGATTTTAAGGAGCAATATCCAGCTGTTCAATTTGAATTACATCAAGGGGAATACACCGATATTTCAAATTGGATCAAGGAGGGGAGCGTAGATTTTGGCTTTGTGAATCCAAACTCTGTGTCCAATTTGACTACCATTCCCTTGGAAGAAGATGACATGCTTGCTGTATTACCGGCTGCTCATCCTCTAGCAGCTGCCGAAAAAGTTACTTTGAAAGATTTAACGGAAGGACCTTACATTCTTTTAGATGAGGGAGAAATAAGTGAACCATTAACTATCTTTAAACAACACAATTTAGAACCTAATATTCAATATCGAGTACATGATGATTATTCAATTATGTCTATGATTGAACAGGGACTTGGCATTTCCATTTTACCCAAGCTTGTTCTCAGTAGATGCCCATACAATATTATCACCAAAGAAATCTCCCCAGTTGTTATCCGGACAATCAGTCTTGCCTATCAGGATAAAAAAGTATTGCCAATAGCAAGCAAATATTTCATTGACTTTATTATTGAAAGATATGGAAAAACACCATGATGTGAGTATAAGATAGAATTCCACTGTGATGAATGGTGGATTATGTATTAATCGTTTTTCGGTGCGTCTAGTTTAATAAAGGAATATTTCTTTTTATATAGAATTGTACCTATAAATACATTTAAGGAGTTTTTTTATGCATAACTCATTTTCAGGATTTTTAGATAATTATTTAGAAATTTGGAGAGAGTAATCTCTAACAGACTTGAAAAATATCCTATCGAAAGATTATGAAGCTAGAGAAATATCACAAGGAGAGATAGTTGATTTTGGCTATGAAGAGTCACTGAAGGGTTGGGAACAAGGTTTTAAATTTGCCAAAGAAAACAATGCAGAGTGGAACATTCATGTAATTTCCATTCTTCCTTTAAGAGAAACTGAAACTATGGCTATTTTATCAACTACTTTGATTGTTCAAGGAAAACGTTTAGAAACAGCCAATTTGTTTTTTCAGACGTTCAAAAAAAATAGCAAGAAAGAATGGAAATTAGTTAGAAGTTATATAGAAGCTGGGATTCCTTATTCAAATGTAGAAAAATATACAGATAAGACATCTGATAGTCTCCAAAGTACTTGAACAAGGTTTATTTTAAAACTCGTGAAGAGGTAAAGGAGGAACTATAAATGACCCTTCTTTCTACTATTGATATTAGGGAAGATATCTTTGAAACAATAACAAGTAAATTCGGGTTTAATATTCTAGACTTTTCTCCAATTGACTTAGGTTATTTGAACTTGAAATGGAAAATAAAAACGGAAAAAGGTCATTTTTTTGTGAAACAGTATAATAAAACCCGCTACCCTGAACAAATGATACAGGGATTAGAAACATCACTAAGTCATCAAAGTAAGTTACATAGTAAAGGTATTCCTTGCCCTGAACTATACGCATATAAAGAAAAATATGTCATACAGTCTTCATCCGGTGAGCATTTTGTGTTAATGGAGTTGTGTGAAGGAAGAAATATCCGGCCGGGAACAGCAAACGAGGAACAAGTGTATAGTCTAGGCAAGATAATTGGGCAGATGCATAAAATGTTAAATTCCAAAAATACAGTTCAATTACCATTGCATTGGGATGTTCGGTCAAAGAAAAGTATGATGAAAAATTGGCATGAAAGATGGAAAGAAGCGTCGAGTATTAATTGTACGAATACACTTTCGAATCTAGAAGTGCAAAGAAAAATTTTAGAAAGTAACGATATAGATATTTTCTCCCAATGTGAAAAGGGCTGGGGGCATTGGGACTTATTTGTAGATAACATTTTATTTGAAACAAATCGAGTCTCAGCCATTCTTGATTTTGATCGGATGAATTTTATTTATCCTGAATTTGACATATCAAGACCTATTTTATCGTGTTGTCTTGAAAATGAACAGATACATATGGAGAAAGTTTCGGCGTTTATGCAAGGCTATCGAGAATATCAAAAATTATCCAACCAAAAATTAGTACGTTCCATTAAATTAACTTGGTGGAAAGAAGCAGGATGGGTTCGACCTGCAAAAGTGCAACATTCATCCACGATAAAGAGATTTAATGAAGAGAACATTTGGGTTGGCGAGAATTGGGAAGATTTAGAAGGAATATTTTCCAATATCCCTTAATAATGACCTAGAGCAAGGTTTTGAAAAGTGTAAGGATAATATTTGGGGGTGCATAATGGAAGATAATATTCAAATACTGTTAGATAAAATAAAGGTTCTTCGCAATTCTACTAGAGTTACTAAACTTTCTAAAGGTTATTCCCCTGATGAGAAATATGTTGTTGAAAATGAAAATGGGGACAAATATTTGTTGCGAATAAGTGATCTGAATAAGTATGAGAGAAAAAAGGAAGAGTTTCAAATTTTAACTGATATTAGAAAATATAAAGTCCATTCTGCCAGACCAATTGATTTTGGGATGTTAAAGGAGCTTGGTGTTTGTTACAGTATATTTTCTTATATGGCAGGGGAAGATGCCAAAAGTTTAATACGATCCTTCAAAGAGCAAGAACAGTATGAAATTGGAATAGAAGCAGGGAAAGATTTAGCACGAATTCATTTACACCCAGCTCCGATTACTATTAAAAGTTGGTATGAAAGATCTATTCAAAAACATAATAGATATCTAATGGAATACAAAAAATGTGGTATAAAAATTAATCATGATGAAAAGATTATGAGTTTTATAGAAAGCAATTATCCTTATTTAAAAAATCGTCCAAATCAATTTCAACATGATGACTTTCATTTGGAAAATATAATATTGAAGGATAAAAAATATGCTGGTGTCATTGATTTTGATAATTTTGATTGGGGAGATCCATTTCATGACTTTGTAAAAGTTGCTTTAGCTAGTAGGGAAGACAGTGTTTCTTTTTCTGTTGGCCAAATAGAAGGATATTTCGCGCATAATATACCGGAAGAATTCTGGAGACTTTATTCCATTTATTCTGCTATGGTTATTTTTTCTAGTGTTGTCTGGTCCATTAAAAAGTCTCCGGAACAGCTAGATAAATTTATAGAAAGTATTGAATTGATATTGGAGGATCATAAGAACTTTGAATTAGTAAAACCTATTTGGTTTGAATCTAACTTTTAATCAAAGAAGTTGGATTCTTGCTAATATAGTTAAATAAATGTAATTGAAGGAGAAGTATAGTCTTGGATGCAAAATGTATTAAATTCTATGAATTCGGTAACCCGAAAGATGTATTAAAAGTTGAATATAAAAGCATTCAACCACCAAAGGAACAGGAAGTCCTTGTGCGAATGTTAACACGACCTATTAATCCTTCTGATCTAATTCCAATTAGAGGGTCATATTCTCATCGGATTACTTTGCCAAATATTCCGGGATATGAAGGAGTCGGTATTGTAGAAGATGTAGGTCCATTAGTCTCTCGTCATTTAATTGGTAGACGTGTTTTGCCATTGCGAGGGGAAGGTACATGGCAGGACTACGTGAAAACATTCTCAGAATTTGCAGTTCCTATACCTGACTCTATTGATGATTTCACCGCAGCACAGCTGTACATCAATCCAATTACAGCATGGGTAGTTTGTAACGAGGTATTAAAGTTAAAACCACATGATGTTTTATTGGTGAATGCATGTGGCTCTTCTATTGGTCGTATTTTTGCACAATTATCAAAGATTTTAGGTTTTCGATTAATTGCAGTTACTAGAAACAACAAGCATACAGCGGAATTACTTGATCTAGGTGCTTCTTTTGTAATTGATACATCTACAAATTCTCTTTATGAAACGGTTATGGAATTAACAAATGGCATAGGTGCAAATGCTGCTATTGATTCGATCGGCGGTTCATCTGGAAACGACTTAGCTTTTTGTGTACAAGCTAATGGTCATTTTCTAACAATTGGTCTTCTATCGGGAGTACAAGTGAATTGGGCGGATATTGTAAAAAAAGCAAAGGTCAATGCCAATATATTTCATTTAAGACATTGGAATAAAGGAGTTTCGGCAAATAAATGGCAAGAAACATTTAACAATTTAATAAGGTTATTTGATGACAATAAATTACGTTTGATGTCGCTTGATTCTCAATACGACTTAACCAATATAAAACAAGCAGTGGATGCTGTTGAATCTTCTAAAATATCAACGGGGAAAATATTTTTAACATCCTATTGAGGAAATCTTGATAGAAGTTGCCTTAGTTAGAGGGGCTTAGGTAACTCTTTCAAGTTCAGAAGTAAAATAGTCTAGTTTGCAATCTCTTTTTTGTTGCAAATGCAACAAAAAAGATGTAAATTAGATATAGATTAATTGTTGTATTTACAACAAAAAGGAGTCGGTTATGAAGGACATTCTTCGTGAAATTGGAATGATAGCAAGAGCACTTGATTCTGTAAGTAATATAGAGTTTAAGGAGTACGACCTTACGAAAGGGCAATATTTGTACCTCGTACGAATATGTGAACAACCAGGCATTATTCAAGAAAAGTTAGCTGAGATGATAAAGGTAGATCGAACAACAGCAGCCCGTTCGATAAAGAAATTGGAAATGAATGGTTTTATCGAAAAGAGAGAGGATCAACAGAACAAAAAAATTAAAAAACTTTTCCCAACCGAAAAGGGAGAAAACGTTTATCCTCTTATAAAAAGAGAAAATGAATATTCCAATACTGTTGCATTACAAGGGTTTTCCGAGACAGAAATGGAAACTATTTTTAATCTTCTGCAAAAAGTGAGAAAAAATATAGAAAAAGACTGGGAATTTGTAAAAAAAGGAAACAAGAGAACTTATTGATTATTTAAAGGGGAGATACGGTTAGATGACCATACAAATAATAAAATGTACGATGGAAGATGCTCATAAACTGCAAGAAGTTAGTTATGAAACATTTAATGAGACATTTCAGCAGCAGAATTCACCAGAAAATATGAATGCCTATTTGAAAAAAGCATTTAACCTAAATCAATTAGAAAAAGAATTATTGAATACTTTTTCACAATTTTTCTTTGTTTATTTTCATAATGAAGTTGCTGGTTATTTAAAGATCAATACCAATGATGCACAGTCTGAAAAAATGGGTGATGAAACACTTGAAATTGAAAGAATTTATTTAAAAAATCAATTTCAAAAACATGGGCTTGGTAAACATCTGTACCAAAAAGCGCTGGAAATTGCCAAGCAAAGTAACAAAAAGAAGATCTGGTTAGGTGTATGGGAGAAGAATGAAAATGCTATTGCTTTTTACAAGAAAATAGGGTTTATTCAAACCGGGGCCCACTCATTTTACATGGGGGATGAAGAGCAAACTGACCTTATCATGACTAAAACGCTGTTATAACTTTTTAAAACAATACAAATGATTAAGCTATTAGATACTTAAAAAAGTTATATCTTTGTTACTCTCCTACTCCTACATGAACAATACTTTTTCTTACTTAAGATAAATAAGATTGCTTAAGAAGGGATTCTATTGTTAAAAAGAGAATGACATAAAAGTGTTTATAAAAGGCAATGGGGGAATAATGGTGGAATGTAAAAAGGTAAACAGAAACTTTAAAGCTGTAGGCATAAAAGGCGGAGGAACCTTTGCAAATTTTGGTACCGAAGTGCCAAAACTTGCCCGGCAATTTCTAACTCGTATAGATGAAGTTGCAAATCACTCTGGTACTGAAATAGCACTTTTCGAACCTAAAAAGGATGTTGATCATTTGGAAGGTCGCTATTATGTAGGGGTAATTGTTAATGAGACTCTAAAGGAAGTTCCAGTTGGAATGGATTATTTTGAAACTGCTAAATCGTATATCACGACTCGGGGCAAAATTATGAATATTGATCACCTGCATGAACAATTACTAAAATGGATAGTTGAGCAGGGATATGAAAGGGATTTAGAATCTTATATTGTGGAGACCTATCATCCAATAGAAAATAGTGATGAAGAAGTAGAGATTTATTTACCAATCCATCATTAAAATTCAATTGCTTTAAACGGGCTGTATACTTATGGAGATATTTTTTAATCAACTAATAGGTGGCTTATTATTATAAAAAAATAAAATGCTGTGTTTTATCACTAAAAATGGAACAGTTTTGCACAATTTAATTGAATAAAACTACACAAAAAGTCGCTTTCCCTTATTTAAGGGTAGCGACTTTTTAATTTAAGTTTTTTGACTAATCTTGAAAATGTTGTTGACTATTCAGTTGAACTGTATTAAATTGTTACTAAGTTGAACTATATAGTCGAACTGAATAGAGGGTGAAGAGATGAGACATAAATTATTACCGTTGTCTGAAACGATGCATTATATTTTATTGGCTTTGCGTGAGCCACTCCATGGCTATGCGGTAATGCAGAAGATTGAGGAGATAAGTAATGGTACTGTTATTTTAGCAGCAGGTACATTATACGGTGCGATTGAAAACTTGAATAAGCATGGTTGGATTGAACCTGTCGGAGAGTCAGGCAGGAGAAAAGTTTATATGATAACTGCGGAAGGAAGTAAAATTTTAAAAATGGAACAAAACAGGTTATTGCATATTTTATCCTTGTATGAAGGAAGTGAATCAAATGAAGAAAATTAAGACATTTTTTGATATTGAAAAAGAGGAGCAATGGCTGAACGAGCAATTACAAAAAGGCTATCGTTGTACAAATATTAGTGGGTTTGGAATATATACTTTCGAAAAAACCGACAAAAGGTATGTGATGAGACTGGATTATCAAGATTATTTATCAAAGAAAAAGTTCAATGATTACAAAGGGATATATGAAGACTTCGGTTGGAGTTATATAAATGGCCCTTGGCTTGGTGGGATACGATATTGGCAAAAAGAAGAGGACGATCAAAATGAAATCTTCTCAGATCGTGAGTCAACGAGTAATTATTATAAAAGATTGATGGGCTATTCATCTGGTTTATGTATATTGTTTTTGTGCTTTTCTTATATGCTATACAAGGATTCAGGTTTATATTTAGCGGAAGGTCTTTGGAATATGGAAGGTTCATTATTTTGGAAAGCATTTTTATTTGAAACTCCATTTGCCCTTTTAAGATTGCTGCCCGCCCTTATGGTTGTTTTCTTTGGTAGCAGTTTCTATAAAGCTTATCGAAAGTATTCTATGTTAAAAGAAAAATAGTAAACGAGGGGATTTAAAGATGCATTTTTCTAAAAAGAAACATTTCTTAATGGCTATTATTTGCTTCATGATTGTTTTATCAGGGTGCAGTAATAAGGGGAAAGTGTTGGTTGAAGCAGAAAAATATATTTCGTCTGTTAACGAAATGAATATCCCGGATGATGTAAAAATAATTGGCTTTGGAGAAGCAACACATGGGAATATAGAACTTCAGAACTTGAAAAAAGATGTTTTTGAAGCATTAATTAAAAATGAACATGTCCGTGTGTTTGTAATAGAAGGGGATTTTGGAGGCGGACAGGAAATAAATCAGTTCATTTTGGACGGAAAGGGTTCTGCAGAAGAAGCCGTGAAGGCACTTGATTATAGCATTTATAAAACGGAGCAAATGATGGATCTTGTTCAATGGATGCATGATTATAACGCAACGGCTAGTGGCGATGAGAAAATATTTTTTTACGGAAATGATATGCAGCGATATGATTATAGTAAAAAAGGTCTGCTTGACTATTATGAAGTTGTTAACAAAGAAGCGGAACAAAAATATGCAGTTCAACTGGAAAATGCTTCAAACACTACAATGAGATCTTTATCAACGAAGCAACTGAAAGAAATTGATGAGGTGCTCGAAAGTATCATTTTTGATTTGCAATCAAACAAAGTAGTTTATACGGAACATTCATCATCGGATAAGTTTGCCTTTGCCTTACAATACGCACAACTTATGAAACAACGAACAGAGCTATTTTTAAATGAGGGGGACTACCAACAACTTCGTGATCAATATTTAGCGGATAATTTGCAATGGATTGTTGAATTTGAAGTCGCACGTGGTCATGATAAGGTGTTCTTCTCTGGACATAATGGGCATGTTGAAAAAACGTCTGCTTCATTAGCAGGTTATAAATCGATGGGAAGTTATTTAGATGAGATATACGGGACCAAGTATTTTGCAATTGGTACCGACTTATTGAACAGTGAATTTCAAGCCCTAAACCGTGGATCTGATAAAAGAAAGAATTATAAGATAAAAAATCATAATGGTTTAGTGGATGCATTTAGTGAAGTAGAGCCAGATATCTTTTATGTTGATTTTGAAAAAGCAAGTCGGTCAAAGGAATTGTTGGAAATTATTAAAAGTGAACAAAAAATGGTGAACGTGGGTGACGATTTTCGCTCGTGGCAAAAGCTTGTAAAAATGTTTTACACAATTGAAATGGTACCCAATAAGGCATATGACGGCATCATTATTTTAAAAGAAGCAACACCAACAGATGTAATTGATTAAAACAGTATACTTTGTAGTTCTAAAGACCTTTTGGTATATTTTGGTATACTGTCTTTAAAGAGATAGGGATGAACACAATTAATAGGTAGATAACCGAGACTGAAAAGGGTTAATGTAACATTAGCCCTTCAGAGAAGAAAGGTGGGAGATAGGTTATGAATGAGAATGAGCTGTATGTTTATCATCTTGTTACGAGGAAAAAAATGACTCTTGGTCAAATTATTCGCTTTGATAATAAACAAAAAAATACTTTATATCACTTCTTTTTTGAGAGAGAGCAATTGAATGTTAAAGGAGAAGACTTTTTTCAAATTTTACAAGAAAATTATTCAAATGAAGGATTGTACTTGAATAAAGAAAATGCGGATGTAGCAATTAATTATACAAGTCAAACAATAAGAGCAATAAGAGAAGTGATAGTTGAAATGGTCAGACTGCAAGAATATCCACAATACCCTTCAAGATTGTCTTGTTTATATACGACAAAAACCTATGAAGATGTAATGAAATGGAAAGAATTATTCGATTCATACAATCGGGAGATTTTACAGATTGTTAAACTTCGAGTTCATGGAAAATCTTTTGAGGGAGACGGAAACCTTTTGCCAAAAGAAGATGGGGTTCCCTTTTCTCGAAAAATCGAACAAGCTAGAGAATATTGGGAAGGAAACGTGAAAAACGACCTTTCTGAATTGTTAATTGATGGGAAGGTAGAAGTGGTTGAAATTGTAGAGGATTTTACTGCTTAGAAAAAGCTAGATTAGTAGGAATGTGCAATTTTTATTAGCAATACAAAGAAGAGGAAAATAACAAAAAAGCACCGCAAAATGCAGTGCTTTTCGTTGTTTCGTATTATTCAGCGAAAGCTAATGCTGCTTCTACTTCGCCCCATGGAATATCCAATGCTTCTGCTACACCTTTACCATAAGCAGGATCTGCTTTATAGCAATGCGTGATATGACGCAGTTGAATATGTTTGTCTACACCTTGCATGTTTCTGCCAGTGTTCTCGAATAATAATTGTTGTTGTTCAGGGCTCATTAATCTAAATAATTTACCTGGTTGCTCGAAATAGTTATCATCATCTTCACGGAAGTCATAAATATCCGCTGGACCGTTCAGATCAAGTGCAGGATCTTTGAATGCTGGTTGTGATTTCCATTGACCGTAAGTGTTTGGCTCATAGTGTAATGTTGCCCCTAAGTTACCATCCGTACGCATTGCACCATCTCTATGGAAAGAGTGAACTGGGCATCTTGGTTGGTTAACTGGGATTTGATGGTGGTTAACACCTAAACGGTAACGTTGTGCATCTCCGTAAGAGAATAGACGTCCTTGTAACATTCTGTCTGGAGAGAAGCTAATACCTGGTACTACGTTCGCAGGTGTGAACGCTGCTTGTTCTACTTCTGCAAAGTAGTTTTCAGGGTTACGATTTAATTCCCATTCTCCAACTTCGATTAATGGGTAATCGCCTTTATACCAAACTTTTGTTAAATCGAATGGATTGTCTGGATGATTTTTTGCTTGTTCTTCTGTCATCACTTGGATGTACATTTTCCATTTAGGGAAGTTGCCGTTGTCGATATTTTCTAAAAGATCACGTTGGTGACTTTCTCGGTCTTTCCCAACTAGTTCTTCCGCTTCTTGGTCTGTTAAATTCTCAATTGGTTGTTGAGAACGCATGTGGAATTTCACCCAAACACGCTCATTATCCGCGTTAATCATACTGAATGTATGGCTACCAAAACCGTGCATATTGCGGTAAGTTGCTGGAATACCGCGGTCACTCATTACGATTGTTACTTGGTGAAGTGCTTCTGGAAGACTAGTCCAGAAATCCCAGTTATTATTTGCATTACGCATATTTGTTCTTGGGTCACGTTTAACAGCATGGTTTAAATCCGGGAAGTTAAGTGGATCACGGAAGAAGAATACTGGTGTGTTGTTACCAACTAGGTCCCAGTTTCCTTGTTCTGTGTAGAAACGCATAGAGAATCCACGAATATCACGTTCTGCGTCTGCAGCTCCACGTTCACCAGCTACAGTTGAGAAACGAACGAACATTTCTGTTTCTTTTCCAACCTCTGAGAATAGTGCTGCTTTAGTATATTTTGTAATATCGTTTGTTACTGTGAATTTACCATATGCAGCAGAACCTTTTGCGTGCATACGACGCTCAGGAATTACTTCTCTATCAAAGTGAGCTAGTTTTTCTAATAACCAAACGTCTTGTAATAATAGAGGACCTCTTTTACCAGCGGACATTGAGTTTTGATTATCTACTACAGGTGCGCCAGCTGCAGTTGTCAAGTTGTTGTTGTTTTGATTTTCAGCCATTAATAATTCCTCCTAGATTAGAATCTTTATCATTCAATAATGATTATATCAAACTGCTAGGAATATTGCTAGAAATCAAATGTGACATTTTAATAATTTTTATTTTATAATAATTTTATTCTATTTAGTGAGGCGATGAATCTTTGATATGACAAGGAATTTCTTTCTAACTATTAAATGAGAAGGTCGAATAAAGTGCTATCTTTATTGATTTCTTTGTACGAAAATCCATTCTCAGTCAATCGTGTGATAAGCCCCTGATAGTCTTCTTTATGTTTTAACTCGATTCCTACTAATGCTGGACCGCTTTCTTTATTGTTTTTCTTTGTGTACTCAAATGTCGTAATATCATCTTCAGGCCCAAGTACTTTATCTAAAAATTGACGGAGTGCCCCTGCTCTTTGTGGGAAGTTCACGATAAAGTAGTAGAGTAGCCCTTCATACATCAGTGATTTTTCTTTAATTTCTTGCATTCTGCCAATATCGTTATTACCACCGCTAATAACACAAACGACCGATTTTCCTCTGATTTCCTCTTTATAAAAGTCAAGTGCTGCAATCGGCAGTGCACCAGCTGGTTCTGCAATGATTGCGTGTTTGTTGTATAAATCTAAAATAGTTGTACAGACTTTTCCTTCTGGTACGAGCACGATATCATCTACGTATTTGTTACAAGTTTCATAAGTTAAATTTCCCGCGCATTGTACAGCAGCTCCGTCCACAAATTTATCGATTGTATCAAGTACGACAGGCCCATTATTGTCAAATGCCGCTTTCATACTACCAGCTCCGGCAGGTTCCACACCGATTATTTTTGTATGTGGGGAGAGGTTCTTTATATAAGTAGAAACACCAGCTACTAATCCGCCGCCTCCAATACTGCCAAATACAAAATCAATTGGTTCTTCGATATCATTCATCACTTCTATAGCGACTGTTCCTTGGCCCGCGATGATGTCGGGATCATCAAATGGATGGATGAAAATTCGATCCTCTGCTTCTGCAAAAGCTGCGGCGCTAGCTGCTGAGTCATCAAAAGTATCCCCGGCAAGCGTAATTTCCACATATTCGCGACCAAACATTTTCACTTGGTCAATTTTTTGTTTTGGCGTTGTTAACGGCATGAAAATATTAGCAGAAATTCGTAATTGAGCACATGCGTAAGCTACTCCTTGTGCGTGATTTCCTGCACTTGCGCAAACGATTCCTTGTTGTCGTGCTAGTTGCTCGATTGTTTTAATTTTGTAATAGGCGCCTCGTAATTTAAAGGAGCGAACATGTTGCAAATCTTCTCGTTTAATATAAATCGTTGCTCCGTATTTTTCAGATAAATAATCATTTTTTTGCAAAGGGGTATGTACTACCACATCTTTTAAAAATTGATATGCTATTAGCACATTTTCTACTTGAACGGTTTTCGTGTTTGTTACTTGCATAATATTGATGCCAACCTCCAATTAATAAGTCACTAAGTACACTTCATTTTAACACACTAAATCGTGGAAATTCTATATTTTTCCGATAATTCTTAATAATTAGTTGTGCATTATATATCTTTTATCCCATTGGTAGTATTACATTTCTGTTACTGGTGCCAGGCACCAGTAACAGAAATGTAATATTCATATGAAATATTGTGATTATACTGATTTGTTATTTTCGAACAAGAAATGTTCTTTTTTCACAAAATATGTTGACTTATTTGAAGTAATAGAACATAATATGTTCATAATGAACACGCTTTCAAAGGTTGAAGGGATGATTTCATGACACCTGTTTCACGAAAAAAACTGATTTTAGAAGAACTTACACAAAAAGGGAAAGTAGAGATTCTAGAATTAGTCGATCTTTTGGCCGTATCTGCTATGACGGTCAGGCGAGATTTAGATGAATTAGAAAAGCAGAAAAAACTAATCAGAACACATGGCGGTGCGGCACTTCCGCAAGCGATCATTGCAGAACAGAGCTATAACCAAAAGCTTTCAGAAGCACATGCCCAGAAAGTAGAAATTGCAGAGATTGCTGTAGGGCTTATAAAAGATGGTATGAGAATACTACTAGACTCTGGTACAACTACTTTCGAAATTGCGAGGCGTTTAAAGACTAGAAAAACTTTAACAATAGTAACAAATGATATAAAGATTGCAGCTGAACTTGTAGATAGTCAACTAGAAGTAATCCTATTGGGTGGAAAAATACAAAACGATGTAGGAGCGGTGTTTGGTTCTTACGCGGAGAAAATGTTAAAAGACATTCATGTAGATATATTATTTTTAGGAGCTCATGCGGTGCACTCTACTTTAGGAATAACATCAGCTACATTTGAAAAAGCCGCTATTAAGCGAGAAATGATCAACGCCAGTGAGAGTGTATATTTAGTAGCAGACGCACAAAAGTTTGAAAAAAAAGCGTTTGCCAAAATAGCAGATGTAGATTCGATAACGGGAATTATTACAGATCAAACAATGCCAAAAGATTTAGAGCAAATTTACGGAGAAATGTCTACCTTTATAAAGGGAGTGTAATTGTGAAAATTGGGGTTATTGCAGACGATTTAACTGGTGCGAATGCTACTGGGGTTCGTCTTTTGAAGAATGGATTTACGAGTGCAACGGTCGTATTTGATGGAGAAGTTCCAACAAAAGGCGACTTCACGGCACTAGGAATTGATACGGATAGCAGATATTGCGCAGCAACTGAAGCAGAGACACGTGTGATAAAAGCTTACCAACAGCTTTGCACTTGGGGAGCTAGTGTCATTACTAAGCGAATTGACAGTACGGTTCGAGGAAATTTAGGTGTGGAAACGGACGCCTTATTGACCGCCACTGGGAAAAACAGTGTAGCGATCGTTGTTGCCTCTTTTCCGGACTCTGGTCGTGTTGTATCTGGCGGCTATCTTTTAGTAGACGGTGTACCGGTAGAAGCGACCGATGTCGGAAAAGATCCGATGAACCCAATATCGAAATCACATGTTCCAACGTTAATGGAAGAGCAAAGTAATTATTCAGTTTCGCATATTGGTTTAGGAAAAGTTCTAAAGGGAAAAGAAGCCATTCAATTGGAACTAATGTGCCAAATTGAGGCTGGGCATCGAATCATTGTTATTGATGCTGTGACGAATGAAGAAATAGATCATATATCTGAAGCGATGATTTCAATAGAAGGAACTCATTTTATCCCGGTAGATCCAGGACCTTTAACTGCTTCTTATGGTCGTATGAAAGCGCATCAACATGTGCAGACGAATAAATTCATTGTCACAGTAGGTAGTATCACCCCTTTAACGGGCCGGCAACTAAACTATTTAATTGATAAGAAAGCTGCTCAACCTGTTTATGTTAAAACAGAATCACTTGCTTCCGTTACAAGTTCATGGGATGCGGAAATTGATCGTGCAACAAAGGAAGCATTAATTAAATTGGAAACTGAGGAAATACTAATCATTACAACGTACTCCCCGGGAACTGAAAAGTTAAAGCTTTCGGAAATTGCAGCTAATGAAGGTGTCACGGAAGAAAAACTGGCAAAACGAATTACAGAAGGCCTTGCTAGAGTAACAAATAACGTTGTTCTACAGACAGACCATACGATAGACGGTACGTTTTCAAGTGGTGGGGATGTTACTGCGGCATTGTGTGCTGTAAGTAATGCGGAAGCAATAGGCTTACAAGATGAAGTTCTCCCTCGTGCAGCTTATGGACATTTCATCGGTGGAACACTTGATGGGATTCCAGTTATTACAAAAGGTGGTACGGTTGGGGATAAATATTCTATCTATAAATGTGTAAGATTCTTAACAAATAAAAAAGAAGAAGGAAGTGTATAGGATATGACAACAATAAAAGAAATTATCGCAATTCCTATGGGAGATGCAGCAGGTATTGGCCCAGAGATTACTGTGAAATCATTAGCGAAAGCAGAATTATACAATATGTGTAAACCTTTAGTTGTCGGGGATGCAAATATTATTCGTAAAGCAATTGAAGTGACAGAAGTCAATCTACAAGTTAGAACAGTTGCAAGCCCAGCAGAAGGTGCTTATGAATTCGGTACGATTGATGTGTTGGATCTAGCGAACATTGATGTGGATGCATTTGTTCCAGGGGAAGTTGCTGCTCAAAATGGGAAAGCGGCATTTGAATATATTAAACGTTCTGTAGAGTTAGCGATGGCTGGAGAAGTAAAAGCACTCGCAACAACTCCGATGAATAAAGAATCCCTAAAAGCAGCGAATGTTCCTTATATCGGGCATACTGAAATGCTAGAAGACCTTAGTGGGTCACCAGATCCATTGACAATGTTCCAAGTAAATGGGATGCGTATTTTCTTCTTAACTCGCCATGTGTCTGTTGCGAAAGCTATTACACAAATGACAAAAGAGCGTGTCCATGATTATTTAATTCGTTGTGACAAAGCTTTACAACGTCTTGGAGTTGAAAACCGTAAATTAGCAGTTGCAGGACTTAACCCACATGCTGGGGAAGGCGGTCTATTTGGTAATGAAGAAGTGGAAGAGATTAAACCAGGTGTTGAACTAGCGGTAGCTTCAGGAATTGACGCTTACGGACCAGTTCCAGCAGATTCAGTATTCTTCCAAGCCTTAAATGGTAAATACGATGCTGTTCTTTCTCTTTACCATGACCAGGGGCATATCGCTGCAAAAATGACAGATTTCCACCGTACGATTTCGATTACAAATGGTTTACCATTCTTACGTACATCTGTGGACCATGGTACAGCATTTGATATCGCATGGAAAAACATCGCATCTGAAGTGAGTATGTACGAATGTATCAAACTTGCTGCAGAATATGCACCAAAATTTACTCGAGAATCACTATAAGTTATTTGATAGAAGGAGAGTGTGCTTTCCTTCTATTTTATAAAGATAAAATGAAAGGGGTTTCATGGGGATGACATTAGAAATGCAAATGTTACTTGGTTTAGCTATTGGTATTACAGTTCTTATTTTACTAGTTTTAAAAACAAAAATTCATGCATTTTTAGCACTAATTATTGCTGCATCAATTACTGGATTAATCGGAGGGATGGAGCCACTTAAAGTGGTTAATTCTATTACATCAGGTTTCGGGAATACGCTGGCATCTATTGGTATTGTAGTTGGTCTTGGAGTTATGATGGGACGTATTTTGGAAGTCACAGGAGCAGCCGAAAAACTAGCTTACTCGTTGATTCGTCTAGTAGGAAAGAAAAAAGAAGAATGGGCAATGGCGATTGCGGGATACATTGTTTCTATTCCGATATTTGTAGATTCCGCTTTTGTAATTTTAAATCCGTTAGTAAAGTCATTATCTCGTAAAACAGGAAAATCCGTCGTTACACTTGGAGTTGCACTAGCGATTGGATTGGCTGCAACGCATCATGCAGTACCGCCGACTCCAGGTCCGTTAGGAGTTGCAGGGATTTTTGGGGTAGACATAGGGGAAATGATTTTCTGGGGTCTGATATTCGCTATACCAATCATTATTGTTGGTGTGTTGTACGCACAATGGATTGGTAAAAGAATTTACCAAGTGCCTGAGGAAGATGGGGAAGGATTTATACGAAGAGACTCTTCAGAAATGGTATACAATGACTTTTTAGCGGCATCTGCAGATCGTGAAAAAGAATTGCCATCATTATTTCTGTCGTTTTTCCCGATTTTATTACCAATTCTATTAATATTCTTAAATACAACATTATCAGCATTAAAAATCACAGGCGGAGTTTGGGATTATGTATTATTTTTAGGTCAACCAATTATCGCATTAGCACTAGGATTAGTTGCTGCAATTTATGGTTTAGCAAATCGTATGAAACGTGAAGAAGCACTTGAGAGAATGGAAGAAGGTATGACTACTGCTGGAATAATTTTATTAGTAACTGGAGCTGGTGGTGCTTTAGGTACAGTTTTACGTGATAGTGGAACTGGTGATTACCTTGCAGAAATTATTGCAGGATTGCCTTTACCAGCAATTTTAGTTCCTTTCTTTATTGCTTCTATCGTTCGCTTGATCCAAGGTAGTGGTACAGTTGCAATGATTACAGCCGCATCTATTTCAGCTCCTATACTAGCAAATTTAGATGTGAATTTAGCACTTGCAGCACAAGCTGCAGCACTCGGTGCAATGCTGTTTTCATATTTCAACGACTCCCTATTCTGGGTAGTTAACCGTATGCTTGGCATTACAAAGTTGAAAGAACAAGTCTTAGTTTGGTCTATACCAACAACACTTGCTTGGTTCACAGCGATGATTATGTTAATAATTGCAAATTCGATTGTTGGATAATGCTTTCATATAATGTGGCACAAAATAGAGTAGACGCATGAATAAATACATGTATCTACTCTATTTTTAGTATTCTAATAGTTAAGGAAATGTTACAACTAAGTTACTGGTGCCTGGCACCAGTAACACAAATGTAATAAAGCAAAGGTTAGATTTGAAAAGTTGTAGTGAGTCGTTTTGGATTTTGGGCGTATAGTGGAAGTAAGGGGTTCGTTTTGTAGGGGAGGGGAGTTGTAAACTTGAATAAGTTATTCTCGAATTCTACGGTACTACTTTTATTTCTTGTTTTTTTATGGGGGGCCAGTTGGCCGATTTACAAATATGCATTACCTTTTACTCCACCTTTGCTATTTGCAGGAATGCGAACATTCATTGGTGGATGTTTATTGGGAATTCTCTTGTTGAAGCGGCGGGATAAGATTAATTGGCGTGACAATTGGCGTATGTATTGTATTTCTGCATTATTTAATACGGTTTTGTTTTTTGGGATACACACTGTTGGGTTAAATTATTTGCCTGGTGGATTGTTTTCAATTCTTGTGTATTTTCAACCGATTTTATTGGGGTTGCTTGCTTGGATTTGGTTAGGAGAATCGATGACGCTCGTGAAAATATTTGGCCTATTTCTTGGATTTGCGGGAATTGTAGTCGTGAGTATGGATGGACTGACATATCATGTATCTGTCATCGGGGTTGTTTTAGGGTTGACCACTGCTGTATGTTGGGCTTTCGGGGTGATTTATGTAAAGAAAGTCAGACATCGACTAGACGCTTATTGGATGGTTTCTATGCAATCGATGATCGGTGGAGCCGTTTTATTAGGGAGCGGGACCATCTTTGAAAATTGGTCCGATATTATATGGAACGGCAGTTATTTATTTGGTGTAAGTTTCGGTATCGTTTTCGGGATTCCACTTGCCTATATTGTATACTACAAACTCATTAATGAAGGGGAAGCAAGTAAAGTTGGGGCGTTTACTTTTCTCGTGCCAATTATTGCCGTCTTTTTAGGAGCTGTCTTTTTAGGTGAGCCAATTACTTATTTGCTTGTTGTTGGATTGGCAATGGTAGGGTTAAGTATTTTTATCGTTAACTATCAAAGCAAAAAGAAGTTACTTTCGATAAGAGAACTTAATAGATCAGAAATTTAAAAATGGAAAAAAGACAGGAATCCTTGAATGAGGATTTGCTGTCTTTTTCATTGATACTGGCCAAGTACCGCAAAAAAGCGTATGACAAATTGGTGGAACACTTTTTCTGACGGTGATAAATCTCTCGTTGCTGGACTAATAATGCCAACTGTTCTTCTAATAACCGGCGTTTCGATTGAGATTTTAACTGTAAATCTAGGTGTTGAATGGTAAAAAGAGCTTTCTGGCAGTAAACTTACCCCCATTCCTGCTGCCACTAATCCTTTAATCGCGTCCATATCTTCTCCTTCCGAAGAAGTGTTAGGCGTGAATCCAACAGAATGGCAAGCTTCTAATGCGATTTTCCGTAATACATAACCTTCTGGAAATAAAATGAAGTCATCATCCAACAAATCTTTTAAATGGATTTTCTCCCGCTTTGCTAGTGGATGAGTAGAAGGTAAAAGTGCCGAAAAATTTTCGGTAAATAAAATAGATGTGTTAATCGAATGATCCTTAGGTGGAAGTGGTCCTAAAAAAGCAAGATTTAGCTCTCTATTTTTCACAGCATCGATTAAATAATTGTAAGAACCTTGACGTAAATGGAAGGCAACATTTGGATATTCTTTTTTAAATGCAGAAATGACAGTAGGCAAAAAATGTCCCGCTAAACTAGTAGGGAAACCGATTTTAATCGTACCTGTATCCGGATCTAAATATTCATCAATTTGCTTTTTCGCATAATCGATTGCTTGCAATGCCGAAATACTATGTTCTAAAAAAATCTTCCCAATCGGCGTTAACTTTACATTTCTCCCAACACGCTCGAATAATTCGACGCCGAGTTCATCTTCTAAATTGGCGATTTGCCTACTGACAGCTGACTGTGCCACATGCAAATGAATTGCTGCTTCTGAAATATGTTCTCGTTCTGCTACTTCGATAAAGTACCTCAATTGGCGTATTTCCATCGTTTCCTCCTAATCTATCTAAAATGTAGATGATTTATATCCAAATTATATATTGTTTGTATTAGTTTGAAAACATACAATATTCCTAAGTTAACTTTTGAAAAAGATGGAGGGATTCACATGACATTTCATCAAATACCGAAAGCACAAGGCATGTACGACCCAGCGTTTGAGCATGACGCATGTGGGATAGGTTTATATGCACATATAAAAGGAATGAAAACACATGATATTGTCAAAAAAGGATTAGAAATGTTATGTCGTCTTGATCACCGTGCGGGACGTGGAAGTGATGGTCAAACAGGAGACGGCGCTGGGCTTATGGTTCAAATCCCGGATGTCTATTTTCGTGTTGTTTGTAACAAATGGAATTTACCGGAAAGTGGAGCATACGGTGTAGGAATGCTATTTTTTACAAATAACACGGAAGAACGCGAAGCAATTGAGCAAAAGATAAACGATACAATTGCAGCGGAAGGGCAAGAACTTATCGGCTGGAGAACTGTCCCTATTAACGAAAATTGCTTAAGCGAAAAAGCAAAAGAAACGGCACCAGTCGTTCGCCAAGTATTTATCAAGGCAGTTGATTCAACTGATTCACTTGCATTTGAACGGAAATTATACGTCATTCGAAAACAAGTAGAACATTGGGCACTACAACAAGAGAAAAAATTTTATTGTGCTAGTCTTTCTAGCCAGACAATTGTTTATAAAGGATTGCTTACACCAGAAGAAGTAGACCTATTTTACTTAGATCTACAAGATGAGCTATTTACATCTGCATTTTCATTAGTACATTCCCGCTATAGTACGAATACTTTTCCGAGCTGGGAACGTGCACATCCTAACCGATACATCGTCCACAACGGAGAAATTAATACATTACGTGGAAATATAAACTGGATGAAAGCTCGCGAGCAACAATTTATATCACAAGCATTTGGAGAAGATCTCCCTAAATTGTTGCCAATCATTGATACAAATGGAAGTGACTCTTCCATGCTCGACAATGCTTTTGAATTTTTTGTGCTTGCTGGGAGAACTCCAGCGCATACTGCGATGATGCTAATACCAGAGCCTTGGACGGAAAATCCGCATATTAGTGACGAGAAAAAAGCCTTCTATGCATATCACAGCAGTTTAATGGAGCCGTGGGATGGACCTACTGCGATTTCATTTACAGATGGCAAGCAAATTGGAGCTATTTTAGATCGTAACGGCTTACGCCCAGCTCGCTATTATGTGACAAAAGACGATTATATTATTTTTTCATCTGAAGTAGGCGTAGTAGATGTCGAAGAAGAAAATATTTTGATAAAAGAACGATTAAGTCCGGGCAAAATGCTACTTGTCGATCTAGAACAAGGTCGCATTATTTCAGACGAAGAAATAAAATCCCAAATGGCAAATGCATTACCGTATGAAAAGTGGTTAAACGATCATTTAATACCACTTACTTCCGAAAATGAACAACCAGAGCAGGTAGAAGATCTTTTATTCAAACAAAAAGTATTTGGTTACACATATGAAGATATTCAAAAATATATTGTTCCCATTGCATTAGATGGCAAAGACCCAATAGGATCAATGGGTAGCGATACGCCACTTGCTGTGTTGTCGGATCGTCCACAATCTTTATTCAATTATTTTAAACAACTATTTGCACAAGTGACCAATCCGCCGATCGATTCAATTCGAGAGCATATTGTCACATCAACGATGACATTGCTCGGAGCAGAGGGGGACTTACTCCATCCTACGGAACAAAATAGTAAGCGGATTTTTCTAGACACACCAATTTTAACGAACAGCCAACTGAAACAATTGATGAAAATGGAGTCAGAATCTTTTCAAAGCGCAACAATCTATCTAGGTATGTCTGAAAACTTAGAAAATAGTTTGAGTACCATTTCTAAGAAGGCGGATGAGTGTATCGCTCAAGGGAAAACTTTGCTTGTCTTGTCAGATAAACCGCTAGACAGCAATCAAACAACCATTCCTGTTTTACTCGCAGCAAGTAGTCTACACCAACATTTACTAAGCACAGGAAATCGAACGAAAGTAAGTATCATCTTAGAGTCTGGTGAAGCAAGAGAGGTCCATCAATTCGCCGCTTTAATCGGTTACGGTGTAGATGCGATTAACCCATATCTTGCCTATGCAACAATTGCCGAAGCAATGGAGAATGGGCATATTGATATAAGTTACGAAGAAGCTGTAATCAAATACAGTAAAGGTATTGCTGATGGTGTAGTCAAAGTCATGTCCAAAATGGGAATATCGACTGTGCAAAGTTACCGAGGTGCACAGATTTTTGAAGCAGTAGGTATTAGTAAAGACGTAATCGATCGCTATTTCACTGGAACAGCCTCTCAAATAGGAGGGATCAATCTAGAAACGATTGCTGAAGAAGCAAATAAACGACATCAATCAGCATTGGATTCAAAGGGAGGCTCATTAGATTCAGGCAGTGATTTCCAGTGGAGAAGCACAGGGGAGCATCACGCTTTTAATCCGAAAACGATTCATACACTTCAGTGGGCTACTAGGAGAGGTGATTACGGTTTATATCGCCAATATGCAGAAATGGCTAATGAAGAACGCATCGGTTTTTTACGTAATTTATGGACATTCAAACAAGATATTAAACGAATTCCACTGGAACAAGTAGAGTCAGTGGATTCCATTGTCAAACGTTTTAAAACAGGTGCAATGTCATTTGGTTCACTTAGCAAAGAAGCACATGAAACACTTGCCATTGCTATGAACCGAATTGGCGGTAAAAGTAACAGTGGAGAAGGCGGGGAGCATCCAAGTCGTTATGAACTAGATGCAAACGGAGATAATCGTAGAAGTGCGATTAAACAAATAGCGTCTGGTCGATTTGGTGTAAAAAGCCATTATTTAGTGCAAGCAGATGAGCTTCAAATCAAAATGGCGCAAGGGGCAAAACCTGGAGAAGGTGGCCAGTTACCTGGCAATAAAGTATATCCATGGGTAGCGGATGTTCGCGGATCTACTACTGGAGTTGGATTAATATCTCCGCCTCCGCATCATGATATTTATTCGATTGAAGATATGGCGCAGTTAATCCATGACTTAAAAAATGCCAATAGAACTGCTCGCATTAGTGTAAAACTAGTCGCAAAATCTGGCGTTGGTACCATTGCAGCTGGGGTGGCAAAAGGTGCAGCAGATGTTATTGTCATTAGTGGCTATGATGGGGGAACTGGGGCATCTCCGAAAACGAGCATTAAACATACGGGACTTCCTTGGGAGCTCGGCCTTGCAGAAGCTCATCAAACATTAATGTTAAATGGACTTCGTGATCGAGTCAGACTAGAGACAGACGGCAAGTTGATGACTGGTAAAGATGTTGTGATGGCCACATTACTCGGTGCAGAAGAATATGGCTTTGCAACAGCTCCCTTAATCGTTTTAGGGTGTGTAATGATGCGGGCTTGCCATTTAGACACTTGTCCAGTCGGTATTGCCACTCAAAATCCAGAGCTTCGTGACAAATTCACAGGAACAGCCGATTATGTTGTCAACTTTATGAAATTCGTAGCAGAAGAAGTGCGTGAATATATGGCATTACTTGGTTTTAGAACGATAGAAGAAATGGTAGGACGTACGGATGTGTTAGAGGTGAGCAATCGTGCAAAAGAACATTGGAAAGCCAAGCACTTAGATTTAACGGCACTTCTATTTCAGCCAGAAGGTCCGAGAACGTTTAAAACAATTCAAAATCATAAAATAGATCAATCTTTTGACTTAACAGAACTATTACCAAAAGTAGAACATGCCATTTTAAACCAATCAAAAGTGGATTTGAATTTTCCAATTTCCAATACGGACCGTGTAGTAGGCACAGTAATTGGAAGCGAAATTTCTAAGCTATACGGAGCTAGAGGATTAGCCAATGATTCCATTACACTAAGGTTTACGGGAAGTGCAGGTCAGAGCTTTGGCGCTTTTGTACCTAAAGGGATGTCGATGTATGTTACAGGGGATGTAAATGATTATTTTGGGAAAGGTTTATCTGGTGGAAAACTGTTTGTTTCGGCACCTATTAAAGGCGCTGTAGAAGGAAATGTTATAGCTGGGAATGTCGCGCTTTACGGTGCAACAAGTGGAACTGCATTTATTAATGGTCGTGCTGGGGAGCGCTTTGCAGTTCGAAATAGTGGGGTAGATGTAGTCGTAGAAGGCATTGGGGATCATGGTTGTGAATATATGACTGGTGGTCGTGCCGTCATACTAGGGGATGTAGGGAAAAACTTTGCTGCAGGCATGTCAGGCGGGGTTGCGTATGTACTTGTTGATGACTTGGACGGATTAAAAGAAAAATGCAATATGGAAATGATTCAGTTGGAACGTATTGAATTGTCAGAAGAAAGACACTCCATTCGCCAATTAATAATGGATCATTACTATTACACGAAAAGCACGAAAGCAATGAATATACTGGATAAATGGGATGTAGCAGTACAACAAATGGTAAAAGTCGTGCCGAAAGATTATAAGAAAATGCTCGATAAAATCGCAGACTTTAAACGTAATGGTTTAACGGATGACGCAGCAGCAATGCAAGCATTTCTAGCCACTTCTGTGAAAGAAGAAAAGAAGCCACTCACGTTAGTAAAAAAATAAGAGGGGGGAATACAAATGGGGAAACCTACTGGATTTATGGATTATAAACGAGAAAAAGGAAAGGAGGAAGCCCCCCTCAAGCGTATTAAAAACTGGGGGGAGTATGCTTCCAAGTTAACGGATGAGGCGCTTCAAATACAAGGGGCAAGATGTATGGATTGCGGTACTCCTTTTTGTCATATGGGGATTGAAATAAGAGGTGCAACTGCAGGCTGTCCGATTAATAATTTAATCCCAGAGTGGAATGATTTAGTTTATAAAGGGAAATGGCAAGAGGCACTAGAAAGACTTTCTATGACCAATAATTTTCCTGAATTTACTGGTCGTGTTTGTCCAGCACCTTGTGAAGGTTCTTGTACACTTGCTATTTCAGATCCAGCAGTATCCATCAAAAATATTGAGCGAACGATTATTGATAAAGGATTTGAAAATGGTTGGGTAGTACCTAGAATTCCGAAGGAGCGTAGTGGGAGAAAAATTGCCATCGTAGGATCGGGTCCTGCTGGACTTGCAAGTGCCGATGAATTAAACCAAGCTGGTCACTCTGTCACTGTCTATGAGCGTGCGGACCGTGCAGGAGGGTTACTTACTTACGGGATACCTAATATGAAGTTAGAAAAAGAAGTGGTGGAGCGTCGAATTCAATTACTAGAGCAAGAAGGAATTGATTTTGTATTAAATACAGAAATCGGCAAAGATATTTCAGCTCAGCAATTAAAAGATCAATTCGATGCCATTATTTTATGTATTGGTGCACAAAAACAACGAGTTCTTCATATGGAAGGTAGCACCTCAAATGGGGTTCATCTCGCTATGGATTACTTAACGACAACAACAAAAAGTTTACTGGATTCCAATTTTGCTGATGGACAGTATATCGATACGAAAGGAAAAGATGTCATCGTAATTGGTGGGGGAGATACTGGTGCTGATTGTGTAGCGACTGCAATTCGTCAAAAATGTAAATCGGTTGTCCAGTTCGGTAAACACCCACAATTACCAACTGCCAGAGCGGAAGACAATTTATGGCCGACTGATCCAATTACTTATAAATTGGAATACGCCTATGAAGAAGCAGAAGCAAAATATGGTAAAGATCCTCGAGAATATTTGATTCAAACGACAAAAATGATCCCAGATGCAAAAGGAAATTTAAAAGAGCTTCATACCATTCAAATGGAAAAAATTTTAGGAGAGGATGGCTATCATTTTTTCCGTGAAATTCCTGGTACCGAAAAAGTTTGGCCAGCGCAATTTGTGTTTGTAGCGATTGGATTTGAAGGTCCCGAGCTAACACTTCCAAACCAATTTGGGGTGAACATCGTGAACAAAAAAATTGCCGCTTCTACAAAAGATTACGCTACGAATGTGGAAGGCATATTTACTGCAGGAGATGCAAGAAAAGGGCAAAGTCTTATCGTTTGGGCCATAAAAGAAGGGCAGGAAGTAGCCAAAAAAGTAGGTGCATATGTAAGCAAAAAACCAGTCATTTCTTAAATGACTGGTTTACTCTATTAGCAGACTAAAGTTTTTCTGTTTTTTTCGATCGATTGGTGGCATAATAAAAGAATACTAATTAGTGGAGGCAAAATGATGATTGGCATAATCGATTATGGAGCAGGGAATTTACATAGTGTATTAAAAGCGATCGACCGTCTAGGATATGAGACAAAGCTTATTACTAAATCGAGTGATCATGACGAATCTGTGACAAAGCTCATATTACCTGGAGTTGGAAATGCAAAAGTTGCCATGGACGTGTTAAATGAAACAGGTTTAAGCGACTATATAAAAATAGAGGTTTCAAAAGGAACACCACTTTTAGGTATTTGTTTAGGGATGCAACTTTTGTTGGAAACAAGTGAAGAGGGAAATGTGGAATGTTTGGGACTGATCAAAGGAAGCGTTCCTTTATTTAAAGAAACAGTCGAAAAGGTTCCTCATATGGGCTGGAACCAAGTAAAGGATGTTCAAAATCATTTCTTATTTCATCAAATTCCGCAAAACGCAGATTTTTACTTCGTCCATTCTTTTTATGCGAATGCCACAGAAGAAAAGGATGTTTTAGGAGGTACTAATTATGGATTCGATTTTGCTAGCGTTATTGGGAACGAACAAGTAATGGGAGTACAGTTTCACCCCGAAAAAAGCGGTAAACATGGCATTCAGTTATTAGAAAATTACTGTAAATGAGGAGTAACATATATGCTTAGAAAAAGAATTGTTCCAGCAATCGATGTGTTAAATGATAAAGCAGTAAAATATGTACAATTTCGTAATCCGACGATTATCGGAGATCCTGCACAATTAGGTAAGAAATATACAGAAGATGGCGCAGACGAATTAATTTATCTAGATACAACTGCTTCTCTTAAAAGCCAAGAATTGAAAATCGACTGGATTCGAAAAGTTGCAGAACAAGTATATATTCCGTTTTCGGTCATTGGTGGTGTACGAACAATCGATGATTTTAAACGTTTACTACGTGCAGGTGCAGATAAAGTTGGTGTAAATTCCGCGGCAGTAGCCAGACCAGAACTGCTTCGTGAAGCTGCTGAAATTTACGGAAAACAATGTGTCGTATTAGGATTAGATGCAATGCCTATTTATAATGAAGACGAAGAAATAATTAGATGGGAAGTATATACACATTCTGGTCATGAGAAAACAGGGATGGATGTCGTGGAGTGGGCACAGCAAGCAACAGATCTGGGTGCTGGGGAAATCATATGTACAAGTATTCATAAAGATGGTATGAAAAACGGCTACGATGTCGAATTGATCAAATTACTATCTGAAAAAGTAAACGTGCCAATTATCGCTTCTGGAGGCGCGGGGGAACTTGCACATATCGAAGAAGTTTTTACAGATGGCCATGCAGATGCAGCACTCGTCGCATCAATGATTCACTATGGTGATTACACGATCTCTGATATTAAATCGTATTTAAAAAGCAAACAGATAAACGTGCGAATGGAATAAAATGAGAACAAAGCAAAAGGGTGGATGTATTAAGTCCACCCTTTATTATTTCAAATGAACAGACGATTATGCTTGTTATGCAAGAAAAGTTGCACCTACGATAATAAGAAGAATAAACAGCACAACAATCAATACGAAACTTGAGCCAGCGCCACCATAGCCACCTTCATAGCCACTACCGTAGCCACCACCATATCCATAGCCCATTACTTTCACCTCCTACATCCAAATGAAGGATAAAAGAATTCATCCCTCCTATTATGATATGTTATAAATAGGAATGGACTTAGACGAATGTGTTGATGATGAAGAAAACGTTAAAACTAATAAGCATAATAGCTAGGTTAAAGAATCGCAGAGCTAGTTGTAATAATATGGTGAAGTTCTCCATTTAGAGCAAAAGCAACCTTACCCGTCTCTTCCGAAACAACAAGGACGAGCGCATCACTTTTTTCTGATAATCCTAAAGCAGCACGATGGCGAGTACCAAGTTTTTTTTCACCTACAAATATGCTCGACAAAGGAAGCACGTTTGCAGCTGATAAAATTTGATTACTCCGAACTAATACAGCACCATCATGGAGAGGATTTCCCGGATAAAAAATGGATTCTAACAATGAATGTGTCAACTTTGCACCTAAGGGAGTGCCTGAGCGAATAATAGAATCTACAGAGTCCTTTCGCTCAATGACAATTAGGGCTCCATGTCTTTGATTTGATAGATGCTGGAGAGCGGTCGAAATATCTAAATACATATCCGTAAACGGAGACAAATAACAGTTCAAATAAAAAGAAGCCGCCATCGCTTCTGCTTTTTCAAAGTGTTCTTTAATGGTAGCTAGTTTGCTTAAAAGACAAAAGTTATCTTCTGATAATGTTTTTAGCCCGATATCCACTTCAATTGATACTTCTTTAAGCTCTCTTATTAATCGATCCTTTAATGGTGAAAAATCGCAATTACTACTTTCCATGCAAGTACGCCTCATTCCAATTAATAGTACAATTTTTTCCTTAGTTACTAATTGTTCTGTTTAAGTAAAAGTGTACCCAAATGTGAGGACTTCATTCGGCTGATAACGTAAGCTTGTAAATAGTAAACTCATGCGGAGTAACTTCGATTTTTTGCGTCAGAAAAGGCATGCAGTAAATATTTCCAAATAAATAAATTTAAAGAAAAAAGCACCGGCATATAGCCAAATGCTCTCTGGTTTTCAAATTATTTCCCATCCTCGCTCTTTTGCAATTAGTTTTAGTTTCTCCTCAGGATTTACCGCTACAGGATTTCCAACAAGTTCTAGAACGGGCAAGTCCGAAAAGCTATCCCCGTATGCATAACTATTTTCCCAATCAATTTGTTGACCTTGTAGTGTTTGTAATATATTCTCGGTTTTTCGAGTTCCATTCACATGGCTGATAGGAGTATGGGTATGGACTTTATTGTTCTTATAGGAAATTTCTGTACCGATAATTTGGTTAAAAGAAATGCCAGCTGTCACTTGATGCAAAAATTGCGTATAAGCACCAGAAACAAGCAGTATATGTATGTTGTCAGTTTGATGCTGTTGGAGTCTTGTCAAAACTGTTTGGTTGAAATCTTGTTGAACCGGTTTCGTTAGTTCATCAAAATAAGCGACCATTTCTTTTTCTGTTATTCCATCAAAAGCTTCTATGTATAATTGCATCGAACGTTCTTTCATTTTGGCATCTGGATATAGCTTTAATTTATTTGCAATATAAGGTGGGACGATAGATCGGTAAAAGCGTTTATATTTTGTTCCGTATTTGGGATGTTCTTTCAAATGATTCATTAACAGCTTGAATGTTTCTTCTGCATATAGCGTTCCATCGAAATCAAAAATTGCAACTCGCATTCCATTCACCTTTTCTTTCTCATGTATGTCTTTGATATTCATTATACGTTAAATGGAAAGGGAAACAATGGATAAAAAAACTCATCCCTACTGCAAATAGGGATGAGCCGAAATTATTGTACTTGGTTGTTCATCGGTCCTTGAGCAGGAGCGTATGAATTAAGTATGCCTTGCATATCTTGCTGCGTTAACTGTGGAACTTGGTAGTAGTGATGCTTGTTTTGGTAAATAGCCAGTTCATATGCCATTTCAATACAGTTTGGAATGGAATCTGCAAGTACTCGTCTTACAACTGGATTCGTTGTTTCTAGAGCGGCAGCAGTTTTAGCCGTTGCAGAAGCTTTTGCAGCACCGAGTAAATACCCGGAAATCATTTCGTCTGTAATATCATTTGGTCCTTGCATTGGCTTTTTCGGTTGTGACGGTTTCATCCCATAAATAAAGTCATTGCCACCTTGCATTTTATAGCTAGAAGTTGGATGGGAAGGATCTTTACCTGTTTTGAAGCATTCTACCGTAATATTATATTCATCCAATGCAAATGCATATTGACGATTTAAAATATTGAGTAGTTCTTGATCTTGCACATGTGGACGAAGTATTGTTTTTAAGTTCAAGCCCGACAGAACCGTCGATAATACTTCATGCACATCGAATAATTCGTGACCACCATGATTAAGTTGTGGTGGAACATTTCCAGTTTGCATATTTTGATGTGTTTGACCTTGACCAAATGAGTTTTGATTCATTCGAATTTCTCCTCCTTGTAGAAAATGTATTGGGACATCCTCTATAGTTTGGTCAGTTCGATGACTGATATGCAGATGTGTTTATACAAATAAATTAATTTTCGATCGTTTCCACTAAGGAAGTAATGAACGATTGTAGAAATTGATACGCTTCTTCCAACGTAAAGCTCTCACTAAATTGATCGATGTAATCTAATGGTAAATTTATTTCCCATAAACCTTCATCTCCAGCAAACATCATGCTATAGTTCATTTTCTCACTATTATAATGTTCGTTTAAGTAAGCTTCTATTTTAGGAGCAAATTTTTTCTGAACGGAAAGACCGAACATAGCTGTGTATACTTCAAATACTTCGTCGTATTCTAGTACTAGTCCATCTACTTTTAATGCATTTAAGTCTTCTGTTTGCAAATAAACATATTCATTTTTCTTTTCTTTTAAATGAGATAGGGGAGTATTCAAAAATTCCATTGAATCTTTCGATACCAGTTCTTCCGTTTCTTTATCATATCTTTCACATACTACTTGTTGTTTACTCATATAAAATCATTCCTCATTTCTTCTGCAATTTCGTCCGCAATCGTTTGAAGGTCATACGCATCTATCGTAATCAGCGTATAAATTTCCTTCTCCATGTATGCCTCCGCTAATTTTTTCATAAACTTTGGTGAGCCTTCATTTTCTTCATCGTAAACAATAAGTATACCATCCGAATTACGAAGTAAAAATTTATTTTTTTCGATGAATTGCCAAGGTGCTTCGTACGGTCTTTTCGTTAAGCTTGTTTCATAATCCGCTTGAAACAATAAACTTTTATATTTTTCTTGTTTCAGCTCATTCCAATTCTTTTCTTGCTCTAAAAAAGGAGTAATGATGGCGTACTTTAATGAAGGAAATGCTTCCTTCAATTCGAGCACAATCTCTGCTGTCCAAGTTTCGACACCTTGCTGTCCACTTAGTATAACCCATTCCAATCCTTCTTCAATTAAAAGAAGTAGCCGATCTTTAATCGCTTTTTTAATGATTGGAATTCCAGGGTGCGTATCATTAAAGATACCTAATTCATGCGCTTTATAGCCTGTTACAACTAATCGTTTCACCATTTATATGACCTTCTTTATATAACATCTCCACATTATCTTACCACTTTCAAGTCACCTTATAAAATTTCTTTTCATACAATACAACGATTGAATTGAAAGGATGGGAAGTAAGTGAACACAAATCCACAGTCGTCTGTTGAATTTGTAAGTAGTTTTGAGCCTTATTTATATCATCTACTTCAAACGTTAAGCGGGAAACGAGTTGCAGTACAAACAAGGAATAGTACGATTCAAGGAAATTTAACAATGGTCACACCAGATCATATTGTCGTTGATGTTAGTAGCAGTCCTTTTTATATAAGAAATCAAGAAATTGTCTGGGTCACACTATCAAAATAGAAAAAGGAGTATGATAGATTGTTCAACCGGGTGAACAAATTGTTAATTGAACTCCCAAACTTAGAGTATGGTGATGCAAATGCTGCAGCTGCTGTACAAGAATTGTTAGGCGGGAAGTTTGGTGAAATGTCTACACTCAATAATTATATGTACCAATCATTTAACTTTCGAGATAAAACAAAGCTAAAGCCTTTTTATGATCTAGTAGCAAGTATAACAGCGGAAGAGTTCGGTCATGTAGAGCTAGTCTCTAACACGATAAATTTATTACAAAAAGGGACTACATTTAATGGAGATCCTGATGTTACCCCACTTCAAATGGCAAAGGATAAAAGAAATACTTATCACTTCATAGCGAATGCCCAAACTTCTTTAGCAGGTGACTCGATGGGGGCCCCGTGGAGAGGAGATTATGTTTTTTCAAGCGGTAATCTAGTACTTGATTTACTTCATAACTTTTTCTTAGAATGTGGTGCACGAACACATAAAATGCGTGTGTATGAAATGACGGACCATCCTACTGCAAGAGAAATGATCGGTTACTTGCTAGTTCGCGGGGGTACACATGTATTGGCCTATGCAAAAGCAATAGAGATTGCAACTGGGGTAGATGTAACTAAAATGCTCCCAATTCCAAGTCTAGATAACCGTGCTTTTGACCAAGCCAAAAAATACGAGGACCTCGGTTATGGTAATGTGTTATTTACATGGAATAATGTTGGGGATTACGCAGACATAAAGCAAATTTGGAAAGGAACGAACCCAGCAAGTGGCGCACAGTTAATAGTAAAAGAAGGTAGTCCACAAGGGTATGATATACCAGATTTAGATTCTCTCCCTGAACAGTTCGCTCCTGGTATTGGACCAGAAGAGTATCAAGCAATTGCTAAAAGATTAATGGAAAATATGTAAAAAAGACCGATTGCATGTGCAATCGGTTAATTTTTTAGTACACTATTTGCCATGAAAGACTCAATTTCTTCTATAGAATAGCCAAGTTCCACTAGTACTTCTTTATTATGTTGACCAAGAAGGGGGGCAGGGTTTCTAAGTTGTCCTGGTGTTTCGGAAAATTTAGCAGGGAAGCCTAATGTCTTCATCGCTCCAGCAACTGGATGCTCATAATCTATAATCATTTCTCTAGAAATAATATGCTCATCAGCTAGTGCTTGATCGTACGAATAAATAGGTCCAGATGGAATACCGTTTTTGTCCAATAAATCTAACCAATACGCTGATTCCTGTTGGCTTAACACTTTTTCCATTTCTACTTCTAGCTCATCTACATGTTGTGCACGTATACTATTCGTTAAGAAACGTTCATCCCTTATCCATTCGGGTTTATGTACAACCTCTAAACAGAATTTTTCCCATAGCTTTTGGTTCGCTGCGCCAATAAGGATAAAACCATCTTTCGTTTTATAGCCTTGATAAGGAGCAGACACACGATGAGCAGTTCCGTTTCTACGCGGCACTTCACCTTTCCCGAAATAGGCTGCAGCTTCCCAAACTGTCCAAGCAAGCCCAGAATCGACTAGCGAAACATCGATATATTGTCCAGTACCAGTTTTCAAACGGTGAATATAAGCGGCTAAAATAGATTGAATAGCTGTTTGTCCTGCGGCAATATCATGAATAGCAATACCGACTTTGACAGGCTTTCCTTGTCGTTCTCCTGTCATATCGATCAAGCCGGAAAGCCCTTGTGCCATAATATCAAATCCGCCTTTATTTTTATAAGGACCTGTTTGACCATAACCTGAAATCGAACAATAAATGATACTTGGATTGATTGATTTTAACGTCTCATAATCGATACCCAGTTTTTTTGTGACACCCGGACGGTAGTTTTCGATAAAAACATCCGCATCTTTTATTAGCTTATATAAAACTTGTAAACCTTCATCTGTTTTTAAGTTGAGGCAAACCCCGCGTTTATTGCGATTCACCATCATATACATATAACTTTCTTCATTTATATAAGGTCCCATCAGTCTAGTATCATCACCAGAAGGAAACTTTTCTACTTTGACAACATCTGCTCCCATATCTCCTAGTACCATTGTACAATAAGGTCCTGCTAATACTTGAGATAGGTCGATCACTTTCATTCCTTTTAATGCTTGTTCCATCGAGTATACCACCTTCAATCAATCCTTAGCTTTTCACTACTTTTAACTTGTGCAGATCATTTACATGACTTACACCACTTAAAGAAATAGACACCTTTGTCTCCGCAAGGAAACTTTCCAGCACTCGTTCTACTCCTGCTTGACCAGCCGCTGCTAATCCCCAAACAAATGGACGACCGATGCAAACAGCAGTGGCACCAAGTGCTAGCGCTTTTACAGCATCTGAACCACGACGAATCCCACTATCAAATAACACAGGAATTTTTCCATCGACTGCTTCGACTATTTCTGGTAGGGCATCAATGCTTGCGATTACACCATCTAACTGGCGACCGCCATGATTAGATACAATAATACCGTCGATTCCTTTTTCGATTGCAAGTTTCGCATCATCAGGATGTAGTATACCTTTTATAAGAATAGGTAATGAAGTCTGTTTTCGCAGTTCTACAATAGCATCCCAATTTAAGGTAGGGTGGTATAAATAATCTACAATACCATTAATAATAGAAGCTTCTGATTGATCTGGGAGGGATGCCATAAATAATGGGTCTGTAACAAAATTCCCTTTAGCGATTCCTTTTTTTAGGGGAGAGAATTGGTTACGTACATCTTCTTCACGCCAACCGAGCATCACTGTATCAACGGTTACGACAATTGCTTTGTATCCAGCTTTTTCGGCTCTTTTTACGATGCTATATGAAATTTCTTTGTTCTCTGACCAATATAATTGAAACCATTTTGTGCTTCCTTCTGTCGCATCCGCAATTTCTTCTATTGAATAGCTAGAAACAGTGCTTTGAATATACGGAAAGTTATACTTGGCTGCAGCTTTTGCTACAGCAATTTCTCCATCTTCATGCGCAATTTTGTTCATTCCAACTGGTGCGATGAAAAGAGGGTGGGGGTATATTTGTCCGAACAATGTTATTTCCGTATTTAAGGTGGATACATCGTTTAGAAATCTAGGCACGATGGAATATTTGGCAAAGGAATCTGTATTTTTTCGAAGCGTTTCTTCTCCGCCAGCTGATGAGCGTATGTATCCAAATGGACCTCCATCTAACTTTTCTTTCGCCGCTTGTTCTAATTCGCTATAATTAATCGGATGTTTTTCATTGGTGCCAATATTGTTTAACAATAAATCTAAGTTAGTCATGCGAGCCACTCCTTATGAAAAATTAGCTTTTCTTTTTTCTAAAAATGCTGCAATTCCTTCTTTATAATCGTCGGAACTAAAGGAATCTAAAATGAGTTGTTCGATTTCTTTTGTTTCTGCATTTTCTCCGTCGATAATCGATTGGATTACTTGTTTTATCCCATTATTTGCAACAGAAGATTTACGGATTATTTGTCCGGCAAATTCTAAGCACTTTTCTTCTATTTCTTCCATTGGATAAACATAATCGATTAAGCCGATTTCTTTACCTTCTTCTGCACGGATTAACTTAGCAGTGTATAATAATTCTTTTGCTTTGGATGGACCGACTAAGTTAACTAGACGCTTCGTGCTCGTCAAATTGTAGATGATTCCGATGTTTGCGGCTGTAATGCCAAGTTTACTTTCAGAAGTAGCAAATCTAAAATCACAAGAATTTGCAAGTTCTAGTCCACCACCGATAGCAAGTGTTTTGATAAGGGCAATCGTTGGCTTCGGAAAACGATACAGTTTTTCGATTGATTCCAAGGTTGCATCATTATAATCTTTTGCCTTTTGAGCAGAAAAGCGGTTTTCTAGAAACTCTGAAATGTCTGCGCCAGCTGAAAATGCAGTTTCGTCGACACCTTTCAAGATCAATACTTTAATTTGTTGATCCAGTTCCAACTCATCTAATATTTCACCTAATTGTTTAAACATCGCAAGCGAAAAAGAATTTTTCTTTTCCGCGCGATTAAAAATGAGAGTAGCGATGGCGCCATTCTTTTCTACATATAAATTGTTCGACATTCAAAAACCTCCAACTAGTCTTTTTTCAATCTTGCAGCAAGTCTATTTCCAATAGACTGTATGCTTTGAACGAGGATAATTAATATGAAGACAGTAGCATACATAACATCGACTTCATAACGTAAATGTCCAAAGCGATAAGCTAAATCCCCTAGACCACCAGCACCGACCATACCAGCCATTGCCGTTGCTCCGATTAAACTAACCGTAGAGATTGTTAAACCTAAAATAATGGAAGGACGTGCTTCACGTAACAACACATGCCAAATAATCGATTCAGTTCTAATGCCCATTGCGGTATAAGCTTCAATCACACCATTTTCAACTTCTAGTAATGCAGACTCCATTAAACGTGCAATATACGGTGCAGTATAAATAACGAGAGGGACGATTACGCCTTTTACACCAATCGTCGTACCAACGATAAATTTTGTAAATGGTAGAATAAAAAATAGTAAAATGATAAATGGAATCGAACGAAGTATATTAATCAATAAGTTGCTAGTTTGATATAAAAACTTATTTTGCAAAGCTTGACCTGGTCTAGTTAATACGATTAAAATTCCTAGCGGTATTCCGATAAGCACGGAGAAAAACAATGAAATTCCAACCATTTGAAATGTTTCGATGACGGATTTACCGATAATCGGCAGCCATTGATTTGTAAATTGTTCTAATCTACTCATGATTGTCCCTCCAACTTCTCAATACCAACGCCATTTTCCTCTAAAAATAGTAACGCAGCATTTACTTGATCTTGTTCTCCAATTAAATGTATGACTATATTACCAACGATGCCATTTTTTAATTCAATAATGTTGGCGGTTAGTATATTTGGTTGCACATTAAATTTTTTGCTAACTTCAGCAAGTAGAGGTTGGCCAGCACTTTCTCCTACAAAAGTTAAGCGTGTTACGCTACCTGTCACATGTAATTGTGAAATTAAAGCAGGGGATAGATTACGCTGACTAATGGTACTTAAAAACTTTTTCGTTGTCGGATGCGTAGGTTTTGTAAATAACTGAATTGCATTATTTTGCTCAACCACATGCCCATTTTCCATTACATATACATGATCACAAATTTTTTGGATGACATTCATCTCATGTGTAATAAGCAATATAGTTATTCCTAGATCTTTATTTATCTTTAATAGAAGATCTAAAATAGAATCTGTTGTTTCTGGATCGAGTGCGCTAGTTGCTTCATCACTTAATAGAATTTCGGGCTCTTGTGCAAGTGCTCTTGCAATAGCAACGCGTTGCTTTTGACCACCAGATAACTGACTTGGATAATTTTTGTGTTTATCTGTTAATCCAACAATCTCTAAATATTTTTCTGCTCTTTTCTGAACTTCTGTTTTGTTATAACCTAGAAGTTTAAGAGGAATCGCAATATTATCGTAAACAGTAGCTGTTTTTAGTAGGTTGAATCCTTGGAAAATCATCCCGATTTTATTACGAGCTTCACGTAATTTAGGAAGGGGGAGGGAAGTGGTTTCTACTCCATTTATATATACTTTTCCTTTTGTTGGTCTTTCGAGAAGGTTGACACAGCGGATAAGCGTACTTTTTCCAGCGCCGCTATAACCAATTACACCGTGAATTTCTCCTTTTTTAACATGGATGTTGACATTGTTTACTGCTTTTACTTTTCCACTTTTACTATCGAATTCTTTCGAAATATTTTCCAAAACAATCATTGTATATCTTCCTTTCTAAAGAAAACGTTACCGATGTCGGTAACGTTCTAACTTGATTCAGCAAATGTCCACCAACTCTAAATAAAAGTGGAAGGTGAAAATGAAACTGCCTTCGATTCAGTAGGATTTAAATTCCTGCTGAATAAAGTTAAGCCCCTGGCGGATGTCACAGATTTTGAAGGGAGGTAATTGAGCAAGCTCAATTCAAAATCTAGACGCAATCACGGGTAAGCGTGATTGATTAATTTTACTCATCCCAGCTAGGTAAAACAGATCCTTGAAACTCTTCTTCTATGAACTTTTTCACTTCTTCTGATTGATAAGCTTTAACGAATTTTTGAATCGTTGGATCATTCTCATTTTCTGCACGAACAACAATATAGTTTACATATGGTGAGTTTGATGATTCTAGTAAAATAGAATCTTCTTTTGGATTAATCCCAGCATCTAGTGCAAAGTTTGTATTGATCGCAGCAGCATCTACTTCGCTTAATTGTTTAGGAATTTGAGCAGCTTCTAACTCAATAAATTTTAAGTTTTTTGGATTTTCTTCAATGTCATAAATAGAGGCAGTCTCTCTTTTATCTTCTTTAATTTTGATAAATCCATTCTCTTCTAAAATATACAATGCACGAGCGCCGTTTGTTGGGTCATTCGGTAAACCAAAAGTTGCACCATCTGGAAGGTCATCCATCGATTCGTATTTATCCGAATAAACTCCCATTGGGTTTAAGATTGTTTTTCCTACTGGCACTAAGTCTGTACCATGATCTTTGTTAAACGTATCTAAAAATGGACCATGTTGGTAGCTGTTTGCATCGAGATCGCCTTCAGATAATGCAGTGTTTGGTAGAATGTAATCGGAGAATGTTTTGATCTCAATTTCTAACCCGTCTTTTGCTGCTACTTCTTTTGCCACTTCTACGATTTGTTCATGTGGTCCAGCTGTTACACCAACAACTAATTTTTTCTCGTCTAACGCTTTATCTCCACTACTAGAGTCATCGCCACATGCAGCAAGTGCTCCAGTTAATAGTATGCTTGATAAAAGTAAACCAAATTTTTTCATTTCTAATTCCTCCTAATAGTTATAAGAAAAATTGAATAAATATAAAAGCCTCTCTTCCAAAAGAAAGAGAGGCGCAAAAATACAATCTGTCCTCTCTTATCTTCCAAAACAATATGTTTTGCAGGATTTAGCACCTTTCTACATTCGAAATGTAGATGGTTGCCGAGCTTCAACGGGCCAGTCCCTCAGCTACTCTTGATAAGAGATATAAGCTATTAAATTATTCAGAAGTTCCATAAAATATAATTTACTACGTCAATTTACTAAAGTCAACAATTTTTTTCTAGTTGAAATATTCAGTCGGTCTATATTAAAGTTGTTATCAATAAATAATAATACAAGGATGATGAAAGAATGTCAGCAATTAGAGTCAATTATGCGACTGGACAGTTTGGAAAAACAGTAGCAGCTAGATTAGTATACGGTACGGATTTACTGGAAGGAATCGAACAATTATGCAAAGAAAACAATATACAATATGCAACGATTATTAGTTGTTTTGGAAGTTTTCAAAGAAGTGGCTTTGTCTATTTAGTGCCAAATGAAAATTCTGTTATTGGGGTTGGCTATAATGATTTGGTTAGAAAAGAAGGTCCAATCGAATTTTTACAAGGTACAGGCGTTATTTGTAAAAGAGAAGGAGCGTACGAAACGCACTTTCACGGTACAATGTGTGACCAAAATGGGAACGTTTTTGGGGGCCATTTTATCAAAGGGGAAAACCCGGTGATAACAGTGGATCTTGTAATAGCAGAAGTGGCTGGTATGGAATTCCATCGTAAGTTTGATCCAGAAACGGGAGGCAATCAATTTTATCCGGTGGAGAAAAATGAGAAGGAACCAAGAAAAATCGAGAAATAAGCTATGGGGGTGAGTCCAAAATGACTTTTTGGGAGGATCCCTTTTTTATTTTGTGCGGGATAAAGCATCGTAATTGCTTGTTTATCTGTGCAGACCTGCTAAAAAACAAAATATTCTCCAGTTTTTCACTTGTGTGTATCCAGTAAATGGCATAGAGCGACTGACCAATCATTGAAAGCAACTAGTTCTAGTTTGAAAGCAACCAAAATCAGTGCGAGAGCAACTAATTTGCCGACGAGAGCAACTAATTCTTATAACATCAAGTATTCTTGGAGTGAGACATCGATGAGTCTGACTAGTATTAATAAATGTTGCACGTTTATAAATTAACACTTTTACTCAACCAACAAAAAGACTGTCCCAAAAGTGTAACTTTCGAGACAGCCACATTCTTAAAACAACTCTAGTTTAGCAATTCGTTCCACAGCTTCTACTAATCTTTCTTCATCCACTAACAAACCTACTCGCACGTAGCCTTCGCCAAATGTACCGAAGCCATTACCCGCAGCAACCGCAACATCCGCTTTAGCTAGTAGTAAATCCGCGAATTCTTCACTTGTATATCCTTTAGCAACAGGCAACCATGCAAAGAAAGAACCTTGAGGTGCTTTTACATCCCAACCAATTTTCGAACATGCTTCTACTAATGCATTTCGTCTACCTTCATACAATGCAACCAAGTCATCTACGCATTGTTGGCTTTCGTTAAGAGCTGCAGCTGCTGCAGATTGAACAGCAGGGAAGAGACTTACGAATAAATGATCTTGAATAATATTAATCGCTTCAATCATTTTTGCATTTCCTACCGCAAATCCCACACGCCAGCCTGCCATATTATATGTTTTGGATAGTGTATACATTTCCACTCCGACTTCTTTAGCACCTTCTACTTCCAGGAAGCTTATTGGTTTTACGCCATCGAATCCTACAGCCCCATATGCAAAATCATGCACAACGGCAATATCCGACTCTTTTGCTAGTAACACAGTCTCTTCAAAAAAATCTTTTGTTGCGGTAGCGCCTGTCGGGTTATTAGGATAATTTAAATACATTAATTTTGCCGCTTGTTTTTGTTCTGCCGTTAACTTGCTGTAATCTGGTAAATATTCATTTTCTTCCAGTAGTGGCATTGTATCAAATCGAACATTTGCAAGACCCGCACCAGACAAATAATCCGGATAGCCTGGATCAGGAAGCAACATCAATTCTTGTTCATTCATTATTGCCAGTGGTAATTCTACTAATCCTATTTTTGTACCGAACATAATTGCTACTTCTGTATGCGGGTCTATGTCCACATTGTACTCCCGTTTATAAAAGTCAGCAGCAGCTTGTTTGAAATCATTTGTACCTCTAAAAGGGGAATATCTATGGGATCCAGGATTGGCGGCAGCTTCTTGTAGTGCTTTCACAATATGTTCAGGAGTTGGTTGATCTGGATTTCCTTGACCCAGATTGATAACATCTCTTCCTTCCGCCACTGCGATAGCTACTTTTTGAACAAGAGAAGCAAAAAATTGTGTTGGTAGATTTTTTAATCGATTTGAAAAGTCCATGTACGTTACCTCTTTTTTCTTAATAGTTGCATATATTAGTCAAATCTTATAATCTTTTTAGTATTATGTCTATAGGTGGTGTCGAGATGAAAGTTGCTTGTGTTCAATCAGATATTGTTTTTGGTAAGCCAAAAGAAAATTTTAAAAATGTAGAGAAACAAATTCGAGAGGCAGCTTCAAGTGGAGCAAATGTAGTCGTATTACCAGAAATGTGGAATTCGGGATATGATTTAACTCGATTAGAAGAAATCGCAGATGTGAATGGAGAAGAAGCAAAAAAACTATTGTCAGAGCTCTCCAAAGAATTAAATGTACATATCGTTGGAGGTTCTGTTTCGATAAAAAAAGGGGAAAAGTTTTACAACACTATGTATGTTACGAATACTTTGGGTGAAGTTGTAGCCGAATATGACAAAGCACATTTGATCAAATTGATGGATGAACATCTTTACTTTGAAGCTGGTAATGAAAAAAATCTATTTACACTTGATGGCGTACAAATGGGTGGAATCATTTGCTATGACTTGCGTTTTCCTGAATGGACGAGAGTGCATTCACTAAATGGTTCAAAAGTTATGTTTGTACCGGCGCAATGGCCGACTAAACGAATCGATCATTGGAAAATATTGTTGCAAGCAAGAGCAATCGAAAACCAAAGCTATATTATAGCGGTGAATCGAGTTGGCAGAGACCCACATAATGAATTTGGTGGGAATTCTATGGTAATAAGTCCTTGGGGAGAGATTTTGTGGAATGGTGGAGACGAGGAATGTGTGCAAATCGTCGATATTAATCTAGAAGAAATAGATGATGTACGAGGGCGTATACCAGTGTTTTCGGATAGAAGAGAAGAAATTTATAACTAATTTACTAGACTGTAGAAGTACTCTACAGTCTTTTTACTGAGTAGTCTATCTTTTTTGCATTTTTCAAACAAATATAAGTATAATAGAATGGTAGTTGAAAAGGGGGAGAAAAGAAATGACAAATGACGTTCGAGCAATACAAGATGATTATCCAGACGATTTTGCGTGGTGTTTTGGTTGTGGACGGTTAAATGATGAAGGCTATCATTTCCGAACTGTATGGAATGGGGACCATACAGAGACTATCTATGATCCAATCGAAAAGCATATTGCGATTCCAGGCTTTGTCTATGGTGGATTAATCGCTTCGCTTATCGATTGCCATGGGACAGGCTCTGCTTCACTTGCATTACACCGTAAAAATGGTTTTGAACCAGGAAGTGAAGAAGTACCGCCAAGATTTGTTACTGGATCTTTACATGTGGATTTCTTAAAGCCGACGCCACAAAAAGTAATGCTTAAAGCTGTTGGCACAATCGAAGAAATTCATCCAAAGAAATGGAAAGTGACAACGGAAGTTTTTGCCGGAGATACGCTATGTGCTAAAGGGGAAGTAGTAGCGGTTGTCATGCCAGCAACTTTTGCAGCAACAACTTAATCTAACAATAGATTTAAAACACAGGATATTCAAATTCCTGTGTTTTTTTGTGCGTTTAATCATATATATGAATTAGTGGAAGGAGGGGAAAATGTATTTTTTCAATAAAACGCTGATCATTTTAATTGGTAGTATATTCATTGCGCTGGGGATTAATTTCTTTCTAGTTCCTTTTCATTTATTAGATGGAGGGGGAATTGGATTAGGTTTAATCATTCATTATTTAGTAGAGGTAAAAGTAGGTATTGCAATTCTATGTATAAGTGTGCCGATTTTTCTTTTAGCCTGGTTTTATTATCGTCCTTTTTTTTACAACGGAATACATGGACTACTAGTCTCTTCCGTCGTCATTGATTTTTTATATCCTTTACATATTGTTGGGGAGAAATTCATATCATCTGGACTGGTTGGAGCGATTTGCGGTGGGCTATTGATCGGGGTTGGAGTAGGTATCATGCTACGTTCTAGCATCACAATAGGAGGAACTGATTTACTTGCGCAAATGCTTGCTAGACGCTTACATATCAATCCGGGACTTTGTATTTTATCCATTGATGTTGTAATAGTTTCCGTTGGTAGTATACTAGTTGAAGCAGTTTCTTTCATCTATTCTTGTATAACGGTAATTTCTGTTGGAATTACTACCTCGTTTATCTTAAAAAAGCATTATTAAAGGAAAAGAGAGGGCGTAGAGATAATCTACACCTTCTCTTTTATTAGTTTGCGCCAACTTCATCTACAGCTGGACTAGTTTTTGGTTCTGGTACTCTAGATAAAATGATGAATCCAATAATAAATAAAACTACTAAACTAAATACCCCGTAATTAGATTTGCCTGTGATTTGAGCTGTAAAAGCGACTAATAAAGGTCCCATAATGGCAGCAAACTTTCCGAAAATATTATAAAAACCAAAAAACTCATTGGAATTTTCCTTTGGTACAAGTTTGCCAAAATAAGATCGACTAAGTGCTTGGATACCACCTTGGGAAGTCGCAACTAACATGGCCAAAATCCAAAAATCGACTACAGTTTCTAAGAAGAAGGCATACGTACACACTATAATGTAGACGATGATTCCTACATACAACATTTTCTTTTCAGAAAATTTCCCTGCAAGCTTCCCATATAAAAGCGCAAAAGGAGCTGCAACAACTTGGGTAGCAAAAAGAACGATTAATAAACTAGTAGCACTTAATCCTAAATCTGTCCCATATGCGGTAGACATATTAATAACGGTGCCAACTCCATCAATATAGAAAAAGTATGCTAGTAAAAATAAGAACAATGCTTTATATTGACGTATTTCTTTGAAGGTTTTACCTAAGCGCTTAAAGCTTTGGATAATTGGTCTTCCTTCTCGTTCGATATAGTGAATTTGTTGCACATTTTTAAACAATGGAATAGAAAAAATAATCCACCAAATGGCTGTAATGAGAAAAGCAATTCGGCTAGCATTAGTAGTAGATAAAGCAATTATTCCTTGTTGAGATAACACAATGATGATAATACTAATTAAAAAGGGTATAGTACTTCCGATATAGCCAAGACTATATCCTCTGGAAGATACTTTATGCATGCGTTCATTAGTCGTCACGTCGACGATAAATCCGTCATAAAACACATTTGCACCAGTTGCACCAAGTGCTGCTAATGTGTAACAAATAAGTAAGAGTAACCAATTATCAAAAGGTATAAATGCAAGCATCGCAGTAAATGTCACGCCGAGTACAAAGAAAAAAGTGAAAAATTTCTTTTTCATCCCACGATAATCAGCAATTGTTCCTAAAATGGGGCCGAGCATTGCTAGAATAAACGTAAATATAGCAATCGTATATCCTAAATAAGCGGTAGAATCAGCAGCGTCTACCCCAGCGGAAGTTGCCGAAGATTTATAAAATATAGGAAATACTGCAGTAGTAATAGTGATCGAATATGCCGATGATCCCCAGTCGTAAAATGACCAACTGTTCTCCTCTTTGGTGAACTTTTTCATCTGTCTGTTAATCCCCCTATCGTCGTTTTCCTTATTGTACATGATTCAAAAGCATCAAGGGAAAAAATTGTGAAAAATTACGAGAATTTAACAATGGTATCTCTAAATAATGAAATTGATTAAATTTAAAATTTACAAAACATTTACAAATATATAGGGCAGTTGCGTTTAAAATAATTTAATAGAGGAGTAGGAGCTAATGAACACAATGACAAATCGAAAAGCAATTATTGATATAGGATCGAACTCTATTCGTCTAGTAATATACAGTTATAACTTCTTGCAAGGATTGGTAGAACATCATAATTTTAAAACGGTTGCGCGTCTTAGTATGTATATCGACTCTACTGGAAAATTGACGGAGGATGGTATTCAAATACTTTTAGAAACACTGACAAAATTCAAAGAAATTCTAGCAGATATACAAGTACAGCATGTGTTTGCGGCTGCAACAGCAGCGATTCGTCAAGCCGAAAATAAGGAAGAGATTTTAGCATATATAGAAAGTAAATTAGGTTTGTCACTAACTATCATTTCTACCGATGATGAAGCATATTATGGATATTTGGCAGTTATTCATTCTACTAGTATAGAAACAGCCATAACGATTGATATGGGTGGCGGCAGTACAGAAATTACGTTGTTTGAAAACAAAGAGCTAATTCATATGCATAGTATCCCATTTGGTGCTGTTTCATTAACTAAAAAGTTTATGCAAAATGCGGAAATGACCCACCAAGAAAAGATTCAGTTAAGGGAATATGTGAATGAACATTTACGAGCACTCACTTGGTTGCATAATGTCCAAATACCTATTATTGCAATCGGAGGAAGTGCACGTAATATTGCACAAGTAGATCAGCAACGAAAAAATTATCCTTTGAATGGTATACATCAATATGAGTTAACTGCTGTAGATTTACAAGAAATTAGTTCCCAATTTGCTCATTGCTCTATAAATGAGCTGAAAAAAATAGATGGTTTATCAAGTGATCGAGCTGACATTATTGTTCCAGCTTTGGAAACATTCCGGCTGTTTATGGACAAAGTGAATGCTCCTTCGTTTATATATAGTAAACGGGGACTAAGAGAAGGGATCGTTTTCTCGCAGTTAGTGGAGAAGTTTCCATCAGAGTTTCATGTACATGAAGTGAAGCAAAATGCGGTGCGTCATGTTTTGGGCAAATTCAATGTGTTGGAAGAAGATACATTGCATTTATATGCTATTTTCACATCTATTTATAAACAATTTATCGAGTGGGACTATATAGAACCATTAGAAAATGAGCAACTATTGCGCTATGCATACATATTATTTTATATAGGAGAGCACATCGATCAAGATGCTGTGAGTCAGCATACTTTCTATTTATTAACCAATTTAACGATTGACGGCCTATCCAATGAAGACCGATTAAAACTAGCTCTTTTAGCATCATATAAAAATAAGGATACGTTTAAACAGTACGTAGCTGCATTTGAAAGTGTGTTACAAGGAAATGACTTAAAAAAATTGAGAGATATTGGTGCATTAATTCGTTTTACTAAAGGCATCGATGTGTTAGGGCGTTCGAATATTAAAGAAGTTTCTTTAACAAAATCATCGGAGGAAATTGTTCTTACTTTTTCAGTAGAAGGGAATTATATGTTGGAAAAGTATCAAGCTGAAAAACTAACAAAACATCTGGAGAAAATCGTTAATAATCATGTAAAAATAATTTTTTAAACGAAATGGAGGATACGATATTATGAACCAAGTAATTGTAGATGATCATCCATTTAATGACTATGCTAATTATAATAATCGAGAAATAAGTTGGTTAGCTTTTAATGAACGGGTATTACAGGAAGCGGAAGATGATGCAAACCCACTCTTAGAACGTTTAAAGTTTTTAGCTATTTTTAGTTCCAATTTAGATGAATTCTTTATGGTGCGAGTAGCAGGTCTTCAAGATCAAGTGAGGGCAGGTTTCAATAAACCAGAAAATAAAGCCGGGCTCACACCAAAAGAACAATTAGCACAAATATCAACTATTACGAAAAAGTTAGTTGAAAGGCAAATGGCTATATATAAAGAGTTGGTCGGAAATCATCTGCCGAAGCATGGTATTTCCTTATTGAAATATTCCCAGTTATCGAAAGCACAAGTAAAAGAACTACAAATTATTTTTGAGGAAGAAATTTTCCCAATACTCACCCCCGTTGCAGTAGATGCTTACCGACCATTTCCTATATTGTTGAGTAAAACAATGAACATATTAGTGATGGTAGAAGAGGTGGGCAGCAGTGAAAAAATCAATGAACAAAACAAAATTGCGATTGTACAAGTGCCATCCGTTTTAAGAAGATTTATCCGAGTATCAACGAAAGATGACACATTCGCTGCAGTATTATTGGAAGATGTTATTATTGCGAATATTTCTAAGTTGTTTCACGGATATGTAGTAAAACATGCGAATCCTTTTCGAATTACGCGTAATGCTGATTTAACCATACATGAAGAAGGGGCACGAGATCTACTCATTGAAATAGAAAAGGAATTAAAAAAGAGAAAATGGGGCGCTGTAAGTAGGCTGGAAGTTAAAACGAGTGAAATTCAACAAAAGGTTTTGAATTATTTGTTGGAGCAGTTAGAAATACATCGCGACGATGTGTATAAAATACATGGTCCGCTTGATATTACTTTTTTATTTTCCTTTATTCAATTTTTTGAAGGAAATTATAATGAACTATTTTACGAGCCTTTTATACCTCAAGCCCCGAAAGATTTAGCGAGTGATGAAGATATTTTTGCCAAAGCATTAAAACAGGATTTATTTTTCCATCATCCATATGAATCTTTCCAACCTATTATTGATTTCATTGATAAAGCGGCGGATGACCCACAAGTGCTGGCGATAAAACAAACATTATACAGAGTGAGCGGTAACTCGCCGATTATTTTGGCTTTAAAAAGAGCCGCTGAAAATGGAAAACAAGTGACTGTACTTGTTGAACTAAAAGCGCGATTTGATGAAGAAAATAATGTACATTGGGCGCGAGAGCTTGAAAAAGCTGGTTGTCTTGTAATATACGGCATGCATAATTTAAAAACACATTCTAAAATTACCTTGGTTATTAGAAGTCGTAACAATCGGATCGAGCAATTTGTCCATTTAGGCACTGGGAATTATAATGATAAAACCGCTAGAATTTATACAGATATGGGGATTATTACGACTAATAAGCGCATCGGTTCCGACGCAACGCAATTTTTCAACTATTTAAGTGGATATACGAATAAACCAGAGTATGAAAAACTCGTTGTTTCCCCGTATGACATTCGAGATAAGTTTTTATATTTGATCGATGAAGAAATAGAATATCATCGAAATTATTCAAATGGGCATATTAAACTCAAAATGAATTCACTGACCGATAAAGACTTAATCGTAAAATTGTATGAAGCGTCCACTGCTGGAGTGAAAATCGATTTAATCGTGCGAGGTATATGCTGTTTACGTCCTGGAATTGTTGGAGTAAGTGAAAATATTACTGTTACGAGTATAGTAGGAAGATTTTTAGAGCACTCCAGAATTTATTGGTTTTATAGAAATGGAGCAAGTCGATTATATTTATCTTCGGCAGATATGATGACTCGAAATATGGTAAAACGAGTGGAGATTTTGTTTCCAGTGTTAGCACCATCTATTAAAAAGAGGGTGATGGGTATTTTAGATATTGAACTTCAAGATACCGCTAAAGCAAGAGTGCAAGATTCCAATGGCATTTACCATTATAAAGAAATTGATGGAAAACCTATGAACAGTCAGCGGATTTTTTTGGAGCAAGCATCTAGTCACATCCAACTTGTGTAAGTTTCATTAACCAAAAATATTTAATACATTAATAGATTGAATGAACAATTATTGAACTATATGTATGGGTGCTTTGTACGGAATGAGTTCTATATTATTTGATGTGTAGAGATGCGATTTTGTCGCAGCTCTACACATTTTTTGTAATTGTAGGCCAAAGCTTTTACGAACGAAAGAGTAGCTAATTTCCTATATAGGTAAAAGCAGCCAAAGATGCAATTTTGGCTGCTCAGTCCTTCTCTATAGTAATTCGGCCAGAAATGAGGCTTTTATAAATATAGCATCACCAAATTGCCGATTGCTCCTGCACATCTAGCGCTTTTTTAGTTTATCCGCTTCTTCGGAAACAACGAAAGCAAGATCTTCATTACCGAAAAGTTGTAGCACATTTAAAAGAGTTTCTGTATCTATTGTTACCGGGGCTGTAACTATTTCTTCCACTGCTTTTTCAAGCAGTATATTCTTTTCTTGTTCAGGGTAGGCTTGTGTATACAACGATAATGCATCTAATTGATGATTTGCACACCAGCTAGCGAACAACTGAATCATCACGTTTTCATCCTCTTGATACTGCGAAATTACTTTGTCCATTATGCTTGACCTACTTTCCAACCATCCAAAAGTTTCCAAAGTTTGTAAATGATAATGGTAGATTTTTGTTCTAGTTGACTTCCATTAAAGCTTTCAGTCAAAGCAGGAAGAATATTTTCTAGCAAAAAGATTCTTGGAGTTTCAGTCGACAATTCTTCTCGTATAAATTCAAGTGCTTGTGTGATATTTGGAGAAAATGATTCTTTTTCTTCCAAATAAAAGGTTTCTAACAGCTCCATTACTTGCTCCTTTGTTACAGAGGGTGTTTCTATATTTAGTTCAAAAAATGAGTTACCAAGTAAGGAATCGTTTGTATCCGCCATCTCATAAATGATCGTTTTAATTCGTCTAAGGATAAAATGAATTAATTGATCAAAGGAAATATTAGCGGCTTGATTGATCCAAGGATGTTGTAATTGTTGAATCATGCCAAGTGATAGTACTGCACAATCTGTAGATACATTTTTTGTTTGTTCACCAAAGACATCAACTAATCGACTAGAAAGCCAGCTAATTTCTTCGAGATAATTCCGTTTAATCAGGTCACGAAGATCCACGTCTTGTGAGTTAATAATTGATGCAAAAAGAGGAAATAAATTATGTTCTTGAAAGACAATGAATCGAACGGACATTTGTTTCGATAATACATTTATATCGGAACTATTTTGCTTTGCATGAATTTCTCTTCTCTTGATCACCGTTTCCTGTCGTGCATTTTCCAATATGGCAATAATACATTCATTTTTAGAGGAAAAATAATTATAAAAAGTACCTTTGGAGACATTTGCTTCTTCTATAATATCGTTTACAGTAGTGGACCTAAAACCTTTTTCAATAAAAAGCTTTTGCGCCGCTACTAAAACATTTCGTTTTTTAGTATTCATATATTAATCACCTTTAGACTAGTAGTATAATTCATATAATAACTGTTAAATCAACGTTTATCAAACTATTTTAGTTGATTGAAATTTTTTATTTGCTTTTTTTGGACGATGAGTATAAAATGTTCAAGTGTTATAAGACAGAAATAGAGAGAAGCTTTAATAAAATAGGAGGAACGAAAGTAATGAAAGAAATGCAACAAAAACCACCCTATGCAATGATTGCTATCCTTTTTGTAGGTGCATTCATTGCGTTTTTGAATAATACACTATTAAATGTAGCTTTGCCAACCATTATGAATGAGTTTGATGTGAAGCCTACTGTAGTACAATGGCTAACAACAGGATATATGTTAGTAAACGGAATATTAATACCAGCAAGTGCTTTTTTTGTACAACGATTTTCTAATAGAAAATTATTTATCACAGCGATGGTATTTTTTACAGCTGGTACATTATTAGCCGCTATGGCTCCTGCTTTTGGCGTTTTAATCGCAGCGCGAATGATTCAAGCAGCAGGTTCTGCAATGATGATGCCATTATTAATGAACGTTATGTTATCTGCTTTTCCGATTGAGCGTCGTGGTGCGGCAATGGGGATGTTTGGGTTAGTCATGATTTTGGCTCCAGCAATTGGACCATCTTTATCAGGGTTTATTTTAGAACATTACAAATGGAGAGCGCTATTTGAATTTATTTTACCATTTGCAGTAATCGTATTATTATTTGCTATTTTTAAACTGCGTAATATTACGCCTAATAGCAAAGTAAGTTTGGACGTATTTTCACTTATCTTATCAAGTATAGGTTTTGGGTCGTTATTATATGGCTTTAGTACAGCAGGGGATAAAGGTTGGGATTCTCCAATCGTTTATGGAACAATCATTATTGGATTTATCGCATTAGTTCTTTTTGTGTGGAGACAGCTGCGCTTAGAAGAACCAATGTTAGATGTAAGAATTTACAAATACCCGATGTTCACATTATCATCTATTATTTCAATAGTTGTATCTGCTGCAATGTTTTCTGGGATGATTTTAACACCGCTTTATGTACAAAATATTCGTGGGATTTCTCCGTTCCATTCAGGTCTATTGATGCTACCTGGGGCACTTGCAATGGCGATTATGTCACCAATTACAGGGAAAATTTTCGATAAATATGGTGCTCGTATTTTAGCAATCACTGGACTTACGATTACGGCGATCGCTACTCATTTTATGAGTGAATTTACGCAAGATACCGGTTATTATTACATTATGGGAATTTATACGCTTCGTATGTTCGGTATGTCGATGGTAATGATGCCTATTATGACAAATGGGTTAAACCAATTACCGATGAACATGAATCCGCATGGTACTGCGATGAATAATACATTGCAACAAGTTTCTGGTGCTATCGGATCTGCGATATTCTTAACGATTATGAATGCGAGAATGGAAACTTCTGCAGAAAGACTTGCTGGAGAGGCGGCAGCAGCAGGGAACATGCCAGCGACTCAAGAAGGACTTGCTCAGTTTAAACTAGATTTAGGAATGAAAGCGATGCTTGAAGGTATTAATCACACATTCTTTATCGCAACACTCGTTACTTTAGTAGCGTTAATATTGTCTTTATTTGTTAAAAGAGTAAAAGTAAGAACAGAAAGCTAAGCCGACCATGGTTTAGCTTTTTTTTCGTTTAGGATACTATAAAATTTTTTACATGTGGATAACTTTATAAAAACATTAAATTTGTATTTATAGTTTTGAGCGTAGTATAGGGATAATGCATCTTAAGGTAACCACTCATCCGGCAGGAGTCGACATCCTATCAAGAAAATAAATGGAAAATACTAACTAATTGGAGTCTGATATTTACAATAAATGGTTGAATGAGACAATATCCACTGTGAATGCCACAAAGCGACCGCTGAACACGACCAACCAGTCGAGCAGATGTCCGGCTAGGCAAGTTAGGCGAGCTTTTAGGTATATTGTTTCTATAATATGTAAAAATAAGCGTCGTCTCACTCCAAGTAAACTTAATATTGTAATAAATTAGTTGCTCTCATCTGCAATTTAGTTGCTTTCATGCTGATTTTAATTGCTTTCAGTGTAGAATTAGTTGCTTTCAACAGCTTTTTGATTGCCCTTAGCCATTCTTTGGAATTTCGCTCGAAGGTGTGTGACCCTGCAAGAGCGTTAGCGACGCAGGGGCTCGTCACTTGCCAAGGGGAAATATAGAGGCCTCCTTATTGAACTCTCTACGACGCATTATCCTTATTATGCGTTTCATTCCATTCGAAATTCTTTTTACTGAATCGGGGCAGAGCAGACGTATGTGCTTTTGTTCCTCGGCTGAATAAAGTTTAGTTGGAAAACACAAATAGGAGCCTGAAGTATATATATCACTTCAGGCTCCTTTCAAACTTTCAGGGCTTATTGTTCAATTTCTTCCGTAAGACTGATTAACTCATCGATCAGCGAGCCGATATAAGCAATTGTATCTCGTAATGGCTCATCTGTCGTAATATCTACTCCAGCCATTTTTGCTAAGTCGACAGGTGATTTTGTTCCTCCTGCTTTAAGTACTTCTGTCCACTCGTCTACAGCAACTTGACCTTCGTTTAAAATGCGTTTTGCGACTTGTGTAGAAATCGTTAAGCCTGCGCTATACGTATATGGATACAATCCCATATAGTAATGTGGTTGGCGCATCCAAGTAAGTTCAGCACCGTCCGATATTTCTACTGCATCACCCCAAAATTCTTCCAACACGCTACGTTTATATTCATTCAAAATTTGTGCATTGACATTTAGTCCTTGATTGACCCGCTCATATACTTTTCGTTGATAAGCAGCTTCCAATAAATGCGTAACAAAATTATGGTAGTAAGTGCGTGCCACAATAGAAGAAATAACCCAACGTTTAAATTTCGGATCATCCGAGTTTGCCAGTAAATGATTCGCTACAAGCATTTCATTCATCGTAGAAGGGGCTTCGATAAAATACAAAGAAGGTCTTGCATTAAAAATTGTTTGTTCTTTATTTGCGTGATAAAAATGACCGGCATGTCCTAGCTCATGAGCAAGTACGAATACTTCATTCATTCTAGAAGACCACGAGATAAGGATATATGGGTGGTTACCATATGGGCTAGAACAAAATGCCCCAGTCGACTTACCAGTATTTTGTGCAAAATCGATCCAACGCTCTTTGTACGCACGGTCCACCATTTCCAAATATTCTTCACCCATTATAGCTAATGCATCGTCGATATACTTTTTGGATTCCTCGATCGAAATGGACGGCTCATAAGTTGGGTCTAATGAAATTTTTAAATCGGCGAATGTCATTTTTTCTAAGCCGTGCACTTTTTGAAGTAATTTTGCATATTTACGCATATGTGGCGCAAGCTCGCTCATGATTAAGTCAATTTGACGATTGTATAGACTGCGATCTACTTCTTGATTGAATAGTAGATAATCAAAAATAGAGTCATATCCTCGAAGATCAGCAGTCGTTTTTTCCATTTGCACATGCATATCATAGGTTGTAGCCGTCGTATGTTGGTATTCTTTTAGTTTCTTAGAAAAAGATTCGAATGCAGCTCGTCTAATAGCTGGATCTGATTCGGCTTCCCAATCATTTTCAAAAGATACATAGCTTAATGGATATGATTTGCCATCTACTTCAAAGTTTTCGAAAGAGATATCCTGCATTTTGGTCGTGTTATACAATTTATATGGCGCATTAAAAGACGCAGAGTAAGCAGCAAGGGTTTTTTCTACTTCTGGATGCAATTGATATTTTTTCTTCTCTAATAACTTGTCTAAATACAATTGGAATGTTGGTGCAAGTTTAGTTGCTTCTGTGATTATTTTGTCTGGTTGTTCTAAAAGTTCACTTGTTAAAAAAGAAAGTTCACTACTTATTTTAGCGTAAAGTGAACCGTATTTATTGGCTCTCATTTGCGCTGTAGTGTTTGTTTGGTCTGTACTTAAAGAAAGACTAGCATAAGTTCCTGCAGGTACAATTTTTTCATATAATGCCGAATAATCGGTTAATGCTTCTACTATAATCGTAGCATTATTTACTTTTCCTTTATATTTTGTGACAAATTGCTGGACTTCTTTCTCAATTGATTCTAATGAATTTGTAAAATCCTCCTCTGTTTCGAATAAATGAGCTAAATTCCATGTTTCTTCTACTTTTACTTCTTCTCGGTTAGGTAACTTTTGTACCATTTTTCATCTCTCCTTTTATTACGGATGTCGAACTATTTTCTAGTATACAGAACAATATAGGTAATGTAAAAATAATCTTATAACTTTCATTTTACAATTATTTTACAAATATATTAGTAATCATGATAAAAAAATACTTTAAAAGGATATTTCAAAAAATATATTGAGCATAATTTTTAATGAATATTCGATAGGAAATAACAGTGAAAACCCTTTATTTAAAAGGATTTATACATGTTTTCGAAATATTATTTTAGTGTAATTTCAGAAATTTTAGAACTAAAAGAAAAATTAGTATAGACTGAATATAAACTTTGTTTTACAATGAAGTTGTTCACAACAACAACTTGATAGTTTCTGAATAGTTTCTTACCAAAATAAGAGAATGGTAAGTAGTAGGACTTATATATTCAGAATTGTCAAACTAAAACAGGGGGTTTTATTTATGAAGAAATCAAAATTTGCTTCATTATTTCTTGCTTCTTCTCTACTAGTAGGGGTGCTAGCGGGATGTGCAGGAGGGGAAGAAGGTACTAGTTCAAATGGGGGAGAAGGAAGCAGTGCAAGTGGGGGAGACACTATTAAAATAGGTGCCAATCTTGAGCTTTCAGGAGCTGTAGCATCATACGGTACTTCTGAGGCAGATGCTATCGATCTAGCTGTAGAGGAAATCAATGCCGATGGTGGTATTGATGGAAAACAAATTGAACTTATTAAAGTTGATAATAAATCTGACGCTGCGGAGGCAACTAGTGCTGCCATTAAGTTAACGAGTCAAGATAAAGTAGTTGCGATTATCGGGGCTGCTACAAGTGGTGCCTCAGTTGCTCAAGTGCAAATTGCAACAGATACTAAAACACCAATGATTTCTCCATCTGGTACAAGTACAACTGTAACTGTTGGGGATGATGGAAAAGTAAATCCATTCACATTCCGTACAGCATTTATTGACCCATTCCAAGGTACAGTAGCTGCAAACTTTGCTTCTAACGAATTAAAAGTGAAAACTGCAGCAGTTTATGCGGACAATGCGAGTGATTACGCGAAAGGTCTTGCGGCTTCATTCATTAAAGATTTTGAAGCAGCTGGTGGTACTATTGTTGCTGAAGAGTCTTATGTTGCAAAAGATACTGATTTCCGTTCTACACTAACGCGTATCAAGTCTTCTAATCCTGAATTTGTATTTATCCCTGGATATTATGAAGAAGTAGGATTAATTGTTAAACAAGCTCGTGAACTAGGAATTACTGTTCCATTAATGGGTGCTGATGGTTGGGATTCTCCAACAATCGTTGACTTAGCTGGAGCAGATGCATTAAATAACACGTTCATTATTACCGCTTATTCTGCTGATGATCCAGATGGAAAAGCAAAAGCATTTGCAGAGAGCTTTTCTAAGAAATACGGAAAAGAGCCTAACTCATTCAACGCACTTGGGTATGATTCTGTTTATTTATTGAAAGATGCAATTGAACGTGCAGGATCTACAGATGGTACAAAAATTAAAGAAGCAATTGAAGCTACTGACCAATTAGAATTAGTAACAGGATTATATTCTGTTGATGAAAATCACCATCCGATAAAATCAGCTGTAATTATTGAATTTGTAGATGGGAAACAAGTATTTAACACAAAAGTTAATCCTTAAGATAAGCCTAATTATAGAGGGGGGATTATTTCCCTCCTCTTTTATTTCTAACTAATTGAAATAGAGAGACTTTAAGGAGTGAAAATAGATGGAATGGTTACAGCAATTGATTAATGGTATTTCACTCGGCAGTATATATGCATTAATTGCCCTTGGTTACACGATGGTTTACGGAATTATTAAATTAATCAACTTTGCACACGGGGATGTGTTCATGGTTGGTTCTTTCATTGGATTTTATTCGATTACTGTCTTTGGGTTAGGGTTTTTCCCAGCGCTTATCCTTTCGATGGCAGCGTGTGCATTATTTGGTGTGATTATTGAACGTATTGCGTATAAACGTTTACGAAATGCAACTAGAATTGCTGCACTTATTACAGCAATCGGTGTATCGTTACTGATTGAATATGGAGTGATTTATATTAGAGGGGCTCAACCAGAAGCATATCCTAATATATTCTCCAATCGTTCTTTTGAATTTTTAGGTGCTCAAATTAGCATTCAATCGATACTAATTCTTTCGGTTTCTGTTGTACTGATGATTTTGTTACAGTTTATTGTACACAAAACGAAAACTGGAAAAGCGATGCGCGCGGTTTCGCATGATACAGAAGCGGCTAAATTGATGGGAATCAATGTAGACAATACAATATCTGCAACATTTGCTATTGGTTCAGCTTTAGCTGGAGCAGCGGGTGTAATATTCGGTGTATATTATACAAAGATTGACCCTCTAATGGGAGTAATCCCAGGTGTGAAAGCATTTGTTGCTGCGGTTCTTGGTGGAATTGGAATAATTCCTGGAGCAATGGTAGGCGGATTGGTACTCGGAGTTGTTGAAACAATCGTTAGTGCTTTAGGGTTCTCTTTATGGAGAGACGCTGCGGCATTCGTTATTTTAATATTAATTCTGATCTTTAGACCATCTGGAATCTTCGGAAAAAATACACGAGAGAAAGTGTAGGTGGTACATAAATATGAAAAAGTCAAAACAGTTTTGGCCATTTATTATAGGGGCAGTATTAGTATATGCGGTTGTCCAAATATTAATTTCAAATGGAATGCTGAATCAATTTTATTCTAATACACTTATATTAATTGCCATCAACATAATTTTAGCGGTAAGCCTACATTTGGTAATCGGTATTACTGGTCAATTTTCGATAGGTCATGCTGGATTTTTAGCCGTAGGTGCGTACCTTTCAGCCATCATGACAATGAAATTACATCTTCCATTTGTCGTTGCCATTATTGTTGGTGGTCTTGTAGCTGCACTAGCGGGATTAATTGTTGGAATTCCGAGTTTAAGGCTAAAAGGAGATTATTTAGCAATTGCTACATTAGGATTTGCTGAAATTATCCGTATTGTATTCTTAAATATTGATGCTGTAGGTGGTGCTGCTGGGATGCAAGTATCCCACTTAACTACTTGGACATATGCCTTTGTTTGTCTCGTGATTACGATAATAGTAATCGTCAATTTTACGAACTCACGGCATGGTCTAGCAGCTATCTCTGTAAGGGAAAATGAAATTGCGTCTGATGCGATGGGGATAAATACGACGTATTATAAAGTAATTGCATTTGCAATCGGCTCATTCTTTGCTGGGGTAGCAGGCGCTTTATTTTCACATAACTTCTATATTATCCAACCAAGTCAGTTCGGCTTTTTAAAGTCATTTGATATTCTAATATTCGTAGTTTTAGGTGGTCTTGGTAGTCTATCGGGTGCTGTACTTTCAGCCATATTATTAACCGTAGTTTCGACATATCTCCAAGGATACCCTGAAACTCGCATGATTATTTATAGTCTTGTTTTAATATTAGTAATGTTATATCGTCCTAAGGGATTAATGGGTACGATGGAAATTACAGACTATTTCAAACTATGGAGAACGCCAAAAGGAGGCGGCCAACATGGAAAATAAGCCTTTATTAGAAGTGAAAAATACGGGTATTCAGTTTGGTGGTTTAAAAGCTGTTCAAAACTTAAATATAGTATTAAATCAAGGAGAATTAGTTGGTCTCATTGGTCCGAATGGTGCTGGGAAAACGACTAGTTTTAACTTGTTAACTGGAGTTTATGTTCCTACTGAAGGAGATATTATTTTCAATGGAGAACGAGTAAATGGGCTACCTCCTTTTAAAGTTACTAGAAAAGGAATAAGTCGTACGTTTCAAAATATACGGCTGTTCAATGATTTGTCTGTATTAGAAAATGTAAAGGTTGCTTATCATTCACTCGCTAAGCATAATATTCTCAGCTCCGTATTACGTTTGCCGGCTCATTTTAAAGGTGAACAAGAAATGGAAGAAAAATCAATTGAGTTTCTGAAAATTTTTAGTTTAGATAAGTATAAAGATGAGTTAGCAAAAAATTTACCATACGGACAGCAACGAAGACTAGAGATAGCTCGTGCTTTGGCAGCTGGTCCAAAACTTCTTTTATTGGATGAACCGGCAGCAGGGATGAACCCCCAAGAGACGAAAGATTTAATGGATTTAATCGCCTTTATTCGAAATAAATTCGATTTGACTATTTTGCTAATCGAACATGATATGAATTTAGTTATGGGTGTTTGTGAACGAATTTATGTGCTCGACCATGGTCAACTTCTTGCGGAAGGGTCACCAGAAGTGATCCGTAACCATCCTAAGGTTATTGAGGCTTATTTGGGGGAGGAAGTTCACGATGTCAATGCTTAAAGTGGAAAACATAGATGTATTTTATGGCAACATTCAAGCCCTTAAAGGTGTGTCAATTGATGTAAATGAAGGAGAAATTGTAACATTAATCGGGGCTAATGGTGCTGGTAAAAGTACTTTGTTGAAAACGCTATCAGGATTATTAAAACCGAAAAAAGGAAAAATTGAATTTCTAGATAAATCAATCTCAGGTAAACAAGCTCAAACGATTGTGAAATCGGGAATATCACATGTTCCAGAAGGACGTCGTGTATTTGCAAACCTTACAGTAGAAGAAAACTTAGAATTAGGAGCTTTTTTACGGAAAGACAAAGCAGGAATCCATCATGATATGCAAAAAGTATACGAAATTTTCCCTAGACTTTTAGAACGTAAAAAACAACATTCTGGTACACTGTCCGGTGGAGAACAACAAATGCTCGCAATGGGGCGTGCTATTATGGCAAAACCGAAACTAGTTCTACTAGACGAACCATCGATGGGGTTAGCTCCTCTAATGGTTAAAACAATCTTTCAAGTAATCGAAGATATTAACCGAGACGGTACAACTGTTTTATTAGTAGAACAGAATGCAAATATGGCGCTATCTGTAGCAAGTCGTGGCTATGTAATCGAAACCGGGCGAGTTGTTCTATCTGGTCCTGCCAAAGAACTTCAAGCAAGTGAAGAAGTACGACAAGCATATTTAGGTGGTCACTAAAAAGACGGGCTGTAAAGTATGACAATATATTGAAACAGGCGTAGAAAAGACTCTTTTCTACGCCTGTTTTTTTGTTTGCTTTTTTAGTGAATGATTCAAAACTTTCAAAAGAACAATGGAGCATTTTAGTACAATCTAGTAATTTATATGACGCACCAAAGGAAGTAACATTTGTGGCAATTGCTTATTCAATTTAATCTTATCTGAACTACTTTAGTACCATATTTTAACTCTTTTTTATTGCGGATGTCGAACTAATTACTAATCTTCAAAATATAATTTGAAAAATAAAATAAATAATTGACCTGTTAATTTTCTATAAAATTACAATTATAGTAGACCTTATGGTAAATTAGTCTAGTTTAATAGACGCTTATAAATAAAATATTGAGAAAAATTTTTGGAAATATATAGAATGTCAGTATATTGGAAACCTTGTATTTACAAGGATTTATAAATACTTATAAAATATTATATTAATGTAATTTCTGAAATTTTAGAACTAAAGGAAAAATTATAGTAGACTGAATATATACTTTGTTTTACAATGAGATAGTTCATTCGAATAAATGATAGATTCTGAGCGGTTACTTATTAAAAAATTAAAAATTAAGAAGTACGACTTATAAATTCAGAATTATCGAACAAAATAGGAGGTTTTATAAAATGAAGAAATCGAAATTTGCTTCGTTATTTCTTGCTTCAACTCTATTAGTTGGAATACTAGCAGGATGTGGAGCGGGGGAAGAAGGTAGTAGTTCTAAGGGAGGAGACGAAATTAAAATCGGTGTCAACCTAGAACTATCTGGTCCAGTAGCATCCTATGGATCATCACAAAATGACGGATTTAATTTGGCAGTAGAAGAAATCAATGCTGCTGGTGGTATTGATGGGAAACAAATTAAATTAGTAACAGTAGACAATAAGTCGGATGCTGCTGAATCTACAAATGCTGCGATTAAATTAACAAGTCAAGATAAAGTAGCTGCAATTATTGGACCTGCAACAAGCGGTAACTCTGTAGCTCAAGTACAGATTGCTAATGACAGCAAAACGCCAATGATTACACCGTCAGGAACTAGTCCAACTGTAACAGTTGCTGATAATGGTTCTGTTAATGAATTTGCATTCCGTACTTCATTCATTGACCCATTTCAAGGGACTGTAGCTGCAAACTTTGCTGCAAATGAACTAAAAGTAAAAACTGCGGCAGTTTATTCCGACAACGCGAGTGACTATGCAAAAGGTCTTGCTGCTTCGTTTATTAAAGACTTTGAAGCTGCTGGCGGTACAATCGTACAGCAAGAATCTTATGTAGCAAAAGATACAGATTTCAGATCTACCTTAACTCGTATTAAAGGTGCAAATCCTGAGTTTATCTTTATTCCTGGTTATTATGAGGAAGTTGGTTTGATCGTTAAACAAGCTCGTGAACTTGGAATTACAGTTCCTTTAATGGGTGCTGATGGATGGGATTCACCAACAATCGTTGACTTAGCTGGAGCAGAAGCGCTAAACAACACTTTTGTTATTAATCACTATTCTGCAGAAGATCCAGATGGAAAAGCAAAAGAATTTGCTGAAAAGTTTAATGACAAATTCGGAAAAGCACCGAACTCATTTAATGCGCTTGGCTATGACACGGTTTACTTATTGAAAGATGCAATTGAGCGTGCTGGTTCTACAGACGGAACAAAAATTAAAGAGGCTTTAGAAGCTACAGATAATCTAGATTTAGTAACAGGTTTATACTCAGTGGATGAAAACCACCATCCGGTTAAATCAGCTACAATTTTAGAATTCGTAGATGGTAAACAAGTATTTAACACGAAAGTTAATCCTTAAGATTAACCAGTAAAATGGGAGGGATTGATATCCCTCCTTTTCTCTATGTAAAAGAAAATGAATGCATAAAGGAGTGAAACTTCATGGAATGGATACAACAACTGATTAACGGTATTTCACTCGGAAGTATATACGCATTAATCGCCCTCGGTTATACGATGGTGTATGGCATAATTAAATTAATCAACTTTGCACATGGTGACGTGTTCATGGTAGGTTCCTTTATCGGATTTTATTCGATTACTGTTTTTGGACTAGGTTTTTTCCCTGCATTAATCCTTTCTATGGTAGCTTGTGCTTTATTTGGGGTCATTATTGAACGTATTGCATATAAACGTTTGCGTAATGCTACACGTATTGCGGCATTGATCACTGCAATTGGTGTATCGTTACTAATAGAATACGGCGTAATTTATATTCGGGGAGCTCAACCAGAAGCATATCCAAATATTTTCTCCAACAAAACATTTAGTATTTTAGGAGCTCAAATTAGTATACAATCTGTGTTAATTCTTTCTGTTTCTGTCGTTCTTATGATATTGCTACAATTTATCGTCCATAAAACGAAAACAGGAAAAGCGATGCGTGCTGTTTCACATGATGTAGAAGCCGCGAAGCTTATGGGAATTAATGTAGATAATACGATTTCTGCAACCTTTGCGATTGGTTCTGCTTTGGCAGGTGCTGCTGGTGTAATTTTTGGTGTGTATTATACAAAGATCGATCCTTTAATGGGGGTCATTCCAGGTTTAAAAGCATTTGTCGCTGCTGTTCTGGGGGGAATTGGTATTATTCCTGGGGCGATGGTTGGCGGGCTTGTTCTCGGAGTTGTAGAAACGATTGTTAGTGCTTTAGGTTTCTCTCTATGGAGAGATGCTGCGGCATTCATTATCCTTATCTTAATTCTGATTTTCAGACCTTCAGGAATCTTTGGCAAAAATACACGTGAGAAAGTGTAGGTGGTATAGAGAGATGAAAAAGTCTAAACAGTTTTGGCCATTTATCATAATAGCTGTATTAGTGTATGGAGTCGTTCAAGTACTTATTTCAACTGGGATGATGAATCAATTTTATTCTAATACGCTCATACTTATTGCCATTAACATTATTTTAGCAGTCAGCCTACATTTGGTTATTGGGATTACAGGTCAATTTTCTATTGGACATGCAGGATTTTTAGCTGTAGGAGCATATGTATCCGCAATTATTACAATGAAATTACAATTACCTTTTGTAGTAGCAATTATTGTTGGTGGGATTGTTGCCGCATTGGCAGGACTAATTGTAGGAATTCCGAGCTTAAGATTAAAAGGGGATTACTTGGCAATTGCAACACTAGGATTTGCGGAAATCATTCGTATTGTATTTTTGAATATTGATGCAGTTGGTGGAGCAGCTGGGATGCAAGTTTCCCACTTGACTACTTGGACATATGCCTTTGTTTGTCTTGTTATTACGATAATAGTTATTGCCAATTTCACAAACTCGAGACATGGTTTAGCGGCAATCTCTGTAAGGGAAAATGAAATTGCGTCTGATGCGATGGGGATAAATACGACGTATTATAAAGTAATTGCATTTGCAATCGGCTCATTCTTTGCAGGGGTAGCAGGTGCTTTATTTTCACATAACTTCTATATTATCCAACCAAGTCAGTTCGGCTTTTTAAAGTCTTTTGATATTTTAATATTCGTAGTTTTAGGTGGTCTTGGTAGTCTATCAGGTGCTGTACTTTCAGCCATATTATTAACGATAGTTTCTACATATCTTCAAGGATACCCTGAAACTCGCATGATTATTTATAGTCTTGTTTTAATTATAGTAATGTTATATAGACCTAAGGGATTAATGGGTACGATGGAAATTACGGATTACTTCAAACTATGGAGAACGCCAAAAGGAGGCGGCCAACATGAAAAATAAGCCTTTATTAGAAGTAAAAAATACCGGTATTCAGTTTGGTGGTTTAAAAGCTGTTCAAAACTTAAATATGGTATTAAATCAAGGAGAATTAGTTGGTCTAATTGGTCCGAATGGTGCTGGGAAAACGACTAGTTTTAACTTGTTAACTGGAGTTTATGTTCCTACTGAAGGAGAAATTCTTTTTAATGGAGAACGAATTAACGGGTTACCTCCTTTTAAAGTTACTAGAAAAGGGGTTAGCCGTACATTCCAAAATATTCGCCTTTTTAATGAACTTTCTGTATTAGAAAACGTAAAGGTTGCTTATCACTCAATTGCTAAGCATTCGATTATAAGTTCTATTTTAAGACTCCCTTCCCATTTTGCTGGTGAAAAAGAAATGGAAGAAAAATCGATTGAATTCCTGAAGATTTTTAGTTTAGACAAGTATAAGGATGAGTTAGCAAAGAATTTGCCGTATGGGCAGCAAAGAAGATTAGAAATTGCCCGTGCTTTAGCGGCCAATCCAAAACTTCTTTTATTAGATGAACCAGCAGCAGGGATGAACCCGCAAGAAACGAAAGATTTAATGGATTTAATCGCCTTTATTCGAAATAAATTCGATTTGACTATCTTACTAATAGAACATGATATGAATTTAGTCATGGGTGTTTGTGAACGAATTTATGTACTCGACCATGGTCAGCTTCTTGCGGAAGGATCACCAGAAGTGATTCGTAATCATCCTAAGGTTATTGAGGCTTATTTAGGGGAGGAAGTTCACGATGTCAATGCTTAAAGTGGAAAATATAGATGTATTTTACGGGAACATTCAAGCCCTTAAAGATGTGTCAATTGATGTAAATGAAGGGGAAATTGTAACATTAATCGGAGCAAACGGTGCTGGGAAAAGTACTTTGTTGAAAACTTTGTCAGGACTACTAAAACCGAAAAAAGGAAAAATAGAATTTCTAGATAAATCTATTTCCGGTAAGCAAGCTCAAACGATCGTGAAATCAGGAATTTCACATGTTCCAGAAGGACGTCGTGTATTCGCAAACCTTACAGTAGAAGAAAACTTAGAATTAGGAGCTTTTTTACGGAAAGACAAAGCAGGAATCCATCATGATATGCAAAAAGTATATGATATATTCCCAAGACTTTTAGAACGTAAAAAACAACTGTCAGGTACACTGTCGGGTGGGGAACAACAAATGCTCGCAATGGGTCGTGCAATTATGGCGAAACCGAAACTAGTTTTACTAGACGAACCATCGATGGGGTTAGCTCCCTTGATGGTTAAAACAATCTTTCAAGTGATTGAAGACATTAACCGGGACGGCACAACTGTTTTATTGGTCGAACAAAACGCTAATATGGCGCTATCTGTAGCAAGTCGTGGCTATGTTATCGAAACTGGCAGGGTTGTACTATCCGGCCCAGCGAAAGAACTTCAGGCTAGTGAAGAAGTACGACAAGCATATTTAGGTGGACACTGATAAGGAAGACTTTCACTAAGTTACATAAACTTGGTGAAAGTTTTTTTGTTGTTAAATTAATTATTGAGCAGGTAAAAAAATAGTTCAAATGCTATAATGATTTGGAATGCTTTTTGAAGGGGAAGTTAAATGAAAAAAACACTCAAATTTTGGATACTAACACTGATTACTTTTACAATGATAGCTATTTTAAGTAGTTCCTTTTTTTCTAGTTATCTAGTAACGAAGAAAAGTTTAATTGAAAAATCGTTAGAGCAGAACGAAATGTATGCTTTAAAATTAGCTCAAATGTCCGAAGAAGTTTTTGGGACAATGCAAGCTAATCTAGAAGCAAGAAAAACAGACGTAATGGAATATATCAATGATCCCGAGGAACTAACCAACATATTAAACCAATTATTAATAAGTAGTAAAAACTTTAACTCGCTTTCCGTCATTGGTAATGATGGCGTCGCAATAGCTACTTCACCAAATGTAGGTATTACTGGTAACAAAATAGATTCTCCTGGTGTAGTGGAAGCATTGCGTCTAAAAGAAAATTTTATTTCGAAACCATATAAAGCAGTAACAGGGAGACTGCTAATCCTTGTATCTACTCCATTATATGATGATTCCCATACATATCTTGGTATGCTGAATGGCACTATTTATTTACAAGAAGATAACTTTATTCACAATATTTTAGCCAAGCATTTTAGCGAAGATGGTTCTTATGTTTTTGTTGTTGATGAAGAAGGTACATTAATCTATCATCCGGATAAAAAAAGAATTGGGGAAGACGTTAGTAAAAATAAAGTGATTCAACATTTATTGAATGGCCAAAGTGGTTCTAAAGAAATATATAATACGCAAGGCGCACATTTTTTAGCTGGGTATTCCTATATTTCCGAAAGTCAATGGGGAATTGTTTCGCAAACTCCTTTTGAAATTAGCCTACAACCACTAAGTGGGATTATGACGAAAATGTTTTTTTATACGCTTCCATTTGTTATTTTGTTTTATGTTTTAGCTTATCTGTTATCGGAAAAATTAGCTGCACCTTTGAGGAAGTTAGCTATTTCTACGATGAATACAAACGGGAAAGATGTATCTATAGAGAATTTAAACATCTCAACTTGGTTTTTCGAAGCCAAACAACTAACGGACACCATTGAAAATTATCGAAAGCTGCAAGAGGAAGAAGTTGCTAATTTTAAGCTTCAATCTTTTACAGATCCGCTTACTGGATTGAAAAATAGAAGATATTCAGAGTTGGTCTTTAGTGATTTATTGGAACAAAAATGTTCTTTTTCTATTATTAATATTGATATTGACCATTTCAAAAAAGTGAATGATGTTTATGGACATCAAGTAGGAGACGAGACATTACAATTTTTAGCACATAAATTATTGTCAGGCGTTTCGGAACAGGATGTATGTGTCCGACTTGGTGGGGAAGAGTTTGTTATTATATTACCAAATTGCTTGATAGATGATGCATATCTACTTGCAGAAAAATTAAGAAAAGAAATTGAAGCGAACATCCTCCCGTTAAACAGAAAGATCACCATTTCAGCAGGTGTTGGGGAATATAAAGCGAATAAAGAAACTGTGAGTGAACTTTTGAACAGGGTCGATGAGGCTTTGTATGTTGCTAAATCTGAAGGAAGAAATAGAACAGTTATTTCACCTTAAAAGAAGAAGTTTTTCTCGCTAGTAGTGCGAAAAAAACTTCTTTTTTACTTGTTTTTTTTCATCAGGTATACGATACCTTCTACAATCAAACCGATCACTAAGCCGAAAGAAGTAAAGATGAAAAGAGATAGAATACCGACAAGATCACCAAACTCTTCTGTTCCAGCAATAAAAGAACGAAATAATTCAATAAATCCAATGACAAGACCTATGGTAAAAATGTAAAATCCTTTATATAATTTGTACATTAACAAAGCAGCAGCTATTACACCGACTGCAACGGAAAATGCAGCAAAAGCGACGAAGTTCATAATGACTAAATCTTGACCAAGTACGTATCTGACGCCTAAAATAAGTAAAAACATCGATAAAACAATCATTATACCAGCAATTTTATTGTATTTTTTCAGCAAGTGGATTCCCTTCTTTCTCTTCATTAATCATACTGGAAATCACTTGTTTTTCCAACTACTAGAATAACTCTATGAAAGGAATGATAGAGATGGCAGAACATTATTTTCACCTTAAAGCAAATTGGCCAGGCAATCGAAATGATGTAGGAGAAATTCATACAGAACATCTTTCTACAAAAGTATCGATACCGACAGAGATGGACGGTCCTGGAGTTGGGACAAATCCGGATGAGATGTTACTTGGAGCCGCGGCGACTTGTTATATTATTACACTTGCAGCAATGCTTGAACGGAGCAAAATCGTAAAAAATTCACTCGACATGGAGTCAACGGCAGTAGTCGATGTTACAAACGGTGTGTTTACATATAAAAAGATTATTCATCGTCCAGTGATTGGCATTGAAAATGAAAAAGATCGAGCAATGACACTGAAACTTGCCAAAAAAGCCGAAACATCCTGTATGATTAGTCGGGCAATACAAGGAAATGTAGAATTACAATTAGAACCAACTATACATGTGAAAAAGGACTAAAACCGTCTTGGTTTAAGTCCTTTTTTGTATATTTTTCCTTGGAGATGTGGTTAGTTGGAATTTTGACAGCTTTAGTTGGAATTTTGGTGCATTTAGTTGGAAAAAATTCAAGTTTAGTTGGAATAGGATATTTCTTCCACAAAAAAGCGATCAATTTCAATTGAATGATCGCTACGAATTTGATTTTCACTGCTGGTGGGAATCACAGTAGTCACCTATTAAACCTTTTCACGACGCTTTATCATCCTTAAATAACATATACAAAGACACAAATAAAGTGGCTAATCGTGCCTAATAAAATGAAAATATGAAAAATCTCATGGAAGCCTAATTTTTTGATAAACGGTATATTTGGTTTCACCCCGTAAATAACTCCACCGATCGTATAAAATATTCCTCCAACTATTAAAAAGAAGAGACCTTGTGTCCCTAGCGCACCGGCAAGAGGGGAAGCCAAAAAGACAATAATCCATCCCATACCAATATATAAAACAGTAGAAATCCATCTTGGACAGTTGAACCAAATCATTTTAAATAATATCCCACTAATCGCCATAAGCGAAATTATACTAAAAAGTGTATAACCAGTAGTGCCTTTTAAGGCGATTAAACAAAACGGGGCATATGTACCTGCTATTAATAAATAAATCATCGAATGATCCAGTCGTCGCAACATGTGAATGACATGATCTTTTGCGATAACCATATGATAAGTTGCCGACGAGGCGTACAGTAAAATCATACTTACTCCAAATAGTACGAGCGCAGTAATCGTTAAGCCTGATAGATCTAATACGATTCCTTTTATTATCATTGCGATTAAAGCAACAACACCAAGAATAGCGCCCAAAAGATGTGATAATGCATTAAATGGTTCTCTTATAAACTTCTCCAACAGAATACCTCCATAACATTATGTAGTTTTGATAACTACTTAATATAATATACTCATTTCGATAGATAGTCAATGTTTACTGAAAACTCTTTTTACGATACGATAAGAACAAGCAAGTAACGGAGGAATTTACATGAACAAATCAGAAGAACTTATCAAAAAGCTAGGATTGGATGCAACTATTCATGCCGAAGAAATACCCGATATCGATTTATACATGGATCAAGTAATTCAATTATTTGATTCGAAATTTGGTCCAACCCTTCGAAATACGGATGAAAAAGTATTAACTAAAACAATGATCAATAACTATGCCAAAGGAAAATTATTCATTCCTATCAAAAACAAAAAATATTCCAAACAGCATATAATGTTAATAAACTTAATCTATCAATTAAAAGGAGCTCTTTCTATTAATGATATTAAGACAACAATGGATCCAATCAACGAAAAAATAGACAGTGAGCATTTTAATTTAGAAGATTTTTATAAGCACTCGGTTGCATTACAACAGGCGAATGCGAAAAGTTTTTTTACTGAAATGCAAGCCCATGAACAGGAAATTGACCAAATGGAGATGGAGGAGGATTTGAAGCATTTATTATTAATAACGTCACTTGCCAATATGAGCAATGCCTATCGCAAGGCAGCAGAACTACTAGTGGATGAATTAATCTCAAATAAAAAGGAGCATAAAAAATGAAGACACTTTGGACAGACGGAACTATTTTTACAATGAATGCAGAAGGAGAAAAAGAAGAGGCTGTATTAGTAGAGAACGGAAAGATTATACAAACTGGTACGAAAGAACAATTAAGTCCTTTAGCTGATCAGATTCAATCTTTACAAGGGGCCGTCATGTATCCGGGTTTTGTAGATAGTCATATCCACTTAATTGGCCATGGAGAGAAACTAAGTTATTTAGATTTGTCTTCTTTTACTTCCATTCAAACACTTGTGGCGGAAGTAGCCAAACGTGCGAAAGAAGGGGACTGGTATTTAGCAGAAGGTTGGAATGATAATATTTTAGTAGAAGGTCGTCCGCTTACATGTAAAGACATAGATATAATAGAAGAAACACCGATCGTCTTAAAGCGAATTTGTAGACATGTGCTTGTCGCGAATACAAAAGCGATGGAATTAGCAGGAATAACAAAAAACACACCAAATCCAGTGGGCGGTATTATCGGAAAAGATGAGGATGGCAATTTAAATGGTCTATTTTATGACGAAGCACAACAATTGATTACGTCGCATATCCCAACAGTTACAACCGACTATTTGCAACAAGTCATTCAAGCAAGTGTCGCTGATTTGCAAGCAAAAGGACTAACAGGCGTGCACACAGAGGATATGGCCTATTATGGACCATACACGGTACCGCTAGAAGCATATCGCCGTACAATAGGCACGAGTTTTCGCGTCCATTTACTTCGACATCACGAAGTATTTGAGCAAATGCAGGGAGAAGAATCTGTCGACTTTATCGAATTTGGCGCGATGAAAATATTTATCGATGGGTCACTTGGGGGACATACTGCTTTATTATCGGATGATTATTCAGACTCTCCTGGAAATAAAGGCGTTGCCGTTCATGACATGGCAAAATTAGAAAACCTTGTGAAGTTAGCAAGAAAATATAATGAGAATATTGCTGTACATGTTATTGGAGACAAAGCGGTAGAGATTATTTTAGATTTAATAGAGAAGTATCCTGCGCCATCTGGAAAAAAAGATAGACTCATTCATGTGAACGTGCTTACGGAAGATTTAATAGACAGAATGGCCAAATTACCAGTAGTCTTAGATATTCAACCGATGTTCGTGCCTTCTGATTTTCCATGGGTAATAGATCGATTAGGAAAAGAACGCTTAATAGGGGCATACGCTTGGAAAACGTTATTAGATAAAGGGTTTGATTGTTCAGGAGGATCCGATTCTCCAATCGAGCTTGCAGATCCATTACTAGGAATGGATGCTGCGGCGAATAATGCATATTTACCAAATCAGGAACTATCCGCATTTGAAGCAATCTCCTTATTTACAACTGGTAGTGCTAAAGCAATCGGAAAAGAAGATGTAATCGGTAAAATACTGGATGGTTTCGATGCCGATTTTACAATTGTCGACCAAGTATTAACAAAAGAGTCGTTTACTACTTCGAAAATACTTCAAACAGTTGTGAATGGAAAAATTGTTTTTAGTAGAAAAAAATGAAACTATTTGTCTCTTTCTGTCGTAAATAAGAAAAAAGAGAAAGGAGTTCGATTTTCATGCAAAATACAGGCTTAAAAGTGTTACTTCATGCAAGCACTTGGTTCGCTCCATTTCTTGTCCCTTTTATCTTATTTTTAGTTGTAGATGATGATGAAGTGAAAAAGCTTTCGATTCAAGCAGTGTTATTTCAGCTTGTCATGTCCGTATTAATTACTATCTCTATTTTCTTAATTATTTTCTTAATAGGTATCCCGATGCTTATTATTTTTGGTATAATGGCATTTGTTGTTCCAATTATCGGAATAATTAAAGCGATTAATGGAGACAAGTTTAACTATCCGATTGTTGGATCTTGGATTAAATAAGTCTTCTCATATAAAAGGGGAATTAGGATGACTACTAGAATTGGAATTGATGCAGGTGGAACGTTAACGAAAGTTGCTTATTGGGATGAAAAAAAGGAAATGTCGTTTCAAAAATTTCCTTCATCCGATTTTAATGCCGTAAAGGACTGGCTAGAAACAAATCACTCGTTAGCTTCTATCTGCCTCACTGGTGGTCGAGCAGAACAGCTAAAAAGATATCTTTCATCGAAAATTGAAATCCCTTACATAGTGGAATTTGATGCGACGATGAACGGAGTGATGTACCAACTAAAGGAAGAAGTCGTTTCCAGTGATTCGGCCATAATTGCCAATATCGGTACTGGAACTTCTATACATATTATGCAAGATGAAACACATAGTCGTATTGGTGGAACTGGAGTAGGTGGTGGGACACTACTAGGTTTGGGATCGGCTTTAACGGGAATCAGCGACTACAAAGATATAATCGAGCTATCCAAAGAAGGAAAACGTGGATCCATTGATATTTTAGTGAGTGACATATACCAACACAATAAACTTCCTATTAAAGGTTCATTAACAGCAAGTAATTTTGGTGGTATTGCGTTGAAATCAGAAGAAACGAGAAATCATTCCGATTTGTTAGCTGGTGTACAAGGGATTATTGGCGAAGTAGTGGCTACGCTTTGTATTCAAGCAGCTGATGCCCATCGTGTAGAAGATGTTATTTATATTGGTTCTACATTAGAAGAAAATGAATTACTCCAAAAAATTATTGAATCTTATACGATTTTAAAGCAGAAAAAACCAATCTTTTTAGAAAAACATGGGTTTAGTGGAGCGATAGGTGCATTGTTAGAAAACAAATAAAAAGAATCATGTATATCTGTTGCATTATTGGAAAGTGCGTGTTATATTTAAAGAGGATTATTTTTGTTCGGTTAGTTAGTAGGTGGCAACACTTTTACTTAACAGTGTTGAGCAAGGATAGTAACAAAATGTGTGCGTCAAATTGCACACGAGGAGGAAACAAACATGGAACAAGGTAAAGTAAAATGGTTTAACTCAGAAAAAGGATTCGGATTCATCGAGCGCGAAGGCGGAGACGACGTATTCGTACACTTCTCAGCTATCCAAAGCGAAGGTTTCAAATCTCTTGACGAAGGTCAAGAAGTAACTTTTGAAATCGAGCAAGGCCAACGTGGTCTTCAAGCTACTAACGTAGTAAAAGCTTAATTTTAAACCTAAACTTTAACAGACTCTCTTAGGAGAGTCTGTTTTTTTGTCGTTTAGGAAATTAGAACAACTTTGACATAAGGTTAGACCTATTTTATTGTGTGTGATTTAGGACTAATGCGTCATAAGGAGATCGCGAGCCTTCGTGCTTGCCGCGCTACGGTAATTATATCCGAGCTATTTATCTGGAGAAGATTGCCCAATAAAAAAATGCGCAATGTTCTAGTCATTACTCGCAACATTGTAGAGGATTCACGCAACTTTCCACTTCAAACCCGCAACATTATGAATCATTCGCGCAACTTTGACAAAAATAAGTCACAGTCATCGTCGTCTCAGCCTAAGTAAACTTGTTGTTTTAAGAATTAGTTGCTTTAATATGCAATTTAGTTGCACTTGCACTAATTTTAGTTGCTCTCGGTGTAGAATTAGTTGCTCTCAATGACTAGTTGGTTGCCCTAAGCCTTTCACTGGATACACTCAATTGTTCCACTATTGAGTAAGATGTGACTTCACAATGTATGCATAAACGGCGGGATGGCTCATCGCACACCGGGCTGAAAGCGTCCGTCCTGCAGCGAAAATCACGGCAGACACCTTAATAGACCTCAATAAGAAGCACTTTCCTATTATGCGCACCATGCTCATTTGCCAGTCGTTGCAGACATAGGCGCCTGCGCTTTTCTTATGGTATTATTATATAAAAACAACACAATCTGAGTTTTAGGAGTAAAAATAAATGAAAAAGTGGAAAAAAGAAATTAACATAAACGTTCCAATTGAATTTGCATGGACCTATTTTTATGGAGATATAGAAAAAAAGAAAAAAATCTTTCCAAAAGTAGTAGGAGAGGAATATATAAAACAAACGGAGTCAGTAATCGGATCGGTTATCCGTCAGATGTATCAAAATGGTTCTTTAACGGAACAATATGAAATAACGATTGAAAAATATAAAGATGAGCCAAATGACAAAATGATTCAAGAACACTTCCTATTAAACGATCGCTTTCGAATGACCATTGACTATGAACTGCAAAAGGAAGACGATACAACGACCAAGTTCATCTATACGTCCATCAATAAGCCTAAAAATCCGCTGTTTAGCGTTTTTCAGTTATTTGGAAGCGATGAAGTAATAGTTAACTTTATGAACCGCACAAAAGAGACGATTGAAGCTGCATACAAAAAAACAACTGCCCTTTAACTTTTCGGCAGTTGTTTTAATACGGCTTCTCTAGCGAGTGCATGTGCTGCTTTGTTTTGATCATCCGGAATCCATTTGATGAAAAACAAATCAAATGTATCGCTTATCGCTAACACTTTTTCTAAGATTGCCGCAAATTCTGCATTTTTTGCATAACGCTTCTCAACTGCAGCAAGCACGATTTGTGAATCGGTTCGAACAGACACAATAGTAGGAGACAGTTTTTGTGCTTCTTCTACTCCTCTAAGTAATGCCATAAATTCTGTCGTATGATTTGAGTAATGTCCGATGAACTCGCTAAACTTTAGATGATGTCCTTCACCCTTAATGAAAATGCCGATTCCGCTTGGACCTGGATTTCCTGTAGTTGAGCCATCAATATAAATTTCTAACATGTCATTCCCCTTTAAAATATGGTTACTTTTTAGTCTGAACTACTTATAGTATACTTGCAAACAAAAGAAACATAATAGTACAATTATGTATGTAGCGAGGAGCGTAAAACGAATGAAAAACACACAAATTATAAATGAAATTGATCATATATTACAAAAGTATTGTGATGGATGTTTTGTCCGGACACAGCTTAGAAAAGAAAAAGGAAAAACAGTTGCACATCAGTTTTGCATCCATGGCTGTACAGTAGGTGAAGAGATTAAGCAAAAAGGAGAAAAACTTCAGTAAAAAAATCCCACGACCATTTGTCGCGGGAAGAATCGTTTCTAACTATTTTTAATAACGTTTGCAGCTTGAGGACCACGGTTTCCTTCAACGATTTCGAACATAACTTCTTGTCCTTCTTCGAGAGCACGAAACCCATCACCTTGAATACCTGTAAAATGGACGAAGACATCTTCTCCATCATTATACTCGATAAATCCATAGCCTTTTTCATTATTAAACCATTTTACTTTCCCCTGTTGCATAAACGTTCCTCCCTCGGTCCACTAAAAATTCTGATAATGGATAAATATACTATACAGTAAATGACAACTATCGTCAATAATATGTCGAATTTTTACTGTTATATTCGCTCGACTCCACGTTATAATTAAATAAAAAAGGTTGGGATACATATGAAAGTTAACGTAGAGCCGCTATCCGATTTAAGTATAGCCAAAAATGCCAAAATGCAACCAATTCGCCAAATTTCGGATAAATTAGGCATTCTAGAAGATGCATTAGAACAATATGGTAACTACAAAGCTAAAATTGATCCAACAAAAATAGCAGTGAAAACAAATTTAGGAAAAGTAGTGCTTGTAACAGCAATAAGCCCGACAGCGGCAGGAGAAGGCAAATCTACCGTAACCGTTGGACTAGCAGATGCCATGAAAAAAATTGGCCAATCTGTTGTAGTAGCGCTTCGTGAACCATCTTTAGGTCCAGTAATGGGTGTAAAGGGTGGTGCTACTGGTGGAGGTTTTGCACAAGTTCTACCAATGGAAGAAATAAATTTACACTTCAATGGAGACTTACATGCCATTACAACTGCCAACAATGCATTGGCTGCAATGATAGACAATCATATTCATCAAGGAAATGATTTACAAATAGACCCTAGAAGAATTATTTGGAAACGCGTACTTGATATGAATGATCGGGCACTACGCCATATTACGATTGGTCTTGGCGGTCCTACCCAAGGAGTGCCGCGAGAAGACGGATTTGATATTACGGTCGCATCTGAAATTATGGCCATTCTTTGTTTGGCAAAGAATTTAGCAGATTTAAAGGAAAGACTAGCGCAAATCGTCATCGGTTATACATATGCAAAAGAACCTATAACTGTGCGAGCTTTAGGGGTTGAAGGTGCCCTGACTTTATTATTAAAAGAAGCAGTTAAACCAAACTTAGTGCAAACAATTGAAGGAACACCCGCTCTTATACATGGTGGACCTTTTGCCAATATCGCACATGGCTGTAATTCTATTATTGCGACGAAAACAGCGATGAACTTAGCGGATGTCGTGGTGACTGAAGCAGGATTTGGTGCCGATTTAGGTGCGGAGAAGTTTATGCATATTAAGTCACGTCAAGGTGATTTATCGCCAGACGCAGTCGTTATTGTAGCAACGATTCGAGCGCTTAAAATGCAGGGTGGAAAACAAAAAGAGTTGTTAAAAGAAGAAGACGTACACGCCCTTCTTAAAGGAACTAACAATTTAGAAAAGCATATAGAAACTATTCGGGCATTCGGTATCGAGCCAGTTGTTGCCTTGAATAAATTCTTTACGGATACAGAAGCAGAGCTAAATGCATTACTCACGTGGTGTGAAGAAAGAAATATTGCTATTGCTTTAACCGAAGTGTGGGAAAAAGGTGGAGCAGGTGGAGTGGAATTAGCAAAATTAGTGTTAAACGAACTAGATAAGCCATCTAATTTTGCCCCTCTATACAATGTTACAGATACGATTGAACAAAAAGTCCGTACAATTGTCCAGCAAGTGTATGGAGGAAAAGATGTAGTGTTTACGGACGCTGCCAAAAAACAAATCGATCAAATAACGGCATATGGGTGGGATGCACTTCCAATTTGTATGGCAAAAACACAGTATTCTTTATCCGATCAACCGAAATTATTAGGAAGACCAACTGACTTTACAATTACAGTTCGAGAAGTTATTCCTAAGCTAGGCGCAGGGTTTTTAGTTTGCTTAACCGGAGATATTATGACCATGCCAGGACTACCTAAAAAACCAGCAGCATTAAATATGGATGTTTCGGAAGATGGACATGCAATCGGATTATTCTAACTTTCTTCCGCAAATATATTTTCTGCAACGCGCTTGCGCAGGAACCTATTCGATTAATCTAGAAAGACTGCTTAATTAGCAGTCTTTTTTAGTTTTATTCGTTATAATGGATAATAGAACATTAAAGGGGTAAGGAAAATGAATTCAATCCAACAATGCGAACAATTAGTCAAAGAAGTGTACAAGCATTTTGATGCAAGTCATGATTTTCAACATATTGAAAGAGTGCGTAAAAATGCGTTCGAAATCGCATCTTGTGAGCCTAAAGCTGACTTAGAACTTATCGAGTTAGCAGTACTTTTACATGATGTCAGTGATCCCAAATACGCTTCAGGTGAAGAAAAGCAAGAGGAAGATAGAATCCTCCGCCTTATTGGCTTATCAGATGAAAAGGTAGATCAACTAAAAACGCTCATTAAATCCATTTCCTTTAATGGAGGAAATGAACTAATAGCCAGTACAATAGAAGCCAAAATCGTTCGAGACGCAGACCGACTAGATGCAATAGGAGCAGTCGGAATTGCGCGTACTTTTGCTTACGGTGGGGCAAAAGGCAGAAAGTTATATGATGCAGATGAGACACCAAGAGACAATATGTCTGTAGAAGAATATCGCTCCAAAGAAACAGCATCCGTTACGCATTTTTATGAAAAATTATTAAAACTGGCGGACGGAATGCTGACGGAAAAAGGAAAAGAACTTGCAAAAGAGAGACATGCATTTATGGAATTATTTTTGCAAAACTTAAGAACAGAAACAGGGGAACATATATGAGTCATTTAATCATTTCAAACTTAACAAAAACAGTTGGAGAAAAAACACTGTTTGAAAATATAAGCTTTACGATAAACGATCATAATCGAGCTGGATTAATAGGGATTAATGGTACTGGTAAATCTACATTTCTATCGATTATTGCTGGTCAATTAGAAGCGGATTCCATCGATCGTGATCATCCAAACAAATACCGAGTTGCGTATTTGGAGCAGCAACCAGTATTCGATAAAGAAGAAACAGTTTTGCAAACAGTATTTAGTGGAGATTCTCCTATTTTAAAAATTAACCGAGAATATGAAGAGGCATTGCTAGCTTTAATGGAAGATTCAGGTTCAACAGAACGGCAAAACAAACTGATGGACTTACAACAAAAAATGGATGATTTGCAAGCATGGGATGTCAATGCACTTGCAAAAACGGCATTAACGAAACTAGGAATTACGCAATACGAAGATTCTATTCTTCATCTATCTGGTGGTCAACAAAAAAGAGTAGCACTTGCAAAAGTGTTAATCGAACCGGCAGATTTACTTTTACTAGATGAGCCTACCAACCATTTAGACAAAGAATCAACGGATTGGTTACAAGATATGCTTCAACGAGTGGAAGGCTCTATTATCTTTGTCACGCATGATCGCTACTTTTTGGATGCAGTTGCAACGCATATATATGAACTTGCCGATAAAACACTTTACACACATACAGGGAATTACGCAGATTATTTAGAGTCGAAAGCATTACGAGAAGAAATGAATGCAGCATCTCAACAAAAGCTTCAAAACTTATACCGCAATGAATTAAAATGGATTCGAAGAGGAGCAAAAGCTAGATCGACGAAACAAAAAGCGAGAAAAGATCGATTTGAAGAAATCGATGCTAAAATTGATCGTAATAACTCTACTCAAAATCTAGATTTAGAAATGGCGACAACTAGACTTGGTAAACAAGTGCTAGAAGGAATAAACATTTCGAAAAGATTTGATTCCAAGAAAATTGTAGAAGACTTTTCTTTCTTATTACAAGCCGGGGACCGCATTGGGATAGTCGGCCCGAATGGCGTTGGAAAAAGTACATTGCTGAAAATGCTAGCAAGAGAAATACCAATGGATTCTGGAGAAATAATGGTCGGTTCAACAGTTAAGCTCATGCATTTTTCGCAACAATTACCTAAGTTAAATGAACAGACAAGAATGATAGAATATGTACGAGAATCTTCTAACTTAATCGAAACGGGTTCTGGAGAAAAGTTTTCAGCAGCACAAATGTTAGAACGATTTTTATTTCCATTAAACACACATGGTACACAAATTGGGAAACTTTCGGGCGGAGAGAAAAAACGGTTAGTGTTACTAAAAATGTTAATGGAACAGCCGAACGTTCTGTTTATGGACGAACCTACGAATGATTTAGACATTCAAACTTTATCTGTGTTAGAAGATTTCATGGAAACTTTTCCTGGTGTAATCGTGACTATTTCTCATGACCGATTTTTCTTGGATCGTATAGCGAAAAAACTATGGATTTTAAATGGGGACGGTTCTGTTAAAGAGTGGTTAGGAGTTTATTCTGATTACTTAGAAGAAGCAAACGAAACTCCAATGGAAGTGGAGGAAGTAATCGTAAAAGAACTTCCGCCAGTTAAAGTGGCAAAAGAGAAAAAGAAAATGTCGTATAAAGAACAACGAGAATGGGAAACAATTGGCGAGGAAATCGAAAAAACAGAGCAGCTGATCGTGGAATTGGAAGAGAAAATTTTAACGGCTGGCTCCGATTTTACCTTGCTACAGGAACTAACGGACAAGCTAGAACAAGCAAATAGCACTTATGAACAATTAATAGAGAGATGGTCTTATTTAGACGAAATCGCTTCTTCTTAATCTTAATTACTGGAGGTATATAGGATGAAAATAGTTACAATTGAACCAACACCAAGTCCAAATACGATGAAGGTAGTGATCGATCAAGAGCTGCCATTTGGTAAAAGCTATAATTATAAAAGAGACAATATTCAAGGTTCCCCAAAAGAAATACAAGAACTTTTTAAAATAGAAGGGGTAAAAGGGGTCTATCATGTTGCGGACTTTTTAGCAATTGAACGCATTTCTAAAATTAGCTGGGAATCTATTTTAGCTTCTGTAGAAAATGTATTCGGAGCAGACAATGAAGAAGCAACTAGTGAACAACCATTAGACCATTACGGGGAAGTATATGTCCATGTACAACAATATAAAGGGATTCCTCTTCAAGTAAAAGTGTTTGATAGCGAATCAGAATCACGTTTTGGTTTATCCGATCGTTTCACTAAAGCATTGGATGAAGCAATGGAAGGCGATAAAGAAAACTATATTATGCTTCGCAAATGGGTAGATTATGGTGTTCGTTACGGTGATCAAAAAGAAATTGGAGAACAATTAGTCAAAGAATTAGAAGCAACTTTCCCACAAAGCAAATTGCAACAGCTAATTGAAGAAAAAGATCAGCATACAGAAGAAAAAGCAGCTGTTCGAGTTCCATTCACATTGGAGCAATTTGAAGTAAGTGAATGGGAAGAGAGATTCCAATTGCTTAATAATTTGATCAACCCTGAATTAGAAGACTTGACGATTTTGGCAAAAGCGGTAGAAGATGAACAAGTATCCATTCGTCGTCTAGCTACGGTATACCTTGGATTAATAGAAGATGAAGCAGTAATTCCTTATTTAGAAATTGCTCTAAAAGATAAAAGTGGAGCAGTGCGTAGAACAGCAGGGGATGCAATGAGTGATTTAGGTTTTGAACAATTTGCAGATGTGATGAAAGTTGCATTGTTTGATAAAAACAAACTTGTCCGCTGGCGTGCAGCAATGTACTTCTATGAAGTTGGTGATACAGATGCCTTGCCTGCTTTAAAAGAAGCAATGGAAGATAAAGAATATGAAGTAAAACTCCAAATTCGTATGGCCATTGCCCGAATTGAAGACGGGGAAGAAGCAAGAGGATCCGTTTGGAAACAAATGAGTGAAGCGAGAAAATAAGAAAAACTTTTGTTAATCCTTTTCGGGCATGTATTTCCATTCATGGTTAACATAGGATCTATATGCAATAATTAAGCATGGAACTTTCAAAAATATATGGTACTCTATTGTTGTAAGAAAAACAGGCTTGGTAACCTGTTAGAAGATCTCCCTTCGAATTTCTTACACGATCGCTTAAGTATACAAGCCTCACGTTGAAGAGTGAGGCTTTTTTGTATGCTCTGATATCATGTATTACATATGGACAGAATCTGTTTGCACTGTTGTATAAACACTAACACCTTCGAGAGGGATTTTTAAAATTTCTAAGTCGAAGGTGTTTTTTATTTGAGCAGATAAATGTATAGCTATAAAGATTAGCCCTTATTTTTAATTGTAGATTGCCTTTATTCATTATGATAACAGCATTGAAAGCTTCATATAAAGCATAAGGAAGATAGTAGAAAGACATGAATACAAAAATTGTAGGTACTTTTTCTACGATAGGAAAGTAACCAACTAGAAAATTCTTAACTGTAATGCCTAGTAAAAACATTAATAGCACTACAACTATCGCTATTAAAAGTAATAATGGTGTCAATTTAGTTTCTTTTAGTTTCGCTTTACAGTGTGGGCATTTCATAGTAAAAGTGGAAGAAAAGTGCTCGAAATCTTTGATAGTAATCGGTTCTTGGCAACCGGGGCAAGGTATTGAAGTATTCATGAAAGGTTCTCCTTAAGAAAAATTATTAGTTCAATCTAATGTATAATTGGATTTTCTAATACAAGCATTAGAAACTTATGGTAAAGTTTTGTTAGTGAATGAAGATTAGCTTTCTTGTTCTGAAAATATTTAAGAAGAATTAGGATTATTAATTAATGGAGAGGATGAATATATTTGTATAACAATTTAGAGACATTAACTAGCCATCCGGTATTTCATTACTTTGCAGAGATTTCCAATATCCCTAGAGGCTCTGGTAATGAGAAAGGAATCAGTGATTATTTAGTTCATTTTGCACAAGATCGAAACTTAGAAGTAATACAGGATGAATCATGGAATGTCATTATAAAAAAAGCTGCTACTGCTGGATATGAAAATACGCCAACAGTCATTATTCAGGGGCATATGGATATGGTTTGCGAAAAGAATAAGGGCACTATCCATGATTTCGAGAAGGATCCTCTTCAATTGAGGGTTATTGGAGAAATGTTATATGCTACGGATACAACGCTTGGCGCAGACAATGGAATTGCTATTGCATATGCTCTAGCTTTATTAGATGCCAATGATATAGAGCATCCCGCACTGGAAATAGTAATAACAACGGAAGAAGAAACGACGATGAACGGAGCGCTTGCTGTAGATGTTACGCAATTGGAAGGGGAAATTTTGATAAATATTGATTCTGAAGAAGATGGAAAGTTACTAGTCAGCAGTGCTGGTGGGGTACGTGTAGTGCAAAAGCTTCCGATTGTATGGCAAGATATATCAGAAGATGAAGCTAGTTATTGTATTAGCGTGAAAGGGTTAAAAGGCGGTCATTCTGGCATAGAAATTGATAAAGAGCGAGGGAACTCTATCAAACTTCTAGGAAGAGTATTACAGGATTTGTCTACAGATTTTTCATGCTCTATACAACAATTAAATGGTGGCTTGAAATCAAATGCAATACCACGAGAAGCGGATGCTACGGTGTTAATTCGATCTGATGAAGTTAAAAAGATAACAGAAAGAATTAAAGAATGGAATAGTATATTTAAAACGGAGCTACAATCTTCAGATCCAGGGATATCGATTGAATTTAAAAAAAGTGAAAATACCTTTCCGAAAGCTTTTTCGAAAGAAACGGTGGATAAAACTTTTACATCCCTATTATTAATTCCTCATGGCGTTCATGGAATGAGTATGGGAATAGACGGATTAGTGGAGAGCTCATCCAATTTAGGGGTTGTTTCAACAACAGACAGTGAAGTAACATTCGTAAGTGAAATTAGAAGTTCAGTCAAAAGTATAAAAACCTATATGGTCCATCAAGCAAAATCGATTGCACAATTACTTGGGTGTGACATTATAATCGATTCCGATTATCCGGAGTGGCCATACAATCCTGACTCCAAAGTGAAACAATTATTTGAAGAGACGTATAAAGAGAAATATGGCAAAGAAATCGAGGTAATTGCTGTACATGCCGGGATTGAATGTGGGGTATTTATTGAAAAAATTCCTGGATTAGATGCTGTTTCCATCGGACCAGACATGTTTTTGGTGCATACTCCTGAAGAGCATGTAAGTATCCCTTCGACTATAAATAACTGGGAATTTTTCATTTATACTCTAAAAAGGATGAAGGACTTTTATTAACCTTCAATTGGACTGTACAGAATATGTTGGCGTTTTTGGGTAAAAAATTAAGCAACTTTTTACTTACTTTCACATATTAACAACATCATTCATTTTTAGTTGAATGGTGTTTTTTGACTTGATGTTCCAACTACTTTTCCTATTTAAAGCGTTTAAATAATGAGTAATGGGTAAATAATAAAAAGGATAAGTGATGCTATAAAGAACGGGGGAGTAATATGCGCGAAGAAATCATCGAAAAAGAAGCTACTATAAAAGATGAAGTACATATCACATATTATTTTTCTATTTTGTTCACCATATTAGGAACACTCTCCATTCTTTTATTATTATATTTTAAAATGGACAGTTTCAACTTGTTTACAGTACTGCTTTCTATATCTGCTGGAGGACTACCACTCGGAGTGATCGGAGCGTTTATCGATTATAAAATATCTGAAATCAAAGGAAAAAGTAGTAAAACTATATAGGGGCTACCTACTGCTAACATACAAGGACCATTATTATGCAACTAACGAATATAATGAGTATGGAGAGGTGGGTGAATAAATGAATCAAGCACTTATTAATGAGGAAAGAACCACGTTAATCGCTCGATTGTTTACCTTGGGAGGCACAGTATTATTTTTCATTGGTTCATTTGTTACAGTAAATGTGGCTGTGCAATCGTATAACAGGATGCTAACGGAGAGAAATTAATAAAAAATAGAGGAAGTTTCCTATTAAGCACCTTGGAAGGTGCTTTTTCTATGTGTACAATAAAGAAAGACTATCCAACAAAAAATACAGTAGAAGGAGGAAGTGAGTTGAAATTTTTGAAAATACTTTTTAGTATCGTTTTCATTGTCGGAATTATTGGTTTTGCTGCATACTATTTCGTACCAAAAATAATTGCGGATCAAGTAATGGAAAAAGTAACGGTTGAACTAGAAGATAGGGGACAATTGGACAATATCAAAGAAGAAATACAGAAAGACCCACAATTACAGGCTTTTATAGAAGAAGGAAAAAATGTCGATAGTAGTCAGCTACCATTTCAAACAAAAGAAGAAGCAACAAGAGTGCTGCTTAAAAAGTTTAAAATAAGCGAATTGCAAGAAATCCAAGCAAAAGCTAAAAATGGAATGACAGAAGAAGAAAAGCAAGCCCTTTTAAATCAGATTGAAGGTAAATTAACAGAAGAAGAAATGCTAGCGTTAAAGGCTTTAGCTTATAAGGAATTGTCCAAGTAATGGTGTTACTATTTCCACTCCTCCTCAGTTGGAATCATGATCGAGCTTCAGAGTAGAGTGGAGGGATTAATTGGATAAAGCATAAAAGACATATTTTTACGCTAATGATTGGTATTTTATCGGTAGGTTTGTTATTCGGTTGTAACGATGTCGATGAAGATGAGTCAAACCTAAGTGAAGAACTTTCCGAACAGCAAGATTAAATAGTCAATAATGTATATTAACATCGTTCAAAAAAGAACGGTGTTTTTATTTGTTTTTTTAAAGGAGATTATTAAAGTATATGAGACCCTTTTTCTTTTACTTGTTTACACCTGTTTTCTAGCTCATTTCGAGTACAGGCGGTATTCATAATATATTTCATGTACATCAAAAATCAACTTTATCCATTCCAAGTGAATTGGCCATTGGCACATATGATTCATTAGCGCAGAACAGTAGCTGATTTTTCTTATTCAGAGATTTTATTCATAAAAAACACCCCAATTTTTAGAGTGTGCCTAACAATTGGAGTGTAGTTCATTTTTCTGAGAGGTGTGATTTCTTATACTGATTTTTAAGTCTATTGGAGTCGGGTGATAACAAGGTGTGCTGAAACTGACCTTGCTCCTCCAGCAGAAGGGGTGATGGTTAGTGCTGGGGTGTTGCCAGCAGGATTTCGTACAGTAAGTACTGAATTCATGGTTGTCGTAGTTACAAGAGCCGTTCCTACTATCTGCGAAGTACCCGTTGCCCGTCCGACCACTGTGTAGGGTAGGTCAATATTATTAAGAGTTAAAATTAGTTGGCCGGGTTCTGTAACACTCACCTGAAACAATACTTGGTAAGTTCCAATTGCAGCCAAGGTAAATGAATCTGCAGTAGCTCGAACAATATCCGTCCCACTAGTAGGTCCATCTTGCGGGAAATCCACATCACCCCCAGCCGCAACAGTTGCTGCATTATCAGGAGGCATCAACGCAAAAAAATCCGCAAATGCTAATGCTCCTCCTGGTGGTCCTGGAGGTCCAGGGGGACAGATACATCCTCTCAATCGAACGCTTGGAAGCGAACGATTTCCACAACCACAGTTATTGTTTTTTGACAAATTAATCACCTCCTCTACTACTACCTCTAGAATATGTCAGCAATAACATATCTGTTTGGGGAAAACAAAGAGTGAACATAAGTTATTTTCATATTAGATATTAAGCAGATTAAAACTCAACATAAAATTCATTAAATGTATAACACCGTTGAAAAGGTGCATTTCGAGTACCCATAAACTTTTACTCTGTTATTGTCACATTTTCATTTTCCAATGGTAGTAGTTATGCCAATGCTCTAGGAACCAGTGTAGATGTTGTCAATAAATAGCCCAAAGGAGGTAAATAAGCCTGTAGAAGATAAGTGTATAGAATGTAGAGGTAGAGAATTTGCCTTTGGTAATATAGAAAAAGTCGCTTTGGTCTCTAAATATTTTTACAAGGATTGTGTATTTTCTGAACGCAACACGTGGAATCGACTTTAGAAAATAGCCTTAATTCAAAAGATTTCGCCATGCAAATCTATGAAACTATCAGCGAATAGAGGGCATCAACGATCAATATACTGGCTGGTGAATAAATATATAAACAATTTTCCTAGTGAATGTGACGTACTCCGAACTGTAGGGTAAAGAATTTCTGATTTATCGCAACTCTTGGAGAGCAACAACTGGAGGAAGGTAATGAAAATACCTGAGGTTGTTTATGAAAATGAACAATGAAAAAAAACAATAAACAAAGGCGACCAAGATTTTCTTCATATAGAGTCACGTTAGAGCAGTTATTCCAATCAAATTACGAGATTTTAAACATTTTGTAAAAATGACTTAAGCAGAACAGGCACAGCCATTAATTGAGACAGAATTAAGTTTTTATGTATATATTTTTAAATCGATACCTAAATCCTCTAATAAATTGAAACTTGCTTAAGCAATAGAAGGACAAATATGGCCTAATAAGAAACCCAATCTTGATAAACTAGTGCAGGGTATAAAGTACGGCATGAGTAAAGTTCTAAGGCATAACAATACACAGACTTTAATATGGCAATTCGCAAGTTCTATTCAGACAATCCAAGGACTGTGGTGAAAGTTAAATAATCACTGACGGGCTAGGCTGCCTGATAAAAAGTTAAAGACAGGTAAAACCTGTCTTAGACTGTATTATGAAGCTCTTTGTCATCAGCAGTAACCTTCGCCGTAACCGCGACCTAAGAAACTTGCACCGATAATAATCAAAAGAATAAACAGAACAACAAGTAAAGCGAAACCTGAACCGTTTCCGTATCCGCCAACCGCTTCTCCCATATTGAACACCTCCTATATTTGGAATAGTACCTTTTATGACAATAATAAAGGTAATTCTAATTCATTTGTTTGGTTTTAAATAAATCATTAAAAACCACTGGAGGCATAGCAAGCGTGATATGACATGCTCTTCAGTTACTAAGTAGCTTATTCATCATTTGAAAAAGCATTGGGGCAAATGTCCCTGAGAAATGAATGAAATCAACTTGATGGGCAGTGGCGCTGACATCCTAGCAAACAAAAGAAGAGCTAAATAGCTCTTCTTTTAGACTGTCAAATGCAAAATATGTTGAGGACCTTTTGGACCTTCATAAAATTCGTTCTCATCTACAAATCCTGTTTGTAAATAAAGATGATAAGCGGGCGTATTCCTCTTATTAACACCGAGGACTACTTCGTTAGTTCCTAGAAGATTATTCCTAACAAAATCAGGTAATAACTGAAGACCGTTCTTTGCCAATCCCTTTCCTTGATATTTTGAATCAATGGAGAAAGCTGTCAGCAAACGAGCTTCAGGGTTATTGGTGTACTTTAAAAGCTTTTCTCCATCTTCTAAAGCAAAATAACCTACGGGGACACTGTTTTCAAGTATTAATACATGTTTAGCACTATTAGAAACTTGAGGATTTTTAATTTTATCCAAAGGCATACTGGTAAATTGAAGTTGCTCTTCAGGCAAATGGTAGTTGGATAGTTGTTCATCGAAAGTATCACTGTATTCAACCAGTATAACGGAAGACTTTAAATCGTTAGACGGCATTTTATTTCCCCCCAATATGTATTGATTTAAGTATAGTCTATTAATCGATAATGAACAAGAAAAATAGAACGTATATTCTTTTTTGACTTATAAACGAATAGAAAGTTTTGCTTTTAGACTAATAAATACACGAAAAAATAGACCCTTTTCAAGGTCTATTAAGTAGCATTTCACAATTCACATATTCCTTAATGATTAGTAACTCAATAACATCTTGAGTAGAGTATGAATAGGAGGCATGTTTCGGAACAAATTCATTGAATTGTTTAACTATCTCGTTCAGACTTTCCACATAAAAATCATTTATGGTTAACTCTAGTTTCATTATATTACTCTCCTTTTTTACATAAGCATTCACCAATATATAATGATTTATTCAATTAACTAATTGATATCTACCGCAACAGCAAAAAGTAACCTCTATATGAAAGTATTGGGTAAATTGAATCTGGAGGCTTGGATTAAGGGGATTTAGTTGGTATTCAATTTGATTTAATTTGGGAATTCATTGTAAATAATTTATTTGAATTAAGCTGATCTTAGATAAAAAATAAAGTGGCTACAGGTCAATCAGTAGATATTGCTATAGAACAATACCAATTATTGTGCAACCCTTTGTACTTCTTATACCGTCAAAGTTGAAACAACGAACAGGAATTCACCTCTGTATCCATAAAAGAGTATCTTAAGGTTAATAGCACTTGGAGTAATCGGAGGGATAGCATGGGATACTTTGTTGAAGTAGAACAAGGAGTAAAAATATATGTAGAGGATATCAATCCAGCGGGAAAGAAAACAATACTGTTTATACATGGATGGCCTTTAAGTCATAAGCAGTTTGAATATCAGTTTAATGTTCTTCCAGCAATGGGTTTTCGATGTATAGGCATTGACTGGAGAGGCTTCGGTAATTCGGATAAACCAATCAGTGGGTACAATTTTGACAGATTGGCAGATGATGTTCATACAGTAGTAAGAGCCTTGCAGCTAAACGATTTCACACTCGCTGGACATTCAACTGGAGGGGCAATCTCGATTCGATATATGGCTCGATATCAAGGTTATGGAGTATTAAAACTGGTCTTAATAGACGCGGCTTCTCCGTCTAGTGTGGAAGAAGAAGTAGCAAATACTTTCATTACTGAAACACTTAATGATCGCCCTAAAATGCTCCGAGGAGTAACAGATATTTTCTTCTTCCAGTATATTTCGATTCCATTATCTGATTGGTTTTTTCAGTTAGGATTAGAGGCTGCTGGTTGGTCCACTGCAGCGATTATGATGACATTAAGAGATGAGAATGTGTACCGCGATCTTGGAAAAATATTAGTTCCCACACTAATTATTCATGGTATTCATGACAAAGTTGTTCCGTTTCATAAAGGGCAAGAAACAAATAAGTTAATAAAGAATTCACAGCTTGTCCCATTTCAATACAGTGGTCATGCTCCTTTCTTGGAAGAAAAAGACAAGTTTAATCAACAATTAATACAATTTATTGGCTGATAGTTGTCTTAAGGGAAAAATGGTAAACAATTGCAGAAACTAAAAATATGAAGTGGATGTAGATAGTAACAAATAATGTGAACATCTATATGAAGCTAATTTTGCAACTTGTTAGAATGAAAACATTATTGATACTTAAAAAGAATTTTGAGGTAAGCTCTCGTAAATTCAATTATTAAAAACATTGGATGATGTTATAGCTGCTGATCAGCTTAGAACGAATTCATTCATCTGACAAGCACTTGCAAGAGATATTGGAGGGCTAAAGAAAAAAATAATACGTTGGATGCAAGAAGATAATATTACCAGTATAAATTATACTATTGAAGGAAATTTTATAGGATGTGAGATCCCTTCGCAGAATCTCATGAATTACAGCTCCTCTGTTGAAGCAGAGGAGCTTTTTTTGTTTGTTTTTAATAAGGATATAGACATTATTTTTTCAAAAATGTACTATTAATTTAATTGGGAAGGGGAGAAGACATATGTATTCAAAATTTATCAAAAGTGTCTTAGTTGCAATATTTGCTCTAGGAGTATTTACTTTTCAAGTAAATACAGTTGAAGCAGCTTCGAAAGTTATGTGGGGGAAGACTGAGTTAAAACTTGGTCAAATCGGTAAAGTTACAATTTTAACACCAACAAATTTAGTGAAACTGAATGCTGATCAATCACTCACAGCTGTTCGTACTTTGAAAAAAGGTGAGGAATTTAGGGTCTATAGTTATAAAGGGAATTCAGGTGGCCTTTATGGTGTAGGTGGGGGCAGTTTTATACAGCAGAATTCTAAAGTTAAATATGAAACACCATCAAAAAGTAAACTAGCTTTATTAAAAGGAGTAACAGGCGGCCTAGCTCCAAAAGTAGGATTGAAACTCACGTATTATCCAAATTTTATTGACGACACAACACAGTCTTTTATTGTAACTAAATCTTCTTCAGATCCATCATCATATACTAAATTAACTTCAGTGAGTAATGAATATGAATACATCTATGCTGAAAATAGTAGTGGTATTAGTTTTGGTATGAATGAATCCGATTTTATATTTTTTAATTTAACTTATCCGTTCATAGAAGGAAAAGAAACGATAAATAGTTACTTCACGGAAGATTGGGAAGAAGCTATTGATTATCTAGAGGTTGAAAGCACAACGAGTACAATAACCGTAAAAGCTGGAACATTTAAAAATGTTGTTATTATTAAATATTCAAACGGTACAAGGGATTATCTTGCTCCTGACTTTGGTATAATCAAAACTGTTGATTCATATGGGGAAACTATAACTGAACTTATTTCAGTTCAATAGCTCTAGCTGAAAATATCGCTGGAATGTCTGCAGTGAAATTATTAGTTGTAGTAAATAATGTTCAGACTGAAAATGTTGTTCATTAAAATTTGTATTGTATAGAAAGAACAAATCACCAACCTTTGCGGTTGGTGATTTTGTGATATTACCGTGTATATTTGTAAAACATGTTTAACAAAAATATTTATGGTTTTACATAAAAGTCACAGTAATCACGAAAAAGTCACAAAAATTTTGAAAAGGCGTGAAAATATACGAAAACAGTATAATAGCAAATGCTATACAAGTCCTGTTATAATAGGATTTGTGAATATAAATGAAAGCAGGCGATAGTATGAACGCTTACGACGAGTATATGCAGGGCATAGTCAAACCAATGAGAAGTGAATTAACAAATGCAGGATTTAAAGAATTAGTAACTCCAGAAGATGTACAGGACCATATGGCAAACGCAGAAGGAGTTTCCCTAATCGTTATAAACTCCGTATGTGGTTGTGCAGCAGGACTAGCAAGACCAGCAGTAATAGCGGCAGTGGAAGAATTAGAAGTGAAACCTACTAACTTAGTTACTGTATTTGCTGGGCAAGATCAAGAAGCAACTGCAACGATGAGAGGTTACTTTGAAGAAGTACCACCAAGTTCGCCTTCAATCGCGATTTGGAAAGATGACCAATTGGCTTATTTCATTCCACGCGAGCAAATTGAAAGCAATTCGATGGAAACAATTAAAGAGCATCTGTCTGGTGTTCTGACACAAATCGTTTCTTCATGAAAACAATTGTAACTACAGCTGGTCGAACGAATGATTTATTTGTTCAAAAGGCAAAAGAAATTGCTAGTGAACTAACTTTGCCCTATGTTAGACGTCAAAAGAAGTCTATGCAGAAGTTGCAACAGGAGCAGCAGGCTAATGTATTAGTTGTTAGTAAGGAGAGATTGGAACTGTATGTGTACGGTTCTACTTCTCCTTTTTTCTTTCACCCAAATTCGGCAGCATTTCGGATGAAGCGAATATTAAATGGAGAAAAAGACTTACTACTAGAAGCGTTGAATTTACAAGAAGGAGATCGTTTTTTAGATACAACTGCAGGGTTATGCTCGGATAGCATACTAGCTTCATTTGCAGTTGGAGAAAAAGGAGTAGTCGATGCTTGTGAAAAAGATGCAATGATTGCTTTTGTAGTAGAGCGCGAACTAAAATCCTATGAAACAGAAAGCATGGAATTGCAAGAAAGTATGCGGCGTATCCATATCATCCAGCAAGATGCAGTAGATTATTTAAAAGAAATGGAAGCTAATTCTTATGATGTAGTTTATATGGATCCTATGTTTGAAGAAGTGATAGAAGAATCGTCCAATTTCCAAACACTTCGGGAAGCTGGAGTGCATGAATCTTTGTCTAATGAATGGGTGGAAGAAGCGAAACGTGTGGCCAAAAAAAGAGTAGTTCTAAAAGCTCATTTTCGATCACCTCTGTTTGATAAATATCAGTTCAAGCAGTTAACGAGATTAACTTCTAAGTTTCATTATGGCATTATCGATATTTAAAAAAGCTGTCAATGATGACAGCTTTTTGTTAGTCTGTAAAGTTAAGTGACGTTAAATATCCTAATAAAAATAAAAAGCCGATACCAATGATTAAATCTGCGTCCATAGTGACTTTCCTCCTTACTTTAAAAAAGCTACTGAATGTCTACACTTTTTATTGTACAATGAATACATAGAAGAAGAAACCTTTTGTTCGTAAAAACGTTTCGAATAGTAAGAAGCTTTATAAATTTGGTCATAATTGAAGGTGATAAAGAATGAAAAAGTGGTTGCAAAAGACGATTATTATTACGGTCGCTTTCTTAACATTTGGACTTATCTCTCCTAACCATCTAATTTGGGAGCAATTATTAGATAACAAAAATCCGACGAAATCCATTGCTTCGGATGCGAATACAAGTGAATTTGAATTTGATCAAGTATCCATTATAGATTCACTAGATTCACCAAATTTAAGTGAAACGATTTCCAGAGCAGCTAGAGAGCAAGCATACATAAAATTCGGCAATCGAATCGGACCAGTGATACAAAATGAATTTGACGATGTCATTTTCCCTCGAATACAAGAAGTAATAGACACAACCATAGCTAAAGTAGAAAGCGAAAAAGCAGCAAACCTATCGATTACAGAACACCCTTCAGGGGAGTACCACGAAAAAATATTTCACATTTACAATGAACACACAAGAAAAGATTTCATTCGATTTCATGTAAGAACCGACAAAAAACCGCAAGATGGATATTACTTCAATTTTCATTATCACCTAGCTGAAGATAATTATTCCAAACATTATGCATTAGGCGAAATTTTTTGGTCGAAGAATACACCGCCTAAATGGTTATCCTAAACACTCGTAAAAATTACGAGTGTTTTTTTATTGGGAAATATTAATATACCAATATTTTTTTGACATCAAGCCGTTGTTTAAGTAATTATTTAGTCTATCGAAAAATCATGTATTTAAGCATGCACCCCAAATTGTACCCCAAGATTTTTCGAATTTCGATTTCATCTCCGGATGTTGTGCATCTAGAACCTATAGCAATAAAGCAATTATCAGTTCAGTTCTTTTTTTTAGAAGGCATTTAGATTCCTTCTCTAGTGTTGATTTTATTAATGGATCGGGTGGAATACTAAAGTTGTTAACATTAAAAGTTAGGAATGCTTCAGTTTAAAATTCATTCGTCTCGATTTGCTTTCTCAATATTGCAGCTAACAGAACAATAGTTTATTGTTGTATTCGGCAATATGGTTCATCAACTTAAACGATTGAACTGATTATTGGAGGTTTTTTACTGACATGAATAAACAGGACCAACTAAATATGATTAAAGAAGATTTTATTAATTGTCAAAAAGTATTATTGGCAATCGGTGACGAAACTCGTCAATCGATCTTGTTAGTTCTAATGGGAACGGATTGTCAAACAGGATTACGAGTGGGAGAAATCACGAAGCAAACACATCTTTCTCGACCTGCTGTGTCCCATCATCTGAAGGTTTTACGAGATGCTGGTGTTATTTTAATGCGTAAGGAAGGGACAAAAAACTTTTATTATATTAATGTACATTCAGAATTAGGTTTATTAAAAACGCTTGTGTTGGATATTGATAAGTTCATGCAGAACTTCTATGGAAATAATGAAATCTAAAGATATTTTGTTTGGGGGAATAGGCTATGAGAGCAATGGTTATGGATAGGTATGGGAAAGTTCCAATGCGTTTAGCAGAAATGCCCACACCTGAAATTGGTGAAAATGAGGTACTCGCGGAAATTCATGCAGCTAGTATTAATCCTGTTGATTTTAAGATACGGGATGGCAAAGTGAAAATGTTAGTTAATTATAAAATGCCTCTTATCTTAGGCAATGACTTTTCCGGTGTCGTTGCAAAGGTTGGCGCAAAAGTGACTCGTTTTAAAGTTGGTGACGAAATATATGCACGTCCACGTAAGAGTAAAATCGGTACTTTTGCTGAATATATCGCTATTCACGAAGATGACATCGCCTTAAAACCTAAAAACTTGAGCTTTGAAGAAGCAGCATCGATCCCGCTCGTTGGGCTAACGACCTATCAAGCCCTAGTAGACATTTTACAATTACAAAAAGGACAAAAGATCTTAATTCATGCTGGATCTGGAGGTGTCGGTACCTTTGCTATTCAACTGGCCAAATTAATGGGTGCCACTGTTGTAACTACGGCAAGTGATGCTGGGGCGAAGTTAGTAAAATCCCTTGGCGCAGATGAAATTATCAATTACAAGACAGAAAAATTTGAGGAGATACTGAAAAACATGGATGCCACATTTGATACACTTGGAGGAGATATACTCGAAAAATCATTCCAAGTGGTAAAAAACGGAGGGAAAATTGTTTCCGTTTCTGGTTTACCGAATGCCCGGTTTGGTAAAGAATATGGTTCCGGATTTTTGAAAACTTTCTTGTTTTCAGTAGCGAGTAATAAACTTACAAAACTTGAAAAGAAGCACGATGTTCAATATACGTTTTTGTTTATGAAACCAAGTGGAGAACAATTAAGTATAATCTCGAACTTTATTGAGACTGGTAATATCAAACCGATAATTGATAAAGTTATTCCATTTGAAGATGCTCAAAAAGCAATGGAATATGCGGAGTCAGGAAGGGCCAAAGGGAAAATAATATTAAAAATCAAATAGTTGACAAATGAAGTAAGAAAAGCCTAAATTCACGCTTTTGACAGAGAAAATTTAGGCTTTTATAGTGTGATTCACATAACTCTTTCGAATAAGTACCTTACTAATTCTTATTTTTCACAAGCCCATCCATCCTTATCGCGATCCATTTTGGAGTGATAAGCAGGATGGTCGGATGAAACACCTGACGGATATACAGTTCTTAATTCAGTGCAGTTCGCAAAATATTCTTTTTCACTAGAAATATTAGTAGAGGATACATTCGAATTACTAGAAGAACTATTTGATGAACTACTAGCTGCTGCAATTGTCTTCTCAGCAGCTAACTGATCTTTTAGCTCATTTACTTGAGTTTCAAGTGAAGTTTTATTTTCAGTAAGTTCTGCAACTTGCTGTTGTAAAATTTTGTTCTCAGATTCAAATTTCTTATCAGTGTCGATTTGAGAAGTAACTTGTTCTAAATCGGTAGAGAGTTTATCTTTTTCCTGCTGTAATTCTTCATTTGTAACTGTTAATTTTTTTATATCCGACTGTAGCTTTTCATTTTGGTCTACCAATTCAGTGTTTTTGGCGATTGAGTCATCCAGTTGTTTCTGAATTCCCGTATCGGAGAGAGAGCTTCCAATGATAAAAAGTACCAATCCACCTACAAAAGTAGAATAGAAAATCTTTTTGGATAGATAATGATTTCGATTTCTAATTTTACGTAAAAAATGTATGACTAAATATATTAAAGAAAATAAGAGAGTGAAAAAACCGATAAGTAAAAAAGCAGCATCCATTGTGTTGTTACCTCCTGATGTTAGAAAAAATCAAGTAAATATCACTTTAATTGTTTTACAAATTTAAATTGTGTTAGCTTCCAAATCATCCGTGGTGCTATAAACTACAAAATCGCTATCTCCTCCTTCCCTTGTTTTTATGACATTTGAAATGTGAAAGTGAAAAAAATAATGTATTTCTATGTATATAGACTTGCGTAAATATAACTATATAATATATATACAAAAAGAGATATAGGAAATCTCATTTCTTTTTTCAAAATATACTCCAGCTTAAAAACAAACCAAAATGCCTTCTCTATTAGAGGGCATTTTTTGTTATACTAAAGGGAACTATAGAAAATGAAAATGAGGTATACAAATGGACCAATATTTAACGTTATGTAAACATATTATGGAAAATGGTGTCGAAAAAGGGGATCGCACGGGAACGGGGACGAAAAGTGTTTTTGGTTACCAAATGCGGTTTGATTTAGTGGAAGGTTTCCCCTTACTTACTACGAAAAAAACAGCTTTTCGCTTAGTTGTTAGTGAATTGTTATGGTTTATCAAAGGGGATACGAATGTAAAGTCCTTAATTGAAGTAAATAATCATATTTGGGATGATTGGGCATTTGAAAAATGGGTGAAAAGTGATGATTACACAGGTCCGGATATGACGAATTTTGGTGTACGCGCAGCAAATGACCCTGACTTCAAAGCAATTGTGGATGAGCAAATGGACATTTTCTGTGCAAAAATAGTAGAAGATGATCAATTTGCTGCGGAGTTTGGCGATTTAGGTCCCGTTTACGGAAGACAGTGGAGATCTTGGCCTGCGCAAAATGGTGAAACGATTGATCAATTACAAAAAGTAATCGAACAGATTAAGCATAATCCGGATTCTCGAAGACATATTATTACTGCTTGGAATCCAGCAGAAGTAGATGATATGGCTTTACCTCCTTGTCATGCCTTTATGCAGTTTTATGTAGCGAATGGGAAATTGTCTTGTCAGTTATACCAACGAAGTGCCGATGTGTTTTTAGGTGTACCGTTTAATATAGCTTCTTATGCTCTTTTAACGCATCTCATCGCAAAAGAATGTAATTTGGAAGTCGGTGAATTTGTACATACGCTTGGAGATGCACATTTGTATGCCAATCATATGGACCAAGTGGAGACGCAATTGGCTCGCACACCACGATCATTACCTACTTTATCTTTATCGGATGAAAAAGCGTCTATTTTTGATTATGAAATAGAAGATATAAAAATTGAAGGATACGATCCACATCCAAGTATTAAAGCGCCTATAGCGGTCTAAAAGAGGGGAGAAAACAAGATGATTTCATTGATCGTAGCACATGATCCGAATCGGGTAATTGGACAAGACAATAAAATGCCTTGGCATATACCTGGGGATCTTGCTTATTTTAAAGAAAAAACGATGGGTAAAGCGATCGTGATGGGGAGAAAAACATTCGAATCCATTGGTCGTATATTACCTGGTCGAAAGAATATTATTATTACAAGAAATGCTTCTTACAAAGCAGAAGGTGCAGACGTAGTAACGAATTTAGCCGATGCAGTAGCATTAGCAAAAAGCTATCATGAAGAAGTGATGATTATAGGTGGAGAGCAGATTTTTCGAGCAATCTTACCAACTGCCGATCGTTTATATGTAACGTTTATTGAGCAATCGTTTGAAGGGGATACATTTTTCCCGCCCTATGGTAAGGAATGGGTTCTAGTGGATACTTCGGAGAAAATGGAAACAGCCGAAGGGATTCCTTATGTGTATTTAGTATATGAAAAACAGGGAAGCCTATAATTAATGATTGGGATATTTGAACAAATTCCAAGTAATTGTTCAAATATCCTTCATTTATTCATATAGTGTAATAATAGGGCGTTAAATAAGTTTACAAGGAACCGTACTTCTTCTTATAATAGAACGTGTAGAGGAAGGAAGAGATAGAGTGCCAAAAGTACATATCGTAACAGATTCGACAGCAGACTTAACAAATGAACTGATCGAAAAATATAATATTCATATTGTACCGCTTTCCATTCATATAGACGGAGAATCGTATATTGATGGTGTTACCATACAGCCAGAAGCGTTTATAGAAAAAATGGCCTCATCCAAAGAATTACCTAAATCATCACAGCCAGCTGCTGGTGTTTTTAAAGAGCTGTATGATAGGTTAGGGGCAAATGGAGATCAAATTATTTCCATTCATATGACAGGAAGTATGAGTGGGACAGTGAAGTCTGCCCAAGCAGCGGCGGAAATGACCACATCTGATGTCACGGTTTTTGATTCGCAATTTATTTCTTTTGCCTTAGGTTTTCAAGTCGAAGAAGCAGCTAAAATGGCTGAACAAGGAAAAACTGTAGAAGAAATCATTCAAAAAGTAGAAGAAACCCGTGTCAAAACAAAATTATTCGTAGTAGTAGATACGCTAGAAAACTTAGTTAAAGGTGGTCGTATTGGGAAAGGAAAAGCAATGATAGGATCTTTGCTATCTATTAAACCCATTGCAAGTTTGGCAGACGGTGAATATACACCTGTTGCGAAAGTACGGAGCCACAAACAGGTGATTAATTATTTGTTTAACGAGTTTATGCAAGATACGAAAGGGAAAATTGTGAAGGCAGTTGGCATTTCCCATGCAAATGGATTTTCCATGGCCACGCCTCTAAAGAATTTGATCGAAGAAACTGGATTTAACCAGATTCACCTTTCTTTTACTTCACCTGTAATTAGTACACATACAGGTCCTGGTGCTATTGGTTTTATGTATATGACAGAATAGTGAAAGGGCAGGGAAAAGAAAATTCCCTGCCTTTAATCATACGTAAAGGGGTTTAGAATGAAATATATTGTTAGTTTATTATGTTTATTCCTACTTTCCGCTTGTTCTTCTAGTGAACTGAAGGAAGTGAATTTCTCCGAAAGAGAAGCCGTTTTGTTTGAAGAGTATGTCATTCCTTTTTCTTTTTTTCCAAGAACGATTGAACTTGTTGGACTTGGGGATTCCCTTACACAAGGTGTTGGGGATGAACTACAAGGAGCAGGTTATATTGGTCGACTGCAAAAAGAAATTTCACAGTATAAAGGAATAGAAGAGGTTGTTTTAACCAATACTGCGAAAAGAGGACGTCGAAGTGATCAACTTTTAAAAATGCTAAAAGCCGGAGATATTGATCATCAGCTACGAAAAGCCAATATTATTACACTAACGATTGGTGGTAATGATATGATGAAAGTAGTGAAGAAAGATTTATTTGATCTCCGTGTAGAAGCTTTTGAAAAAGAATTAGTGAAATTTGAAAAAAACTATGATCAAATTTTAGAAGAAATTCGAGAGATTAATAGCAGCGCTCCTATTATTCTTCTTGGGCTTTATAATCCTATTACTGCGGTAACTGATGAAAAAAGTGAATTGGATGAGATTTTAGCAGATTGGAATAAGAGCATTGAAACGATTGCCTATAGTGATGTAAATGCTTGTTTTGTCCCAATCGATCAACTTTTCGTAACAAATGCGAATTTAGTGTATCATACGGACTTTTTTCATCCAAATAGTAGGGGATATGAACTAATTGGAGAAGCTTTAGTTCATTCTTTAGAAGATTGTGGTTTAATTGATGAACGAAATAGGGAAATGTTGTTTTGAGGAGTTGTTTACATGAATAAATGGAAGATTGCATTTTTTTTGTTGGTGTTCGTTATTTTAGGTAGTATAGGAACATTTCTATACTGGGTAACGACCCCAGCAGACACGATGCCAATGGAAATGCCAAAAGCTGCGCCGGGAGGCAATGTTCTAACGGTGCATGCGACGAAAGAAGATTTTCAAGGAATCGCAAATACGTATTTAAACAAAGCGATGAAAGGCAAGCCACTCCCGATACAGCTTACAGTGGAGAATCAAATCGTGTTGTCTTCCGAGCTGACAATCTTCTCACTTAATTTTCCTATTAAAATGTACTTTGAGCCGTATGTGGAAGAGGGCGGGAATATTAGGTTAGAGCAAACTTCCTTAGAGGTAGGTCAAGCGAAACTTCAACCAGAATACGTGTTGAAATTATTACGCGATTCGGTTGACTTACCTGAGTGGATAGTTGTTATGCCTAAAGAGAAGGAAGTACATATTCAGGTATCGAATATTCCGATGTCTTCTGGAATTCATGTGCGAGCAAAAGAGTTGAATTTAGAGGAAGATATTATAACATTAGAAATAGTTATACCATCGAAATGAGGTGCTAAAAATGGAGAAAGCTACTTTTGCAGGAGGTTGTTTTTGGTGTATGGTCAAGCCCTTTGACTCATATGATGGAATAGAAAAAGTGGAATCGGGCTATACAGGAGGGCATGTCGAAAATCCGACATATGAGCAAGTTTGTTCAAATGCAACGGGACATTTTGAAGCAGTGCAAATTACATTTGACCCAGAAAAATTTTCATACGATCAGTTATTAGAAATCTTTTGGATGAATATTGATCCGACAGATGACAACGGTCAATTTTTTGATCGGGGTTCCTCTTATCAAACGGCGATTTTTTATCATTCAGAGGAACAACGAGAAAAAGCGGAAAACACCAAGGCAGCATTGAATGCTTCCGGTAAGTTCAATAAGCCGGTTGCTACAAAAATTTTACCAGCTACTAATTTCTACGCTGCAGAGGATTATCACCAAGACTATTATAAGAAAAACCCAGCTCATTATCATCGATACTTTGTCGGTTCTGGAAGAGCAGCATTTGTAGAGAAAATGCAGGAGGTATTCAAATGAAAGAAAAACTGACAGAAATGCAATATTATGTTACGCAACAAAATGGAACAGAACCGCCATTCCAAAATGAATATGATAAACATTTTGACGAAGGAATTTATGTTGATATTGTTTCAGGTAAGCCATTATTCCATTCAAAAGATAAATATGATGCAGGCTGTGGTTGGCCAAGCTTCACTAGACCGATTGAAGAGCAAGAAGTAGTGGAAAAATTTGATGATAGCCATGGAATGAGACGAGTGGAAGTTAGAAGTAAGACGGCAAATTCTCATTTGGGACATGTATTCCCAGATGGTCCAAAAGAAGAAACGGGCCTTCGTTATTGTATAAATTCTGCTTCTATGCGTTTTGTACCGAAAGATAAGTTAGTTGAAGAAGGTTATGAAGAATACTTGAAATTATTTTAAGTAATTTTAAAAGGCACGGAGGAGAAAAGTTCTCTTCCGTGCCTTTTTTCATTTAAAGTTTAAACTCATTTACTACTTTTCTTAACTCGTCAGCCTGATGAGAAAGTTCAATCGCTGATGCATTGATTTCTTCCATTGCTGCGGAACCTTGCTCTGCTGCAGCAGCCGACGTTTCTGTATTGGAAGCTGTATTTTCAGCAATTTGTGTAACTTCCACAAAAGAGGCTGCAACCTCTTGGCTAAAGTTAAGTGTTTCTCCGATTTGATCAACCATCTTATCAATAATAGCAATCGTATCATTTGTTTGTTTCATAATTTGTTCTAGCGAAGCGTTTGTTTCGTTTGCTACTTCAACGCCTTTAATCACGTTTTCCACACCTTCATGATTTTGTTGCACAATCGAAACGACTTCGGTTTGAATAGACGTGACAATTCCTGTTACTTCTTTTGCGGCGTTTTGAGATTGTTCAGCTAGTTTTCGTACTTCATCTGCAACTACTGCAAACCCCCTGCCATGCTCTCCTGCTCGAGCAGCCTCGATTGCAGCATTTAAAGCAAGTAAATTCGTTTGTTCTGCTATAGCCGTGATCGTTTTAATAATCGATGTAATTTCATATGATTTAGTTCCTAGTGCCTCTACTGTTTGAGAAGTGTTGGCCATTGTTTCTTCAATGTTCATCATGACTTGAGAAGAGTGTTGAACCGATTCGCTACCTTTTCGAGCAGCTTCAATCATTTGATCTGTTGCTTCTTTTACCGATTGGGCATCGCTGTTCAAGTATCTTGTTGCTTCTTCTAAAGAATTCATTTTCTGAATAGCAACAGTCATACTGCGCATAGTATGTTCACTACCGGAAGCGATTTCATTTGTTGTGTCCGCGATCGATTGAATCGTTACAGCAGTTTCATCAGATGAAGCCATTAGCTCTTGTCCGCTGGCCGAAACATTTTCAGTTAGCATACTAACTCTTTTAACTAAGTTGGAAATAGAAGCTATTAAAATATTTGTGCTTTCAGCAATTTCTGAAAATTCATCTTTCGTACGTATCTTCACACGTCTTGTTAAATCTCCACCTGCTTGTGCAATTTCTAATATCGAACGATTGATAGAGTATGTGCTTCGTTTAATCGAATAGAAAAGATAAATGCCGAATGATAATGTTAAGAGTACTGAAAAAATGGTTAAACCAACAAATAAATAAAGCGAGTTATTATTTTCTTTCTTTAATAGCGCGATTTGCTCTGCATTATTTTTAGCTAATAATTCATTCATGGCAGCGATATGAACATCTACATAGCTCATAGCCGTTTTACCATTACCAGCGTTTACAATTTTTTGAGCGGCTTCAATACCTTGTGTATCTCTAAGCTCAATTACTCTTTCTGAATATTGTAGATAAGTCATAAAGAATTGATCAATGGACTGTATTTTTTGCAGTTCATCTGGCCGATTTTCATAAGTCTTGTTTAATTCTTTTAAGTGGGTGACAATCGCATCTTTATTTTGTCTATAAGTTGTTTTATAATTTGCTTTACCTGTGATTACATAACTTTGCTCGGCATTAGCGAGTTGTGCAATTTCAGTCGCGATTTTATTGACCATCATTTGTTCTTTTAAATCTACATTTGTAAAATCTTCGAATGCTCGTTGGGACGAGGACATTTTAGTCGAAGTTAGGACAAGCATGGAAACTAATATAATGATCAATACGGAAAATATTAATAAGACCCTTCCTCGAATGGAATGGAATATGGTTGATTTAGACGATGTAATCGTTCTTTTGTCCTTTCTGTTTCCTTTCTTAAAGAGGGAGAAAGAAGTGTTTTTCTTTGCCGTATTATCGTTCTTTTTCCTTCTTTTTTGTTGAAACCATTGCACAGATTTCTTCTTATTTGAAGCACCCTTTACCAAAAAAAACAACCCCTTCTTGATATGTAACATAGTGATATCATTTAGTTTACTTGTTTTGTGTAATATTATCTACAGTTTTATGAATTTTCTATGACCTTATGACTAAAGGAGGATAAACTAGTTGAAACAGTCTTTTTATTTATTTGCATTGAAATATCGTGGGGGACAAAAGAACGATAAAAAATCTCAATTTGCAGAAAGCATGTTCTTACAACATGATTTTCCAAAAACAGAAACTTCTTTTCACTCGCTTTCGGAGTACATTGAAGAATTGGCGCATCCGAATCTAACTGCAAGCATTTTTGATGAGCTTTGGGAGTATTATATAGAAGCAAATAAATAGCTTGTTCGTTGCATTTTGGTCCAAAAAACGGTATTATTAAGCCGATACATATATAGAAATGAGGTTATTTAAATGAGTATTCATATTAGTGCAAAAAAAGGTGAGATTGCGGATACAATTTTACTACCAGGAGATCCGCTTCGTGCGAAATATATCGCAGAAACATTTTTTGAGGATGTAGTTCAGTATAACGAGGTTCGTAACATGTTTGGATATACTGGTACATATAAAGGAAAAAGAATTTCTGTTCAAGGTACAGGAATGGGAGTCCCATCAATTTCTATTTATGTTCAAGAGTTAATGAATGACTATGATGTGCAAAAATTAATCCGTGTAGGTACTTGTGGAGCTATCCAAAAAGACGTTAAAGTTCGCGATGTAATTCTTGCGCAAAGTGCTTCGACTGATTCTTCGTTGAATAAAGTACTTTTAGATGACCTAAACTTTGCACCAACTGCAAACTTTGATTTATTATACAAAGCATTTAATGTTGGTAATGAAGCAGGTTTAAACTTAAAAGTTGGTAACGTATTTACTGCAGATTTATTCTATAACGAAAATGCTCAATATGAAAAATGGGCAGATCACGGAGTTCTTGCAGTAGAAATGGAAACAGCAGCATTATATACATTAGCCGCTAAATTTGGACGCCAAGCACTATCTGTATTAACAGTTAGTGATCATATTATTACTGGTGAGGCAACTTCTTCTGAAGAGCGTCAAACTACTTTCAATGATATGATCGTTGTTGCTTTAGAAGCAGCAATCCAAGACTAAGAGAACTAAAGTGAGAATAGACTGTCATAAATGGCAGTCTTTTTTTTAAAGGTTTACAGCTACTTTTGAAAAGGGTGAAAAATTTGGACGAACAACAGCAAAACAATGAAGAACCAAGATGTTTAGAAGAAACAAAGCCATCTCGTTACATTAAGATGAAACCATTTGTTTTTCTTTTAACTATTTTCTCCCTAGTTATCGTAACAGTTGCAATTACTATGCTTTACTTGACTTGGGGAAAAGAACAAGTAGGAGATCGTATACTTCCAAAATCTGAGCGCTCGGAGTTTGCTAAGTTATACATGGCGTATGACAAACTAGAAGCAGAGTACTATAAGGATATAGATGAAGAAGCGATTATCAACGGTGCCATTAACGGAATGATTGATGCTTTAGAAGATCCATATTCGGACTATATGAACGAAAATGAAGCAGCACAGTTTAATGAAAGCATTTCTTCCAGTTTTCAAGGAATTGGTGCGGAAATCCAAGAACGTGATGGAATTATTACAGTAGTATCTCCGATTAAAAATTCACCCGCTGAAAAAGCAGGGGTATTACCGAATGATAAGATCATGTCGGTAGATGGGAAAGATATTCAAGGATATAGTGCTTCCGAAGCCGTTTTGTTAATCCGAGGAAACAAAGGAACGGAAGTAACACTTTCTATTAAACGTGGGGATAATGCTCCAAAGGATGTCGTAATTGTACGAGATGAAATACCAATTGAGACAGTCTATGCTGAAATGGTCGACGATCAAGTGGCACATATCATTATTTCTAGTTTTTCTACTAACACGTATGAGGAGTTACTCACTGCCATTGATGAGATGAAAAGTGAAGGTATGAAAGCGTTAGTGTTAGATGTACGTCAAAATCCAGGTGGACGTCTAGACACCGCAATCGATATTTCTAATTTATTTATCGAAGATGGTAAAACAATTCTTCAAATTGAAGATAAAGGAGATAAACTTGTCACACCTGCAACTCCAGGAGAGCGAGTAAACGTTCCAGTAAGTATAATAATCGATGAAGGAAGTGCTTCTGCATCGGAAATTTTAGCAGGTGCGTTAAGTGAATCTGCCAATGTTCCATTAGTAGGTTTAACTTCCTTTGGTAAAGGGACTGTTCAAACGGTCAATGATTTACCAGATGGCTCGAATATTAAAATTACTACAGCCAAATGGTTAACGCCAGAAGGAAACTGGATTCATGAAAAAGGAATTGTACCTGACTACGAAGTAGAATATCCAAGTTATGCTATGTTATCACCGATCGATCCATCTACAACTTTGGAAGAAAACCAATCTTCTGAAGCTGTACAAAATGCCAAAGAAATGCTTCAAGCTATTGGCTATGAAGTTGGTGAAATTAATGGCAATTTCGATGCCAAAATGACGGCAGCGGTGAAAAAATTCCAGTCAGATAACAAGCTTGAAATTACCGGAAAACTTGTAGATGATTCTACATACGTATTAATGGAAAAAATTCGAGAAAAGATTGTGAATGATGATCCTCAATTGCAAAAAGCAACTGAAGTGGTTAAAGAGCTATTAAACAAATAAAAAAAGCTGGCCATCTTGGTCAGCTTTTTCAACACGTATAAAGGAGCAAACGGATGATGAAGGATGTTTATTTATTGAGTGGGTTTCTAGGGAGTGGGAAAACCTCACTTTTATCTCACCTAATTGAGCAATTTAAAGCTGAAGGGATAAAACCTGCCGTTATTATGAACGAACTAGGAAAGCTCCCTTTTGATAGTAGAGCTGTAGATGAGGAGATTCCTTTAAAGGAAATGTTGGAAGGGTGTATTTGCTGCACAGGTTCTGAAAAAATGGAAGCCCAGCTCCAAACGCTTCTTGAAGGCGAAGATTTTGATGTGTTATTAATTGAAACAACTGGTGCTGCGCATCCTGTGGAAGCAATGGATGCTGTTTTTTCTCCTTTATTTGCTAGCAAGTTAAATATGAAAGGAATTGTTACGGTAGCAGATTGTAAAAGATGGCTTGATCGTGATACAATGACTCCACAAACGAGAATGCTCTTTTTAGAGCAAATAAAGCATGCCCATTTAATAGTAGCCAATAAAATCGATTTACTTACGGAAGGGGAAGTTTTAACGGTTACGATGCAAATACAAGCGTTAAATGAGAAAGCACCAATTATACAAACATCGAATAGCAAACTTCCTATAAAACTATTAAAGAATATGGAAGCAACATTCCATGACAAAGAGGTCCAAGAAGCTGCAATTGGAAAACAACTAACACTCTCGTCTAGATTACATACATTTCATGAAGACGTACATCAGGAAGATTTTGAAGAATGGGTTCGTAGCCTACCAGATACAGTTTATCGGATGAAAGGATATGTTCCATTAAAAGGGCATAAAAATCCATTTCTGTTCCAATACGCATATGGTATGGTGCAATGGCTGCCCGAGTATATGAAAATGCCACCCCAAATTGTTCTTATAGGGGAGCAAGTGGACAAAATTCAAATAATCGGTAGTGAACAAAATGATTGAAGCATTTCGATTGTTATATAAGGAACGTAGATTTACTACTGAACTGCAAACACAAGAACAAATACGAGAATTGATAAAGTCTGAGTTATTAGATGAATTTACACACCCAAGAGCAAGATTATCTCTAGAAAAAAAGTTGGGATTAGCTTTCGACAGAATTAGTAAAAGCCCGTTGTCAGATGATAAAAAGGAATTGCTTGAGAAGGTATATAAAGAAGAATATATAAAACTGTCAACAGAAGATAGAAACTAATATTTAAGTATAGTGGTTAAGTTATCCAATAACCATGTGTGAAAAAGGCTTTTCTAATGGTGTTTTCGATAAAACTGGTCCTACTGGAATATTTTATGCCAATTTCTCTTCTAATTTTGTGTTTACAATAAGGGGGCACAAAAGAAGGAGGAAATGAAAATGAAGAAAACACATTCTATCATGGTTGGTTTACTTGCAGGTGGCTTATTACTTTCAACTAATACAGCTGAGGCATCTATGACAACTGGAAATTCACAAACTACTTCCGAGGCAAATACATCCGTTATGTATCAATGGCAGTCTCCGATGAAAATAATGTATAATAACAATGGAAATAACGAAGAGATTCAAAATCTCATCAATGAGCAATTAACGGCTTTACAACCGATCATACAAAAAGAAATACAAGAAGCTCATAAATCTATCGTTACGAAGAAAGAGAAAGAGTATAAGAAACCAGTAGTAAAAGAAAAAGCACCAGTAGTAAAAAAACCAGTAGTAACAGAAAAAACGCCAGTTGTAGAAAAAACGGCCAAAACAGAAAAAACACCGGTAGTTACAAAACCAGTTGAAACAGAAAAAACTCCAGTAGCGGAAAAACCAGCTACTCCAGCTACACCAGTAACACCACCAGTAGTGAAGGAACCGGTAAAAGAAAATAACGAAACAACACAAGTATCTTCTGTTATCCAACAAGTTGTAGACTTAACAAACCAAGAACGTGCTAAAGCTGGTCTAAAAGCGTTACAAATTGATGCAAAGCTTACACAATCAGCACAAGCAAAATCACAAGATATGAAAGACAAAAACTATTTCTCTCATACGAGTCCAACATACGGTTCACCATTTGACCAAATGAAATCATTTGGTGTTACGTATAGATCAGCGGCTGAAAATATTGCCATGGGTCAACGTAGTGCAGCAGAAGTTGTAAAAGCGTGGATGGAATCTCCAGGACACAGAGCAAATATTATGAATCCATCTTATACACATATCGGAGTAGGATTATCTGATAGTGGGTATTACTGGACACAACAATTTATCGGAAAGTAAGTTTCTATAAACGACAAAAATGCTTATCAAGTATATCTTTGATAAGCATTTTTGTCGTTTACTTTTTTATGTTTTTGTACACACTTCGCTAGGAGGGGGTGTGTATATGCTTCAACTTACAGATATTTTAAAAGAAGAATTTTCTCAAACATTTGATTTTGTTGCCAAAGATCTGGCATGGAAAAATGAGTCTGTGATTCTCTGTTATTATTCTACAATGATTGATACCCCAGTTGTCATGGAACAAATACGAATTATTCAAGAACGTTATGAAGCAGGAGAAGTAGGATGGGGATTAACTGCGTTTACAGAAGAAAGTAATTGGACAATGAAGCAACTAAAAGAAAGTGTTTGTTCAGGTGAAACTGTACTTATATTTCCGAGAGAGAATAAATTAATTCGAATTATACTTCCCAAAACTGTATCTAGAAATCCGGAATCTCCTGCCAACGAATATGTCGTCCGAGGTGCGCACGAAGCATTCGTTGAAAATGCAGAGGTTAATATAAATTTGTTGCGAAAAAGACTTAAATCTACTGAATTGAGAATTGATAAACGAATTATTGGAACAAAGTCAAATACACCGGTTTCTATCCTATACTTGACGACTAAAGTGGATCAAGAAACGCTAAAAAATTTAATGGATAGATTAGATAAAATAGATGTTGAAATGATATATAGTTCTGGACAGCTAGAAGATTATTTAGAAGATTCTATTTGGTCTCCTTTCCCTCAATTTATAAATACGGAACGGCCTGACAGAGTAGTAGCCAATTTAATGGAAGGAAAAATTGCTATTATCTCTGATGCGGATCCAACAGTACTTATAGCGCCCATTAATCTGTTTAGTTTTTATGAATCCCCGGATGATTTTAATGGGAGAGTTTTAGTCGGGACATTTTATCGATTAGTACGCTTAGCTTGTTTTTTTATGGCAATATTTTTGCCTGCCTTTTATATTGCGGTCGTTAGTTTTCATTTTGAAATCATGCCGATTGATCTTGGGGAACAAGTTAGAAGTTCTGTTGCGAATGTTCCGTTTAGACCTATATTTGAAGCAATGTTATTAGAACTTTTAATCGAACTCATTCGAGAGGCAAGTATTCGATTACCTAGCCCTATTGGTCAAACAATCGGTGTTGTAGGAGGGCTTGTAATTGGAGATGCCATTGTATCGGCAGGACTTGCATCTAATTTGATGGTCATTGTTGTAGCCTCTACGGCGCTTGCAAGTTTTGTGGTTCCGTCTGTTGAGATGAATACGACGATACGCATATTAAGATTTCCTTTTATGGTTGCAGCATCGCTTTTTGGTTTTTTTGGTATCGTCATTGGATCACTGATCTTGTTTATCCATTTATTAAATTTACAGTCATTAAATCATCCTTATTTAAGTCCACTAGTTCCGTTCGAACCGAAGAAGATTAAATCTATCTTTTTCAGACTTCCTTATTACAAGCAAATTCCAGAACGTAATGGATTTTATCTTTTCAGTAAAAAAGGACCGAAAAAAAATGGATAAATGGACAATTTCCAACAAACAATTTTTTCTGTTTTTATTTATTTTGCAGACAGGAACAGTGTTTATATCGGTGCAATCACGGGTTATAAATGCTGCAGCGCAAAATGCTTGGATCGTTTTTACGATTGTTAGTTTTCTGCATATATTTATATTGATCCTTTTCAATAAATATTATATGTACTTTCAACCAAACAAATTAGAAAAATGGATGTATCAGCTTTACTGGTATGCAGTTGTTGTCATTTTTTTAGCTTATATTGATTTTATATTACAGTTGTGGGCTTTTCCTTTAACTCCACCTTATATAGTCATTGGTTTACTAGTATTAATTTCCCTATATGCGAATCTTAGTAAATATGCTGTTATCTTTAATATTTCTATCATATTAATTCCATTCATTTTTTTGTTTTTCGCTATGCTAAGTTTATCTACAAAGGATTTAATATGGACTAATCTTTTTCCGATAGGCCAGATTAGCATAAAGCAATGGGTGGACGGTGCAGGTCAAACTTTATATGCGTTTGTAGGGATAGAAGCTTATTTATTACTTCGACCATTTGTGAAAGATCATCAAGCCATCACCACGCGTAAAATTATTTTGTATCAGTCACTACTTACTCTGTTCTTTGTTTTGACCATCTTATATGTATTATTGTTTTTTGCCTTAGAAGAGATCAAAATTGTACCAGTGACTATTATGTACTTACTTAAATCGCAAGAAATAACATTTTTACAAAGGTTAGATTTGTTCTTTACTTATATTTGGATGACTTGGAGTATAATCTCGATTGCTTTGTTCATGTTCTTAGGTCTTCAATTTTATAAATCGATGCATAAGCGGAGCATTAAATTTACGATTGTTATCCATCTTATCTTGATCATTTTGCCTCTATTTCTAATTTCTCGTGAAGTGGTAAAAAAATCGCATGATGTTTTATTATATGGTCATTTATTCTTTGGTTTGTTATTTCCGTTATTCATCATGTTCAAAGGATGGAGGAAAGCTTTACGTGAAAAAAGTAATTAGTATTTTATGTTGTGTTGTGTTTCTTAGTGGATGTTGGGACGAGCGTCTGAACAAAAATATTGCAATTGTACCGATGATAGGGTTTGATGGGGAACTTGGTAGTCTGACAGGCTATTTTGGCATACCGGGGAAACAGCAAAATATGAGCAACTTTAACCTACTTATGGCAGAAGGACAGTCTGTTGAGGAGGTAAGACAGAAAATTGATACACAAGTGAATGAAGGGGTCGACTTATCTAAGCTAGGAAGCATTTTAATTTCTGATCAATTAGCAGAGAAAGATTTATATAGTTTATTGGATTTGTACTATCGAAACGCTAGAAATCGATTAAATGCTATGCTTATTATAACAGAGGGTAGTGCGGAACCATTTATTCAATATGGACAGAAAATAAGTGTAGAGGTAAATGATTATTACCCTATGCTTTTAGAAGGATTCACTTTAAAATCAGTTGTACCACATACCGATTTGCAATTGGCTTGTTCCATTTTATTGGATGAAGGAATTGATTTAGTGTTACCATATTTGAAAATATCGAGTGAAAATGATGTTCCAGAACTAGTCGGATTAGCTTTATTTGACAGCGGTAATTTCACAGGTGAAATACTTAATATAGATGAATCCATCATTCTAAATGTGATGAGAGATGATCTTAATAAATATGCCTATATCACTTACATGGAAGAGAAAATTCCACTAACCATCAGTATAAAAAAGGTAAAACGTAAAATGCATTGGGATGGAGAGACTATTGGGCTCGATTATCAATTGAAAGTTTCTATAATGGAGTATTATAAAAATAATTTTAAAGATAAAAATACACGCTTAAAATTAGAGAAATCTTTAGAAGAGAAAATAACTTCCCAAATGGAGAGTAATATAAAAATTCTCCTAGATGCTAATTCAGATGCACTTGGCTTAGGTAGAATTGCGAGAGCATTCCACCCAAAACTATTTCAAGAAGGGAAATGGAATGAAATATATCCGACTCTAACAATCACACCAACAGTACAAGTTAAAATTACAGACACAGGAATTTTGGATTAAAAAAACGACGCAAATTATTCTGCGTCGTTTTTTGCTAATTTTTTTTGCAAATGGACCAGCCTAATACCAAGTGTAATGGCACCAACTGTTAATCCAACGATAAGTCCGATCCAGTAACCAAAACGTTCAAAAGAAGTATAATTAGCTAAAATATAGCCTGTTGGCAGTCCGATAATCCAATACGAAATAATCGCCATGATAAACGTAATCGTCACATCTTTATATCCACGTAATGCCCCTTGTACTGGTGCTTGTATGGCATCAGATAACTGGAAAAGCGCCGCAAACAAGAAAAACTGAACAGTAAGCGCAATTACATGCTGATCGTCTGTGTAAATAGATGCGATTGGTTCTCGGAATATGAATAGAATCGTAGAAGAGATAAAACTGAAAAATACAGCTGTTCCTACGCTTAACCAACTATATATTTTGGCATCATTAAATCGTTTTGCTCCAATTTCGTGCCCTACAAGAATTGTAGCCCCCATGGAAATACTAAGAGGGATCATATACAACAAAGACGTAAAGTTCATGGCTATTTGATGTGCTGAAATAACTTCGGTTGAATATGCACTCATCAAGATAGTTACGGCAGAAAAAATGGTCGTTTCTGCAAATAGAGACAATCCAATCGGAATTCCGATTTTCGTTAGGGTTCCTATTTTGGCGAAGGATGGTTTACTCCAGTGCCTAAAAATCGCTAATTCCGCAAAAGGCTTATTTTTATAAACAATACCAATGGCTATGAAAAGAATTAGCCAATACGTTATCGAGGAACCAAGCCCTGCACCAACTCCTCCAAGTGCTGGAAAACCAAATTTACCATAGATAAAAACATAATTTAAAGCTATATTAATCGGTGCAGATAGTAAAGTGATTACCATAGATACTCTTGTTTTGCCTAAAGCATCGATAAAGGAACGAAGTACGCTATATAAAAACAAAGGAATTAGACCAATACTCATCATATACAAATATTTCTTGGCAACTAAGCGTACACTATCTTCAAGAGGGATTAAGTTTAATACAGGGTCAATCAAAAGCAAAATACCTAGAAAAACAATAAATGCTAGTAAAATAGCAATATAAAAACCTTGTTGCACAAAGGTACGTACATCTTCCTTCTTTTTTGCACCGATAAATTGTGCTACAATGGGCGTAATTCCTATTAATATACCAGTTAACCCGGTATAGACAGGAACCCAAATGGAGGATCCAATAGAAACACCTGCTAGATGATCAATACTATATTTACTTGTCATTAATATATCAAAAAAGGTCATTAAATAAAGTGCAACTTGTGTGATTAAAATAGGTACTACAATTTTAATCATATATTTGCTTTTTTCGGGTAGTGATTTCGTTTCATGCATTTTGGCATACATCCTTTAAGTTTTAAAATAGTTAGGAGATTATGAATGAATAATAACACAATTGTATTAACGGGTGGGGGAACTGCCGGCCATGTTTCGCTGAATGAAGCAATTATTCCCGAACTAATAAAAAAAGGATATAAAATCCATTATATAGGCTCCCATGATGGAATTGAGCGTACCATTATTGGAGAAAGCTTTCCGACTATCCCTTATCATCCGATTTCTAACGGGAAACTTCGAAGATATTTTTCGATGAAAAACTTTTCGGATCCTTTCAAAGTTTTGTATGGTACATTACAAGCTTTAACAATATTAAAAAAAGTAAAACCTTCCCTCGTTTTTTCAAAAGGAGGATTCGTATCCGTTCCAGTAGCTATTGCTGCAAAACTCGCGAATATCCCTGTAGTAATACACGAATCGGATATCACTCCTGGTCTTGCGAATAAAATCGCTTCTTCTTTTGCAGAACATATTTTTACTGTGTTTGAAGAAACATTGAAATACTTACCAAAAGAAAAAGCTTCTTCTATCGGTGCAATTATCCGACCAGATTTGTTTTTAGGCAACGAACAAATTGCAGAAAAATTAACTGGTTTTGAAGCCAATAAAGAAACAATCATCGTAATGGGTGGAAGTCAAGGATCTGCCAAGATTAATGAAGTGATTAAAGAGAACATAGATGCTCTTACGAGTAAATTTCAAATTATCCATTTATGTGGAAAAGGAAATTTAGATACAACTTTAACAGGAAAGCCAAATTATATTGCATTTGAGTATGTTACTGATGAGTTGCCTCATTTATTGAAAATATCCAATTATGTAATAAGTCGTGCTGGGTCAAATTCTATATTTGAGTTTTTAGAGTTAAAAAAACCAATGTTGTTAATCCCATTATCGATTCATGCGAGTCGAGGAGATCAAGTGTTAAATGCCAATTTCTTCGAAGAAAAAGGATATGCCCTTGTAATTGAGGAGGAAAAATTAACAACAACTAGCTTCATGGAGACTCTCGGTGATTTAGTTACATACAAAGAGGGAATCATTGATAAACAGTTTAATGCAGATTCTTCTAAAACACCAGACCAATTTACCGAGTTGCTACTAACGTATAAAAAATAAGACACAAGGCATTAAATGTATAGATGCTTTTAGAGTGTTTTGAACGAAAGCGAGTTCCACACCATTATCGAGATTTCTTGATGTGTAGGGATGCGACAAAGTCGCATCCCTACACATTTTTTTTTGCCTAGGAAAAGATAGAAATTTTGGCATGTGGGTACCTTTTAATAAAACATAAGTTAAAGATTTATAGTTTTGAGCATGGTATAGAGATAATGTGTCGCAAGGAATGCTAAAAAACAAAATTTTACGCAGTTTTCTAATGAAGCAAATCCAGTAAATGGTATAGGGCAACTAATCGATCGTTGAAAGCTACTAAATCTACTCCGAAAGCAACTAAAAATGGCGTGAAAGCTACTAAATTGCTTGCGTGAGCAACTAATTCTTATAACAACAAGTTTACTTGTAGTGAGACGATGATGATTTCGACATATTCTAAGGAATGTGCGGCGTAAAGCCCGCAGAACTTGGAGGTAAGCATCTGCTAGACGATTGTTGTCGCTTTCGTGGTGTGTATTGTCGCGATACACCATTTATTGTAAATGTTTCACTCCGATTAGTAAGTATTTTCCATCGATTTTCGCTGCAGGACGGCGACTCCGAAGGGATCAAGTGAGTAAGATGAGACTTCACAACGTACGTGCGTAGGCGCGGCGGTGAAGGCTTATCACTCACCCCACGGAAAGCGTCCGTCCTGCAGCGAAAATCACAGCGGTCACCTAATAGAACGCTCTAAGAAACAGTATCCCTATTATGCGTTTCAATTCTTTAAAATTCCTATTTACTATCTCGAGGCAAAGTTTTTGAGAACAAAAGAAAAGTCACTTTCCTATACAGATAAAAGCAGCCAAAGATGCAATTTTGGCTGCTCAGTCCTGCTCCATCTATCTCACGGTAATTATGTTATAATCATTTCGTCAAAAACGAACCGCAAACATACAATTAAAAAATAAAGAACTCCCGTCAAATCAGTTATTTGGAGGGAGTTTATTATTACATCGCTTGTTCTTCTGCATCGTTTTGTTGCATCATCACTAAATGGAATAAATCTTTTGGAATATAGTACAAATCATATACTTCTTGGTTTTTGTTAATCTCTGCATAAATAGAAGGATGTGATTCGTTTGCTTTAATCGTGTAAGGAAGTTTTTCCGCTGCCCGAATACTCTTTGGATTCGTTTTGCGAATACGCAAAAATACAGTGTGAATATCTAGCTCGAAAAATAACTCCTCTAGAAATTGTTCTTTTGCTTTCTTATTATAGCCAAGTCCTTGGAATTGAGTGCCAATCCATGTGCCTAAAAACCCAGCTCCATCTTCAATATCAAATAAATTAATGGTACCGATTGGTTGACCGAAATCACTTATAATCGTTCGAGAGATAACGGTACCAGCTTCCTCTTCTTCCATTAATTGTTTTGTTGAAAACCAATATTCATCGACTGAATATGCTTTATGGCGTACATAAGGCAGTACAGTCGGATCCGACATCAATTCATACAGAGAAGTACATTCATGCAAATCTCGTTTTTTTATCAAAAAAAGCGCCCCCTAAAGAACCCAAAAAAATGAGCATAGTCATCCTAGGTCCCAGAAATTTTTCATTTCGAATTGCATAAAAAATTTCGGGGTAGGAATCGAACCTACTAGGACCAGCTCAAAACTGGTGGCGCACCATTTGCCTTCCCTCGGCAAAGTGAACTTTGCCTTATAAAATTATTTGCATTAATAATATACTTTGTTTTCATCGTTTTGCATAGTCTTAAATCTTGTCAAATTTATTAAATCTTTGTAAAGAATAAACACTAAATACTTGTATGTTTTACTTGAAATACATATGATTATAGGATACAAGAACATAATGTGATAGGAGTTTGTTTAAGAATATGTCTTACCCAATTATTACGCAAAAACAATTCCATTTATTATATGATTTAGTAGACGAATATGTGTTTTTTATGCGTAAAGAAGGAAATACATTTATTTATGAATATATTAATAAAAAGGCGGAAGAAATCTTTACTGAAAACCCACAGGGCAAGCGATTAGAGCAGTGCTTTAGTGATTTTCATTGTAAATTGATTTTCTGTCATTACAATAGAGCGACTATGCTTAAACAGTCAGTTTCTTACCAGGATCATCACTGTATAAAAGGTGCCACATCTGTGAATGAAACTACAGTAATTCCTATATTTGATGAAGAGAATATATATATTTTAGCAACTACAAAAGAAGTAATTAAAACAAAAGAAATGCAAGATTCTACTTATATATTAGAAAGCTATCGAAAAGGAGTAAATGATGCGGCACTGGTCGCTATGACGAATGAAGAGGGTATCATTGTAATGGTAAATGAATTGTTCGAAAAGACTTCTCAGTTTAATAAAGAGGAGTTAATTGGAAAATCATTTTGGATGATTAACTCTCATTTTCATGAAAAGAATTTTTTTGAACAATTATGGGAAACGATTCAAAAAGGAGAAATTTGGCGAGGGCAAATACGTAATCGTACCAAATACGGTTCTTTCTATTGGGTAGACGCGACAATAATACCAATTTCTAATGAAAATGGTATTATTGAGAAATATTTAACCATTCAATTTGATAATACTGAAAAAAAGCGAATCATGACCGAACTACGGAACATTGAACGCTCATTCAAATTGATTACAGAACATTCTAATGATTTAATCGCTATTACAGATGAAAATGGCTTTTTACTGTATTCTTCTCCGAGTCACGAAACTATTTTGAAATATGAAAAAGAAGAATTGCTGGGAACTTATTATTTACAGTTAATCGCCAAAGGGTCTTCTGCTTTTTGGGGAGATGTTGAAATATTTTCAGCTCAGGAAGATAAGAACAAAATACGCACAGAGCTGCTTTTAAAAACGAAAGATGGGTCCACTATATGGACAGACACAACGATTACTACCGTGCAAAGTACGGTGGATGATGAAGAAGAAAAGTGGTTTGTTTTTGTATCAAGAGAAAATACCGAAAAACGTGCCTTAGAGGATCAGCTGAAATTTTTAGCGTTCCATGATAGTTTGACAGGTTTACCAAACAGACGAATGTTCAACGAAAATATGATCGAAGCTACACAAAAAGTTTCGGTAGATGACGCGAATATTGGGTTACTATTTATAGATGGTGATAATTTTAAAGAAATAAACGATCAGTTTGGACATGATATGGGGGATCGTTTTTTAAAACAGTTTGCAGAGAAATTAAAAGAAAGTGTCCAACAAGACATTCAAATATATCGGTTTGGCGGAGATGAATTTATCATTGTAGTGGAACAGATTCATGATTATATAGATGGGAAAAGCGTGAAGCTCGAATCGATTATTCAGTCTATCCAACATACTTTTAAAAAAGGGTGGACGATTGAAAACAATCATTTTTCACCAACCATTTCTATTGGCATTTCTATCTTTCCCAATGATGGACCAACTGCAAATGAACTACTAGAAAATGCGGACATGGCATTGTATGAGGCGAAGAAACTTGGTAAAAATAATTATGTATATGCGAGTACCGTTCATTCCTAGTATGAACGGTATTTTTTGAAAGGATTTGTGTATTGTGAAACGACATATTTTACTCATAGAAGATGAGATAAATATCGCTAAATTTGTAGAGTTAGAATTAAAGCATGAAAATTTTATTGTGACGGTTTCCCATGATGGCAGGGAAGGGGCAACACTTGCATTAGAAAATGACTATGACTTGATGTTAATAGACGTTATGTTGCCTAATTTGAATGGCCTAGAAATTTGTAGAAGAGTTCGTGGGAAAAAAGAAACTCCCATTATTTTAATAACGGCAAGAGATGCCATTATCGACCGAGTTTCCGGTTTGGAAGCCGGTGCAGATGATTATGTTGTAAAGCCGTTTGCAATCGAAGAATTATTAGCGAGAATTCGTGCTATTTTAAGACGAGTGGAACGTCCACAAGCAGTTGACGATGACTTGACTATTCATCATCTTTCCATTGACCAAAAAGCACATCAAGTATTTTACCAGGAAAAAGAAATTTTGCTGACGAAGACGGAATATGATTTACTCGTTTACTTTATGGAAAATAATAATATTGTCTTAACACGAGACGTTATTTTAGAAAAAGTATGGGGCTATGAAACTGAAGTTGAGACAAATGTAGTAGATGTGTACATACGGCATTTGAGAAAAAAGCTACCAGATGAGATTGCTGCGCTCATTGAAACTGTTCGAGGGGTAGGATATGTGATGCGCACATGAGAAACTGGACATTGCAACGAAAATGGACATATGCGTCCGGTCTTTCGATTTTTTTGAGTTTTTTTATGATGTGCCTTATTTTGTTCTTTTCTCTGTACAATTGGTTACTTATTTCGGAAGAGAAGACTGCACAGAATACATTGCATGAAGTCGTTAACTTTTTCGAATCAAAAGGACCGATCATCTCTATCCAAGATATCCAGCGAAATAAAACATTGCTAAATCAACTTGTCAACCAAAAACAGTCTGTTCGCATTTTAAATGCAGATGGAATTGAAGTTTTACGCATAAATGATGCAAGTCCATTTCCGAATTTTTCACCAACATTAACGACCGACTTTCAAAAAGATAAACTAAATAATCAACTGCTTCTTCATAAAGTGTCGGAAACAGATTTCGGGTTATTTAAAGGGTATGTGGAAATTTCCCATAGTCTTGAAAATTTTTCACAGTTAATGCGTTATATTTTTATAGCTATGGTTATTTTTACGTTAATTGCACTCGTTATTTCGGCATTGATTGGTTACTCATTGTCTTCCATTTTACTAAAACCTTTAAAAGAATTACGAAGTGAAATGCAAGAAGCAAAACGGACAAAGTTCTCCAAAGAAGTCCGTTTTCAATATGCTACCAATGATGAAATCGGAGAACTTTTAACGATTTATAAACAACTGATGAATGAAGTTTCAGAAACGATTACTAGACAAGATGAATTTATTCATAATGTGTCGCATGAATTAAGAACACCGATACAAGTGGTAGAAGGGCATTTGTCTTTATTGAATCGTTGGGGCAAAGAAGATAAGGATGTGTTAGATGATTCCTTGCAAATCTCTTTAACAGAAGTACAAAGAATGAAACTCTTAATAGAAGAAATGCTTAAACTTGCAAAAAGGGAACATTCCTATGAACAAAAAGAAACGATAATTTCGGCAGTAGTTTATGATTTACAGCAGAAGTACCGCATTCTATCACCAACCGTAGAAATCAGTTTTAATGGTAACAACAATGTAAAACTACCGATACCAACAACTGCTTTAGAACAAATAATAGGAAATCTCATTGATAATGCGATTAAGTACAACGTCAATCGACCGAAAATTGCCATACAAGTAACGCAAAACGATACCCAAACCATTCTATCTATCGAAGACAACGGGATTGGTATTCCAGCTGCTTTGCTACCTAAAATATTTGATCGCTTTTTTGTTGTGGATGAAGCAAGGACGAAAACAAAAGGAGGAACTGGTTTAGGACTTAGTATTGTAAAGCGTTTAATTTCCGAATACGAAGGGGATATACAGGTAGAGAGCGTAGAAAATGAATGTACAAAATTTAACATTATTTTCTCTAAATTGGAAAAGGAGGAATAATACAATTGTCCAAAAAAATATATAGTTCAAATTCTTATTTAATTTGAAAAAAAGCATTGTATTTTTTTCCTAGAGTAGTAAGATGGATATGGAAAAATTGTTCTTTCAAACTATACTTTCAGTCCTTTTGAAAGAGTGGTAAACTATAAATGTGAACATTTTGTGTTGGACACAAAAAGTTTACATTCGATTTTATTCTACTAAATTTTTTTATGTTATTTTTCATCAAAGCCTAGAAGGCACAAAATGTTGGAGGTTTTTCTAAATGTCGAACAATCAAACACCTTGGTCAGCTTTTTCGGGTCCTAACCTTGGTTATGTGATGGAGCAGTATGATTTATTTCTACAGTCTCCGGACGAAGTGGACAGCGAATTAGTAAGTTTATTTCAACAGTATGGTGCACCAACGATTGCATCTACTACATCCAGTGCAAATGTTACTACATCCTTAGTTGCGCCAAATAATTTTGAAAAAGTTATTCGTGCAATCCAACTTGCAGATGCAATTCGTGCACATGGACATTTAACAGCGGATATTTATCCATTAAATGATGGCCCAAAAGAAGACCCTAAAATTGATCCGAAAACATATGGTTTAACAGATCAAGATTTACGTGAAGTTCCAGTTTCATTTTTATTAACGAATGCTCCAAGTAATATTACTAATGGTTTACAAGCAATTGATCATTTAAAAGCTGCTTACTCAAACAAGATAGCTTTTGAAATTGCACATATTGTAAATTCAGAAGAAAGATTATGGTTACAAGAAAAAATTGAAAAAGGTGCTGTTTTAGAAAAACTCTCAGCAGATGACAAAAAAGCATTACTTAAGCGTTTAACGCAAATAGAAGGTTTTGAGAAATTTATCCACCGCACATTTGTAGGTGCGAAACGTTTTTCCATTGAAGGGTTAGATACGTTAGTTGTCCTAATGGACGAATTAGTACGTCAATCCAATAAAACAAATACAAAACAAGTAAATATCGGTATGGCACACCGTGGAAGATTAAATGTATTAACACATGTTTTACAAAAGCCATATGAAATGATGTTTGCGGAGTTTGCACATGTACCTAGTGAGTCATTTTTACCGAAAGATGGTTCCTTAGAAATGTCAGAAGGTTGGTATGGAGATGTGAAGTACCACAAAGGTGCGACATTCCGTTCACCATCCGGTCTAACATTAAAATTGGCATACAACCCATCTCATTTAGAAGTGGTAAGTCCTATTGTTACTGGTCAAACTCGTGCAGCACAAGAAACAACAGACACAGCAGGATACCCTGTTCAAGATAAAAATGCGGCATTTGCTATTTTAATACATGGTGATGCAGCTTTTCCTGGCCAAGGTGTTGTAACAGAAGTATTGAATTACAGCAGAATACGAGGATTCCAAACAGGAGGATCTATACATATTATCGCAAATAATATGATTGGTTTTACAACCGAACATTACGATTCCCGTTCGACACAATATTCTTCTGATCCAGCAAAAGGATATGAAGTACCTATTATTCATGTAAATGCAGATGATCCAGAAGCAGTTCTTGCAGTAGCGAAATTTGCTCATGAATATCGTCAAAAGTTTGAAAAAGATATCGTGATTGACTTATTAGGTTACCGTCGTTATGGACATAACGAAATGGACGAGCCTTTAGTAACAAATCCAACGATGTATCATAAAGTTCACCAACATCCAACAGTTCGAGAACTTTACGGAACACAATTAGTAGAAGAAAAATTAATTGATACTGCTGATGTGACTACTTTAGATGAGTCGATTTTCAGTGGAATGCAAGAGGCATATGATCGTGTGAAAGAGCTTCCACAAACTACTGCCCATGATATTGTTATTCCGGAAGCAGTATTAAATGGATTCCCTGTAATAGAAACTGGAGTAGAGGAAAGCAAGCTCGCAAAAATCAATGAAGAGCTTCTTACTTGGCCAGCTGAATTTACTGCATTTAAAAAGTTAGAAAAAATCTTAAAACGACGTGAAGAACCTTTTAAAGGAAAAGGTAAAATCGACTGGGGTCATGCAGAAACACTTGCTTTCGCAACGATTCTGCAAGATGGAAACTCGATTCGTTTAACTGGTCAAGATGCGCAGCGAGGTACTTTCTCTCATAGACATTTAGTGCTACACGATGAAAAAACAGGGGCGGAATTAACACCAATTCATGCCGTTAGTGATGCGAAAGCTTCGTTTGTTGTGCATAATAGTCCATTAACGGAAGCAGCTATTTTAGGTTATGAATTTGGCTACAATTTGGAAGATCCAAATTCTTTATCTATATGGGAAGCACAATATGGAGATTTTGCGAATATGGCACAAGTGATGTTCGATAACTTTATCAGTGCAGCAAGATCTAAATGGGGATTGAAATCAGGACTTGTTATGTTATTACCACATGCTGCTGAAGGTCAAGGTGCAGAGCATTCAAGTGCACGTTTAGAACGTTATCTACAGTTAGCAGCGGAAAATAACTGGACAGTAGCCAATCTATCAAGTTCGGCAAACTATTTCCATATTTTACGCAGACAAGCTAAAATGTTAAAAGAGGATGGAATTCGTCCATTAATCATTGTGTCTCCAAAATCTTTGTTACGACACCCGTTAGTAGGAGCAGATGTAGCAGAACTAACTTCGGGTCAATTTGAAACCGTAGTAGAACAACCAGGTCTTGGCCAAGACGCTAAAAAGGTTGAGAAGATCATTTTTGCAAGCGGTAAACTAGCGATTGATCTTGCAGACAAAGTAAAAGATGGAGAAGGATTCGATCACTTACATATCGTACGTGTAGAACAACTATATCCTTTCCCAACAGAAAAAATTCAAGCAATTGTCGATCGTTATCCTAATGTGAAGCAACTAGCTTGGGCGCAAGAAGAGCCTGAAAATATGGGTTCATGGAATTTTGCCCTTCCGTACTTATTAGAAATAGCAGATGGTAAAGAAATCACTTACGTTGGTCGTGTGCATCGTTCAAGTCCAGCTGAAGGTGATGGAGATACGTACAAAGTTGAACAAGCACGAATCATTGACGAAGCATTAAAATAATTTAGTCGTTTAAAAGCACTCAACGAATTATTTTAGAGCCTCCGGCGGATGTGTTCCAAAGATTGATTTTCTGGACACAATTACGCCGAGGCGAAATTGAGATGAATTATAAGTGAAGCTAGGATATATCAGAGGAGGAAATTCAAGTGGCAGAAATTATTGTTCCAGAATTAGCAGAATCGATTACAGAAGGTACGATTGCACAGTGGTTAAAAAAACCGGGCGAAACAGTAGAAAAAGGTGAGTTCATCGTTGAACTTGAAACTGATAAAGTAAATGTTGAAGTAATTTCAGAAGAAGCAGGAGTTGTTAGTGAATTACTTGCAGGAGAAGGCGATACAGTTCAAGTAGGTCAAGTTATTGCTGTAGTTGGGGCAGGATCAGGCGCACCAGCAGCATCAGCACCAAAAGCAACAGAGGCAGCTGCTACACCTGAAGCTCCTCAAGCACCAGCAACACCAGTAGCAGAAGAAACTTCAACGGAGCAAGATCGCACAATCGCTAGCCCAGCAGCTCGTAAGCTAGCTCGTGAAAAAGGTATCAACTTAAGTGAAATCTCACCAGTAGATCCAATGGGACGCGTTCGTGTACAAGACGTTGCTGCGCATGGTTCTGCACCAGCTCCTTCTAAAGCAGCGCCAGCACCAGCCGCTTCTGCACCAAAAGAAGATGATGGTCGTACAACTCGTGAAAAAATGTCTCGTCGTCGTCAAACAATTGCTTCTCGTTTACTAGAAGTAAAACAAAACACTGCGATGTTAACTACTTTCAATGAAATCGATATGACTAATGTAATGGCATTACGCTCACGCAAAAAAGACCAATTCTTTGAGCAAAACGATGTACGCCTTGGATTTATGTCATTCTTTACAAAAGCTGTAGTTGCAGCCCTTAAAAAATATCCTTATGTAAACTCACAAATCGATGGAACTGATATTGTGAAAAACAACTTCTATGATATTGGTATTGCAGTATCTACAGAAGGTGGTTTAGTAGTGCCAATCGTTCGTGATGCAGACCGTAAAAACTTTGCTGAAATCGAAGGAAATATTGGCGAACTTGCTAAAAAAGCACGTGATAACAAATTAGCCCTTTCTGATATGTCTGGCGGTTCATTTACAATTACAAACGGTGGAGTTTTCGGTTCATTACTTTCAACTCCAATTCTTAACGGTACACAAGTTGGTATCCTAGGAATGCATACTATTCAAAAGCGTCCGATTGCAGTTGGCGATGAAATTCAAATTCGTCCAATGATGTATGTAGCATTATCTTATGATCACCGTGTAATTGACGGCAAAGATTCTGTTGGATTCTTAAAAATGGTAAAAGAACTTCTTGAAAATCCAGAAGACTTAATGTTAAATTCATAAAATGTGAATTATGCAGACACTCATTAGGTGAGTGTCTGCATTTTTTTTAGTTCCTATTACTGTAAAACTGCTCATTATAATAAATAAGATTCGCAATATTTTATTTTTTAAAATAAAAAGCATTGACTTATCATTTTCCATTCTGTATAGTTAAATAAAATTTCATATGAAATTCTTCTTATCAAGAGAAGCAGAGGGAATGGCCCTATGAAGCTTCAGCAACAGATTGCTATTTGCAAAACTGTGCTAACTCCATCGATTTAATTCGAAAGATGAGAAGAGGTTAGATTTCCTATCATACCTCTTCAGGTCTAATAATCTGAAAGGGGTTTTTTTATTGATCTAATACCAAGCATAACAATATGTTTAATTGAATTACTAAGATAAAGAAAAGGAGAGAGTGTAGATGAAAAAATGGTTGGCATGGTCAATTTTATCTTTGATTGTCTTTTTATTAGCAGCTTGTGGTTCAAATGAGGAAGTGACTTCTAGTGGGACTGGTGATACAAAAAGTAGTGAGGAACTAACTAAATTAAAAATAAGTGCATCAACGACGCCTCATGCAGAAATATTACAGTTTATTTCAGATGATTTAAAAGCTGAAGGTATCGAATTAGATATTGTTATCACACAAGACGGTATTCAAACAAACCAATCAACGGCTGATGGTGACTTAGATGCAAACTACTTTCAACACACTCCATTTTTAGAACAAGTCAATAAGGATAGTGGAATCGATCTTGTGAATGTAAAAGGAGTGCATATAGAACCGTTCGGTGTTTATTCAAAGAAAATTGATGATATTACTCAATTAGCAGAAGGAGCAAAAGTTGCTGTACCAAATGATCCAGTAAATTTTTCACGAGCGTTACTGTTATTTGCGGATAATGGAATAATTGAGCTCGCTACGAATGTGGAAGGTTCTTACACAGTTCAAGATATTACGAAGAATGATAAGAAGTTAGAGTTTGTTGATATTGATGGACCGTTACTAGTAAGGGCGCTGGATGATGTGGAAGTGGCTGCGATTAATACAAACTATGCATTAGAGGGAGGATTCAAACCATTAGAAGATGCACTAATCATCGAAGGAAATGAATCTCCATATGTAAATATTTTGGTTTCAAGAAAAGATAACCAAAATGACGATGCTATACAAAAAGTTGCCGCAGCATTAACCACGGAAAAAGTAAGAGAATTCATCTTAGAGAAGTACGAAGGGGCTGTAGTGCCTTCTTTTTAACATAGTAATATCCAAAGTAAGGAGGAAATTAAATGATTGAATTTCGAAAAGTCTCTAAAAGATTCTTCACGGGGAAACGAACAATAACAGCACTCGAAGATGTAGAGTTGACTGTCCATAAAGGAGATATTTTTGGAGTAATTGGCTTTAGCGGAGCTGGTAAGAGTACTTTAATACGAACGGTAAATTTATTAGAAACACCTACCTCTGGCGAAGTATTGATTGAAGGGAAGAACTTACAAAAAATTTCTAAAAAAGAACTGAGAGAAGAAAAGAAAAATATTGGCATGATTTTTCAGCATTTCAATCTATTAAACTCGAAAACAGTATTTGAGAATGTGGCAATGCCTCTTCTACTAAGTAAACATACGAAAAAAGAAGTGGAGCAAAGAGTATTGGAAGTACTCCAATTCGTCGGTTTAGAAGATAAATTAAAAAGTTATCCAGATCAGCTTTCAGGGGGACAAAAGCAAAGAGTTGGTATAGCACGAGCACTCGTAACCAACCCATCCATATTACTTTGTGATGAAGCAACATCCGCCTTGGACCCGCAAACAACAAAATCTATTTTGCAGCTTTTAAAGCGAGTGAATGAAGAATATAAAATTACGATACTAATCATTACGCATGAAATGGAAGTTATAAAAGAAATATGTAATCGAATTGCCGTAATGGAAAACGGTCGAGTAATTGAAACAGGGAATATCCTTGATGTTTTTTCAAATCCACAAACAGAAACGACACGCAATTTTGTAAGTTCTGTTGTACATGATGAAATACCACAATCCGTCTATCGTTTGATGGAAGTCAATAATGGCAGAAGTCATATTCTAAAAGTCGATTTTGTAGGAGTGAGTTCCGGTCAACCAATTATTTCCCAAGTTGCTAAAAAGTTTAATGTTGATGTGAACATTCTTTTTGGAAGTATTACAGAACTACAAAGTATTCCATTTGGAAATCTGATTGTGGAAGTAATAGGGGATCCACGTGAAGTTCAAAAAACAATTAATTTTATTCAAAGTGACACAGTAAATGTAAAGGAGGTTAAAGGACATGGAAGTAAACAAACAAATTTTAATCGAAGCAATTTGGGAAACGTTGTACATGGTTAGTATTGCTCTCTTTTTTGGAGCGATATTAGGATTTATATTAGGGGTTACATTAGTAGTCACTAGAAAAGGGCATATTTTAGAGAATAAATTAATCTTTTCAATCGTTAATCCAATTGTAAACATTTTCCGGTCTATTCCATTTATTATTTTACTTGTAGCGATTATCCCTTTTACACGATTAATCGTCGGAACATCCATTGGAACAACCGCAGCAATTGTTCCACTCGTGTTGCATGTTGGACCTTATATTTCGCGGTTAATTGAAAACTCTTTATTAGAAGTAGACGAGGGGATTATAGAAGCGGCGAAAGCAATGGGGGCTACTCCATTTCAAATTATACGAAAGTTTTTACTTCCAGAAGCATTTCCCTCGCTAATTCTAAGTGTCACAACGGCAACGATAGGATTGATAGGAGCTACTGCAATGGCTGGTGCAGTAGGAGGCGGTGGTCTTGGAGATGTTGCAATAACTTATGGATATCAACGTTTTGATAATGTCACCATTCTAGTAACTGTCGTAATTTTAGTAGCGATTGTTCAATTAATTCAAAGTATCGGTAATGTATTCGAACGAAAACTTAGACGAGTTGGATAAAGTGAAACTAGAGCGACCCACCACGCTTTCTTGTAGTGAAAATTGCACTCAGGTAAATAATACTGTGTCGTAAGGCAATGGCTGAGTGTCCGACATCTTGTTGGCCTGAAACAATCGGATCTCTACGGGCAGATTATCCCTTATTTATCTTTCGTAGCTTTTTTCGAAATTTTGAAGTGGGGTTATTACTGCCCGACCGTTTAGGCGGGATAAAATATAATGAAAAGAAGGTTAATAGCAATGAAAAAATGGAGCTTGGCGTTCGTCTTAATAATAAGTCTTCTATTAGGAGCATGTGGAAATAAGGATGTAGATAGCGTAATAAAAGTTGGAATTCGTAGTTCCGAGATAAAAACTTGGGAATATATAAAAGAAAAAGCTGCTGATAAAGGAATCGAACTTGAGTTAGTGAACTTTAGCGCACAGTATGATCCAAACCAAGCTTTAGCTGAAGAAGAAGTCGATATTAATGCATTTCAACATTTAGCATACTTGAATTTATTTAATGAAAATCAAAAAACAGATCTTCAAGCTATTGGAAGTACTATTATGGCACCAATTGGCTTATATTCTAATCAATATAAATCGTTAGAAGAAATTCCGAATGGTGCTCAAATTGCTGTCCCAAATGACCCTTCCAACTGGGGCAGGGCTTTAATGTTACTACAAGAAGCTGGTTTTTTAACAGTTACGGATGATTTTGATGGGAATGGAGGAGCAGATCGAATTAAAGACAATCCTAAAAACATTGAAATAGTACCAGTCGACGGAGCTACAACTCCACGGGTAATGGAAGATACAGCAGCATCGATTATTAACAACGGTGTAGCTGTAGAGGCAGGTTTGTTACTAAAAGACGCATTAATTCACGAGAGCAAAACAGCGATCCCTTTTGTTAATGTGATTGTGGCTAAACCTGAAGATGTTGAAAATGAAACATTGAAGGAAATTGTGAAAATTTATCAATCTGAAGAAACTGCGAATTTTATTACAGAAACATATAATGGAAATTATATTCCTGTCATTTTAACTTCAGATGAGATTAAAAATTGGAAAGAAGCATATATAGCAAAATAATAGCATGAAGGAGGGTTCAAGATGGGTGGAAAACGTCAAATTAAGTTAGCAGCTTATTTAATAGGAACTGGGATGCACGTCGCATCATGGAAACATCCTAGTTCCAAACCTAACGCAAGCATTGATATTAAGCAACTTCAAAATCTAGCAAAAACTGCAGAGCGAGGTAAATTTGATATTGCATTTATAGCAGACAGTCTAGCTATCAATCATGAGTCACATCCTCAAATATTAAATAGGTTAGATCCAATTATTCAAATTACAGCACTTGCAGCAGCTACAGAAAAAATTGGTTTAGGTGCAACAGCTTCGACTACTTACAGCGAGCCATATGTATTAGCCCGCCAATTTTCTTCCGTCGATCATATAAGTGCTGGTCGTGCGGCTTGGAATCTTGTAACAACGGCGGATGCAACAGGAGAAACAGCACAAAATTTTAGTCGTGAGAAACATTGGGAACATGATCATCGATATGAAAGAGCAGAAGAGTTTATTGATGTAGTAAAAGGCTTATGGGATTCTTGGGAAGACGATGCTTTTCTTTACAATAAAGAAACAGGACAATTTTACGATCGTGAAAAAGTACATGAAATTAACTATAAAGGAAACTATTTCTCTGTAAAAGGACCGTTAAATATTGCACGGTCAAAACAAGGTCATCCTGTCGTTGTGCAAGCCGGGGCATCAAAACCTGGTCAACGTCTAGCTGCTCGAACAGCAGAAGTAGTTTTTGTGCATTGGGATAGTTTGGAGGTAGGTAAAACACATTATAAAAGATTGAAAGAACAGTTAGCTGAGTTTGATCGTTCCGATGACGATTTACTTATTCTGCAAGGTATTTCGCCTATTATTGGTAATACGGAAGAAGAGGCTATTGCTAAGTACAAAGAGCTGCAAAATTTGATTGATCCATTTGAAGCTTTGAAATTTGTTTCTGGTTATTTAGGGAATGTAGATTTTTCCAAATATAGTTTAGATACCCCTGCTATAGAAGTAGAGTTTCCTCAATCGAACAGTATTCAAAGTCAGGTGAATGAGTTCATGAAAATTATAAAGGAGGAAAACTTAAAGGTCGGAGAATTGTATGGGCGATTGTTTGGCGCTGGAAAACGAGATGGCTTCGTAGGAACCCCTGAACAAGTAGCAGATGAAATGGAAAAATGGTTTGTCGAAAAAGCGGCAGATGGTTTTATGATTCAATTTCCTTTATTGCCACGTGACTTAGAAGACTTTGTTGAAAAAGTTGTGCCGATTTTACAACAAAGAGGAATATATCGTGAGGATTATGAGGGCGAAACGTTAAGAGATCATCTAGGTTTAAAAAAACCGGCTAATCGCTTTGCCAGAGAAAAGGTGAAGAGATGACAAGATTTAGTGATGATTTGTTTGTACGTAACAAAAGAGAAGCGGATCTGGTTGAGTATGCCAAACGTTTAGCTACAGAAATTGAGAAAACAGCAGGAAAATACGATGAGCATGGAGAATTTCCGTTTGAGCATTTTGCCTTACTTGAGAAAGAAGGCTTCTTTAAATTAACAGTTCCTAAAAAGTATGGTGGAGATGAAATCTCTTTATATGAAATGTTATTAATACAAGAACAGCTTGGAAGAGCTGATGCATCTACAGCACTTTCAGTTGGGTGGCACTTATTAACTTTTTTAAATGTCCGCGAAACATCACCATGGCCAGAAGAGGCATTTGAAAGAATTTGCCGTGCTGCTGTGGAAGATGGTTCTTTAATGAATATTCTTAGCACAGAGCGAGGGAAAGGAAATTTATCAAGAGGTGGAAAACCAGGTACAATTGCACGTAAAACTACTGGTGGATATATTATTACGGGCGAAAAGGCATTTGCTTCATTAGCTCCAATTTTAAATCATTTTTCTATTACTGCTTATTTTGAAGATGAGGACGTAACTGCAGAGTTTTTAATAACGAAAAATGAACAAGTAGAAGTGATTAATACATGGAATGCATTAGGCATGCGAGCGACGGGAAGTCATGATATTATTTTTCATGATGTATTCGTGCCAGAAGCAGACTTATTGGCTAAACTTGATGCATCTAGACCTAATCGATTTCTAGCAGATGGACGTGTGTATTCTCTAGAAATTCCAGCCGTATATTTAGGTATTGCTGGAGCAGCGAGAGATTATGCAGTAGATTTCGCACAAAATACGTATTCCTACAGTCTGGGAGATTATATTTCTACAGCAGCACATATACGACAAAAGCTTGGTGAAATAGAGTTATTATTTCAATCATCTCGTAATCTATTGTACTCGATCGCCAGTCGATTTGAGCAAGATCCATCTTTAAAAAATATGCTTGCAAATGATGTGAATATTGCTAAACATGTCATTTGCAATAATGCTGTGGAAATAGTTGCAAAAACGATGAGGATTGTTGGTGGGCGGAGTATTGCGAAAGGAAATAAGTTAGAACGTCTATTTAGGGATGTGCAATGTGCAGCTTTTAATCCACCGCAAGATGATCTGATTATTGAGCAGTTAGCAGCGTTTATATTGTCCAAGGGTGTCAAAGAAGAGATATCCGTTTAACTTTATTTAGAAAATTTGAGCAGATTCTTCATTTTGAGGAACTGCTCTATTTCTTTATTTTATTAGAAATAAAATAAAGCTAACAGATTGAATTATAAAGTATCCTTTCGTATACTATAGTAAAAGGAAGTGGATAACATGATACATACAAATTGGGATACAAAACCAACGCTTAAAACAGTAACATGCGTACATACAGATGCTAAGAAATTCCTAGTCAATAATGTACTAACAGTTGGTAAAACATATGAAGTAAAAAATGAAACAGAAGAATTTCTATTTGTTGTCGACAATACTGGTAAAGTAGGCGGCTTCTACAAAGAATATTTTCAGTAACACCTCTACTGACCATTAATGCAGGATAAAGTCCGATGAGTAATCATCGGATTTTTTTCATAAGGAGATGAAAATATGAATGAGTTATTAACTAAAGAACAACAAATACGAGTAAATAGAGTACATACTGAGGAAGATAGTCGGCTTATAGGAGCAGGTGGATATTTATCACCAAACAATGATTTATTCCATGATGTTCTAATCGCTATTTCATTGAAAAAACCTGTACTACTAAAAGGTCCAACTGGGGCAGGAAAAACGAAACTAGCGGAAACAGTGTCTCACTATTTCAAGCAACCAGTCCAAAGTATAAATTGCTCCGTTGACCTAGATGCAGAAAGTTTACTTGGCTTTAAAACGATTGTATTAAAAGATGGAGCGAATGCAATTGAGTTTGTAGAAGGTCCCGTCATTGAAGCTATGAAAAAAGGGCATATATTATATATTGATGAGATCAATATGGCAAAAGCAGAGACATTACCAATTTTGCATAGCGTATTGGATTATAGAAGAATGCTGACCAATCCTTTTACAGGAGAAGTGATTCAAGCACACCCAGATTTTTCGGTCATTGCTGCGATCAATGAAGGTTATATTGGGACAACTCCAATGAATGAGGCATTAAAAAATCGTTTTGTCTCTTTTTCAATCCCTTACATATCTGGAGAATTACTTGCAAATCTTTGGAATGAAACTTTCCCAGCAGCTCCTAAGCAGTTAATCACTGTTATGTTACAATTAGCTGAAGATTTAATGGAACAAGTGAAACAAGGATTACTTTCAGAAGAAGCAGCTTCCATACGGAGCTTACTCGATGCAACGGAACTAGCACAATATATGGAACCGATGAGGGCAATTACATATGCAATTGCAGAGAAGTTAGAGGATGAACAAGAAAGAGAACTCGTTTTAGAATTAGCCTCTTCTTGGATTAAGTGAGGGATGTAGATGGGCTCCGTTAATCGGTTTATCCAGTTTAATAATGAAACATTAGATGCACGAAAGTTAATGCACTATGAAAATGTTGCAAAAGCGCTAACGCATAATACAAAGATTCTTGTGAACGAACGAAAGTTAATCGAGTATCATCCAGCGGATCAAACGATTTCACTAAGTGTGTTTTGGAGGCATCGGGATGAAGCAATTATGCATGCAGGCCGGCTAACTGATATCTATTTATTAGCAGAAGGATTTTGGAAATTCTTTGATGTGAGCGCTTGGAAAGCATTTACGCTAATAAAAGAAAAGGATTTCCCAAAGTTGCTTAACCAGTTACTATTTTGCATAGAAGAGTTTCGTTTAATCGAAATAATTCAAAAAAATAGAGTTGGTACTACCAAATATTTTCGATCAAGAGTTCAAACCTATTTGGCATTTCATAAACAGCAATTATTAGTTAATAGTCAAAAAGGATTTTTAGCGGATGCATTTATTAGCTATGTATACATCGGCATGCATGAAGGCACGATGCATACGAAAGGACCGGAAGCTTTTCAGCTAGCAAATCAAATCATTCCAAATGTCTATGAAAGTAAAAACACACAAAATTCTATCGATATCGTCTATCAACTCTACTATTTAATGAAAGAATATATGAAAGAAGATGCATTACATGAATATTATGCAATTCTTTCCGATTCCAATTTACCAACAGAAGATTTTCATTATCATCAAGGGGTAAAAGATTCTGAAATAGGAGAGGAAGGACAAAAAGAGACGATTGAAGAAATTTTCCGCACTTGGCATCGAGAGAATGAACAAGAAGATGGTGTGCATTTACAATATGAACTAGAGCATGGTAGGGATGGCTTAGCGGATCAACACCTCACTTCGCGGGAAGGCGAGGAGGGCCATGAAATTACGGAGATTGGTCAAGGGACTTCAGTTGGCGACAGTAAAGAGGGACTTGGAGCAGAACGAGAAGATAAAAAAACTAGTGCAAAGAAAAAAGCGGGAAAGACATTTGGAAAAGAACATTTACAAGTAGTGTATGAGGAAAAAAGAATGGATGAATCTCTCTCCAGCGACCATAAACTTCACCTACAAGTTTTTCGTCTCGAGCAAGCGCCATATGTGAAAGCATTCGTACAAGAGATAAAAAAGCGCATGGAACAAAAAAAGATAGATAAGCGTTTAAATTTATCAAAAGGCAGGCTTGGCTCAAAGCTAACTGCACTTTGGACAGAAGAACGTCCTAAACCTTTTTATCAAAAAAATGCACCAAGTACGCAGTTAAATGCTGTTTTTGGCTTGCTCGTCGATGGTTCTGCTTCGATGCAGGATAAACTAGAAGAAACCAAAAAAGCAGTATTGTTGTTTCACGATGTACTTAGAAAGCTTAATATTGCACATGAAATTGTTTTACATTACGAAGATGCTTTTGAAGCTTCTGAAACAATGCAGCCAAATACATTTGAGTGGATTCATAAATTAGAAGACGGTGCTAGAGATAGTGGGTTGAACATTTTATCGATGGATGCTCATGAAGATAACCGGGATGGATTTGCGATTAGATGGATGGGTAAAAGGTTAGAGAAAAGACCTGAAGCACATAAATTTTTGCTTGTATTTTCCGACGGGGAACCTTCTGCATTTGGTTATGCGCAAAACGGTATTATGGATACTGCAGAAGCCGTGGTAGAGCTTGAACGAAATCATATTTCTGTTCTTCATTTGTTTTTGAATGATCGGGAAGCAACAGAAGAGCAATTAGATTTGTTCCGATTAATATTTGGAAAGAAAACTGCTGCTGCTGGATCTTTAGAAAAGTTTTCGGATGAGACTTTGCGCTTACTTCGTAAAATGCTTCATCATGTGGTGAAAAGTACTTGAAAAAACCGTTCTTCGTTAAGAAGGACGGTTTTTGGATTGGTCGGCTATTAATAGAAGACGTTGTTTTAACTCTTCTTCCATGCGTCCGATTTCAATTTCAGCTGCTTTTCGTTTCACGCGGCCATCTGCTTGAATGCGCATTGTTTCTTCTATTGTTTGTAGTAAGTTTTCTTGTGTTTTTTTCAATGTCTCAATTTCAACGATTCCACGCTCATTTTCTTTGGCAGTTTCGATACTATTCACTTTTAGCATTTCTGAATTTTTTAGTAATAAATCATTTGTCGTCTTCGTTACTTGCTTTTGTGCTTCGACTGCTTTTTGCTGACGATTAAGTGTTAAAGCAATCGCAATTTGGTTTTTCCAAAGTGGGATAGACGTCATAATGGAAGATTGGATTTTTTCTGCTAGTGTTTGGTTCGTTTGTTGAATCATACGTATTTGAGGTGCACTTTGAATCGTAATTTGGCGTGATAATTGCAAATCGTACATGCGTTTTTCTAAACGGTCGACAAATTGTGCCATATCATTGACTTCTTGGTAAGCCATTTGATCATTCGATTCTTCTGCTTTACGTCGCATTTCAGGGATAGTGACATTCAGAATTTCTTCTTTTTTAACTTCCGCAGCAGCAATGTATACATTTAATGCTTGGAAATACGTTTTGTTTTGATCATATAATTTATCTAACATCTGCACATCTTCCACTAATCCGCGTTTGGAATGTTCCAATTGGATGCCGATGCGATCAATTTGAGTGCTTAGTTTTTGGTATTTCGTCATCATTTCTTGTACAGAACGATTGACCCGATTAAATAAGCGTTTGATACCTGATTTTTTTTGCGTAGAAAGTTCTTCCGGATTAATATCGGACAGCTTGTTCATCAGATCCCCTAAAATATCTCCGACTGGACCGATGTCTTTTTTCTGTACGTGATCTAACATTTGATGGGAGAAACGAGATAATTCATTTTGTGCGTTTGCTCCGTATGTTAATATTGCTTCGTAATTACCCGCAGGGATTTGGTTCGCCAGTTGTTTAGCTTTTTCTTGTTCTGCTTCCGATAACCGATCAATAAGTTTTGTAGGTACTGGTTCGTCAGCAGTCGTCACAGCTTGTTGTTTTGTCGTATTTACTTCAAATGGACTTGCTAATAATTCATCCATTAATAAATCATCACTAGAATTTACTCGTTGTTCGCTCATTGTCTGATTCTCCTTCTAAATATAAAGGTTGTTCTTTTTTACGTACCGATAGTTTAGCGAAATCTAGTTCCATTTTTAAGTGCTCAATATCGGAAGCTAGTACATCTTTTAGATCGTCTTCCATAATGGCATTCATCGATTCTAATGTCTCTCGCGTATCTGCCAAGGCAATTTTTAAATCGTGATTTTTCATTGGCTGAGACACTAAAAGCGTATATTTGGACGTGAGCTCAACAGCAGAATCTAAATGCGCATAAAAAAACTTTTCGACTTGGTAAAACTTACGTGGATTCTCTTTGACTAATGAAATAATTCGTTTTGCCAATCTATTCATGTCAAACAATTGTTTAAATGAACTAAAGGATCTTACTTTTAAATAGTGGCTATTCAACGTTCGTATTTTTGCTTTCGCTTCTTTTAGTTGTTTTTGTATATGAAAATACTCAGAATGAGTAAGCTGGTGTTTTTTCATAATTCTACGATGTTGTATCTTTTTTATACTAAAATTCGACACTAAGTACACGCCAATTGCAAGAGCTGAACTGATAAAGTATCCAATATCTAATGGAAAAAAGAAAACGAACCAGGCTATGAACATAATGGGTATATTGATAATATGACGAATAACCGTATTCATTACTTCAGTCATAATAGGCTACCTCCTTTTATCTACAATATATTATACGAATGGGAGGGAAGAAGGTTTCATTTTCCTTGCGATTTAGACGATATCCGTTTCCATTTTTGTATATCCTACTAAATGGTCGAATATTTCTATTTCAAAAGCATTTTGTTTGGATAAAGGGGATACTCCTTTTTGAATGTAGCCGATGAATTCATCTAATTGATTTACATTGCCTTCTATATCGATGATAATTTCCTGTAATTCATTTTGCCTACAATAACCTTTTAAACTAAGTGATTGTGCTTTTTGTTTTACTAGAAATCGAAAGCCAACTCCATCTACATCCCCGTGCATTTGAATATGCGCCCGCTTTTTCAACTTATCTTCTCCTTTGAATGCCATATAAATTGTATTAACTATAACTTACCTGATATTTCGCTTATTTTCAATTCTTTCAACATGTAAAAGTCATTTGAGTAGACTTTTTTTGTTGAAGCAGTACAATATGAGTTAACAATAAATGTTAGAGGCGATGAACATGTTTGAAGTTATTTATATGAAAGCAGATTACGAACCTTGGTGGGCCTTTGAAGGCTGGGAAGAACATATAGTAAAAAAAGAGACGTTCGAGCAAGAGGAAGAAGCATTGAATTATTTAAAAATGATATTGGATGAGTTTCGGGGAAAGTTCCCAAAAGAGCAAGTAAAGGAAGATAAATATTGGGCTTTTTGGTCATTAAAGGAACAATGTTATTGTGAATCATGTGAAGATGAATTACAAATTTACCATGGTATCATTTGGAATACTCCGAAGTAAACGATTTAGAATAATAAAAAAACTTGTTGACTATATCTATCCAACTGGTATACTTTAGATAACAATTTAAAGTGAGAAACGGTATTTGTAATTCACATATCCTATGTAGTGATCGATGTGATGTCGGTACTTCATGGGATATGTGAATTTTTGTTTTTCGCATATTGATTAATTTTTTTTGGAGGTAATGACATGAAACAAGGTACGGTAAAATGGTTTAACGCGGAAAAAGGATTTGGATTTATCGAAGTAGAAGGAGAAAACGATGTATTCGTACACTTCTCTGCAATTCAAGGTGAAGGCTTCAAATCACTTGAAGAAGGACAAAAAGTAGAATTTGAAGTGGTTGAAGGTAACCGCGGACCACAAGCTGCAAACGTAGTTAAACTTTAATAGCTTAAAAGAAGCCCTCCGGAATGGAGGAGCTTCTTTTTTTATAAAACATTTTCTAATGTAGAGGTAACAGTAAAAGCTTCATCGCCTTCTTGCATGATAAATTCCCGTTTGATCTCCCCAAAGTCTTTGGCAAAGTATTTTCTTGTGATAGCACCTTGCTCATCTGTTTTTTCTATTAGGATGACATCATCAAATGGTTGGACGTCCGTTTTTAACGACTCATTTGTTGAAATAATTTTCCAACCGTTAAATTCTCTACCTTCTTCAAGCGGTGTTGCTAAATATACTTCTATTTCTTGCATAGATTCAAGTTCGGCAAGAGAAGGTTCTTTAGCGTCATAAGCTTCACCATTTTGTGCAATTAAACTAACTTTATCGGCTTGAATATAGTAAATTCTTTCCACAACTGTGCCGCCATTATCTTCATAAGTTAAGACATAGTTATCATATAAATGCTTTGTTGTTAACGTATAAGTTGCATATTCATTGCCTTCACCTTTGAACTTGGCAATTGAGCCATTTGGCATAAAGTAATCTGATAAGCTCACTTTTGTTTCAGCAGTCGTCGTTGTATTTTCCGTAGGAGGGCTAGTGGATGGTTCACTCCCGCTCTGTTCTTCAGCACCGCAGGCTATAAGGAAAAGTGCTGGGATCAACACGAGTAGATACTTTTTCATGTGTTTTCCTCCTTAAATATTATTTGTATATTAGACGGATACAATCGTAATACGTTTCAATTGGATGAATTTTTGGTATAGTGACAATAAGGAAGGAGAGATGAAAATGGATATCGAACTAAAAAAAGAATTACCTCCGTATGAGGAACAGCAAGATTTTTATGAAAAATTAAGATCCAAAATAACAACATATGTAGAATCGAAAACAGGAAAAAAGGGGAAGCTCACTCCGTATTTATTGTTTGCTCCTGACTTATTTCATTTGCTAGTGAAAGCATTATTAGATAATCGAATTGATACGAAAAGTAAAACTATTATAGGGAGTGGAATTCTTTATTTTATTACTCCTATAGATGTTTTACCAGAAGGGCTAATTGGACCAGGTGGATATATCGATGATATTATAGTGGCCACTTTTGTCGTAAATATGCTATTAAATAAGTTTTCCGCAGAGATAATCGAAGAGCATTGGACAGGCGATGAAAAATTATTGAATGCATTAAAGAAAATCGCGGAAACGAGTGATTCGCTACTAGGGAAATTGCCTGCAAGTTCACTGCTCGGCAAATTTATCAAGAAGAAAAAAGCGTGAGAACAATTAGTCTCACGCTTTTTTTATTATGAAATTTTTTGAGCTTCTTTCCACTCAAGGAATTCATCATAAGTTAACTGTTTATCTAGAATCGACCCGTCTTCACGAATTTCAATTACACGATTCGCGATTGTTTGAATGAACTGATGGTCATGTGATGTGAAAATCATAGCACCTTTAAACGCAGTCAATCCATTATTCAGTGCTTGGATAGATTCCAAGTCTAAATGGTTTGTAGGCTCATCTAGTAATAGTACATTCGACTCTGATAGCATCATTTTAGAAAGCATACAGCGAACTTTTTCACCACCGGAAAGTACGGATGGTTTTTTCTTCACTTCTTCTCCAGAGAATAGCATGCGACCAAGGAATCCGCGTAGGAATGTTTCACTCTCATCATCTGGTGAATATTGACGTAACCAGTCTACTAAAGAAGTCTCGTTTCCTTGGAAATATTTTGCATTATCAAGCGGGAAGTAAGCACGAGTAGTTGTAACACCCCAACGGATGGAACCCTCTTGTGGTTCTTCTTCCTCTGCTAACACACGAAGTAAGGCAGATTTTGCTAACTCATCTCCAAGAAGAATAATTTTATCTTCTTTATTTAACGTAAAGTTAAGTTTCGAGAATAGTTTTTCTCCCTCAAATGTATAGCCTAAATCTTGTACTTGTAAAACATCATTTCCAATTTCACGTTTCATCGCGAAATTGACATAAGGGTATTTACGAGAAGATGGTTTAATATCATCTAATTCGATTTTATCGAGCATTTTCTTACGAGAAGTTGCTTGTTTAGACTTAGAAGCATTAGCGCTAAATCGTGCGATAAAGGCCTGAAGCTCTTTAATTTTCTCTTCTTTTTTACTGTTTTGATCAGACGCTAATTTTAATGCAAGTTGACTAGACTCATACCAGAAGTCATAGTTCCCAACATATACTTGAATTTTACTAAAGTCTAAGTCCGCAATATGCGTACATACTTTGTTTAAGAAATGACGGTCATGGGAAACGACAATAACAGTATTTTCAAAGTTAATTAAGAAATCTTCTAACCATTGGATCGCTTTGATGTCCAAATGGTTGGTAGGCTCATCTAGTAAAAGAACATCAGGTTTACCGAAAAGGGCTTGGGATAACAACACTTTTACTTTTTCAGAACCAGTTAACTCAGACATTTTCTTTTGGTGCATACTATCAGGAATACCTAGACCTTGTAAAAGGATAGCTGCTTCTGATTCTGCTTCCCAACCATTTAAGTCTGCGAATTCACCTTCTAGTTCAGCTGCGCGCATTCCATCTTCATCCGAAAAGTCTTCTTTCATGTAGATAGCGTTTTTTTCGTTCATTACTTCATACAAACGTTTATGTCCCATAATAACAGTTTCTAGAACTGTATATTCTTCATATTCGAAGTGGTTTTGTTTTAGAATCGCTAAACGTTCATCTGGATTCATAATGACATTACCTTCTTGTGCCTCTATTTCTCCAGATAAAATTTTGATAAATGTTGACTTTCCTGCTCCATTTGCACCGATTAAACCGTAACAGTTCCCCGGTGTAAACTTTATATTTACGTCTTCAAATAATTTACGATCACCGAAACGAAGACTTACATTACTTACTGCAATCATGCTAGTACCTCCTAAAATTCACAATGCTCTTATTATAGCACGATTCCGCGAAACAAGGTATTTTGAAAGCAAAATAAATGATCGATATTTACATAAAGAATATTCAGAATTATTAGTCATATGTTGGATTTTAGCGGAATTTAGTAGTAAAATAGAAATAAAAAATGATACCGAGGTGAGTCAATTGAATCATTATTTTCATGGAGCTTTTCAACAAGCGATAAGAACGGGACCTATTATTTTTATGCACTGGTTTTGGGATGAAAAAATGAATCCGATTGACTTTGTTTCGCCAAATGTAGAACCAATATTCGGTTATTCTGTAGAGGAACTAATTAATGGAACGACAAGATTGATTGATATTTTTATAGAAGAGCATCAAGCCATTTTTATATCCAACTTGAAAAGGCATATTGAACAAGAAGATAGCTTTTGGTATGAATCCTATGAAATCTATTCAAAAGATAAACAAGTAAGATATATCCGTACCTATAGTTATATTCAAGAAGAAGATATACTATCCAATTTGCGCTCCGTGTACACGTATGTGATTGATGAAACGGCATTGATCAAACAGCTAAATGAAAAAGAACTTTTAGCTACCCGCTATCAAGTTGCCATAGAAAATGCGGAAGAAGGCGTATGGGAATGGGATCCAGGACAAAATCGCATGTTTTATTCGGATGATTGGAAGAGAATGCTTGGCTATGAACCAAAAGAAATTGCCAATACATTTGACGAATGGGAACGACTTATGCATGTAGAAGACTTGCAGAAAGCTAGGGCAATATTAGAGCAATATTCTGCTGGAGAAATAGAAAAATATGAGTCGGAATTTCGCATGCTTCATAAAAATGGGACGTATCGTTGGATTTTGTCGCGAGGAAAAATCATTTTCATCCAAGACTATCAGCTAAAAAAAGTAATGATTGGGACACATGTTGATATTACAGAGCAAAAAAATACAGCAGCACTGCTATTAAAAAGAAATGAAGAGTTAGAAATACTATTGAAACAAATAAAAGAGCTCTCTATTACGGATCCGTTGACATCTTTATTTAATAGAAGGAAAATTTTAGAAGAACTAGAAGAGGCGCAACAAGCCCAAAATATAAATAACAATTCCTATTCCATTGCAATCATTGATCTAGATTTTTTCAAGCGAGTGAATGATACGTATGGGCATTCAGTTGGAGATGAAACATTAAAGTTATTTGCCGCATTTATCCAGCAAAACGTACGCGGGCAAGATATTGTTGGAAGATGGGGAGGGGAAGAGTTTTTTATAATCTTTCCTGAAACAACAGATGTACAAGCGTTAGATATATTGCAGCGCTTGCAGAAAAATTTCGCGAAAAAGCCATTGTTGATAAAAAAATATTCCATTATGATTACATTTTCTGCCGGAATTTCGAATAGTGCCGTGGATACTACAGTAGATGTAATGATAAAGCAAGCAGATCAGGCATTATATAAAGCAAAAGAATTAGGCAGAGATTTAATTGTCAAATTTGAGGAAGAACAGAGCTAGCAATAATATACTAGCTCTGTTCTTTACTTCCAATGCTTTTGGATGAATTCGTCTCGGCCCGATTGTGCTCTATCTTCTTTATAGTGGTCAGGGCTCTTTTTATAAAAGTCTTGGTGATAATCTTCTGCTTCGTAGAAGATTTTTGCTTCTCTAATTTCTGTTACGATCGGTTTAGAAAACTTGCCACTTGATGCTAGTTGTTCTTTCGATTGTTCTGCAAGCTCTCGTTGTTCATCTGTATGTACAAATATGGCTGACTTATAGCTTTCTCCGCGGTCTTGGAACTGACCTCCTGCATCTGTCGGGTCAATCTGTTGCCAAAATATTTGAAGTAGCTCATTGTACGAAAAGATAGTCGGATCATATTGAATTTCGACCACTTCCAAATGACCGGAAGTCCCTTTTTTTACGTCCTCATATGTTGGGTTTTCGACATGTCCCCCCATATAGCCAGAAGTTACTTTATGTATGCCATCCCATGTATCAAATGGTTTGACCATGCACCAAAAACAGCCACCTGCAAATGTTGCTTTTTCCATTATTATCATTCCTCCCATTGTTGCATTTTGAATTTTACCATGAGATGCTAAAATGTACAAAATTCCGAAACTTAAAGGTAGAAAATACGTTATTATTAATATATAAAGGAGCGATTTCAACATGAAAGAAGAACGACAAACACGAACAAGACATAAGCGAAAAAAGAGACTTCGAGTAGGACGAGTCTTTACGTTATTTCTTGTTTTAGCTCTATTAGTAAGTGGAATATATACAATTATCCAATATTCCAGTGGATACAAATTAGCGAACAAAGAAGTTGATTTAACGATTGATTTTGAAGGGGATAAGCAACAACCAGGAGATCGAGAAAATATATTAGTGCTTGGAGTAGACTCAAGAGGTCAAAAACAAGCACGCTCGGATACGATGATGCTCGTTTCTTGGGATAAAAAAGATAATGATGTCAAGGTCATTTCCTTTATGCGGGATATATATGCAGATATTCCTGGCTATCAATCGTATAAATTGAATACAGCCTATTATCTAGATGGTGTTCAATTATTAAAGAACACGATTCAACAAATGTTTGATCTACCGATTCATCATTATGCGTTAATCGATTTTAGTAGCTTTGAATCACTTGTAGACATACTTTCTCCAAACGGCGTCCCGATAAATGTGGAAAAAGATATGTCAGAGAAAATCGGCGTTACACTAGTCCAAGGCCAGCAAAACTTAACAGGTAAAGAGCTGCTTGGTTATGCGAGGTTCCGCGCGGATGCAGAAGGTGATTTTGGACGAGTTGCAAGACAACAAATAGTAATGGAAGCATTAAAAAACGAAATTTTATCAATTGGAAACTTATCCAATACACCGAAGTTTTTAGGAGCTGCTGAAGGGTATATCGAAACAGATTATTCTAGAACGGATAAAGCAAAACGCATTGTCGATGCACTTATCAGTGGAAAATTAAAAATGGAAAAATTAACAATACCAGTTGAAGGAACATACTCCTTTTCTAGCTATAAACATGCTGGTTCAGTCATTGAAATAAACAAGGAAAAAAACAAGCAAGCCATCAATGACTTTTTAGAAAAATAATAATGCTTTAACATTTGCCAATCTTTTCATTCGTCCGTAAAATAAACTATATAAAGAAAGGGTGTTTGATAAAAGTGGAGCCTGAAAAACCTTCTTTTTTTTCTACAAGATACATAAAATTTTTAGGAGGACGTAATACGTTCTTCACGTTTATTTTAATATTGTTGATCGGGCTAATAATTATGGTATATGGTAAAGTGTCGTTTATCTTTAGTCCGTTAACGATATTTCTAGGTAACATCGTTTTACCCGTTATTCTAGCAGTCATAGCATATTATTTATTGCGTCCCATTTTGCGACTGATCGAGAAGATAAAAATTCCGAGAGTATGGGGTATATTAATCATCTTCCTAGCATTAATTGGATTAATCACTTTACTCGTATTTTTAGTCGTTCCATTTTTAAAATCACAGTCTACTAGGTTAGTCGAGGAATTACCTGTCTACCTGATTCAGTTACTGAATTCTTTAGACAGCTTTTTAAGAAGCTCGTTTGTAGCGGACTATTATTTACAAATTGAACAAGATGCAATGCAAATGTTGAAAAATGTTCCTGCAGAAGTGGGGAAATTATTTCAAAGCACAATTACAAGTGTAGCAACTGGCATTACATCTGTTGTCGGAGCAGTAACGAGCTTTGTTTTATCTATAATCATGGTGCCGTTTATCCTTTTTTACTTGCTAAAAGATGGAGAAAAACTTCCGAGATTTGTGATAAAAGTTTTTCCACCACGCATGCGGGACGATTTTCAATCTGTCTTCCGAAGTATTGATAACCAAATCAGTGCCTATATTCAAGGGCAAATTTTGGTGTCTATGTGTATCGGGTTTATGATATTTATCGGTTTTACGATCATTGGAATGGATTATGCGTTACTTCTTGGTGTTATTGCTATGGTAACAAGTGTTGTACCTTACTTAGGACCGGTCATTGCCATAACTCCGGCTGTTATTATTGCTCTTGTGTCATCGGATCCTTTGATGTTAGTAAAACTTGCAATTGTGTGGACAGTAGTTCAATTTGTAGAAGGGAAATTTATCTCTCCACAAATTATGGGGAAATCACTCCATGTTCATCCGATTACAATTATTTTTGTATTAATTACTTCAGGCGCATTATTTGGAGTACCCGGTGTAGTATTAGGTATTCCAGGATATGCAATACTGAAAGTAATTGTTTCGCATCTATATACTCTATTTAAAAAGCGGTATAATAGATTTGAACCGAATTTAGAAAATCAATATGAGCATACAAACAACAAGGTGGATTGAGAGTAATGGCAAAGAAGTTTGAATCTTCTATAGTAGTACAATCGATTAAAATTGATACGGTGGTAGACCATCCTTATATTGAACACGGTATTAATCTTTCTGGCACTATTTATATAGAGGGTGTGCATGATGATGAATCCGTTGAGAATATTAAACTAGAGGTTTTTAAAGTAAGAAACGAGCATGTTTCTGAAATTATCTCCAAACATTCGATAGAATTAGTGGGATCGGTAGCTTCAAAAGATATGCAAATGATTCCTTTTGAAATTATGCCCGATGAAAGATGGATACCAGATGAAGCAGAGGAATTCTCCAAATTAATTTTACGAACGACTGTTTTATTTGAAAATGGCAAAGAGTTCAGCGATGAAGATGAAATTTACTTCGATATAGAAGAATAAGAAAATGTGTAAACTCCAGTGAAAATGCTGGGGTTTTTCTTTTTTGTATAAAGCTGCTAAATAAGCACATCCTAACGAAAAAATAGGAGGAAAATAAATGAACAAAAGAATTTCGCTAGTGTTACTTGTTTCATTACTCATGCTATCGGCTTGCGGAAACAATCGAGATTCAAATGATCCCGCAAATCCAGAAACACAAATGGATAGCCGTGAAACAGACTTACCGAACACCGGAAATGAAGAAGTAAATCAAGAAAATGACCTTGGTATACCGGACACTGGTGATGATATGAATGATCCAACATTTGAAAAACCAACTGAATAATCCATTGAATTATTAGAAAAATCGTGATACTATTAATTTAACTATACTGAATGGAGGTGAAGAAAGAATGAAAAACGCTGTGAATGCACATAGATTTATATTGGAATTTTTATCCATTTCTTGTGCGATTACTCATGAAATTGCTGACAACGGGACCAGTCTGTCCATTTTTAGCAAATTTAATGAATCTCACAGCTGATAAAGTCATTCTTTCTGAACCATGCATCTATGGAAAAGACTGCTTTTCAGGCAGTCTTTTTTTGTGCAGAAAAATGCTTCCAGCTGATTAAAAAGAAAAGGAAGCGAACAATATGATATGTACAATACAAGAAATTAGTAAAATGCTCGGAGGAAATACAATTTTTGAAAATCTGTCTCTTTCCATCAAAACAGGAGATAGGCTTGCTATCGTTGGACGAAACGGCGCAGGAAAGACGACGCTATTTAAATTAATTGCACGTATAGAAACAACGGATAAAGGAAGTATTCATTTTAAAAAAGGAACGAAGATTGGGTATTTGGCGCAAATCCCATTATTTTCGGCTGACATAACAGGTTTTGATGTGTTGAATAGTGCTTTCCAGACATTAAACGAAATACAATTAAAACTGAAAGATCTGGAAGTTAAAATGTCCAGTGCAAAGCCAGAAGAAATGGATAAATTACTTCAAAGTTATGGTGATGCCCAAGAAGCATTCGTGAATCTTGGGGGATATCAAATAGAAACAGAAATAGAAAAAGTTATACAAGGTCTTCAATTGTCTGGCTTTGTGTATCAATCATTTTCGAGTTTAAGTGGCGGCGAACAGACGAAGATATTGTTAGGGAAACTTTTACTTACACAACCAGATTTACTGTTACTCGATGAGCCAACGAATCATTTAGATCTATTTGCGGTGGAATGGTTAGAGGAATATTTAGTTAATTATAGTGGTACAGTTGTCATCATTTCGCATGATCGCTACTTTTTAGACCAAGTCGTCACTAAAGTAGCGGACTTAGAGGAAGGCGAATTAACGGTCTATCATGGAAATTACTCTGCCTTTACTCTCGAAAAAGAAGAGCGACTCACCCGAGAGTTTCAAGCATACGAGGAACAACAAAAAAAGATAAAGAAAATGAGAGAAGCGATTAAACGATTAAGACAATGGGCAAATGAAGCGGTTCCTCCAAATCCTGGTTTGCATCGCCAAGCGAGAAATATGGAAAGAGCTTTAGAACGGATGGAAAAGGTAAGAAAACCGCTAATCGATCCAAAAAAGATGGATTTGACTTTTGAAGCTACCGAGCGGAGCGGTAAAGAAGTAATTGTCATGGAAGATGTGTGCAAATCATTCGATGAAAAAATATTACTTGATGCTGCAAATTTGCATGTATATTGGAAGGACAGGGTGGCGATTGTCGGGCGTAATGGAACTGGTAAGTCGACGATTTTAAATTTAATACGAGGAGAAGTACCAGTTGATAAAGGAATAGCTCGACTCGGTAGCAATGTTCGTGTTGGCTTTCTTTCACAGCATTTCCTTATTGCAGATCCGAAAGCTCGACTAATCGATGTGTTTCGCAGTGAAGTAAACGTCGTTGAAGGGGATGCCCGCCACATATTAGCTAAATTTATGTTTTACGGACCCGATGTGTTTAAACGAGTAGGTGATTTAAGCGGGGGAGAACGAATGCGTCTTCGCCTTGCTCAGCTTATGCATCAAGATATCAATTTATTGATGTTAGATGAACCGACGAATCATCTAGATATAGATTCTAGAGAAGTATTGGAAGATGCTATGGAAGACTTCCAAGGAACAATACTGGCTGTCTCTCACGATCGCTACTTTTTAAACAAATTATTCCCTAGAACTGTATGGCTAGATCAAGGGCAGTTAACTACTTTTGAAGGTCCATATGAGTGGGCTCGTGCAAAATGGGAGGAGTTACAAGCGAAAACCCCTTCTATTAACTTAGTGAAAATAAAGGAACCAGCAAAGAACAATCAAACAAAGATAAAACATGCTCAACCAATAGAAGAGGAAATTGCTGCATTAGAATTAGAAATTAATACAATAAATAGTCAAATCGAGTTGGAAAATGATTGGGAGAATTACGAGCGATTACTAGAAACTAAAAACCAACATGAGCAGCTATTAGAGAAATTATTGGAGAAATGGATGGAGAATGAAAATTGAAACGCATTGCAATTGATATGGATGAAGTAATTTCGGCTTTTAGCTTGAAATGTCTACAGCTATTTAATGCTGAATTTCATTCAAACTATACGGCGGATCATCTTCATGGAAAACTTTTATCTGAGCTAGATCACCGTTTTAAAGAGAAAGTGAATGATTATTTGGCGGAGGAATCTTTTTTTCTGGAATTGGATGTTATGGAGGGAAGTCAAGGGGCATTGCGCCGATTAAGTGAGCAATATGATATTTTCATTGTTACGGCGGCTATGGAGTTTCCCGCATCATTAGCACCTAAATACCAATGGTTAAAAAAGCATTTTCCTTTCTTGAATGAAAAGCATTTCGTTTTTTGCGGGGAGCGAATTTTATTTACAGCCCCGCATAATAGGAATGAAAATAGATTTACACGATTGAATAGTTGGAATGAAGTCGAACGATATTTTTTGAAATAAACACCATTTAATTGTCGTGTAATTTAATAAAAAGAGCTTTTTATTATAAAATTTCAAATGTTGCATAAATGTTTTGCTCATGGTAGTATTTACTAGATTACATAAATAAACAAATTAAATATTCTTATCAAGAGAAGCAGAGGGACATGGCCCTGTGAAGCTTCAGCAACCTCTGATATTGTCAGAAAGGTGCTAACTCCTACAAGATTTTTGATCTTGAGAGATAAGAACTGAGAGCTATCAATACACCCTCTTTTCTTATCCCATGAGAAAAGAGGGTTTTTATGTTACATAGAAAGGAAGAGGGAAAAAATGCCGATTAATGTACCGAAACAGTTACCAGCAATAAAAAACTTAGAAAAAGAAAAAATATTCGTAATGGACGAGGAACGCGCTACTGGGCAGGATATCCGTCCTATGAACATCATCATTTTAAACTTAATGCCTGAAAAAGAGAAAACAGAACTGCAACTATTAAGGCTATTAGGGAATACACCACTACAAGTGAATGTTACTTTTATGAACATGGCTTCACATGAATCTAAAAATGTAAGTAAAACGCATTTAGATACATTTTATACAACCTTTGAAGAGATCAAGCAACGTAAATTCGATGGTATGATTATTACTGGGGCACCAATTGAGCATCTACAATTTGAAGAGGTGAATTATTGGGATGAAATGACGAAAATTATGGATTGGACAAAAACGAATGTTACATCTGTTTTCCATATTTGTTGGGGAGCGCAAGCTGCTTTATACCATCATTATGGAATTGATAAATACGACTTACCAAAGAAGTGCTTTGGTGTGTTCGATCATCGTTTATCTGATCTAACAGTTAATCTTGTACGGGGATTTAACGATGTTTTTAACGCTCCGGTGTCTCGTTATACATCCATTTCTTATGACGAAATTAAAAATGATCCGAGACTTAACATACTTTCCAAATCTGACGATGCGGGCGTTTTTCTGATCATTTCCAAAGACGAAAAACATATTATGGTTACTGGCCATTTAGAGTATGATGCAACAACTTTAGCAGATGAATATAACCGTGATCTGGAAAAGGGAATTGACATCGACGTACCAGAAAATTATTTTCCGAATAATGACCCATCCAAAGCTCCATTAAATACATGGCGTTCCCATACGCATTTATTATTTTCCAACTGGTTGAACTATTATGTCTACCAAGAAACACCTTACGAATGGGAATAAACAACAGAAAAGCACAGAGCGAAATACCGCTCTGTGCTTTTGATTATTTAAAAATACGATCAATTTCCGCAATCTCATCAGTGGAAAGTTGAACTTCTAATGTTTGAAGATTATCTAATACTTGCTCAGGTTTTTTCGCTCCAGGAATTATTACATCGATACCAGCTTGTGATAAATACCAGGCAAGCACAATATTGGAAACTCCTACGTTTTTATCATGAGCGATGTGACGCAGCTGTTCTACTTTATCTAAGTTATGAACGAAAACTTCGCCTTGGAACAATGGATTTTTGGAACGACCATCTTCGAATGTACTATTTTTATCAAATTTTCCAGTAAGTAAACCAGATGCTAGGGGGAAATAAGGGATAAACGAGATATTATGCTCTATCGTATATGGTAGAAATTCATTTTCTGCATCCCGTTTTAGTAAATTGTAACCTGATTGTAGCACATCAATATATCCATCCTGATTGCCTTCTTTTAATTGTTCCAAATTAAAATTCGATACTCCGATGGCCCGTATTTTTCCTTCTTCTTTTAAGCGATGAAGTGTGCCGATTGCTTCTGCTTTTGGCGTATTTTCATCTGGATAATGTATATAAAATAGATCGATGTAGTCTGTTTGAAGGCTACGCAAACTATTCTCCACCGTTTCTCTTAAAAACTGAGGAGAGTTGTCTATTAATACTTGTCCGTCCTCTAATTTATGCGCACCTTTTGAAGCTAATATAATGTCGTGACGATTCTTACCTTCTTTTAATACTTCACCAATTAACTCTTCCGATCTCCCTTTACCATAAATGAAAGCCGTATCCAAAAAGTCAATTCCATTATTAATGGCTGTGCGAACAATCTCTTTTCCAGTTTCATCGTTTAAATTTGGAAATAGATTATGTCCGCCGACAGCGTTTGTACCTAATCCAACCGGATTTACAAATAATCCTGTTTTGCCGATTTCTACTTTAGCTACCATTCTAGTAAAACAACTCCTTTTTCTGAATACTTACACGATAATCATATCAATATTAAAGATAAGCTCAAAGCAATGTGTCCTAATTTATGAGATTAAAGGAATCTTTCTTCTCTATGACGAATAGTATTGTATAGAAGATTAAAAGAATAGGAGCTAATATTTTGATTACAAATTTATATTTCTTTAGACACGCACATTCTATCTATTCACCAGACGAACTTAACAGACCGCTGTCAGAACGTGGGATGCTAGACGCAAAAGCAATTACTAATCTCTCGAAAGTGTTGCAAATCGATCATGTCATTTCAAGTCCATATAAAAGAGCCATTCAGACTGTCGAAGGTATCGCAGAATTGATTGGAAAAGAAATAGAATTGATAGATGGCTTTCGTGAACGCTTGCTTTCGGAACATCCCGTACCAGATTTTAACGAAGCGATTTCGCAAGTATGGGCAGATTTTGATTTTTCATTAGAAGGTGGCGAGTCCAGTCATATTGCCCAAAAAAGAGGTGTAGAGGCAACTCTTCAAGTTCTGGACAAGTACGAAGGTCAAAACATCGCAATCGGGACACATGGTAACATCATGGTGCTCATCATGAATTATTTTGATCCACAATTCGATGTTCGCTTCTGGGAGGAACTTGCCATGCCTGATATATATAAACTTACTTTTAATAAAAACAGTCTTGTTGACGTTATAAGAATAAATCCGCAAGAAGTAAGCTTATCAAACATTGGCCATACAAAATATACAACGATAGATTAACTCTGATAGATGTTGAAAAAAATGAGCGGGGGGATTTATACATGTTGAAAAATGAACAGCAGCTGAAACAAAAAATTGTAAATAAGACGATACTTGCTTTTTTTAGTTTACTTGCTATTAGTATTTTTATAACGCCTTCTGTTTTTAGTAAAGAAATAGAAAATACCCCTTCACAGTTCAACGCTAAGGTAGTAACAAATTATGAACCGTCTTTTCATTCAGAATGGAAAAAGTCTTCTAAAGGTGTACAACAAGCGACCATTGAAGGAAAAGGAGATCCGGCAATAGAAGAAGGCGAAGCAGTACTCGTCATCGAAAACCTCCAAACGAAAAAAACAACAATCTACCAGTTGAAAAATAACGAGTTCAGTCAATATACCCCTAAATATATAGAATGGATAGATGAAAATCGCCTATTTGTCATCATAGGTTATGCTTATGGCACGGTTACGACCGGTGGGAAACTATACAAACTAAATATAAAGAACAACACCGTTACCCCAATTATTGAAGATCTATTAGAGAATGAAGAAATAATGGCAGCCAAAGTAAATAACGATGGTACATTCACCTATAAAAAACATGTATATGACAGTGATAACTATGAGGAGAAAGAAAGTCATATCGAGGAAATAAGAATTCCACTTCCTAAAAGCAAAGCTGCAAATAAGTAATCCATCCTTGAATAATCGCACAGATGACTTGCTATTTTAATATAGACGAGCCACTCAATGAAACCAGTGAAGTGCACACGAATCTTTTAATAAACAGGAGAAATGGAAGAGATAAAATGAAGCTAGCATGCTTGCACGCCCATCATTCAAATACAGAATATATAGAAAGTGCATTATCGCACTATAAAATTGAATTAATGCATTTTGTTGATCCGGGTCTTATGAACAGAGTAACTTATGATGAAAACTTCCAACCAATAGATGCACGGATGAAAGTAAAAGAGCAAATGGAATGGATAGCACAGAGTAATGTCGATGCTATTCTCATAACTTGTACAAATTATATTGCACTATTAAACGAAGAGGATATTTCCTTTTCCATTCCTATCATTAAAATGGATGAACCTTTTTTTGAGGTTATTTGTCAATTGGACAAACCACAAGTAATCCTTTTTACAAATCCAGCTACAGTAGAAGGTACAATGAACCGATTAAAGGATTATGCGAAAGCTAAACAAAAAACTTTAGACATAGAAGTCATTGTGATTGAAGGCACCTTTGATTTGTTAATGCAGGGGCTAAATGATGAATACAACCGATTAATCTGTAATTACATGCGAAAAATCATACATGATGAAAAGAAAGAAATCTCTGTTGCCCAATTATCGATGGTAAAGGCTGCTAAGCAGATTGAACGCGAGATTTCGAAAACTATTATTAATCCAATGGATGCATTGAGTTCTTCCATTCTTAAATCAATTACATGACACAAAAAAGTAATCCATCTAAGAAAATTCCGATGGATTACTTTTTTGTCATTCATCTATTAAAGAACATACTACTTTCTTGATCAATGTCGACTATTGCACCTGTTTTCGCATTGACATCCACTTGATAAACTTTACCTGTAGCTGTGGAAATAAATACTTCATACACTAAAAGTCCATTTTCCATATCTAAATCCACATGGATTACTTGCCCTGGCACTTGCTGTCTCGCATTTTGCATTGCTTGCTCAATTGTAATTCGCTGTCCATTCATAGGGTTAACCAATGAAAAGCTCCTCCTCATTTACCATAAGTCTTTCTACTGTATGTAGGCGATTGAACATCGGTGAATGTATTAAGAATTTATCCTAAGCAAATAATTTTTGATTTCAAGAGAAATGCTATAGAATAAAAATGTTGTTAATATTCTTATATTGATGTTAAGAAGCAACAATTTTATTTTAAACTTTTTGTCTAACAGACCTCAGGAGGAAACAGAAATGAAAGTAGTAGCAATTGTCGGAAGTATTCGCAAGGATTCATACAATTTAAAATTAGCACAGCATGTGCAAAAGCGTTATGCAGATCAATTTGATCTTGAAATTTTAAGCTTACGTGATTTACCAATGTATGATCAAGATATCGAACTTGAAGCACCACAAGTAGTCCTTGACTTTAAAGCTAAAGTAAAAGAAGCTGATGCGGTACTTTGGGTAACACCAGAATATAATTCAACTATTCCAGGTGTGCTTGGTAACGCTATTGACTGGATGAGTCGTGTAGATAAAGTGATGAATGGTAAACCGTCTATCATTATGGGTGCTTCCATGGGAGTTTTAGGAACAGTAAAAGCACAAATGCATTTACGCGATATTTTATTCGCAAGTGGTTTAAACTCTCCATTATTACCGATGAACGAAGTATATGTAGGCGCTGCACATACAAAATTTGATGAAGCAGGTAATTTGACAGACGAATCGACAATCCAATTTTTAGATACTGTGATTAAAAATTTCCAAGAGTGGATGAAACAATACGTATAATAAATCGGTTCCCTTATACAAATGTATAAGGGAGCTTTTTATGAACTGGCATATAGGTTTTGTCGAGTTAATCATTCATATAAATCTGTACTTAAATACTTCAGACCAGAGTCATTTATAGTTAAAACAATATTTGCTCCTTTTTCCGTACCTTTCAATAGCTTCAAAGCTGCAGCCACATTCGCTCCTGAAGAAAAGCCTGCAAATATACCTTCTTTTATTGCTAGTTCTCTGGCAACCTTGGTGGCTTCATCATCTGTAATATGAATATAGTCCGTCACTAGGTCCTTATCTAAAAGCGGCAATTCCATTGAATATCCTCCACCTTGTATTTTGTGATTAGGGTTTGTTGGTTTTTTATTGGAATAGTAGGGAGTGGTGTCTGGCTCCACTAAATAACATCGTATGTCTGGCTTATGCTTTCTTAATGCTTTTGCACATCCTGTAAAAGTTCCTCCAGAACCAGCAAAATCAAGAAAGACGTCTATTTCTCCGTTTGCTTGCTTCCACATTTCTTCACCAGTGTAATATTCATGTGCATGAATATTACCAATATGATTAAATTGATCGGCCCGAAAAGCATTTCTCTCGCTTGTTATTTGTTGTGCGACTTCTTCCACTTTTGCTAAATCATCGCCAGATACTTGTCCAGCAGGAGACTCGGGGAGTTGGTCAACAAGAACTACTTCTGCTCCAAGCGCTCTCATCATTCGTGCTCGTTCCAAAGAATTTCCTTTAGACATGACAGCAACGAATTTATATCCTTTTACTCCACATACAATAGCAAGTCCCGTTCCTGTATTACCGCTTGTTAGTTCTACAACAGTTTGACCAGGCTCAAGCATGCCTGCCTTTTCTGCCTCTTCAATTATTTGTAATCCGATTCGATCTTTTTTGCTAAATCCAGGATTCAAATACTCCAGTTTCGCAAAAATATTTCCTTTTAATCCTTCTGTTATTCTAGACAAATGAACCATAGGAGTGTTACCGATAACTTGATGAATACCTGCGAACATTGAATTGTTTATCATAGATAAGTTTCCCCTTTTCTTGTATGATAGTCATTATAAAGCACATTTGTGCTTTATAATGACTATGGTAAACTATAACGTCTGATTGTACAATATAACGTTTTTTATTGGAGGATTAAAAATGGATCAAATTAATCAAAATATCGGGAAAAACCTTAACCGTGTTAGAAAAGAAAGAAATATAAGCTTAGATAAAACTTCAGAATTAACTGGCGTAAGTAAAACGATGTTAGGGCAAATTGAAAGGGGAGAATCCAATCCAACGGTCACTACTCTGTGGAAGATAGCGAATGGTTTACGATTGTCATTTTCCACGCTCATAAGTGGAGATAGTCCATCTGTTTCTATCATAAAAAAGAATGAACTTAATCCGTTATTAGAAAGTAATGGCAAATATCGAGTCTATCCACTAGTTCCATTTAATGTCGAAAAGCAATTTGAAGTCTTTGCAATAACACTTGAACCTGGGTGTGAACATAAGTCTGAAGCACATAATCCAGGAGTGGAAGAATATATATTTGTCAATGAAGGCGCGCTAGAGATTGTTGTTGGTGTAGAGACATACGTAGTGGATAGGGAGGATGCTATTACTTTCCAAGCAGATAGAAACCATATTTATCGGAATAATGGGAATGGTATTTTGAAATGTACAGTGTTGATACATTATCCGAGTTAATTAATGTAGTGTACGTAATTTTTCGCAAAACGATTATCAAACGGCTGAATTTATTACGCAACCCAATCAAATAATGAAAGAGGTCAAACATTTTAAACAATTCCTTAATAAATTTACTATTCAAAGTGGCTTATGAAATATATAACAGTTAGAGCCTATGTCACTGAATTACTTGAAAAAGTCTACCCAAAAAACACTGGACGGTGGTATGAGCACTCGTTTAACCTTGCAGGAGCTGTTGATTATATTGTTTCTGAACAAGACATAATCTTGATACTAGTAAAAAATATAAGAACTGCACCTACAAATGTTAGTTTATACTAACAGCTATGGTGCAGTTCATATTCGAATATGGGGGGCACAGAAGTTGAATTGTCGTGCTAGTGTCTTAGTCAACTTAACAAATAATAAATCTAAAATTTTTTCAGCACCTCGTTAGCATTCCGGAATAGTCTTGCATCTGTTCTTCTCCTATGAAGTCAAAAAATCCTGGGACTTCAAGGTTAATATTATTTTTTATAATTTTGATCATACGTTCTTTTAAATCTTGCTCTAAGTCTTCTCTGTAGTCATTACTTGTTTGAAATAATACACTTTGCATTTTAGGTTCTAGTTGTTTTAAAATCGCAAGAATGTCTATTTCGCTCATTTATTCCCCTCCTTTTCTTTTTTCCATTCTACTATTAACGACATTCTCAATGCTGTGAATCGCATTTTCAAGAGATTCTATTTTATTTTCAAAGCGGTGCAATAAATAAATAGATACGACAATAGGAAATCCAAAGTTGCCAATTAATTGTACAATGTTCCCTGCATCAATCATGTGTATTCTCCTTTCTAATTTTTTTTATTACATTTTTTCTAGTCTTTGAGACAGCTTGTTGTGTAATACCTAAATGTTGAGCAATTTCTTTATCTGTCATTTGCCTTATATATACAAGTGAAAGTATTTCACGTTGTCTCCCTGTTAGTTTTTTGAAACTATTAAATAATCTATCGTCAGATATATGGTCGGCAAGGTCATGAGAAAAATCAATCGAATCGGAATAGGATTTCTCGAAGTTAATTGGAGAAAAGTTTACGTTTTCTAAATCACTTGTGAGGATTAATTGGTATCTATGATTATGGGTGCGCATTTTTTTATCAAAATGTTTACTTTCGAAGTGTAAAACTTTTATTAGGTAGGATATTATTCTGTAGTTTTGATAATACTGTTTAAATTTATAGTCAATTTTTTGTTTTATTTGTTCTGAATGAGTATTTTTGAACTCTTCCAGAAGTGTTTGGTTGGAAGGGCATTTTAAGAATTCTTGAATTATCTTCTGTTTTTCGGAACTCATTTTTTCACTCCTTCACAAATTGGAATTTTCTTTCTGATTTGGTGTGAGAAAATAATGCGTTGCTTCCTAGGTAAGATATATCTTGTCCTATAAAGGGGATTTTATCTGATTTTAAACAACCATTTCTTTAGAAAAATATTTATTAATTTTCACAGGACTTTATACTCTATATGGTATAATTAAATAAAATATATATTTAGTAAAAAGTAATTGTTCTTTCCTAAATATTACTAGAAAATATACGCGTTTAGTACAAAAATAAGTTGGGAAATATCATTTATTATTCATTATTATTTTTATATAAATTCTTCAAATTTCATAAAAGAAGGAAATTTTATTATTATCTAATATTTTTTGGATGGTTGACATATCTATATATTAAACCCGTTCATCACTTCACTGAACCTTCTCATTAGCTTATTGTCGTAATAGGTCGAACGATTGTTAAAGGTATCTTACTTTTCTTAAAGAACTAATATATCTACTACGTTCTAAGGGGTGGGGAAAATGAGTAGCATAGGTTACACCATCAAGCAAGAGAGAGTAAACCAAAAAATCAAACAGTCAGTATTGGCAAAAGGAATCTGTTCTACTTCCTATCTCAGTAAAATTGAGAATAATTCAACTGTTCCGAGTGAAGATGTAATAAATTTATTGTTAAAAAGGCTAAATTTAGAAATAGATAAATTACCAAATGAAGAGGAAAACAAGTTTATAGATGCTTTTTATGAATTGTATAAAGAGGCAATTATTAAGAGGGATAAGGAATCGATCAGGGGAACATTGCATAATTTTTCTGGTCAAAAAACTTACTTTTTACAACTAAAAAATTATTATACTTATCACCTTTATATGTTTCGGCTAAGGTTAATACTGAATGAAAAGAAAGAAGTGCTACAATCTACATTGGCTGTGATTAGTAATTCGGAAGATAATTTTGATGAAAAGCAAAGATTCATCAGTAATTTAAATCTAGGTCTTTATTATTATTTGAATGGTGAGTATTCGAAAGCATTAAGTAAATTAGAGGGCTCACTCTTATTCGTAAATAATGTATCCAATGAAGAGTGGGAAGTAGCAGATTTTCACAATGTGCTTAGTTTAATTTATTTTAAATGTAATGAATTTTTTAACACGATCAATTATGCATCAAAATCTCTTATGTATTATAAAGACAATCTCTTATTTGAAAGAGCTATTGATAGCTATATCGTTATAGGGATGGCATATAAAAAAATGAGAAAGTACAAAGAAGCAGAAAAAAATTATAATCTAGCCAAAAAGCTGGTGATAGACTATAAAGTCTTTAATTATGAAGGGATGATTTATCAAAATATAGGCTCATTATATGCAATTCAAGAGAATCATGTTCAAGCAATTGAGTACTATAAACTCAGTTTGAAAAGTAAGGAAGAGAATTACAATCCGGAAGGGTATTTGATAACTATTCTTTCGATAATCAAGGAATATTCTAAGCAAAATAATCAGAGTGAAGTGCTTAGCTGGTGTGAAAAAGGGTTCAAGTTATTAGAAGAAGTAAAGTGGAATATGGAATACCATTCTTACAAATGGCACTTAGAAATTTATAGAGCGCTCCATTCTGTATCTGATGAGTTGGAAGTAGTACTTAAAAAAGCAATAAATCATTTCGAGATGAACCATGACGATCGACATGTACAAAAGTATTCCATTTTACTAGCAAATTACTACTTTAAAGAAAGTAAGTTTAAAGCAGCTGATTTGTATTATCAAAAATCAATTCATATTCTGTTTAAACAAAATTTTATTACGAAATGGGAGGATTTGTGAAATGAAAAAGAAAAGTGTATTTCTATGGTTGTCATTGGCTTTTATCTTATCACTAAGTTTTACTACAAACACTAGTAATATTGCAGAGGAAGAAGCGCCTAGACCTACATCTATCGATTATAGTTCCTTTCTATAAATGTTTTGTTGATAATAATACGTGATGCAGCTACTCATTAGCTTTTTAGGGCTGATGAGTAGCTTTTGAGTGGCCTAGCATTTTACTCGGCTTCCACTGTTTCAACAGGCTTTGAGCACCCAATATCTTGCTCCTTTATTAACTGCATCGCTTTATTTCCAGCAAACAAGAATCCGATAAATATTAGGCCTGAAAATACAAATCCAAGTGCTTTTCTAAGGATAATTAAATGCATGAACGCATCCACACCGTGATTAATAATTAGCCAGACCATGATGGAGTTCATGATTAGACCCCGAACAACAAAAATAGCAGTAACCAACTGAAATAACTTCACATTTCCTTTCATGAAATAAAGCTTTTTACTTTTTTCTCGCGGATAACCTTGTAAATACATAAATTCAACCGCTAGGTATATGGCTAATGGTTTTTGAATAATCATGGAAAAAATATAGATTAAAGTAAATCCATAGCTCAAAAAAACAGAATTCCATAGCATTTGAAGGGCAGACCCAGCAAGTAAATCAAGTAGAGAGCTAAGTAAAAGGGAAGAAATAATAAATACTCCAATCATATTGAATTGACGATCTTTCATAAATCGATAAATAGTGTAGACTATTGCTGGAATTGTAGAGAATAACATCGCATAATAATCACCGATAAAACTTCTGCCATGTGTCCAAATAACATAAGGAAGTCCTAAATATACAATTAACTCTACTAATATATAATTTATTTTCATATTACTGTCCTTGGGAATTTGCTTTTAAATAATGAGCAATTGCCTCTTCTATAAAGTTTACAATAGCTGGATCAAATTGATAAAATCCAATACCACCTTTTACTTCTTTTTGTTTATTCCATACTTTTTCAGCTAATTTAAAATTCCCTTTAAAATCTCTTTCAAGTAAATCAATCCATCTACTTGCCAAATCTTGAGCTTTTGAACTTGTAATATCAATGTGGATATTTTGTCTAATATCCTTTATTAATGTAGTATAAATGTGTATTGTTTCGGTATCATCCCCAATCTTAGGCAAATCCTTAAAGAGTTGAACTTCTTCTTTTGAAAAATAGTTATTCCAAATTCCCTCATATACTTCTATAGGAGCAGGAGAGGATTTCATAGGAATACGATCGAATACATCTTTCCAATTGGCAAGCTCCTCAAATTCACTTAGTTGAAGTAAATATCGAATGGAGCGTGAGCGTTCCTCGATACGCTCTTTCTCCAGTTCCAATACTTTTAATTGCATGGACAGCGCATCTTTATGACTTAAATGCTGATGCTCTAACATTTCTCGTATCGTTATTAGACTAAATCCTATTTCCTTCAAAATCTTTATATATTGCAGTTTGATGACATCCTTTTCCTCGTAATATCGATGTCCACCCTCACTCAAATGGGAAGGAGTTAACAATCCTATTTCATCGTAGTAACGAAGAGTCCTTACGGTGGAGTTGCTCAATTTAGCTAAATTTCCGATTGAATACAAAATTATCCCTCATTTCCAGTTCCTACATTCATTATAAAACCTAACGTTACGTTAGAATCAAGTTATTTATCGAAATAAAATGAAATTTTGGAAAAGGAAAAGGGTATAAGCCGGTAATATTAAAAGGGGTATATTTGAAAAAAATTCTTATAAATATTTATAATGGATTAATAATAGCTGATTCTAGTTATTTCATAAATGATCAATTTTAACAATCATGCATATACTAAGTTGACAAACTATTTAGACTTGTGTTAAATTCTTCAATAATAAAACCATACAAATTCGTTGATGAGAAAAAGTAGTAGATGAAACTGTTCCAAAGAGAGCCGGTGTATGCTGAAATCCGGTGTTCCGTTCATGTATGAAAATCCTCTCTGAGAAGTCGAGCTGAAGTAAAGTAAGTGAGACCGGGTGTCTACCGTTAAAAAGAACGCGTATGATCGTACGTGGCTAAGTGCTATTGCAGAAGAAAATTTTGCAATAGAATTAGGGTGGTATCGCGGTTAAACCCGTCCCTTTTTACAGGGACGGGTTTTTTTGTATGTTTTATTTAACAAAATTAGGAGTGATACCGAATGGGGAAGGATAAAGAAACTGTTTTAAAGCGGGAAGAACGCGTTCGACGACATTGGATGATAAATGAAACTTTTCAAAAATCCGTGGAAAATAGGGAAGGAAGCCCTTCTTTTGTGTTTTATGAAGGACCGCCGACTGCTAATGGCTTGCCGCATGTTGGTCATGCATTAGGACGTACGATCAAAGATGTCGTCGCAAGATACAAAACAATGACCGGACATCAAGTAGTACGTAAAGCCGGATGGGATACACATGGTTTACCGGTCGAGCTTGGAGTCGAAAAGCAACTGGGGATTTCCGGTAAAGGCGATATTGAAAAGTATGGAGTAGAGGCATTCATAGAAAAATGTAAAGAAAGTGTTTTTGTTTATGAAAAACAATGGAGAGGGTTTACAGAAAGTCTTGGTTATTGGGTGGATATGGACGATCCCTATTTAACGTTAAGCAATGCTTATATAGAAAGTGAATGGAATATACTCGGTACTATTCACGAAAAAGGATTACTCCAAAAAGGTCATAGAGTTTCACCTTACTGTCCTAGCTGTCAAACTTCTCTTAGCTCGCATGAAGTGTCACAAGGTTATAAAATGGTAAAAGATTTATCCGCAACAGCTAAATTTAAAATAAGTGGTCGGGACAATGAATATTTTCTTGGATGGACGACAACGCCTTGGACTTTACCAGCAAATGTAGCACTAGCAGTCCATCCTTCGTTGAAATACGTTCGTGCTAAACAAGGGCAAGACATTTTCATCATAGCAGAAGCATTGGCTAGTTCGGTATTAAAGGAGGAACATGAAATACTTTCTGTCCATCTTGGTGCGGAATTGAAAGATATTTCATATACGCCATTATTTGATTTTGTAAAAGTAGAAAACGGACATAAAGTAGTGACTGCTGACTATGTGTCTGCAGAGAGTGGAACAGGGATTGTTCATATTGCGCCTGCTTATGGGGAAGATGACTACAAAGTAGTAAAAGAAAATGGATTATCTTTTGTTAACGTAGTGGATGAAAAAGGAAAGTATACGCCAGAAGTAATCGGTTTTGAAGGTCGGTTTGTCAAGGATTGCGATGTAGATATTGTTCGTTACCTAGCTGCCAAAGGTTTACTTTTCAGCAAAGAAAAGTACGAACATAGCTACCCTCATTGCTGGCGTTGCGATTCACCCCTTTTGTACTATGCAAATGAAAGCTGGTTTATCCAAACAACTGCTTTGAAAGAACAGTTCATTCAAAATAATGAAGGAGTTACTTGGTATCCGGAACATATTAAGCACGGAAGATTCGGTAATTTTTTAGAGCAAATGGTTGATTGGAATATTAGCAGAAAACGTTATTGGGGAACCCCGCTTAACATTTGGGAATGTGAAGCGTGTAATCATGAATATGCGCCAAAAAGTATAGAAGATTTAAAGCGGTTTTCGCTTGATCCTTTAGATGATATCGAACTGCATAAACCTTATGTCGATCAAGTGAAGCTTCTCTGTTCTAAATGTAGTGGGACGATGATAAGAACGCCCGAAGTCATCGATGTTTGGTTTGATAGTGGTTCTATGCCATTTGCCCAATATCATTTTCCATTTGAAAATAAAGAGCTATTTGAAAAACAATTTCCAGCGGATGTAGTAATAGAAGGAATTGATCAAACACGTGGCTGGTTTTATAGCTTGCTTGCCGTATCCACTCTATTTACAGGAAAAGCGCCCTATAACCGAGTACTATCGACGGGACATATATTGGATGAAAACGGTCAAAAAATGTCTAAGAGCAAAGGAAATGCGTTAGATCCAGTAGAGTTAATACAAAAGTACGGAGCTGATGCATTACGATGGGCCTTATTAGTCGACAGTGCACCTTGGAATACGAAACGTTTTTCAGAACGTATCGTGCAAGAAGCGAAATCCAAACTGATCGATACGTTAGACAATGTGTATAGTTTTTATTCCTTGTACACGAATTTAGATAATTACAACCCTAAAGCGGAAGTTCAAACGAAGAAAAATAAGTTGGACGATTGGATACTATCACGTTTGCATAGCACCATTAAAGCGGTGGGAACTAGTTTAAATGATTATCAATTTACAAGCGCTGCAAGAGAAATTGCAAATTTGTTAGAGCAAGTAAGTAATTGGTATGTAAGACGATCAAGAGATAGATTTTGGTCAAGTGGTATGAACCCAGAAAAAGCATCTGCATATAAAACGCTAAACGAAGTGTTAACCAAGACTAGCCAGTTGTTAGCACCACTAACTCCTTTTGTGGCGGAAGATGTGTATATGAATTTGACTGGTGAAAGTGTTCATTTATCCAATTTTCCCAAAGCAGACGAACGATTAATAAATGAAAAGCTAGAAAAAGAAATGGCAGCTGTCCTACAAGTAGTTGAGTTAGGAAGAAGTGTGCGAAATAGTACTTCCTTAAAGGTAAAACAACCATTAGGGGGCCTCTCGCTTATGAGTTCAAATAATGATATGGATTGGAATTTGTACGAAGATATTATAAAAGATGAGTTGAATGTTAAGAAATTTGAGTTGATAGACAATGAAGGAGAATTTGTTTCTACTAAAGTAAAACTCGATTTCAAAAAAGCCGGAGCCAAGTTTGGCAAACAATCGAATTCCATTAATGCATGGCTTCAATCATTAAGTGAAACGCAAGTACAACAATTCATGAAAGCCGGTTTCATGGAACACCAAAAAATCAATATAGCAATAGAGGATGTACAGATTGAAAAAATAGAGAGGGATGGATATGCTTCTGCATCAAATGGAGTGTATACCGTTACTTTAAACATCTCTTTAACAGAAGAACTCCTACAAGAAGGATTGGCAAGAGAGTTGATCAGAGCTATACAAGCATACCGTAAACAATTAAATCTTCCCATCGACTTACGTGTGGATATTACGGTGAGTGCAGATAAAGAACTACAAGCTGTCTTTGAAAACTATAAACATATGTTGGAACAAAACTTATTAATGCGAAACTTATTAATTAGTGAGGATATAGACGGAGGAACAGAAATCCAAATAGCGAGTCAAACCATTTCAATACAGGTAATACCGGTAAATAACTAATACAACACTGGATATTAGGATAATCGCTAATATCCAGTTTTGTATGCCAATCTATATATTCATCTAATGATTGTTAAGCCTAATTACCTTGACAGTTTGTGAATTTTTTCATAGCTAGAAACTTCTTAATAGATTCTTTCGTAACGGTTACGGAATATTCTTATATCTCTTCGGATTCATTTTAATAAATCTATGAAACTTCTAACTTCTTATACTCGTACAAAAAATGAATATTTAAACTTTTTTGAGTACAAAGGGAGGAATGAAATGTTTACCAACACGAGATTATTGTATAATAGGAATGATTGGAAGCAAGCAAAAGCGATTTCTTCTCGGCGGTTAGTGAGGCATCCTTTATGAAGGTGCTGGACGTCGATTTATTCCAAGATGGTATCCATCGAAATATTACGATGCTCGACAGGCTAGGTAAGGAAATGGAAACTATCCAAAAATCAGTCGATGGATTGGTAGCCATGGAGGAAGTGCTAAAAGGGGAAGGCGGAAATACAATTCGAGCGTTTTATGCTGAATGCCATATCCCTTTTCTTCAATTTTTCCAGCTATTCCAAAACCGTTTCACATCTGTCTTAAAACAAATTGAAGCTGCCCTTAATGCACTTGAGCCAGATCCCGCAGGTTACATTTTGGAGCAATTTCAAGTGGGAGAAGTGGAAGAAGGGCTGCAACAAATTGCCCAACTGACAGAAACTTTAACAAATGAAACTAATAGTATTATGGATCAAGTTGCTGATATTGTAGGTTTGCCCCATCTCGATGATAGCGGGGTACAGCTAGGCGTGCGTGATGCTAAAATAAAACGTGACGATACGGTAACGCGCTTGCATGAATTCGATGCCACACAAACAAAAGCCTTGTGGTCGATCGAAGATAATTTACACACAATGGAATCATGGATAACAAATATCGAAGGATTATTTAAAGAGGGGCTTACGGATATTCACTTCCAAGCAGACAGATGGGCAGTCCTATCTTCTGAAAATAAACTAAAGACAGATTTGGCTCTTCAAAAAGTAACGCTTGGAGCTCTAACTGATGTGGAAGGCTTAGATATTCAACCAGAAACGATGCTCCGTGCATTTTTAGCAAACATGAATCGGATTATGTTTGGTTTAAATGGATTGATTCATAAACCGAATGCTTTTTGGGGTCCAAGTATTTTAGCATTTTCAACTATCCCTAACAAACCAGTTTTAGAAAACCAACTAAATAAGCCGGCAATGACCGAGGAAGAACAATTAGAAGCGCTATACGCCGAACTAGCCAAGCACCCTAATATCGGCAATTCATCCAATGATGCACCTATTGACCCGGCGACGGGTGATTATATGATCACCTATGAAGGTATGCGAAAAGTTTTGGGTGGAAACGGATCAGGAACTCCGGATGGACTGGCTCCTTATGCAGTAGCTGCGTTTAACTTTTACACGGAAGATATTGCTACGATGTTTGGATCAGATTCGACAATGGACGAGCGGATGCTTGCGGCAGCATTTACGTTTATTAAACCTGCTAAAATGGCTGATGCTGGGCATGATTTGGTGAAAACTGCGGAAAAGGCTAGGGAGGTTGGTAAGGGAATAGATAATCCTCTCTTACCTACAGAAGGTAAAGTAGGGACTTTTAAGGAACTTGCAAAACAAGGTACAGCGTTTGATAATATTACACCGCATCATATACCTTCTGCTGCTAAGATGAAACAGGCTGGCGTAAAGAGGAACGATGGTGTTAGTATGAATATGGAACAGCCTCATCCTGGAGTAGGTGGTAGGCATAGAGAAACATATACTTATGGTTTAAGTGGCAATAAATTAGAAGAATATTTAAACCTAAGTTACCGTGATGCCCTTACTCATGATATATTAGATGCAAGAAGGATATACATGAAGGGTAATGTCTACACACCTGAAATAAGAGCGGGGCTTTTAAATACGATTAGAAAGAATAAGGAATTATATCCTGAATTATTTAAAAAGTAAGTGGGGGTGGAGTGTTTGGATGTGAAATCGGAATTAAAGAAAGTCTACACAAATAGACTTTTACAATCTCAAAAAGAAATATCCTCATTTGAAGAAGCATTAGGTAATCTCATTGGTTTAGGGGATTTATCAGTTATTACAGGATTATGTATGGGATTTGATGATGATACCGAACAATATGAAATAATGTTCGGATTAGTACATGGCATAGAGCATCTCTATAAAGAAGATATTGAAGAAGGATTATATTTAATCGCTATAGCTATCCCTAGTGTTATTGATAGGGCAAGAGAATGGATGGAAGTTTTACATTACAGGATATTAAATCATGAACAAGTAAGAAGAATATACGGTAGTGTACTATCTAAACTAGATGACAAGACAAAAGAGACAATTATAAACTTATTAAGAGACATAAAAAGTGAAGATCCAAATATGTTTAGCAATTCTGTAGATGAAGTATTAAAAGCAATATAATTAAAACCACCTTAATTGGCTAAAGACCATTTAAGGTGGCTTTTTAATCTACTACTACCTAGTACCGAATAAATTATTTGTCAAAAAGGTATGAATGAATTAACGGTTGACGAGTATCTTAAAAATAGAGAAAGATATATTGGTATTTTAGCATTTGCAACGATCCCAAACAAACCAGTTTCAGAAAACCAACTAAATAAGCCGGCAATGACGGAGGAAGAACAACTAGAAGCGTTATACGCCGAACTAGCCAAGCACCCCAATATCGGCAATTCATCGAATGATGCACCGATTGATCCGGCGACGGGTGAGTATATGATCCCCTATGAAAGTATGAGAAAAGTATTAGGTGGAAACGGATCAGGAACTCCCGATGGACTAGCTCCTTATGCAGTAGCTGCGTTTAACTTTTACACAGAAGATATTGCAATTCTTCCTATTCCAATATATAGGTTAGCTATACTTACCCAATCATCAAAAATGCATTATTATTAATAAGAGAACTCATCTAATTAAATTGAGGAGTGAAAATCAACTATGTATAAGGTTGGTATTGTAGGACCTGCGCGCTCAGTTGAAAGAATTTTACACCATGCAAAGGTATTTGAAGCAAATCTATTCTTTGTCGGATATCCATATAATATCGTAAATGAAACTACAGTTATACTAGAAAAGCATCATAGTGACGTCGACTTTTGGTTATTTTCAGGCTATATGCCTTATAAGATCGCACAACAATCAAAGCGTTTTTCAAAGGATAGGATGGAGTATATTTTTATTACAGGAGATATGTTTTATCGCGGTGTATTAGAAATAAGCCATGAAATTGGAAGGTTGGCGAAAAATGTTAGTATTGATACACTACATGCTCCAGAGGAAAGTTTTTTTGATGAAATAATAGATTTAGATAAAATTTTAGACCATGTATATATCAAACGATTTATGGCCAAAACATCCATCGCCGAAATTATTGAATATCATATGGCACTCTGGAAGGACCAAAAAATAGATAGTGTCATTACGGTTTATCCGACAGTCGAAGAAAAATTAAAGGAAATTGGAATTCCTGTTTGTTTGGTCAGTCCGAATTCTCAGGCTATTTATCACACGCTTCAGCTATTTAGCGAAAAAATCCAAACATTTTATTATAAGGAAACGCAAACCACTGCTTTAATTGTACAAATTAAAAATTTTGATTTTATAAAAGTGGCCAATCAAAATGGCTATGGAATCCATTTTTTACAGCTAGTTATGAAAAAGATTGTTTTGCAAATTTGCGAAAAAATTGATGGATACCTAATTGAAGAAAGTAATGGCCGCTTTGTCATTTTTAGTTCACGGGGCATTGTTGAACGAAATATTAATGCAATATATAAAATGATTGAGCGTTTGTCTGTTGAAACAGAACAGCCGGTTGTTGTTGGTATTGGACATGCCTCTACGGTTTATTATGCGGAAAATTATGCGTATCATGCCATGCAGCATTTAATGGAGAATGGGACACAAGGCATTGTTGTGATGCAGGAGGACGGGGCTATGACAGAAATTGTCCAAGGGTCATCGCAAATTTCGTATACAAGTCGTGTTCGAGATAAAAAGTTAATTGAACAACTGCAAGACACGTCCATCAGTGGAAAAATGTTTGCAAAAATCGAGGCAATTATAAACGAGTTAAAAGTTGAGGCATTTAGTGCAAAAATTTTAGCAAAAGAGTTAAACATGACAGAACGGAATGCACAGCGAATCATTTCAGAATTAACGAAGGTAGAACTGATTGAATATTGTGGGGAGGAAAGTCGTAATTCACGAGGACGTCCTGCAAAGTTATACAAATTATGCAAATAATATTGTAAGTATATTAATGCAGGAAAAGCATATTCTATCTTTTAGATAGAATATGCTTTTTTTGCAGTCATATCAACAATTTACTCCAAAATGTACCATTAACCATTTGCTAATTTTCTGAAACCTAAAAAAAAATATTGAAAGCACTTACAATTTAACATATAATTTACGTATATTAAACGAAATTTTCGTTAAAGTACGAAAAGGAGGGCATTTATGTCAGAAAAAATTCTTGAGAAAAAGGTTCGCAAAACGCTAATAGTATTACTTTTCTTTGGTTGGGCATTAGGGAACCTAGACCGTTATTTAATGAATTATGCGGTTGTGCATATTGGTAAGGATCTTTCCTTGTCAGCTACGGAAACAGGTTTAATTTTAAGTTCATTCTTTTTAGGATATGCCTTAATGCAATTACCTGGGGGTTTGTTGGCTGATAAATTCGGGGCAAAACGGGTTTTATTAATGGCGGTGATTGTATGGTCCATATTTACAGGTTTAACAGCAGTTGCATGGACATTAAGTGTGATGGTGGTCATTCGTTTCTTATTCGGAATTGGTGAGGGCGGTTTCCAGCCTTCAGCTTCAAAGATTATTTCAACGTCTTTCCCTGTGAATGAGCGAAGTAAAGCAATGTCTATCATGCTTACATCTGGTGGGATTATGGCGATGCTTGTACCCATTATTGCAGCTGTGTTATTGGTAACTATTGGTTGGCGCGCATTCTTTGTTATTGCTGGTTCCTTGGGGGTAATTATTGCATTCCTATATTGGAAGTATGTACCGAAGGATGAAGTCTTAAAAGAGTCTGTTAAAGGGCCACAGGTAAAAGCGATTTTAGGCATTTTATTTAAAAAGCCATTAATGTGGAGTTTAGTAGTTTCATACTTTACCATTTATGCGGTGAACTGGGGTTTAAATTCTTGGATGCCCAAATATTTGTCAGATGTACGTGGGCTTGATTTAGTCTCCATTGGATGGCTACAAATGATTCCCGGTGCCATTCAGATTATTGCAATGTTGCTATTCGGTTATCTAATAGACAAATTAGATTTGAAAGTAAATAAGTTTATTGGTGCTTTATGTGCACTGGTTTTAGCTGGATTTCTATTTTTAATGTTTAATGCACAATCGATTACATTATTTATCACATACCAAAGTATCGTAACATTGTTATTGACTTTTGTTATGTTATTATTACCATCATTTGTGTTAAAAAGAATTCCTTCAGATTATGCAGGAACAGCTATGGGTATGGCAAACACTGGGGGACAATTGGCTGGATTTGTTACACCTACCTTAATAGGGTTCATGGTTGATTCATTTAATGGTTCATATAATGCTGCAATGTGGCTGTTAGTAGTGATGTCGATTATTTGTGTAGGTGCGATTATAACCATCTCTCCAAAAGGTCAAGGTAATAAGGAGGCTGAGCATGAGTACATTGCATAATTTAATTTTTAATGTAACCGATTTTCTTCAAGAGAAAAGGAAAACGTTTACAACAATCAGTGATAAAATCTGGGCAATACCGGAATTGCATTTTAAAGAAAAATATGCGACTTCAGTAATGGAGGAAGCATTAAAAGCGGAAGGATTTGCAGTTGAAAAAAATGTAGCAAATCTTGAAACGGCGATTGTGGGCAGCTTTGGCAGTGGTCCAACTGTTATTGCATTTTTAGGTGAATATGATGCCTTGCCATTTTTAAGTCAAGAAGGCGGGAAGGCAGAATATTCGCCAATTGAAGAAAATGGGAATGGACACGGATGTGGACACAATTTACTTGGAACAGGTGCATTTGCAGCGGCAGTAGCAGCGAAAGAATATGTTGAAAAAACAAATGCACCGTTCACCATTCGATTTTATGGTTGTCCAGCTGAAGAAAACGGATCTGGTAAAGCCTACATGGCAAAGTATGGTGTGTTTGATGATGTGGATATGGCTATTACTTGGCATCCAATGACAAACAATACAGTCTGGAATATAAAGTCACTAGCGAACTATGCAGCGACTTTTAAATTTACAGGAAAGAGTGCACATGCAGCTGCTGCTCCTCATTTAGGACGCAGTGCTTTAGATGCAGTAGAGTTAATGAATGTTGGTGTAAACTACTTGCGTGAACATGTTATCCAAGAGGCACGCATCCATTATGCTGTAGTTAATAGTGGTGGTACGTCCCCCAATGTAGTTCAGCCATATGCAGAGGTTTCTTATTTAATTCGGGCGCCAAAGAAACAGCAAGTAGTAGATATTCATAAGCGTGTTCAAAAAATTGCTCAAGGTGCGGCCTTAATGACAGAAACAACATTTGTGGAACAATTTGAGGGGACAGCATCGGAATTAATTCCAAATACAACGCTTGCCAAAGTGATGCAGCAGCAGTTTGATGAAGCTCCAGCTCTTCAATTTAGTGAAGGGGACTTTGCTTTTGCTGAGCAAATTTATCAGGCATTGGATGATGAAAGTAAGGCTACAGCTTATATGAATATGTCTCATGAGCAAAAGGAATTAATAGGCAACAAGCGCCTATGCGAGCTTGTATCACCATTATCGCCAGAGATGGCTTTATATGGTTCAACAGACGTTGCAGATGTAAGCTGGAAAACACCAACAGTACAATGTACAACAGCTTGTTTGGTACTTGGTACACAACTCCATACTTGGCAAGTAGTAGCTGTAGGTAATACGCAGATTGCACATAATGGAATGCTTTATGCGGCGGATATTATGGCTCGTACTGCTATTACCTGTATGGACAATCCAACCATTATTGAAAAAGCAAAACAGGAGTTAATGACTCGTTTAAAAGATGAAAAGTACATTTCTCTAATTCCAGAAGAATAGAGAAATTTGAAAGAGATGTTACCTTTATCGGTTCATCTCTTTCATGCCGTAGAGAGAGGTATACAGGATGTTAATGGAAATTACAAATGAAGCGAAAACATTTACGAAGAGAGGAAAGCTTGCATCTTACATTCCAGAATTAGCCCTACAATCTGTAGAGCAATTTGCAGCATGTATAGTTGATCAAAATGGAAATTACTTTGAAGTTGGGGACATGGAGGCACAATTTACCCTACAAAGTATTTCAAAGGTCATTAATTTTATAGTTGTCTGCGAATACTCTGGATTACAATTTGTACTGGATAAAGTAGATGTAGAACCCACTGGAGACCCTTTTAATTCGATTATTCGTCTAGAAAGCACCGCGGCGGGAAAACCATTTAATCCGATGATTAATGCAGGAGCTATAACTGTTGCTTCGATGTTACCAGGGGAATCAGTGAAGGATCGAATAGATTATGTTGTGGACTTTTTAAATCGTATTACAGATAGTCCTCATCAAATAAATGAAGCCGTTTATCGTTCCGAAATTGAAACAACCCATCGGAACCGCGCAATCGCATATTATTTAAAGGCAAATGATTATTTGTTTTGTGATGTAGAGGAAGCGGTAGAGACTTATATCCGTTTATGTTCACTCGAGGTTTCGACAAAGGATCTTGCAAAAATAGGGATTATGCTTGCAGGGAATGGAGTTCATCCATTAACAAACGATAGGTTTATAACGCCTAAAACAGCAAAAGTAACTAAAGCTTTAATGACGACTTGTGGACTTTATAATGCTTCAGGAAAGTATGCTACTTCCATTGGTATTCCAATGAAAAGTGGTGTTTCAGGAGGTGTTTTATGTACAGTATCGAACGGTAAAGTAGAGCACCTTGAAGGAAAATTAGGTATTGGTGTTTATAGTCCGGGAATCGATGATATAGGTAATAGCGTTGCTGGCATGAAATTTATTGAAAAACTTTCACAGACCTATGATTTAAGTATTTTTTAAAAGGTAGAGTAAAATGATTGTATAAATAGCGGTATAGTTCGTGCGGGGGAAACGTAACATAAATAAATGTGAAGGCTATCTGCTACAAATATTTAATATTCGTTCTACAACTATCGGGCGCGCAACAAGTTCTGAAGTGCCATTTTCCATATAAGGGCCAAATTAATTAGGAACATACACGTACTTGTGTAATACTAATTGGGATTACTTAAAGCGACTAAAAATAGGAAACTACTCTATTCAGTGAAAAACCTACAGTACGAAGGGGCTGTCCAGTAAGTCGAAATTTCGATTTTTGGATGCCCCTTTTCATTTTTAAAAACCATGGTATATCAACATTCTTAATCATTTTACTATTATTAAAACAAGTGAGGTGATTTATCTCCTCACTTGTTTTATTGTAGAATTGAAAACCCCTTGCTATGCGAGGGGTTCCAAAGAGCTTTTAGCTATGGACTAGAAAAAAGCCCCTATCGTACAATAAAGTCAGGTCTAGTCAACCGACTTCGTACGAAAGGGGATCCAAATGGATAATAAAAGTTTAGCACATACAACGTGGAATTGTAAGTATCACCTTGTTTTTGCACCAAAGTACAGAAGACAGATAATTTATGGTCAAATAAAAGCAGACGTGGGTAGGATTCTTCGTCAATTAAGTGAGAGAAAAGGCGTAGAAATTATAGAAGCAACAGCTTGCCCGCCCACATTCATATGTTGGTAAGTATTCCGCCAAAAATAAGCGTTTCATCGTTTGTAGGTTATTTAAAAGGGAAAAGTAGTTTAATGATTTTCGACCGTCATGCAAATTTGAAATATAAGTATGGAAATCGAAAATTTTGGTGTCGAGGTTATTATGTAGATACAGCTGGACGAAATAGAAAAGTAATTCAAGAATATATCAAAAATCAATTGCAAGAAGATATTTTAGAGGATCAGATGACGATGAAAGAATTCATTGATCCGTTCACAGGTGAAGAAATAAAACCAAGAAAGAGAAAATAACTAGAACCACTTTAGTGGTCGTGTGAAAGCGGCGTGTGGTTGGCGGACCTTTCAGTATGTCTTTAGACATGGGCCAGTATCCCAGCGTTTCACGCGCAGAGCAAACCACCAGTTATACTGGTGGTGCTGATTTCTTTCACATTAAGAGTTATAAATGCTATTGTTTTATATTTTAAAAAAACTAAAAATAGTTTGACAATTAAAAGTATTACTACTATCATAGACAGTAACTTAAATGTTCGGAATACGGGTAGAAGATGTCGGGAGCCACATCGCCCATAGAACAGTTGAGCTGAGATTAGATGAGCATAGCGGAGAAATTATTTGAATAAGAAGAGTAGCATTTGTGTGCAATTAAGAGAGTCAGTGGTTGGTGAGAACTGATTTGTAGCAAGTGTGAATGGGCTTATGAGAGCTATCTTGAGAGCGAACATTCGTTTTAGAGATAGACGTGTTTCCTACGTTACAGGAATTAAAGTGGGAGTGGTGACGCTCCAACAAGAGGTGGCAACGCGGTCAACACCGTCCTCTCCAAAGGGATTCTTTCTGAATTCCTTTGGAGAGGACTTTTTTTATTTTCAGAAAGAAGCTGAGTAGAGGAGAGAGTCTTGAGATGAGAGATTTTATTGAAAAAGTTGAGAAAAATGAACACTTGCAGTATGAAGAAATGGTAGAGGCATCGAGATTAATGTTTGATGAAACAACAGAATTACAACTAATTGCTGATTTTCTCGTAGCTTTATCTAAAAAAGGAGAAACGGCTAATGAAGTGGCAGCACTTGCTACTGTTATGAAATCTTTTGCGCTAAAACTGAATGAACCAGTAGGAAATTATATGGATAACTGTGGTACGGGTGGAGATGGCCTAAAAAGCTTCAATATTAGTACGACTTCGGCTTTTGTATTAGCAGGGGCTGGAGCAACTGTAGCAAAACATGGAAATCGAAAAATTTCTAGTAGCGCAGGTAGCTCGGATGTATTAGAAGCATTGGGTATAGATACCACTATTTCTTCGGAAGCGTCTGTGGATTTACTTTCACGAGAAGGACTGACTTTTCTTTATGCACCAAGCGTTCATCCTAAGTTAAAGCGAATTGGGCAAGTGAGACAACAAATTGGGAAGCCGACAATTTTTAATTTGATTGGTCCATTAACCAACCCAATTGAACTTGCGACTCAATATACAGGTATTAACCGACCAGACTTTACGATGGAGTATGCAACTGTTTTGCAAATGCTTGGAAGAGAACGAGCAATCGTTGTTTGCGGGGCGCTAGGTATGGACGAAGCATCTCTAGCAGGAAAAAACTCTTTTGTACTAGTGGATAAAGGGGATTTAATTCCTTTCACTTTAACTCCTGAAGATGTTGGTCTTAAAGCTGCTCCAGTGTCGGCAATACGTGGTGGAGATGCGGTTCAAAATGCGAAAATCATGCAATCCGTATTGCAAGGAGAACGTAGCCCATTTTTTGACACAGTCATATTCAACGCAGGCGTAGGTTTGTATGCAAATGCAATGGCGGGCACGATTCAAGAGGGAGTTAAAATAGCAGCCGATAGTATTTTGTCTGGCAAAGCACTTGCAAAATTAGAAGCAGTGATCGAGTTCAGCAACAATGCACGCAAACAGGAGGTAGTATGATGGTAACTATTTTAGATAAGATACTAGTCGAGAAAAAGAAACAAATAGAGATTATGTTAGGGCAACCAACTCCAATGGTAGAAAGCGGCGTGAAGCGTCCTTCTTTATTTGATCGATTATATCAAAGTGAACATTTGCAAGTCATTTCTGAAATAAAACGTGCATCACCTTCTAAAGGGTTAATTGCAGAAGGAGTGAATCCCGAGGCGCAAGCAAAAGCGTATTTGGAGGCAGGAGCAACTTGTATTTCTGTTTTAACGGATACGCCATTTTTCAAAGGTTCCTTTGAAGATTTAGCAAATGTCGCGCGAACAGTGCCTATTCCCTTAATATGCAAAGATTTCATCATCCATCCAGTGCAAATCGATTATGCAAAAAATGCGGGAGCATCCGTCATTCTTTTGATTGTTACAGCACTGAATACAAAAGAGCTCACTGACCTTTATCAATATGCAACTAATCTAGGGCTAGAAGTACTAGTCGAAGTGCATGATGCAGAAGAATTGGAACGTGCACTACATCTCGGTGCAAAAATAATCGGTGTAAATAACCGAGATTTACGAACCTTTGACGTCGATTTAAAACGGACAGAAGAAATTGCCTCTATCTTTCCATTTCATGAAGAGCGAGTACTTATAAGTGAAAGTGGCATATGGAATACGAAAGATGCAGAGCGAGTGGCAAAAGCGGGTGCTAGCGCAGTACTTGTTGGTGAGTCACTGATGCGAAGTGGTGACGTTGGAAGTGCACTTCGGTCCTTACAAGTGGAGGTAGGGGGAATCCTGAAATGACGAAAGTGAAAATTTGTGGATTGATGGAAAAAGAGCATGTGGCAGTCGCTGTTGAAGCAGGAGCTGACGCAATTGGGTTTGTTTTTGCGCCTAGTAAGCGGCAAATCACGGTGGAAAAAGCTCAGGAATTAGCAAAGGACATTCCTTCTACTGTATTGAAAATTGGTGTTTTTGTAAATCCAACAAAAGAAGAACTTGAAAAGGCTTATTATGAAGTGCCTTTAGATCTTATTCAATTTCATGGCAATGAAAGTCCAGATTTTGTTCAATCGGCTAATTATCCTTCTATTAAAGCCTTATCTATTCGAAATGAAGAAGATGTCGAGCGAGCAAAGCAATATGAAACGGACTTTTTCTTATTTGATGCACCTCAAGCTGGAAGCGGGATCACATTTGATTGGCAGCTAATGCAAGGGAATGAAGTTCCACAGGAAAAAGTCATTTTAGCAGGAGGACTAAATGCAGAAAATGTAGTGGAGGCTATACAACGCGTAAAGCCACATATGGTGGATGTTTCTAGTGGAGTCGAGCGAAATGGCGTAAAAGATAACGAAAAGATTCGTACATTTATAAACGCGGCAAAAGATGAGGAGAGATGAGCAAATGGTACAAACAACATCAAGTAGATATGGAAGATTCGGGGGACAATTCGTTCCAGAAACATTAATGACGGCATTGATAGAATTAGAAACAGCTTATGAGGATGCTAGAATAGATCCCGTTTTTATAGAAGAGGTAAATTATTACTTAAAGGATTATGTTGGGCGAGAAAATCCCCTTTATTTTGCAGAACGTTTGACTAGCCAAGTTGGTGGAGCAAAAATTTATTTAAAACGTGAAGATTTAAACCATACAGGAGCACATAAAATTAATAACACAATCGGGCAGGCTTTACTTGCAAAACGGATGGGGAAAAAGAAAATAGTAGCAGAAACTGGAGCTGGACAGCATGGGGTGGCTACTGCGACTGTTTGTGCCTTATTTGACATGGAATGTGTCGTGTTTATGGGGAAAGAAGACGTTCGTAGACAAGAGCTAAACGTATTCCGAATGGAGCTTCTTGGTGCAAAAGTCATTTCTGTCGATCAAGGTTCTGGAACACTAAAGGACGCTGTCAATGAAGCACTCCGCTACTGGGTATCAAATGTAGAAGATACGCATTATATATTAGGTTCAGCACTTGGACCACATCCATTTCCGAAAATTGTGCGTGACTTCCAACGGGTGATTGGAGTGGAGACTAGAAAACAAATAATAGAAAAAGAAGGGCGTTTACCGGATGCAGTTGTAGCGTGTGTTGGGGGAGGCAGCAACTCAATCGGTATGTTCCACTCATTTATTGAAGATGAAGAAGTCGCATTATATGGTGTGGAAGCAGCAGGAAGTGGAATTGAAACGGGTAAGCATGCCGCTGCAGTTGCTGGTGGAAAAGAAGGAGTACTGCATGGGGCATACATGTATGTGTTACAAGATGAAGATGGATTGATCCAAGAAGCGCATTCTATTTCTGCTGGACTTGATTACCCAGCTGTTGGACCGGAGCATTCCTATTTACATGATATAGGCCGAGTGACCTTTACTTCGGTAACCGACAATGAGGCATTAGAAGGATTACAATTGCTAGCAAAAACAGAAGGAATTATCCCTGCTTTAGAAAGTGCCCATGCCATTCACTATGCGGCAGGTTTGGCCAAAACGATGCGCGAAGATGAGATTGTTGTTATTTGTTTATCAGGTCGTGGGGATAAAGATGTGCATACTGTTCGCGAAGCGCTTGGAGGTGTTCAAAATGACTAAGAAAACTTTAACGGAAGCAATACAAAAACGTGTGAATGAAGGAGGAAAAGCCTTTATTCCTTATATTATGGGTGGGGACGGTTCGTTATCAGAACAAATTTTATTCCTACAGGAAGCAGGAGCTACCGCAATCGAGGTCGGTATCCCGTTCTCTGATCCAGTAGCAGATGGCCCAACGATTCAACGAGCTGGGGAACGAGCGCTCCAAAATGGGGTAACATTGTCAACCATTTTAGAAGAGTTAAGTGGGATTCGCGATGAAGTGACGATTCCATTAGTTATTATGACGTATATCAACCCGATTTTAAGCTATGGCATTGATGCATTTGCACAAGCATGTGGGAAAAGTGGCGTTTACGGTTTGATCGTACCAGACGTGCCACTAGAAGAAAGTGAAATGTTAAAAAGGGCATTTTTAGAAACAGATGTGGCACTTATTCCACTTGTTTCTCTTACTAGCCCGCCTGACCGTATCGAAAAGATTGTTGCTGCTGGTGAAGGTTTTATATATGCAGTTACTGTTAATGGGATTACGGGAGTTCGAGATGGATTTGATGATTCTTTAGAAAAGCATTTGAATCAATTGAAAAGTTTAAGTTCCGTTCCGGTTCTTGCTGGTTTCGGTATTTCGACTCCGGAACAAGTTAAGTCCGTTGGAGCCTTGGTTGATGGAGTCATTGTTGGAAGTGCGATTGTAGAAGCTTTTCATCAAAAAGATTTAGAAAAAATAAGCCAACTAGTTGTTGCATCTAAAAAGAAAGTGTTGAACTAAAGAAATGGTCCTTTGATGTATTGTCAAAGGGCTTTTTTGCTGTTTTAGAACGTCCAATGAATCACAAATTACTTGTATGCAAGTTATCTTATGTATGTTATATTCCTATTAATCTGAAAATTAAAACCAAAGATGGTAGAATAGTAAGGAAACAATTAAATACCTTTGTTTATCTATTTTTAGGAAGGCAGTATTGATCAATTGAATGGAGGAACGTACAAATGTCAAAAATTCCGTCAGTACTTCAGAATTTACGCTTACCTGTAATCGGAGCACCCTTATTTATTATAAGTAATCCTAAGCTTGTCATAGAGCAATGTAAGGCAGGGATTGTTGGATCAATGCCTGCACTAAATGCTAGGCCCGCTTCCTTACTGGATGAATGGTTGGCAGAAATCACAGAGGAGCTGGCAGCATATAATGCGAAAAACCCTGATCGTCCGGCTGCTCCATTTGCAATCAATCAAATTGTTCACAAGTCAAATGACCGGTTAGAACATGACATGGAATTGTGCGTGAAGTATAAAGTTCCCATTATTATTTCATCGTTAGGTGCACGTGAAGAGATATTTGGAGCTGCACATAGCTATGGAGGAATTGCTCTGCATGACGTGATCAATAATACATTCGCACACAAGGCAATCGATAAAGGTGCAGATGGGATTATTGCAGTTGCTGCAGGAGCTGGCGGTCATGCTGGAGTGAAAAGTCCTTTTGCTTTAGTGCAAGAAATACGACAATGGTTTGATGGTCCGCTTGCTTTATCCGGATCGATTGCGACGGGAGGTTCTATCCTTGCTGCACAAGCGATGGGAGCAGATTTTGCTTATATTGGCTCACCGTTCATTGCAACAAATGAAGCCCGTGCATCTGAAAGCTATAAGCAAGCTATTGTTGACGCCACTTCTGATGATATTGTATATAGCAGTCTTTTCACCGGTGTACACGGAAATTATTTAAAACCTTCCATTCAAGCAGCAGGATTAGACCCAGATAATTTACCGGAAAGTGATCCGTCTAAGATGAATTTTGGAGAAACGTCAGCAAAGGCATGGAAGGATATTTGGGGAAGCGGTCAAGGTGTTGGTGCTATCAATGAAATTTCTAGTGCAGCAAAATTTGTAGACAAACTTGATAAGGAATATTTGGAGGCAAGAGACAGTCTATTTAGCCGTAGTGTCGTGAGGAATGGTTGATTTTGGAACATTTGGAAATTCATCTAATATAGAGCTGCTCCTTTTTGAGTAGCTCTATATAGTTCTTGCTTTATTCAGGAAATACTCCCACTTCCAAATCTTTTTTCATTTCTTGCCCGAGCTTGTTCCGCTACCACTTCTCGGTCCCGAGGTTCTGCGCTAGTCTGCAAGGAGTTTAGCAAATTTCTAGTAATAATAGCCACTTCTTCTACAGCTTTTTGAAAAATTTCTTCGTTGACTTTGGAAGGCTTATTAAATCCAGAAACTTTACGTACATATTGAAGGGAAGCTGCGTAAATCTCGTCGTCTGTTGCGGTTGGCTCAAAATTAAATAGTGTTTTTATATTTCTGCACATAATGTTCTCCTCGATTGATTTGTCTTTTTATTGATTGTATCATATCGTAACAAATGTAAGGAAAGAGGGTGAAAAAGGATGAATATAATATTAAGCCCACCTACCGATATTGAAAAGCTATCCCTTTTTTTAGAAAAAATGAACAATAAACCAGAAAGCCATATTGGTTATTGTGGAGAAATGAAGGAAGAGATTGCGCATACGCTACTCCATGAGTTCTCTGATATAGATATCTCTCAATCTTTTGTAGTTGCATATGAAAAGGAAGAAATAATTGGTGCATTAGGACTTGATCTGGACAGGGAAAGTAAAAGTGCAGAAGTATGGGGACCTTACATAAATAATGAAATGGCTTATCCAGGTCTTGCAGAAGCGTTATGGGAAAAAGTGAATGAACTGTCTCATTTCCAAGCGAAAGAGTTTTCCTTTTTCGCAAATGAAAAGAATAGATTCGCACAGCAATTTGCATTAAAAATGCAAGCTATTCATAAGGGCAATCACTTAATCTTAAAAGCTTCACGTAATGATTTAGGCGAGGTCAATCTAGAACAAGTCAAATCATATGAATTTTTATACAATAATTCTTTCACGAGTCTTCATGAAACTGCTTTTCCTAATACATACTTCAGTGCACAAGAAATTCTTAACCGATTAAATGCTCAAAATCAATTATTAGTCATGACGGATACTAATAGTACAATCAAAGGATATGTTTATATAGAAGCAAGCCCGGAGCATCAAGAAGGGAAGATTGAATATATTGCTGTATCGGATCATTATCGAAAACAAGGAATTGGAACTCAATTGCTTCGAGCAGCATTGACCTATCTTTTTGCTTTCAATGAAATCAAAGAAATTTCGTTGAGTGTTGCAAAAGATAATAAAAAGGCTATCCATTTGTATAAAGCGGCAGGATTTAAAGAAGTACATGAGCTCGTTCATTATGAAAAGAATTTAGCGTAAAAGAATTATTGAGTATTAGTTACTTTTTCCTCGTACTCGGTTTCATGCTTCGTATCCTGAATTCTTTTTTCTTGTTTAATATCCGGGTTATTTCCTGTCATTATGTCATCAAAAGGTGTATACCGATTAGAAGGGATGCGTTTAATTTTAAACATTTTATATACAACAAATAAGAAAAGCAGTAGATAGATAAATGCGAAAATGATACTCATCAAATTCATCGGAACACTCACTCCTTTTTAAATATATATTCTATACAAAAGGGTGAAATACCTTTGAAATGTCTAAACGTTTTGGAAAAAGGGGAAAATGAATGAAAAAAGAAGTAAATCAAGCCATTATTTTACGACAAGAGGGGAAGTTGAGAGAATCCAACATTTTACTATTAAAAATGTTGGAAAATAATCCGGATGATGCATTGCTCCATTACCAATGTGCTTGGAGTTTTGATATATTAGGAGAAGAATCCAAAGCTGTGCCTTATTATGAGGATGCTATTGAATTAGGACTTCCTGATGGGGATTTGCAAGGAGCTTTGTTAGGTTTAGGAAGTACATATCGAACATTAGGGGAATATGAGAAATCTAAAAATGTATTTGTGAAAGCAGTCGAATTATTTCCAAGCAATAGAGCTATCCAAGTTTTTTATTCTATGACTTTATACAATTTAAATGAACATTCTCAGGCTATGGAATTATTAATAAAATGCTTAGTGGATACTACCTCTGATAAGGAAATTATGAATTATGAAAGAGCAATTCGCTTCTATTCCGAAAAGCTAAATGACGTTTGGGAATAGGAAAGGACAACCCCATTATTTTACAAAACAAGCATACTCATTTTCTTTCGCAAATAGAATATATAGAACTAATTATTCTATTATGAGAAAGGGGAAAGGTAGGCATGGCTATCCGCTTTATCAAGATTTCGGTCCTTTATTTTGTCATTGGGGTTCTGTTAGGTTTGTACATGTCGATGGCACACGATTATGCATTAAAAGGGGTGCATGTGCATGTCAATCTTTTAGGATGGGCATCATTTGCATTAGCCGGTTTTGTGTATCATTTATTTCCTAGCACGAGCAACAATATGTATGCAAAATTACATTTTTGGAGTGCGAATATCGGACTCCCGTTAATGATGATTGCACTTACGGTACTCATTTTGAATGGCGCAGAAGTGGCGACTGTGTTTACGGCAATCGGTGGGGTGCTTGTCGTGTTTAGTGCAATTATATTCGCTATTAATGTGTTCATGAACGTACGATCTGCTAATTAATCGAATAGAAGAAAATGCCGATCTGTTGTTCCATTGACGAATAGCGGAGCGGCTTTTTGTTTTTATATAATGATTGTGAAATAACTGAAAATATAGTAAAGTGAAACTCGTTGCTCAAATAATTCCAATTGAAGGAGGACTCAAATGGACAAGCTTAAAATACCCTTTCTACGTAAATGCATTTCCTTTCAATTAATAGATGAAGGTTTTTCAGACGATGAAAAATGGTGCGTCGATCAAAAATATTTACTTCGCATTTCTCCAACATCTGATAGTAGTAAATTAGTAGAGCAAGCGAAACTTACAAATGCAGCACATGCTTTGGATGCTCGTATTCCATATGTGTATGATGTAGGTGTTTATGAAAATAAAGCTTATATGATTCTCGACTATATGATTGGTGAAAATGGGTATGTTGCTTTACCAAAAAATAATCCTAAAGTTCAATATGAAATTGGACTTCAAGTAGGAAATGCACTAAAGAATATACATAGCATAACAGCACCGAAAGAATACCTAAGTTGGGAAGAGACTTGGAGAGGTAGATTTGACAATCAAAAAGCTCGTTTTGAAGAAATAGTTAGTAGGCATCCAAATTATGAGAGCATCTTGCCATTTATACAAGATAATTTGCACTTATTAAAAAATCGGCCTAGCTGTGTTCAACATTATGATTTTCATCCTGGTAATATATTAATCCATGAAGATCGTTTTACAGGTTTAATTGATATGCAAAAGATTAGATATGCGGATCCGATCAATGAATTTTACAAGATGGAGTATTTTAATGTCCAATTAAGCCGGGCTTATGCATGTGGTGTAGTGGATGGGTACCATGATAAAAAGCGCATTCCCAATTCATTTTGGGAGTTGCATCGATTATATGCGGCAATGCATCTTGTCTTTGCAGAAGTTTGGGGACACGAGGGGGGCATGAATCAGAAGGAGAGGTTTCAAACGTATACCCGATTTACAATAGATCAGTTTGACGAATTTAGGTTACTTATTCCAAAATGGTATAATAAATGAAAAGACTGCTCACTTAATCAATTATGAAGTGAGCAGTCTATTTTTATAGATAAAAATATTTTTAAAAACTAGCAAACTATTTTCGAACTAAACTCGAATATATAGATGAGACGGCAATAATGACGAAGGAAGCATGTGGTGAAGCGCAAATATGGAAAGATTTTGGATAAAAAAGATAAAACGAAGTGCAAGTGAGGAAGCAGCAAATAAATTAATAGCCAAGTATTACAAAGAAATGTATGCATTCATTTATAAACAAACGTTAGATAAGGAGCTAACCTTGGATCTAACGCAAGAAATTTTTATTAGTGTTCTTAAGTCTATTCATCATTTTGATGACAAAAAGGCTTCTTTTCGAACATGGCTGTATAAGCTAGCTTCGAACCGTCTTGTCGATTATTTTCGCTCTAAAAGTTATCAATATACGCAAAAAGAGCAACCAATCGAAGAATATGAGTTTCAAGATGAGCAAAATATAGTCATTTCCCTTGAATATAAAGAAGAGTATGAAAAAGTGAACTCATTTTTAAATGAACTAGATGCCGCTAGCCAACAAATTGTCCGTCTCAAACTTTTCGGGGAATATACTTTTCAAGAAATTGAAGCAATGGCTACCATACCTTTATCCACTGTAAAAACAAAATACTACACGGCATTAAAACGAATACGACATGCGATGAAGGAGCATTTTTATGAGTAAAGAAAAGTTTCAAGTGCCTTTGCCAAGTGAAGAGATTATGCAACAACAGATCCAAAAAATTGTGAAAGAAGGCGTGAAACCAAAGGAATCCTTTCTTACCTTTATAAAATCCATGTATAAGCAAATTGGGCTTCGTCATTTATTTTCGAATCGTGCAGGATATGTATTTACATTGTTTACGGTGATCATTTTACTCAGTACTTATATTTTCAGCGCTAACAAGGCCATTTATAAAGTAGAAGATTTATATGCTTTTATTTTTCTATTTTCCCCCATCGTATTTCTCGTTTTTTCTCTGTATACATACATGACGAAAGTGATGAATACAACATTTGAGGTAGAAATGACATGTAAATATAATGTTTTTCAAATTATTGCTTTTCGAATGCTCACTTTTAGTGTTCTGTCGATTTTCATTAATACAATTGCGATTTTACTAATGGCGATGTTTTATGAGCAAATCGATTTTATGAGAGCGTTTATGATTTCTACTACGGGCTTATTTTTGTTTTCGATTCTTTTCTTGTATTCCTTCATGCGAAGACATTCTTTCCTAACGATGATTACTGCGGTGGTTGTTTGGTTTATTGGAAATCTAGTCTTTAATGCAATTAATAAAGAATTACACACAGGGGTACTTATTCAATTACCACTATTCGTATATGGATTTGTCTTCATTTGTACTGCTTTTTTATATGTAAGATTTTTAAATAGATTGATTCATTATAAACAAAAGGAAGGTGCTTATTAATATGCTTGTTGTCCAAAATATAACGAAAAAATATGGCGATTTTTTAGCGCTGGATAATATAAATTTAGAGTTTACAAATGGGCTATATGGTTTACTGGCTCCCAATGGTGCTGGAAAGACCACACTTATTAAAATGCTGACGACTTTAATTTTTCCGACAAAAGGAGAAATTTTATACAGCGGCAAAAATATTCTCGAGATGGATGAATCGTACCGAACGCTTCTCGGTTATTTGCCGCAACAATTTGGTTATTATAAAAACTATTCTCCTAAACAATATTTATTGTATTTAGCTGCCTTAAAAGGAATGAGTAAAAAAGAAACATTGCCTATTATTGAAGACTTATTGCAAAAAGTGGCACTTAGGGAGGTAGCCAATAAAAAAATGCGCAAGTTTTCAGGTGGGATGATTCAGCGTGTAGGAATCGCTCAGTCTTTATTAAATAATCCAGCTATTCTTATTTTAGATGAACCAACTGCCGGATTAGATCCAAAAGAGCGAGCACGCTTCCGCCAGCTATTGTCAGAGCTTGCTAGAGACCGGATTGTAATTGTTTCCACACATATCGTGTCTGATATTGAATCGATTGCTAACAAAGTGATCATGATTAAAAACCAACATCTTCTTTATAACGAAAGCGTGGAAAATATTTGTAGAACACTGGATGGGTCGGTATACGAAACGTCTATCAAACATGAGTCATTAGATTCCTTTCGAACACAGTATACAATCCTTTCTGAAAAACAGGATAGAGAAAACATGATTATTCGTTTTGTTCATAAAGGAGAGACAGAGACTGGATGGACAAAATTAAATCCACAGCTAGAAGACGTATTTTTATATGAATATCGAGACAATGAGCAAGGTGAAGGATGATGAATCGACAAATCATTTGGAATGAATGTCAAAAAGTATGGAAATCGCCTATATTTTTAGTGCTAATTCTAGTGTTTTCTGCTTTTAATATATTTCTCATCATGAGTAACAGTCATATAAAAAATGAACTAAAGGTGGCCAATCATCTAGCGGATACTTATGGTTTGCAAATTACAGATGAATCATTACAACTGTTCGAACAAGATATTCAAAAAGATGTGGAGCAGTTACAAAAAATGACTCGTACGAATTCTACCAGTATATATGAGTTTTTGGAACAAACGTCTTGGGAAGTCTACAACGCTTATAGCGAAAAAGACAGAGCATTCTTTCACGACCTTGAATTAAAAGAAATGTACCTAAATATAGCGAAAAATATGGAGACGGAATATAACAAGCTATCTGTCGAGGAAATGGCAGAAGGCACCATTAACATGTATAGCTTAAGTGGGAAAGCAGCCGAAATGACTAAACAGGAGTATCAGAAACTATCCGTCCGATTGGAAGAAATAAAGGAAAGCGGAGAATATAAACAATGGGCTTTTGCTGGGAACCCATATAGAATGCATAGCTTTTTGTTTAGGAGCCTTTTCAGACCCCTTGTATTTGAATCGCTTGTTCTAATTGTATTAGCAACTGCCTTTATTACAAACTTTGAATTTGAAAATAAAACGCATCTTTTAAGCTATTCAACTAAAAAAGGAAGAGCTTTCATGAAGAATAAGCTTATTGCTTCACTTATCGTTTCTTCGATTATTAGTTTCCTATTGCTCGCAGTTACATTAGGGACTTACTTTAGTGTTTTTGACTATGCACATCTCTGGAATAGTTCCATTAGTAGTTTGTTAAATTGGGAATATAACCTACCGTATATAACTTGGTGGAATATGCCCTTTATAAAATTTCTTTTGCTCGTTATTTTAGTTTTGTATAGCTGCATGCTGCTTTTTTCAGCCATTGCATTTGTTATTTCCGTTTTCGTAAAGAATAGCTATTTCACCTTTTTTATTTTTACCATATTTTTTGCAGTTGGATATTTAATGACAGGTTTTATGCCTACTTCCTCTATCTTCATTATTATTACAGCTTTTAACTTATCCGTTATTGTATTAAATCCACATATGCTTTTTAGTGGACAAAGTGGACTGGGCACAATGTTTCAGTATTTTGAAGTTATTACGATTATTATTTGGACATTCATTGTACTAGCTACAAGTGTGTTTGCATTGAAATGCTTTAATAAGCAAGAGATCCAATAGGGGGAAGCGTATTTTGAGAATTTTATGGAATGAACTGAAGAAAATAATTACTTGGAAAATGCTTCTTTTGCTCTTTATTGTGAATGCTATCTTATATTTTCTATTGATTGAGTTCGATATTGAACATTTTCCAAATGGAAGACCATCTCTGGATTCTTATCGCATCGGTATTGAAATGATTGAAAAATATGGAACGCATATGGATGAAACTGAATTTGAAGATTTTAAGAAAACGTATGAAATGCAAGTGAAGGAAATGGATCAGTTTCTACAAGAAAGACCTGAATTTGTAGAAGCGGGGGTAGATACTTATGAAAAGTTCCGAAATATGGATCATGAAAATGATGAACAATACGCACTGCATGGCAAACTATTTTTTGAAGAAAGTGTAGACATTGTATGGGAGCTTCAAGCCAGAGAAAGCCTGCTCGATTTTTACAAAATGAAAGAAGTAATCATAGAGAATTATTTTAATGATGCTGAAGTATGGCAAAAAGAACGTTTTAATGAAATGAAAGAAAAAGGTCTATATGGTGTATATACAGAGGTGGTTATTTCAAATTTTATGTCATTTATACTCTCCGTTGCCATTACCATTATGATCAGTGCAGTATTATTTATCTCACCAATCTTTCTAAAGGATAGAAAGGCACAGCTGCTTTATGTACAATATGCTTCTAAAAAAGGACGTAATTTATATAAAATAAAGATAGCGGCAGGATTGATTTCAACATTTTTGCTTATTACTACATTACTGATCGTGTATCTAAGTTTATATTCGTTAAATAATACATCTATGTATTTTAAAGTACCAGTTCATATGTTTATCGGGGAATATAGTTGGTATGATCCAACATTCTTCCAATTTATTGTTTTAAATATAGTGGCAATTTATGCACTAGGATTTATCGTGGCCCTACTTGCTATGGTATTTTCGAGTATTGTACCAAACTATATTGTGTTAATTGGTGTGCAAGTACCTATTCTTGCTGGGACTATTGGATATGGGTTATTGTATTTGATTACGTTAATCATTAGTATTTGGATTCCACAGTGGCTTGTACCAACTGCCTATTCATTGATGTTCGTTATTGGGATTGGGCTCTTGGTATATATGTGGAAGCGGGAGAAAAAGAGAAGTATTTTAGAATAAGAATGTATTAAATACCAGGCCTATTGATGGTCTGGTATTTTTAATTCTTCCACAGTATAATTAGTACTAGATACTAAAACTAGCTAATAAAGGTGATGACTATGTACAATTTCACGTTATCGGTTGCAAAACTGGTTGTACGTTTATTTGGAAAAGTAGAAATGAAAAACGAGCATTTATTACCAAAGGATGGAGGTTATATCGTCACTTGTACGCATAGAGGATGGTTGGAAATTGTCATTTTAGGGATGTGTGTGCCAAAGCCCATCCATTTTATGGCGAAAAAAGAGTTGTTCCAAAACAAAGTGATCGGGCGATTTTTACGCAGCATAAATGCTTTTCCGGTTGATCGAGAAAATCCGTCACCGAGTAGTATAAAACAGCCGGTAAAGCTTTTGAAATCTGGAGAAGTTGTTGGCATATTCCCAAGTGGCACTAGAGCGTCAGAAGGAGCCCCTTTAAAAAGAGGTGCTGTAACTATTGGTAACCTATCAAAAGCACCAATTGTTCCTGCATTATATGTTGGACCAAGAACTTTAAGAGAGTTGCGGAATATGAAAAAAGCTACCATCATATTTGGAGAACCTATATACATAAAAACAACAAACAAAGAGGAATTGGCATCCTATACGGAACTCTTAAATGAAAAAACGAACTTACTAGAAAATCAAATATTTTACTCCTAGATTCTTTATACGCCTCAAGCCTTAGATAAAGTCACTGCTCCAGACCATTTGCATATGTTCAAAGTGCTATATAATAAGATGTAACAAGTAAGAAAAATGGAGGTTAAAAAATGGGACTGAAAAAAGTGGCGGTCATCTGTTTATTTGTTCTACTAGCTGGAGCAGCTATAAGTATTATCCTCAATTTAAAGGACACATTTGTAGATAAATCAGATGAAATCGTTGTAAAAGAAAATAATTATACGAATATACAAGTGGAATCTGGCAATGCTTCCGTAGAAATTCTGCCGACCAAAGAATCGAATACAAAAGTAGAGTATACAGGAAAAATCAGAAAGAAGTTTAACTATCGCTTCCAAGCAGAAGTGAAGGGAGATACCCTTTTCGTTGCGTTAAAGGAGAAAAGATGGAATTTTTTCCATTTCGGATTCGGACCTCATTCTATCGAATTAACGATACATGTGCCAGAAAAAGAATATAAGGAACTTAAAACAGAACTCGATAATGGGAAGATTCATGTGCATGATATGGATATTCAAAAAATCGATTTAGAAACAGACAATGGCATGATTAACTTAGAAAATATCAATGCACAAAATGTTCGCGTTAAATCAGATAATGGGCAAATCCTGATGCAAGAAGTAAATGGCGACATAGAGGCAGAAACGGATAATGGTCGAATCATTTTAACTACGTCTAACTTAGATCGAACAATTGATTTGAAAACTGATAATGGATTAATCGAAGTCCAAACCGATACAGAACCGACCAATGCTACCATTAATGTAAAAGTAGATAATGGGAGAGTAGATGTTTTTGGAGTAGATAATAAACAAACCAAATTTGGTAATGGAGTTAATAAGATTAACCTAGAAAGCGATAATGGAAAAATAACTGTGAAAAAAAGATAAGTTTTTTAAAATCGATTGAGAGAATTACTCAATCGGTTTTCCATAACATTGACTTGCCAAGCTAATTCTGATAAATTTATTCTTATATGTATTATATGAAGAAACAAACTATAAAATAAAAGTATACACTCGTCCTAATTACGGGACGAGTTTTTTGATGAATTTGACGGAAAGGATATACATTTCATGAAAAATTTAATCATTATTGTAGGATCGTTAATTATCGCTTTTGGCTTCAATTGTTTTTTAGTTCCACACGGAATACTTAGCAGTGGAATTAGTGGGATTGCTATTTTACTTGGAATAATTACACCTTTTGATACAGGGGTATTAAACTTTGTACTAAATTTACCATTACTCATTCTAGGTTATTTTAAATTAGGTAAAAAAATTACGATTAATACGCTCATTTGTGTTATTTCTCTTTCGCTTTTCTTATACTTTATACCAGCCGAATCGATTACAGATAATATACTGCTTTCTGCTATTTTTGGTGGGATTATTAGTGGACTTGGTGTTGGAATGATTCTTAAGTACTCCGGAACTTCTGGTGGGTTAGATATTATAGCTATTATTGTTTCCAGGTCAAGCAATATAAGTGTTGGCTTACTATTAACAGGAATGAATGGAATTATCGTCCTCATTTCTGGTGCTGTTTTTAATTGGGAAATTGCACTATACACATTACTCGCTATTTATTTATCTGGGAAAATGGTTGATACAATTTTTACGAATCATGAAAAGCTGACGATGCAAATTGTGACAACACAAGGGGAACTTATACGACAAGAGTTAACGCAATCCATTTATCGTGGTATTACAATAACTGATGGGTACGGTGGGTTCACTAAAGAAAAGAAACAAATTTTAATGACCGTCGTTACTCGCTATGAAACAATGCAGATTAAACAAATCGTTCGTAAACATGATGAAAAAGCATTTATCAATATATTTGAGACGGTTGAAGTCGTTGGTGAATTCGCTAGAAATTAGGTATTATAGTTATTACCAGTAAAAAAGTTGATGTTCCTATTAGGAATGTCGGCTTTTTTTATTTCTTGATGAAAGGGTTATTTTCACATAATTTTGGACAAACTAAGGAAGTCACTTACTTAACTATTTACTGTAAAAGAGGGATACTATGGGATTTTTTTATGAGAAGAAAAATAATCAGTTAAAATCCACAACTCCTTCCCAGAGTCAAAAGAAGGAGACCAATGAAAAACAAACATTAAAAACGAACCTTCAAGATAATATAAAGACAGTAAAGGATACGCTCGGTGAAAGTACTGATATTGTTATTCGTGAGATTCTAATAGGAAATGAAGGGACCATTAAAGCAGGTATCATGTATACGGACGGATTAAGCGATGCACCCTCGTTACAACACTTCATTATGGAGACATTGATGATAGAAATAAAAGATACAGAGGTAGATAGTGAGCTAACTCCTAACCCAAAACTAATGAATACATTAAAAGATTTGGCCATGACCGTAGGAGAAATAAAAAATGTAACTGAATTTGATGTGTTATTTACCTCCCTTTTATCAGGGGATGTAATTCTTCTGATAGATGGTTATTCGGAAGGGCTTGTGATAGGTAATAAACGTTGGGCTGAGCGGGGAGTTACAGAAGGTACTACCCAAACTGTAATAAGAGGTCCAAGGGAAGCCTTTTCAGAAAATATCCGTATAAATACAGCTTTGATACGGCGAAAAATAAAAGATCCGAATCTTTGGATGGAAAGCAGAATCATTGGAAGACGTACGAAAACGAACATTGCAGTGATGTATATCCAAGGTATTGCAAATGACAAAGTAGTGGAAGAACTTCGTTTGCGATTAGATCGAATTGACATTGATGGAATACTAGAAAGTGGTAATATTGAGGAATTGATTCAGGATGCACAAATGTCCACTTTTCCAACGGTTTATAATTCAGAACGACCTGATGTAGTAGCTGCAGCCCTATTGGAAGGTAGAATAGCTATATTAATTGATGGTACACCATTTGTGTTGACCGTTCCTGCCTTATTCGTTGAATTCTTTCAATCTTCAGAAGATTATTATCAGCGTGCTGATCTTACCAGTCTTGTTCGAATCCTTCGATTTTTTTCGTTTTTGATTGCATTACTTGCCCCTGCTTTATTTATAGCGGCTACTACTTTTCATCACGAGATGATACCTACTGCACTTCTTATTAACCTAGCGGCCCAACGAGAGGGAGTCCCTTTTCCAGCATTTATTGAAGCTCTTATAATGGAAATCACCTTTGAAGTCTTGAGAGAAGCTGGTTTAAGAATGCCAAGAGCTATCGGTTCAGCCATGTCAATTGTAGGGGCGTTTGTGATTGGAACAGCAGCAGTGGAAGCAGGTATGATTTCCGCAGCGATGGTAATCGTGGTGTCTATAACAGCTATTGCTAGTTTTGTTTCTCCTACTTACGACATGGCAATGTCCGTCAGAATTTTGCGTTTTATATTTATGGGGCTCGCTGCTTCGTTTGGATTATTTGGAATCACTGTTGGTTTAATTGCGCTCATTTTGCATTTATGTAGTTTACGTTCGTTCGGGATTCCATATATGTACCCAATAGCCCCTTTTAATATTGCTGGACAAAAGGATACATTTGTTCGATTACCTATATGGAAAATGTTCACACGGACTCATTTAATTAATCAAGAAAATACAAAGAAACAGCAAAATCCAGCCTCTGCAAAGCCAGAACCTGAAAAAAAACTATAAGAGATAGTTAGGGGATTAGTCAATGAAAAGAGGGATCTTCATATTATTGATTCTTAGTATCTTTCTGACGGGTTGTTGGAATAGAAGGGAATTAAATGAGCTAGCTATAACACTGGCGATAGGAATTGATAAATCAGATGACGAATATTTAGTCTCTGCTCAAGTCGTTGTACCTTCTGAAGTCTCTATGAGCGGAGGAAAAGGGGGATCACCAGTGACTCTTATTCAAGCAAAAGGAGAAACAGTGTATGAAGCTATTCGAAAAATGACTAAAGGCTTGTCTAGAAAAATGTATCCTGGACATCTTCGGATACTTGTAATAAGTGAATCATTAGCCAAAGAAGGAATTGGAGATCCCTTAGATTTGATATCAAGAGATTGGGAATTACGATCGGATTTCTACGTTGCTATAGCTAGGGAATCTACAGCCGAACAAATTTTGAATGTCCAAACACCGTTAGAAACCATACCAGCCAATAAAATATTTAACACTCTTAAAGTTTCTGAAGAAAACTGGGCAGCTACGGTAGGAGTTACATTAGATGAGCTGATAGTAGATCTAAGAAGTGACGGTAAAGAGGCTGTGTTAACGGGAATTTTAATCATAGGAAAGCAGGAATTAGGATCAAGCAAACAGAATGTGGAAACCATTACTCCAGCTGCAAGTATTAAGCTAGATGATTTAGCAGTGTTTAAAGATGATAAACTAATTGGCTGGTTAACAGAGGATGAAAGTAGAGGCTATAATGGCATCATAAATCAAGTGAAAGATACGGTAGGTACAGTTTCATGCCCAGAAGGTGGAAAAGCAGATATAGAGGTCCTTCGTTTCAAAACAAAAGTTAAAGGAAATGTTAAAAATGGAAGTCCAGAAGTGAATGTCCTATCTACAATAGAGGCAAATGTAGGTGCTATAGAATGCCAAATAGATCTTACTAAACCTGAATCGATTAGAATTCTAGAGAAAGCTTACGAAACTGCAGTAGAAGATACGATTAGTCATTCTATTAAAAGCGTACAAGAAAAATATGAGACAGACATTTTTGGATTTGGTGATGCTATCCATCGATCCAATCCGAAAGAATGGAGAACAATGAAAAAGCAGTGGGATCAGCATTTTTCTGACTTGCTAGTCAATGTTAAAGTGGATGTGAAAATTCAGAAAACTGGTACGGTGAATAATTCTGTACTAGATAAAAGGAAGGACTAACTAATTATGCTGAAAAGCGTAGGAATACTCCTAGTAGCTGCAGTTATCTTATTTATTGAAGTTCCATCACTCGTGGAAAAAAAGTATAAAAAGGAATTGATTGTGTTTTCTATTCTTCTTGCTACTGGAGTTGGGCTAGGTATTGCATATAGCTTTGGAAAAGCTATTCCGAACCCAATTGATCTTCTAACTTTCATTTTTCAGCCATTACATGAAGAAATAACTCGTTGAGTGAAATAGAAAGCAAGGTGAGAGATTATATTATGCAAAACGTTAAAATAAATTCCTACCAATTTCTGGTGTTAGTTATCTTCTTTACCATTGGTACGAGCATCTTGACTGTACCATCGGCTTTAGCCACCTACTCGAAACAAGACGCTTGGATTGCTGCAATAATTGGTACTGGGATTGGACTATTGATTGTATGGTTATATGCAAAAATAGGCCTTTGGTTTCCTAAGCTCACCTTTGTTCAGATGAACGAAATGCTTTTTGGAAAATGGATTGGTAACATCTTATCTTTCTTATTTATTTTCATGACTCTTTTATTTTCTGCGATACTCTTGTATTATTCTGGTTCATTCCTTACGATCCATGTAATGCCAAATACTCCGATGGTGGCTACAAATATTTTGATGGCGATAATATTGGTAATGGCAGTTCGTCTTGGATTAGAAACTATTGCTCGTTCTGCAGAAATCTTGATCAGCATTTTCTTCCTACTCTTTATTATACTAGTGATTTTTATTGCCCCTGAGATTGAATTTGAAAACATTCAACCTGTATTCGATACAGATATTAAGAGTATTGCTCAATCATCGTTATCTTTGATCGTTGTTTCTTCCGTTAATGCTGTTAGTTTACTAATGATTTTCCCTGCGTTTATAAACGAACCTCAATCTGCTAAGAACTCTTTTTTATTTGGAAATTTAATAGGGGGATTTATCATGATTATCCTCACATTCTTGTGTATTTTGGTATTGGGTGTTGATTTAACTGCAAGACAGGAGTTCCCTGGCTATGGTTTAGCCAAAATGATAAACATTGGAAATTTTATAAACCGAATAGAGGCCCTGATGGCTGCTCTTTGGATTATTTGTCTTTATTATAAGATGGTTCTTTATTTCTACGCATCGGTCTATGGATTAGCACAAGTTTTAAACTTGAAAGATTATCGTCCTCTAACGTATCCGTTTGGAATGATTGCCATTGTTTTATCACTCGTGATTTTTCCTAACGTTATGGAACAACAAAAATTTGATGCGACTATTAGTAAATACTTTTCTATTACGATTGGAATTCTATTACCTCTTTTGATGGTAATTGTATATGGTATTCGAAAAAAGTGGAAAAAAAGTCCTAATCACTCTTAAATGGATTGTAATTAGGTAAATCTGAACTAAAGTGGAAGTGAAGAACTTATATGTTACCAAACGTTAAAATAAATTCCTACCAATTTCTAGTTTTAGTTATATTATTCACGATCGGTACGAGCATCTTAGTTATACCATCAGCTTTAGCTGCCAATGCAAAACAAGACGCTTGGATCGCAGCAATTGTTGGTAACGGTATCGGACTTTTGATAGTTTGGCTTTACACGAAAATAAGTCTTCTGTTCCCGAAACTTACATATATTCAATTGAATGTAATGCTTTTTGGGAAATGGATAGGTATCATCTTTTCTTTTTTATTTATCTTCATGACTCTTTTATATGCGGCAATGCTCTTGTATTATTCTGGTTCATTCCTTACGATCCATGTAATGCCAAATACGCCAATGGCAGCCACTAATATTCTTCTTGCGATCATACTAGTAATGGCAGTCCGTCTTGGACTTGAAACTATTGCTCGTGCTGCTGAAATTTTTATAGGCGTTTTCTTCCTACTCTTCATTATACTGGTTGTCTTTATTGCTCCTGAAGTCCAATTTAAAAACATCCAGCCTGTCTTGGAGACAGATATTAATATAGTCGTTCAATCATCGCTACCATTGATTGTTGTATCATCTCTTAATGCTATTAGTTTGTTAATGATTTTTCCAGCCTTTATTAACCAACCTAAATCTGCTAAGAAACACTTTTTAATTGGAAATTTAATAGGTGGATTCATTGTCACTATTATCACCAGCTTGTGTATTTTAGTATTGGGCAGTGATATGACCACTTTACAGAGATTTCCGAGTTATGAACTGGCCAAAAAAATAAACATTGGAAATTTTGTAAACCGCATAGAGGCACTGATGGCCGCCCTTTGGATTATTTGTCTCTATTTTAAGATGGTTATTTATTTTTATGCAGGTGTACTTGGTTTTGCTCAAGTATTTCACTTGAATGATTATCGTCCATTAACGTACCCGTTAGGTATAATTGTCGTCGTCTTATCGCTTGTGATTTTTCCTAATATAATAGAGCAAAGTGTTTATGACGCTACTATTGATATTTACTTTTCATTAATGATGTGTCTTCTTTTACCTCTTTTAATGGTAGTTGTATATGCAATACGCAAAAAACAACTGAAAAAAGATGCTGATTCTCCTTAACTATTTATAAAGCAAAAACCCTGCCATTTTTAAAAGGGCAGGGTACATTTTTGTACTTATTTCACTATTAACACAGGACAGTTGACTCTTTTGACTACTTTATGGCTCACGCTTCCAAGCACCATCTCTTGCAATCCATTTAATCCTCTTGAACCGATGACGACTAATTCAAATGCATTGTCATTTGCGTACCTAATAATCATTGGTCCTGGTTCACCACGTAAAATATTTGTCGTGTAAGGGACATTTTTGTTCCGTAACAGATCTTGTACAGGGATTAATTTTTGACGACGTGAAAAATCGAGTTCTTCTTTTCCTTGGGTATGTAATATCTCCTTTTTTGATTTAGAGAAATCTGCTACATATACAATATCAATTTTACATTCAGAATTCATTGAAGCTATTTTTATAGCTTCAGCCGCAGCACGAATAGAGTTTTTTGAACCATCGACTGCTAACAAAATCTTTTCATACATTCAAAGCACCTCCATGAATGATTTAAATGGAATTTGTATTCGTTTTATTGTAAATAGCTAATTTTTGTATCATTTTTTCACTTTTTGAATCTAGTCCTTTGATGGTGACTGTATTATGTTGTTCCCGATACTTCAAAACTACCTTATCGATTGCACCAACAGCTGAATCGTCCCAAACATGAGAGTGAGAGAAGTCGATGATGATCGTTTTATTTTCCGCATTAAAATCAAAAGTTTCTACAAAATCTTCAACAGAAGCGAAGAATAACTGGCCCTCAATATTAAACTGAGTAGTATTATCGCTTAGGTCTTTTTCTACCACTTTTATTTTGGCTATTTTAGCTACAAAGAAAACAGCACTTAAGATAACCCCTGCAATAACCCCTTTAGATAAATCATGCGTTGCAACCACAATAATAACGGTAGTTAGCATGACAATTGCATCTGATCGAGGAGCTTTTCGTAGGTACGTAAAAGATGACCAATCAAATGTTCCAATACATACCATAATCATAATACCAACTAACACTGACATAGGAATCTGGACTACTAAGTCTCCTAGAACGATGATTAAAAACATCAAAAGTAAACCTGCGACAAGTGTGGAAAGTCTTCCGCGCCCACCTGATTTAACATTAATCACCGATTGACCGATCATCGCACATCCAGCCATACCTCCAAAGAAACCAGTAACTATATTGGCAATACCCTGTCCTTTCGCTTCTTTATTCTTATTACTATCGGTCCCTGTCATATCATCAACGATAGATGCAGTTAGTAAGGATTCTAATAGACCGACAATTGCTAGAGCAATAGAGTAGGGGAATACGATAGCAAGTGTTTCCAAATTGAAAGGGATATTTGGGATAAAAAATTCCGGCAAAGATTTCGTTATTCCTCCTAAATCACCAACCACTTTCATATCAATTCCGGCGTACAAAGTAACCGCTGTGAGAACAATGATCGCAATAAGGGGGGCAGGTACTGATTGTACAAATCGAGGAAGCACGTACACGATGACTAATGTAATACCTACAAAAACATATGTCACAGTGGACTCCCCTAGAATATGTGGTAATTGGGCTAAGAAAACTAGGATGGCCAAGGCGTTTACAAAGCCAATCATGACAGCCCGAGGAATAAACTTCATCAGTTTAGCTATTTTAAAAACACCAAATAGAATTTGAATCACGCCTGTTAAAACAGTGGCTGCTAGTAAATAGTCATGTCCATACTCTTTTACTAGTGGAACCATCAATAGAGCCATTGCACCTGTTGCAGCAGAAATCATCCCTGGACGGCCTCCGACGAAGGCAATCGTAACTGCTATTAGGAACGAAGCATATAATCCAGTCATCGGATCTACTCCGGCAATAATAGAGAAAGCAATTGCTTCTGGAATGAGCGCTAACGCTACTACAGCTCCAGCTAAAATATCGGCTCTCACATTAGAAAACCATTCTCTTTTTATTTTTTCTAACACTAAATTGTTCACCTCATCTAATTCTCCATTCGTGTATGTAAATATCCATCGTATCAGTTTAACACTTCTTAGTCTAAAATTGAACTTTTTTATATTTACTTTGCTTAGAATCGTATAGATAATGGCATGTTTAATGAATTAGCCTTCAGAGATCGTTAACATAAGATTACTCACGAAACAAAAATTAAAATGCTCTCAGGATCAATTTGAAGCATCCTAATATATGGAACAAACTAACGTTGAAATTTACATATTTCAGGTTAAATATCATGAAATTTTAATAAGGTTCCCAAATACATATTTGGGAACCTTATTTTGTGATAAAATAGGAGCTGAAGAGGTGGAATGTATGCCGAAAATTTTAAAGGATTTTTTAGTATATTTGACAACGATAAAAGGAAAATCTATACGAACACGCAAGGAGTATGAATACGATATAACATTGTTTTTACGATTTTTAAAATCGGTCGAGGATGAAATAGATCTTAAGCAGTTAGATGAGATTAATATTAAAGATTTGACGATTGACTTTATACAAGACATATCACTAGAAGATATTTATTTGTTTTTAGAGTACTGTGAAGTTCAGCGACATAATAGCGCAGCATCTCGCGCTAGGAAAGCGGCTACGATCAAATCGTTTTTCAAATATTTAAAAGGGAAAAGAAGGTTGCTGGATTATAATCCAGCCGAAGAACTGGAAACACCTAAAATAGGAAAGAAAAAGCCAATTTATATGAATCAAGAAGATGCGGAAGTTTTTATTAGAGGGATTAAAAGAACGAATCACTACTATCGTAATTATGCGATGGTTATGTTCTTCTTAAACTTAGGGCTTCGTGTATCCGAGTTATGCAGTTTGAATCTCACTTCTATCCAGGATAATGTGTTATATGTAGTAGGTAAGGGGGATAAGGAACGAACAGTTTTCTTAAACAAGGTCTGCATCCAATCTCTCGAAATTTACAAGCAAAAGGAACGTCAATACATACAAAATGCAAGTACGAATGAAGCACTATTTTTATCGCAAAAGGGGACGAGACTAACCCGTCAAACTGTCGCAAAAATTGTGAAACAAATAAACGCAGATTCTGGTTTAAACAAAGAAAAGCTCACACCACATAAACTTAGACATACTTCAGCGACTATAATGTACAAAAATGGAGCAGATATTAGAAGTTTGCAGCATATACTTGGTCACACGAGCGTATCTACCACACAAATATATACGCATGTGGAAGATAAAGAAATACAACAAGTAATAGAAAACAACCCATTTAATCATTTAGGTTAAAATAATTATGTTATGTAAACTAATTAAGATAATTCTTTCGTTACCTACTAAATTCACATAAATATGCTCGATTTACGGGTTTTCGAACTTTTGTTCTGTTTATAAAAAGACAAGCACATACTTTGCCTATACAATCTGTTTCTGGAACAATGAGAATAGTGGAAAATCTTACAGCAAAGGGGAAATTATCGTGAAAGTTCTTTTGATAGGCGCAAATGGTCAAGTAGGAAAGCATATTGTTCGGTTATTACAAGAAAGTAATGAGCATTCATTAAGAGCGATGGTGCGCAAACAAGAGCAAGCAGAAGCACTAAGCGAGTCTGGCGTTGAAGCAGTTATTTCTAATTTAGAAGGAAGTTTGGATGAAATTGCGGATGCAATCGCAGGAAGTGACGCGGTTATTTTCACGGCAGGTTCCGGTGGTAGTACTGGGGCAGACAAAACATTATTAGTCGATTTAGATGGCGCTGTTAAAGCGATGGAAGCTGCTAGTAAAGTTAGTGCTAGTCGTTTTATTATGATTAGCGCCATACAAGCACATAACAGAGATAGCTGGGTTGATAGTCCAATAAAACCATATATGGTTGCCAAGCATTATGCGGATAAAATGCTTGAAGCAAGTGGATTGAATTACACTATAATACGCCCAGGAGGACTTTTGAATGATCCTGGTGTAGGGAAAATTTCGCTAGCTAGTAATCTAGTACAAGGAACTATTTCTCGCGAGGATGTTGCCCGAACAGTTGTCGCTTCTTTAAATGAGGAAAATACATTCAAGCGCTCATTTGACTTGATATCAGGGGACACTCCGATACTAGAAGCACTAAAAAATATCAATTAAACGAACTTCAATGACCAGAATCCGGCTGGAAGGTGACATCGAAAGACTGTTGATAGCTACTTTTGGTGTCACCAGGATATTTTATTAATACAAATCTTTAAAAATGTGTATATATAATAATATTATGTTAACTAAATGGAGGGAATTCTTTGTTTACATACCAATTGGACGAAAAAACATACTTAAAAATGCTCGATTTACGGGACTCCGAACTTTTGTTCGATTTGACAGTTGGGTCGAAGGATAGCTTAAGAGAATGGCTGCCATTCATTGATTACACCAAAACTATACTGGACACACAAAGCTTTATACAATCTACGATGAAACAATTTAGCGAAAATAACGGAGTTCAAGCTGGAATCTGGTACGATAGTCAGTTAGCGGGTGTTATTGGTTTTCATCAAATTAACTGGAATAACAAATCTACAAGTATTGGATACTGGCTCGGTAATGACTACGTCGGGTTAGGGTTAATGACAAAATCAGTTAAAGCATTCGTTGATTACGCATTAAACGATTTGAAATTAAACAGAGTGGAAATTCGCGCTGCTGTAGAAAATAAGAAAAGTAGAGCAATTCCAGAAAGACTTGGATTCACGGAAGAGGGATGCATTCGCCAAGCCGAGTGGTTGTATGATCACTATGTAGATCATATTGTTTATGGCATGTTAAAAAAAGATTGGATAGAGAAAGTATAAACAGTTTTTCATGTTTCTAGACAATTCTACCCTGATATATATATCAGGGTAGAAACATCATTCATAAATATAATAATCTTGTGCATGGATTACTGTGAATCCAATTGACTCGTAAAGTTTGAGTGCATGTGCATTATTAGCTTCTACTTCAAGATGAACAGAGTAACCTGCCTCTGATTGCTCTTTCACTACTTTTTGTAATACCTTTCTGCCAATTCCTTTTCCTTGATGTGTTGGCAAGATGGAAAAACCATAAATCCAAGCTTCTCCATTTTCTCTTTTCACTCGAATTTTTCCGACTGTTTCTTCATGCACTTCTATCATGAGCATGGCATTGTCCGCATCTCCGTCTATTCTGCTTTCCATTGTTTCTGCATCTTCATTAGATATTCCAAAAGCTTCTACATCTAAACGAATACGCATATTTAGGTCAGAATCATCTGCAACTCTTAAATGAATACCACTTACTTCATCTAAAAATTTTTCTTTCCATTGCATTTGATGCTCGGAAAATCCGTAAGTAGCCCCTTGTTTCACTAAAAACGATTTAGCTTCTAGTGAACTAGCTGGTGCATTTAACAAGATTTTCTTAAAACTCATTTGTTTTGCTATTTTCATTCCTTCTTGAAATAATGTAGAAAAATGTCCTTTGCGACGCTCTTTAGGGTGTACCATGCCACAAACTTCAACTGTTGATCCAAAAGAATATAATCCTAGAAAAGCAACTAGCAAGTCATTTTCATAGTGCAAAAAATCGAGTGTATCGTCTTGTCGATTTTTAAGCATTTCCCAATTTAGCTTAAGTTGAATTTGGTCATGTATTTCACATTCCTGTTGAAGTTGATTAATATCGTCTAATTGCTTTTGTGTTAACATATTTTGCTCCTTTTTCTTCTGTATGGAGGATCGTGCAACTCTCTTTTATTTTACAGGAGCTAAAAGGCGAAGCAAGTATTTTCGAAAAATTTCATTATATATATAATATGATGTTCTATAATAATATTATGTAAACTTAATTGAATGAATACTAAATGAAGATTTTTCTATTTTTGTATATAGACAAACTTGTATGGCATAGAATGAAAGGGGAAAGTGAGGGAGTTTTTTGGCAAAGAAAGTATTGTTGTTTGGAGATATAGGCATTGATGACACGGTTGCATTAATCTATGCTAGTTTAAGTGATGAGGTGGAGATTGTAGGAATAGTGGCGGATTACGGCAATGTATCAAGAGAGGATGCTGTATCTAATATTCATTATTTAACGAAGTTGTTTAACTATCCTTCAGTAATTCCTGTAATACGTGGTGCGGAAGTTCCCTTAACGGGAGAACAACCAACCTTTTATCCAGAAATTCACGGGGAACATGGACTGGGACCTATTATTCCAAATGATGACGGCCAATTAAAGATTGAAAATTTTTTAGAAATCGTAAAAATTATTGAGACTTATAAAAATGATCTGGTTATCGTTAATATTGGCCGCCTTACTTCACTCGCGACAATGTTCATACTATATCGAGAGTTGATGAACAATATAGAAGCGTATTATATTATGGGCGGTGCATTTTGGATTCCAGGAAATGTAACAACTGTCGCAGAGGCAAATTTCCACGGTGATCCTATTGCCGTGAATATTGTGTTGACTTACGCAAGTAATGTCACGATTATCCCATTAAATGCGACAAGAAAGGCAATTGTTACACCTGAAATGGTGAAATATATCGATCAATTTGGGAAAACTAAAATCCTTCAACCTTTAATGGATTATTATACACGTTTTTATAAAGAGCGCGATCCTTCTCTTCCAGGGGCACCAGTGCATGATGTCGTCACTTTGATAGCAGCTATTCATCCTGAAATGTTCACTTTTGGAACTTATCCTGTAAGTATCATTGATGAACTCAATGGACCTGCTAGAGGTCAAAGTATCGCTGAGGAACCTACGAATAATCAACATAATAATGGAAGCAAAATCCACAGTATTGCGTTTGACCTAGATTATAATATGTTCTTTTACAATTTTTTGTCTGTTTTGACAGGACAAAAAATACAAGGTAAGTAAAATATTTTATTCAAAAACCCCATTTCTAAGTATTTCAAACTCAACCTTTACGTTCACCTTCATATTTTTATACATTTCATGCCATTTTTCTTTCGTCAATTCAGAGTGTCTAACGGAACTTCTATATTTTTCACCGAAACCAAAGATATCCGATTGGACATTTTGACCATGGGCAATTACTCTTGAGAGCTCTGTTGATAAGTTTTTACTTATCGCATCTTCAAGTTCTTCGATTACTTTTGGATCACCAAGATTAACATCTGGATATATTTCTAATAATCTTGCTTTTATTTTAAGTTGTAAGTTAAACTCTGGAGTTTTCGGATCAACCAGTACCAATTTCCTTTTCGAGCGTATGGCATCAAATGCTACTGGCATTTCGCTAGCTCCATTTTTTAATAAATTGGGGGGGATATCTGCTTTTTTTATAATTGTTTCAAAAATCCCTGAATTAAAGTTATCTCTAACAAGCTTCACATAAAAGCTATCTTTTGCTGAAAGTTTACTTACCATTTTGCCATTACTAAATAAGGCAAGACCTGTTAATTCGATAAACTCACCATCACGACTGATAATTGGCATCGAGAAATCTTTGCCAACCATGTAAAAATCATGGGCAATTTCATGCAATGTGGAGGAAATCATGTATTCTTGTTTGATGTTTTGTTCAATAAGCCTATATATATGTTGACCTATATCATCTATATTTTTATATTCATGTTGGAGTAAAGGAGCAGTTTCTCCTTCTACCACGGCCATATATAAACTATTACTTACACTAGCGTTTTCTAAAAGAGAATCGATGTAAAATTGGAGATCTTTGTTTGCTAATTCTTCGCCAAACAAAACAACCCGCATCTGACCAACCGTAATCTTCTTAGATAATTTTCGATTGGCTTTCATCCTATTTCCTTTACTTGTTTCATTTTCTGTTGTAATTACTTCTACATTGCTTTGAAATTCTGGGTTTACTTCTCGAATTACCGCGGTAGTGGCCATTCTTTCTTCTGTTCCGACATCATACCCAACCAATGTGGTTAAACCTACTCTATCCAATATATTTGTCTCTGCACAACCGGCTAAAATAACGACAAGAAAAAGAAGAATGAAATAGAATCTAATTTTTTTCATTATTTTTGCTCCTTTTGGTTATGAGTTTCTTTTTCAGTATAGTGGCTAAGTATAAGATAATAGGATAGATAAATACAACATAAACAGATATTTCTCCAAAGTGGGTGTTAATCGAATTTATTTGGGTTCTGCTTTGAACGATCAATGTACCAATAAATATAAGAACGGCGAAAATCGAAACGAATTTTTTTTCGCTTATATTGACGACTCTAATGGCACCACGATAGGCAGCCCATATAAAAAGACAGAGATTAGGTAAAATTATCAACATCCAAAAACAAACCGCCACGAACTCAAACCGCTCCATAAAAGGAAAACTAATAAAACTGAACAAAGTTAATGTTGCCCAAATTGTTTTCTCTAATTTTCCTTCACTGTAATAGGTTAGGGAAACGAGTATAACGATCATATAGATAACCGTTGTGAATAGTAACCCTAAATGCACATGTTTTTTTACATTTTCTTTGTCTTTTACAAAAGGATAGATGATTTGGAGTATTTCAAAACCTATAATCGTAAAAGCCATAGATTTTGCTCCTTTTAAAATAGAACTAATATCAGCCTCTAAAATAGGGAAAAGACTTTCTATAGATGAAAATTTTAGAGGAAATAATAACATAGGAATAATCCATAGAGCGAGCATAATAGCAAAAAAAGAAACGCCAACAACCACCCGCAGCCCACCTGTAAACGCATATACCGTGATTAAAATTAGCGTGGCAGAAAGAAACCAAGTTGCTAAGCCGGGGAAAATCCATGTCTGAATTACTTCAATGTAATTTTGCAAAACAGAAAAGAATGCTACGAAACAATACAATATATAGATGCTATTAAAGAAATTTCCAATCCATTTTCCGTAAATATCTTGCTGGATTCCATAAAGGTCATTAGAGCCGTATGCTTCCAATGTTTTAATCATACAAAAAGCAATAATATGAGTGGCAATGCCTGCCAGAAGAACGGAAATCCATGCGTCTTGTCGAGCTTCCTGATAAACAATACGTTGAAAACCATGAATCCCAACCCCAACTTGAGCACCGTGAATCACAAAGAAGAGCAAATAAGCATTAATCATATCTTTTGGGCTAAGTTGTATAGGTTTTTTCATTTAATTCACCTTCAGTTCAACTTTTTTCAGGATTGATTGGTTCTGGATTGTATTTTTTTTCATCAGTAGGTCGGGAATTAAGAGGTCTTCTTGCTGTATACGGTAGAGGCAATTTGATCAGACTATCTCGCATATCTCGCAGTCTTGGGGGATAGAAAGGAGCCATATACGGTGCCCCCAAACTAGATTGACGCAATAAATGAACTAGTATGAAACAAAAAGCGAGCATAATTCCATAAAATCCCCAAAATCCTGCGAGTATGATGATTGGAAAACGTATGAGACGAATAACATTTCCCATTGTATAGCTAGGTGTCGTAAAAGATGCTAGTGCGCTTAAGGCAACGAAAATGAGTAATATATTACTCGTAATACCCGCTTGTACTGCCGCTGTTCCAATTACAATACCACCTACGATACCAATTGTTTGACCAATCTTTGTAGGTAATCTAGCCCCGGCTTCTCTTAGAAGTTCAATGATTAATTCTAGCAACAAAGCTTCAAAAACTGGTGGAAAGGGAACTAATGCCCTCGATTCACTCAGTGGAACTAGGAAGGACTGAGGAATTACTTCGTAGTGAAATGTCAATGCACCTACATAGATAGGAGTTAGAAAAACAGAGAGAAAAATAGCAGTAAATCTTAAAAGGCGAACAAATGTAGCGACTTGCCAACGTAAGTTTTGATCTTCTCTACTTTCAAAGAACTCCATAAATGCTTGAGGACAAACAATTGCCATGGAACTCCCATCCACGATAACCCCTAATTTCCCATTTAATAGAGCATCGCAAAACCTATCCGGTCTTTCCGTTAGGAGCATTTGAGGGAAGGGAGAAAAGGTATTATCATCGATCATTTCTACTAGAACTGCGCTATCTAGTAAAGCATCCACATCTAGGTCTATTATCCTTTGTCGAAGTGTATTTACCATTTGCTCAGAAGCAATGTCATGTAAATATACAATATTGACGGAAGTATTCGAGCGTTGTCCGACTTTAATTTCTTCGACACAGAGCTCAGGGCTTATTATATAGCGACGAACTAACGAAATGTTGGTGGAAAGACTTTCGTTGAATCCTACCTGTGCTCCGATTACTTGTGATTCATTTTCCGGTGCTGATAAACTGCGTGATTCTCGCTTTGGAATAGTTGCCAGCACGATTTGTGAGTATCCTTCCATATAAATAAGAACACTTCCGTTTACGAGTGAAGCTATTGTTTCTTCTAGTTGCCTAGATATATTTACCTCTGGTATCGAAAGGGCGGACTTTATCATTTCTGGCGTTTCGTAAAATTTATTTTGTAAATTAGTAATAATATGATCGTTTAGGGTTTGATCATCAACTAAATTATTTATGTAAATAAGGGTCAAGTTAGGTGGAATAGATTTAATGATAAGATCCGATGGATTATGGGTAGCGTCTTTTATCAACTGAGTAAATTCATTTTCCGAAGGAGAAATCATTTCTGTCACTACTTTTTCTACATCTTCTTTTGGTGCATTTTTGGTAGTTATATGATCTGTTGCGGATGATTGCTTCTTTTTGAAAGGTAGTTTAAATTTCATCTGGAATAATCTGCTCCTTCCATTTCTTACTTAGTGTATAGATTGGTCTATTAACGGTTCATCTATACTTATTTCTGCAATTTTCCTGAATGTCAGAAAAAAATAAGAGAGCACTATAACTATTATCAATATTCTAAAAAATTCAACTTGACTTAATTGTGTATACTTTATAAAATATATTGCATATACATAGAAAATTCGTGATTTGATACACGAACTAGAGGGGAATTATTATTTATGTTGGCTTTATTAGGTTTTTTGATGATTGTTATTTTTTTATTTTTAGTTATTACTAAGCGACTATCTGTAGTAGTAGCTTTTATCGGAGTAGCAGTGGTGTTTGCGCTAATCGGTGGGTTTTACGCCGATATGGGTCAAATGATGATGGATGGCATCATCAAAGTGACGCCTACTGCAGTTATGATTGTTTTTGCTATCTTGTATTTTGGATTAATGATAGATGTCGGTCTATTTGATCCAATGATTAATCGAATTTTAAAACTTGTAAAAGGAGATCCTTTAAAAGTAGTTTTAGCGACTGCTGTTATTACAATATTGGTAGGTTTAGATGGAGATGGTTCTTCGACATTTATGGTGTCGGTTACTGCAATGCTTCCTTTATACATACGACTTGGTATGAGTCGATTAGTGTTGGCCTGCGTGGTAGCTTTAGCGGCGGGTGTGATGAATATTATTCCATGGGGTGGACCGTTAGTACGAGCAGCGGCAAGTTTGCAAGTGGAGGTTTCTGATTTGTTTATTCCGTTAATACCCGTAATGCTTGCAGGGTTATTATGGACGCTCTTCTCCGCATATTTATTAGGGAAGAAAGAAAGGGCGAGACTTGGAGTAATTATGTTAGAAGAGCCAGCATCTTCTGTTGCAGAACTTGCTGCAACAACTATTGAAAAAAGAAGCGTATCTAAAACTTATTGGTTTAACTTATTCTTGACGATTGTTTTAATGGCCTTACTTGTTATGGATGTATTGCCGATTGCTATTTTGTTTGCAACAGCATTTGCAATTGCTTTAGTCGTTAACTTCCCTGATGTACAAAAACAACAAGACCAGATATTAAGACATGCCAATAATTTCGTCATGATTAGTACTATGGTTTTTGCAGCAGGTATTTTTACAGGTGTTTTCAGTGGCACAGGAATGATGGATGCCATGGCGGCGACATTAGTTTCTGTCATTCCAGCATCATTAGGAAGCCATATGCCTGTTATTGTGGCACTTACTAGTATTCCTATGGGACTTGTTTTTTCACCTGATGCTTATTATTTTGGTATTCTACCAATTTTGAGTGAAACAGCGGCTGGTTTTGGAATTGATCCAGTGGAAATTGGGAGAGCAGCTTTACTAGGACATTCAACTGCAGGGTTCCCATTATCGCCTTTAGTTCCGGCTACTTTCATACTAATCGGGTTAGTTGGAGTGAGCTTTGGCGAACACCAAAAATTCCTTTTTAAATGGGCTTTTGGAACTTGTGTTGTTATGACGATTGCAGCTGTGTTGACTGGTGCAATTACATTATAAAAAGTCAAAATGCTACCGCTTAAAAATTGCGGTAGCATTTTATGTTAAAGATTTTTCGATAAAAGCTAATGCTTCACTTGGACAATTAGCAACTACTCTTTTTACATCTTCTCTGAGGGCAGCATCCGGTAGTATCCAAGGTTTTCTACTCATATTGAAAGTTGACGGTAAGTATTTTAGACAATTGGCTGCATGCGTGCATTTTCCAGGGTGAAAATAGACATCGACTTCCAGTCCATTATATTTCTTGTATCCTGCTTGTAGTAATACTTTTTCATCTTCCAATGTCGTCACACATCGATCATAATTGGAAGAATCATCGGCTTCCGTTTTGTACGAGAATATAAATGTTTTTCCACTGCTTTTTTAATATGTTGTTTTAACACACGTTGATTTCGACTATTATCTTTCATTTTATCGATAGTCGTTCTTACGATTTCGTTCACTTCACTTATCAGCTCTCCAGACTCTGGACCGTATATAAAACCTCTGGAAATGGTATCTGGACCTGTAATAATCTTTCCATGTGATTTCCTAATCGTTGTAACGATGACAAGCATGCCATCTTCGGAAAGTAATTTACGATCACGTAAAATCATTTCTCCAACATCCCCTATACCAAATCCATCAACAAAAACATTTCCAGCATCTACACTTCGCGTTTGGATGGCTTCTTCATTCATTATATCCACTACATCTCCATTATTTACAATGAAAATATTTTCTGATTGAACACCAACAGATTCCGCCAGTAGCCGGTGTTGGTGAAGCATTCGATATTCTCCGTGTATGGGAATGAAGTACTTTGGTTTCATCAAAGTAAGCATCAATTTAAGCTCTTCTTGACAAGCGTGTCCGGAAACATGTAGTCCTGTAACTGTACCGGAACCATAAATTACCCTTGCTCCTAATTGAAATAAATTATCTACTATTTGGGAGATACTACGTTCATTGCCCGGAATGGGACCTGCTGCTAAAATGACCGTATCTTCAGGAAGAATTTCTACTTGTCTAAAGTTAGAGCTCGATAAACGGGATAATGCTGCCATCGGTTCGCCTTGACTTCCTGTACATAGAATAACGACTTTCTCCGGGTCCATCGAGTTCACTTCATTAGCTTCGATGATCATTCCTTCAGGCACCTCTAAATATCCACGTTCGATCGAAACAGATACGACATTGACCATGCTACGTCCTAGCAGTACAAGCTTCCGATTTGTCTTAATCGCCGCATCTACAATTTGCTGAACACGGTGCACATTGGAAGCGAATGTAGAGATGAAAACTTTCCGTGGTGCATGACGAAATGCTTCTTCAATATGATCTCCAACTAGACGCTCTGAAGGAGTGGATCCAGGTCTTTCTGCATTTGTACTTTCAGACAACAATAGAAGTACACCATTTTCACCAAGCGCAGCCATTTTGTGAATCTCGGCACCGTGTTTATCAACTGGGGTCCAATCAAACTTAAAATCTCCCGTATGGACAATTGTACCTTGTGAAGTATGGAATGCTATTCCAAGACAGTCCGGAATACTGTGACTTGTTTTGAAAAAGGTGGTCCTAATCGTACCAAATGTCAATTCTGATTCACTGTCGATCTTAACGAGTTTCGTTTGTCTTAGGAGACCATGTTCTTTTAACTTTATCTCGATAAGTCCTAACGTTAAATTAGTTGCATATATGGGCACATTTAGCTGCTTTAAAAAGTAAGGGATACCTCCAATATGATCTTCATGCCCATGTGTTACGATCAAAGCTCTCAGTTTTTCTTGGTTGTCTTGTAAGTATGAAATATCTTGAATGATCAAATCGATACCTAATAGACTTTCATCGGGAAACTTAGAGCCGCAATCGATTACGATTATATCGTCTTCAGATTGCAATACATACATATTTTTACCGATTTCATTTACTCCTCCAAGGGCAAAAATCGATATCTTTTCATCCGTTATATTCAATATATTTTTCCTCCACTTCGTATTCCTATTCTAAGTATTTCCTTTTCTACATCTTTTATAAGTATGGCTAGAAGGAATTTTTTTAAATAATTCTAGTGAGGATTGCACGTTTTCTAAATTGTTAGATTTTAGCTATTGTCGAATTTACTGTTATTATGCTAGACTTTTATTTATATTTTAATTTCAAATTTTTTAATAATTCCAAAGTTTGAATGAGATTTAGAGAGAGAGAGGGGAATTATATGCAAGAACAGCAGCTAGCGAGAGGTTTAAAAAACAGACATGTTCAGTTAATTGCTATTGGGGGCGCAATTGGAACGGGATTATTTCTTGGAGCGGGGAAATCTATCCACTTAGCGGGACCTTCCATATTATTTGCTTATTTGATTACTGGAGCGATTTGTTTTTTGATCATGCGCGCGCTTGGAGAACTGCTTTTATCTAATTTAAACTATCATTCTTTTGTAGATTTTGTACAAGATTATTTAGGTAATATGGCAGCCTTTATCACAGGATGGACCTATTGGTTTTGCTGGATTTCTATCGCAATGGCCGATTTGACGGCAGTCGGTCTTTATACGCAGTATTGGCTTCCAGAAGTACCGCAGTGGATGCCTGGTTTAATAGCACTTGTTATTTTACTCGTTATGAACCTTGCAACCGTAAAGCTTTTTGGTGAAATGGAATTTTGGTTCGCACTTATTAAGGTGATTGCAATTTTAGCGTTGATCGTCATTGGTATTTTCATGATTATTAAAGGTATATCAACTGATGCAGGAGCGTCTAGCTTCACGCATTTATGGAGTCAAGGCGGCATGTTCCCAAATGGTTTTAATGGATTTATACTTTCATTCCAAATGGTAGTATTTGCGTTTGTAGGTATTGAATTAGTTGGACTAACAGCAGGGGAAACTGAAAATCCAGAAAAAGTAATTCCGAAAGCGATCAATAATATCCCTATTCGGATTTTAATATTTTATATTGGGGCATTGATAGTCATAATGAGTATTTATCCATGGAATGCGATCAATCCAATGGAAAGTCCGTTTGTACAAGTCTTTGTGGCAGTAGGTATTGCGGCAGCTGCTGGAATAGTGAATTTTGTTGTTCTTACCTCTGCGGCATCCGCATGTAATAGTGCTATTTTCAGTACAAGCCGGATGGTTTATTCATTAGCCAAAGATAAAAATGCACCAGTTCCCTTTACAAAATTAACTTCTCATCAAGTGCCTTCTAATGCATTGTTCTTTTCGACAATCGTTATTTTAATTGCTGTTGTATTGAATTATGTAATGCCAGAAGGTGTATTTACATTAATCACTAGTATTTCTACGGTGTGTTTTATCTTTATATGGGGAATTACCGTCATCTGTCATTTAAAATATCGAAAAACGAGACCTGATTTAGCAAAAGTAAACAAGTTCAAGATGCCGCTTTATCCAATTGCCAATTACATGATTCTTGTTTTCCTAGCATTTATTCTTGTCATTTTAGCACTTGCAGCAGATACTCGTGTTGCATTGTTTGTAACGCCTGTTTGGTTTATTTTACTGATAGTCATTTATTCGATTCGTAAATCAAAGGTGGAACAAAATTCTTTAAAAGATAGCGCAGCGCTTGAGAATCACTTAAGCTAAATAATAATAAAAATCCTCTGTCTATTGTTTGTAGATAGAGGATTTTTATTATTACTTATTGGTTGCTTGACATGTCACCTTTTGGTGTCCTATAATCGATATGACAACAAAAGGTGTCCTATTAGATTGTTATCTAGTATATCCGATGGCAGAACAGGGAAATATTGATGAAAAGGCGGGGGGGATTTTGGACGAAAAAAATCAAGAACGAGATGTTTATGAAGCTGTTGCTGATCCAACAAGGAGAAAAATCCTGCAAATGTTGTCAAACGTTGACGAATTACCGTTGTATGAGATAACGGTTCATTTTCAAATGGGTCGTACAGCCGTTTCGAAGCATTTGGCTATTCTTAAAGATGCTAATCTTGTAATTGCTCGAAAGGTCGGTAGAGAAACGAGGTATCGGTTGAATGCCGCTCCGCTCCGAGAAATTCAAGATTGGGTAGCTTATTACGAAGGGTTCTGGAAAGAGAGAATTATCAAATTAAATTTATTATTGGAGGAAGAAGAATGAAACCAGATGTATCTTTAGATTTTCAATTTACAAGTTCAATCGAAAAAGTGTGGAATGCTTTAATAGATTCGGATAAGCTTGCAAAATGGATTTGGGATAATAACTTTAAACCAATTGTTGGCTATAAATTTCAGTTTAAGGCAGAGCCTTCTGAATGGTGGGATGGCATTGTAGATGGCGAAGTACTCGAAGTAGAAGAACCTCATAAATTATCTTACACTTGGATTAGTGCTGGAGAAACTACAACCGTTACATGGACTTTAAGCTCAGAGGCAGATGGAACTACGAAGCTACATCTCGATCAAACTGGATTTAGTGAAGAAACAAAAGCTCGTCCAGGTGCAATCGAGGGAGCAACATATGGTTGGACGAATATGGCAGATAAGCTTGCAAAAGTGTTAGCATAACGATAAAATTGATTTTTCCATCTATTTTTTATAGGGCGCAATTCCGTAACAAGAATTGCGCTCTTTCATTGTGAAAAGGGTCATTTTTTTTACAAACATACACAAATGAAATTTAGAGAAACGGAAGGATGACAAGATGAAAGTAAATCAACTAATAGCAAATAATATTAACAATTTAAATGTTGTATTACCAACGGATAAATCGTTAGGAATTGCAGGTTTGTCTGGTTCCGGTAAAACGACTTTTTGTCAAACGATTGGGGAAGAATCTAAAAAGCGTCTTGTTTCTTTATTGCCAAAGGCGGAATACCAATATTTATTTCCAAATATTATGGAAACCAATTTCAGTGCCATCAAGATGAAGGAAATGCCTTTAGTGCTTTTCCTCGGAAAATCATCCATTTCATCCAATCCTCGTTCCACTATTGGCACACATACTGGTGTGTTCACAGACATTCGACAGCGTCTTGCTGAAAAATTTAATCTTTCTCCAGAAGTATTTTCATTTAACAATGAATTAGGATGGTGTTCGGCTTGTAAAGGTCGAGGAACTACGAAAAATGTCGAATGTAAAAAATGTGAGGGCAAGCGCTATAATACAGAAACACTGCAATATAATATTGATTTATTGGGACAAGCCCATAATATTTCCGATATTAACAACTTAAGCATTGAATCTATTCTATCCCTAGCAGAAGAATTACATATTAGTGAAGAGAAACAACATATTCTTCAAAATATAATCAATATGAATATTGGTTACTTAACAATAAATCGCATTATGGGAACATTGTCAGGTGGAGAATTAACGCGACTTTACTTAGCAGAATTTTTGTCTTCCAGTGAAAATACGGTTATTATTATTGACGAAATCTCTGTAGGGCTTGATCATCAAACATTACTAAATATATTAGGGCAGATTAAAAAATTAGGCTATAAAAATCAAATTTGGCTCATCGATCATTCAGATACAGTGCTTGACACATCAGATAAGCAATTGTTCTTCGGACCGGGCAGTGGGAAGTACGGTGGGAAAATTGTAGAAGAATCCCCTCGTCCAAAACCAATCAATCAAGAACGCAATGAGGAAATGCCAACAGAATACTATCATTTTCATGATCTATACAGTCGTAATATTCAAATGGCAGAAATTCAAATTCCTAAAAATAGAATAGTCACTTTTACAGGAGAGTCTGGCTGTGGTAAATCTACGCTTGTTAATGAATGTATAGCGAAAGATTTTCTAAACCGGTACCCTAAAGATAAATTAGTGATGGTAGGTCAAAATCGAAACCAATCGATTACGAGTCGATCAACTGTTGCGACGTTTCTAGATATTAAAAAGAAACTGACAAAATATAGTGAAGATATTGATGATATTTTTGAACGTTCGATTGAAGACATTATTGACGAACTACCAAATGAAGACATTGCGCATAAACGTTTAAGCCTATTGATCAAACTAGGGCTTGGATATTTGACCTTGGAAAGAAAAACACAATCCTTATCAAATGGTGAATTTCAATGTGTTCATTTAGTTTCGGAGCTATTTGCCAACTCTAAAAATCCACATACGCTTTTTATTTTTGACGAGCCTTCCAAAGGTTTATCACAAAATATTTTAAATCAATTTATCGATAGCGTCCGAGTTATTTTAGAAGATGAATCTGTCTCCATGATTATGATTGAGCATAATGCTTATATGTTAGATAACGCTGATTTCATCGCAGATTTTGGTAAAAGACAGCTTACACCAGTAGAGCATTTAGATGTTGTTAGTCATGATGAATATTATCGTCTTCAAAATCAAAATGATATTGCTGCTCCGACAACTATCTCCTCTACACTCAAGGAGCAAACAGGCATTCATTACTTGGAAGAAAATCATATCGATTATTTTAAGAACGCAGAAAATGTTTATAAAGGCGGTATTTTAAAGAGTCTATCCTCTATGGCCCGTTTGATTTATGGAGAGTATGAATCAAATAAAATTGCACCCGTCATTGCGATTGATTTGGAAAGACATTTGTATAGCCAATACAGTTTTCTATATGAAATTGGCGGACTGATCAACCATATTGTGGCTGCGCATCCGACCAATAAAGATACGAGAAGCTTTGATTTCTTTACTCAAGACAATCATTGTCCATCATGCTCAGGGCGTCTAGCGATTGAAATATTTGATAAAGAGCTTGTTATACAAAACAAAAATGTTCCATTTTGGGATGGTCTATTCTATCCAGAAGTGATGGATGTATTAAAATATTATCAATTCGCTAAATTAGAATTTATATTTGAAGAACTGAAAAATGAACTGGGACAGGACTTGACAAAAAGTTATAATGATATGTCAGATGAAGAAAAACATACATTTTGGTATGGCTATTTTGAAAAGTCGTTTTATGACAAACAAGGAAAAGCTCGTAGAACATGGGTAGGTTTTAATACGATTCTCGGGATGTATATGGTCGTTTCCAAATCAATTATTAAAGAGCAAATGAAAGAGTCTAAAGAAAAAATAACCTGTCCGATTTGTCAGGGCACTGTGTTAAACCATCATAGAAAACTCCAATTTGGGAACACAGATATTCGGGAGATTATTCATCAGCCGCTCGATCAAGTGTTGGAAACAGTAGGGATGTTACCAGAACTAGTAAAAATGAAATCTATTGTCGGTGGAGAGATGACTTTGACAGAGGATGTGTCTTTGCTACCTAGAGAAACACAAGTCGCGCTGAAAATGTTTGAATTGGAGATGGCGAGCTTTGCTGGTTATGAAGTAGTGTTACAAAATGCTTTACCATTTTGGGAAACGATTAAAGGCAATATCGAATCCATCAGCACAAATAACGAGGTAACCATCTGTGATTTTGACCATATCACGGAGACGAGAGAAACAATTATTGATCAGTATTTCACCAATGGGAAGTACAAAAAACTAACGTATGTGTATGAAGCTTTTGGATATAAAAAAATTGTTACCCAAATAAATAAAATCAAAAAAAGTCATCCATGCCCGTTCTGTAAAGGAAAGAAAGTCATTACAGAAGAAAATCTCCATGATGGTGTATTAAAATTAACGATCCCTTGTGTGAGCTGTCATGCAAGTGGTATTAATGAGGAAGGACTTCAGGAAGTAATTGAAGGCACTACCATTCAAACATGGCACAGTGGAAAAGTAAGTGATGTGGTGGAGAATAATTTATATTCGGAAGCTGTTGCTGCCATTCCAATTTTCAATCGTATACGCGAGTTGAATAAAAGAGATTTGATGGCGGTTTATCAATGCCTTGAAGAGAATAATAAGAAAAAATAAGATGTAGAAATCCATATTTGTACCAGTCCCTTGCCTCTTTTATAAAGGCAAGGGATTTTTTACTTTTCTTATCGTTATGAAAATTTTCCTCGCTCGCTAAAAATAGAAAATAACAAATGATTTTTAAAAAACAATTGTAAATGTTAAGAATATTTGATATGTTGGAATAGAAAATTGAATAAGTGTAGAAATAGGTGCAGAAATAGCAAATAGCTTTTCTGCTTAAAAGGGAAGTTCGGTTAGAGTCCGACGCTGTCCCGCAACTGTATATGGGAGCGATTCGAAAAAGCCACTGTTTTCTTCAAAAGAAGATGGGAAGGTTCGAAAAGCAATGACCATAAGCCAGGAGACCTGCCTATTTTAGCATGCATCAATACCTACGAGGATAGGGGGTGTTAAGTGCGAGAGTAATGAGCGTGTTTTTTTAAACATGTTTATTTAAGTATTCCTTCGTGTCTTAACAACTTCTTCATAGAAGTTGTTTTTTTATTGTCCATTTTTATAAATAATGAACTTGAAAACGAAGATTACTTTCTTTCAAAAGCACGTTCCTTTGTAAGGGCTTTCAAAAAGAGCAAGCATACAATTTGGATGGGAGGAAAAGAAATGGAAGCTGTACAGAAATTTTATCCAGGCCTCGATGGTGTAGTGGCGGCAGAAACAAAAATTTCCTTTTTAGATACAGTACAAGGGGAAATCGTTATTCAAGGATATGACCTTATTGAGTTATCCAAAACAAAAGAGTATTTAGATATTGTTCACCTTTTACTCGCAGGAGAACTTCCAAACATAGAAGAAAAAGCCGCTTTGGAAGAAGTATTAAAGAGAGAATATGATGTGCCAAAGGAAATACTAGATATCTTTAAGCTTCTACCTAGTAATACACACCCGATGGATGCTTTACGCACGGGGCTTTCTTCTCTAGCGGGATTTGATCAACAAATAGATGACAGCACAGCAGAAGCAAATATGAAAAAGGCACTTAAACTATTGGGGAAGGTTCCGAATCTCGTTGCAAATAGCTATAGAGTAACCCAACAGCAAGATGTGATAGCGCCACTTCCAGAATTATCGTACAGTGCCAACTTTTTTTATATGATTACGGGTAAAAAACCGACCCCGTTAGAAGAACAGATATTTGATCGTTCGCTTGTTTTGTATAGTGAGCATGAAATGCCAAACTCTACCTTTACTGCTAGAGTAATAGCTTCCACAAAATCCGATATGTATGGTGCACTCACTGGAGCAGTCGCTTCCCTAAAAGGAAATTTGCACGGCGGAGCAAACGAAGCAGTTATGTATATGCTACTAGAAGCAAAAACGGTAGAAGAATTTGAAAAAGTGCTGGAAACAAAATTGGCCAATAAAGATCGGATTATGGGATTTGGTCATCGTGTTTATATGAAAAAAATGGATCCTAGAGCAACCATTATGAAAGATGCATTACGTCAATTATGTGAGATACAAGGGGACGATCTTCTGTATCAAATGTGTGAAGCCGGGGAAAGAATAATGGAGAAAGAAAAGGGCATCTACCCAAATCTTGACTATTATGCAGCGCCGGTATATTGGATGCTCGGTATTCCGATTCCTTTATATACACCGATTTTCTATAGTTCTAGAACAGTAGGTTTATGCGCACATGTGATGGAGCAGCATGCAAATAACCGATTATTTCGACCGAGAGTACATTATACAGGCGAGCGACGCGCCATTATTATCAACCAATAGACAAATAGTAGCTTAAAGCACGCCCGCCATATGAATGTTCTGCAAAACATCCATATCAATTTTAAACTAATATCATTGGAAAGGAAAGATTAACTTGTTATCTATCAATGAACGAACGAAAACGGATATTTTACTAGAGGAAATAGCAGATTATGTACTGCATAAAGACATCGTTAGCGAGGAAGCTTTTCAAACAGCACAGTACGTATTATTAGACACGCTTGGATGCGGTATTCTCGCACTCAATTACCCGGAATGCACGAAGCTATTGGGACCAGTTGTGCCGGGTACAGTTGTTCCGAACGGCTCGCGAGTACCTGGTACTTCCTTTGTCCTCGATCCAGTAAAAGGAGCTTTTAATATCGGATGTATGATCAGATGGCTAGATTTCAATGATACATGGCTAGCGGCAGAATGGGGCCATCCATCAGACAACCTAGGGGGAATCCTTGCTGTTGCCGATTATTTATCGCAGAAAAATATTGCAGAAGGAAAAGAGCCTTTAACAATCCAATACGTGTTAGAAATGATGATTAAAGCACATGAAATCCAAGGCGTCCTTGCACTAGAAAACAGTTTAAATCGAGTTGGACTTGACCATGTTTTATTCGTCAAAATTGCTACTACTGCTGTCGTAACGAAAATGCTTGGAGGTACGAGAGAAGAAATCGTTAGTGCACTATCGAATGCATGGCTGGATAACTCTAGTCTACGAACATATAGACATGCTCCAAATACCGGCTCTCGTAAATCATGGGCTGCAGGAGATGCAACTAGTCGCGGGGTACATTTGGCGATGATGGCGCTTAAAGGAGAAATGGGATATCCAACAGCTTTATCAGCACCTGGTTGGGGCTTTCAAGACGTCTTATTTAATAAACAAGAGTTGAAACTCGCTCGAACGCTCGATTCCTATGTAATGGAGAATGTTTTGTTTAAAGTGTCTTACCCTGCGGAGTTCCACGCACAGACTGCAGCGGAATGTGCTGTCAAGCTTTACCCATTAGTGAAGGACCGCTTGGATGAGATTGAGCGAATCGTCATTACGACACATGAGTCTGCTATTCGGATTATCGATAAAACAGGACCACTTCATAATCCGGCTGATCGTGACCATTGTTTACAATATATTACCGCTATCGGTCTTATCAAAGGAACTATAACAGCGGAGCATTACGAAGAAGAAACAGCTTCAGATCCAATAATTGATCAACTAAGACATAAGATGGTAGTAGTGGAAAATAAACAGTACACGCATGATTATCTCGATCCGAGCAAGCGCTCAATCGCCAACGCGGTTCAAATTTATTTCAAGGATGGGACATTAACGGAAAAGGTAGAATGTGAGTATCCTTTAGGACATCGTTTCCGTAGAGAAGAAGCTATTCCACAAATTAAAGAAAAGTTTTCACTTAATATCCAGACGCACTACCCGGCAAAACAGCAGCAAAAGCTAGAAGAAATTTGCTATGACTATAAAACATTAGCAAAAATGAAGGTACATGAATTTATGGAGCTGTTTCTACTTTAAAAGGAGGAATTTAACATGGCTTGGATAGTAGATCAAGACTCTACACAATTAGAACTAGCGGAACAATTTCGTGCTTTAATAGCAGGCGAGCATATTTTGCAAATTCCTGGTAGTCATGATGCCATGGCTGGATTAATAGCAAAAGAAGTAGGATTTTCGGCATTATATTTATCTGGAGCGGCTTACACAGCAAGTAAGGGACTGCCTGATTTAGGAATCATCACCTCTACAGAAGTAGCTGAGCGAGCTAGAGACATAATACGTGCAACGAATTTACCTTTGCTAGTAGATATCGATACGGGATTTGGTGGAATACTAAATGCTGCGAGAACTGCCAAGGAGATGCTTGAAGCTAGAGTCGCTGCCGTTCAAATCGAAGATCAGCAACTACCTAAAAAATGTGGTCATCTGAATGGCAAGCAGCTTACTTCTACAGAAGAGATGGTACAGAAGATTCAAGTGATCAAAGAGGTTGCCCCTTCATTAGTAATCGTTGCACGGACAGACGCACGAGGAGTGGAAGGATTAGATGCTGCTATTGAACGAGCGACCGCATACGTAGAAGCTGGAGCAGATGCTATTTTCCCTGAAGCACTCAAATCGGAGGACGAATTCCGTCAGTTTGCCAATAAAATCTCAGTTCCTTTGCTTGCAAACATGACAGAGTTCGGTCAAACCCCTTATTATACAGCGCAACAGTTTGAAGATATGGGTTATAAAATGGTCATCTATCCGGTTACTTCCCTTAGAGTAGCTGCAAAAGCTTATGAAAGCATTTTTCAAGTGATCAAAGAAAGAGGCTCTCAACAAGAAGGATTATCCGCTATGCAAACGAGAAGCGAATTGTATGAAACGATTTCCTATTACAAATTTGAAGAATTAGATAAGGATATTTCCAAAACAGTACTAACCAACCAACAATAAAGAAAAGGATATAGCTGTTTCGACAGCTTTATCCTCATTAAGTTAGGAGGCTAAGGATGGAAAAACAATTGGTCCATGTGCAGAACCTCTTTTCTCCGGAAAAAGAAACGCATGCTAATTTATTCACTCCAGAAGATTTTACAGAAGAAGATCATCTCATAGCAAAAACGACGGAGTCATTTATTAAACAAGATATTATTCCTCAATTATCGCAGTTTGAACAACATGATTACGCTATAACAAGCGAGTTATTTAAAAAAGCAGGTGATTTAGGATTGTTAAGTATCGAAATCCCGGAAGCTTATGGTGGTTTGTCATTAAGCAAAAAAACAGCGGGGTTAGTTGCAGAAAAAATGGGTCAAAGCGGTTCTTTCAGTGTTTCCTTTAATATTCATGTAGGTGTTGGAACACTTCCGTACGTCTACTTTGGAACAACCGCACAAAAGAAAAAGTATTTGCCAAAGCTTGCTTCTGGCGAATGGATCGGAGCTTATGCATTAACGGAGCCAAATGCAGGTTCTGATGCTTTAAGCTTAAAAACGACCGCTGTATTGCAAGAAGATGGTTCGTGGTTATTAAATGGAGAGAAACAGTGGATAACGAATGCCAAAGTTGCAGATGTCTTCGTTGTATTCGCGAAAACAGTAGAGGGAGTCACTGCTTTTATCGTAGAAAAATCCTTTCAAGGAGTTTCAACTGGTCCAGAAGAAAAGAAAATGGGTATTAAAGGTTCATCCACAGCGACGCTTATTTTAGATAATGTATCTGTTCCAAGTGAAAATATGCTTGGTATCGATGGAAAAGGTCATCAAGTCGCACTCAACATATTAAATATGGCACGACTCAAACTTGCTTTTGCGAATATTGGTACAGCAAAGCAAGCTACCCAGCTTTCAATCCAATATGTGAATGAACGAAAACAATTCAACAAGCACTTATCCAGCTTTACAATGATTCAAGAAAAAATAGCCAATATGGTAATTTCTATATATGGAGCAGAGAGCGCTGCCTACCGTACAGCCCATTGTATAGATGAATCTTTAGAAACAATCCAAAGCAATCAAGAGATATCTACTGTATTTGCCAATTATGCAATTGAATGTGCCTTAAATAAGATTAACAGCTCCGAAATATTAGACGAAATTGTAGATGAAGCGGTACAAATTCATGGAGGTAATGGCTTTATGCAAGAATATGAAGTAGAAAGCCTCTACCGAGATGCAAGGATTAGCCGCATTTTTGAAGGAACAAATGAAATTAATCGTTTGACTATTTCTAAATTAATATTAAAAAAACAACAAGAACTCATTTCAACTATTCCTTTAGTTAGAAGTGAATCTCCGCCCAATCTAAACAGAAACTTCCAATATATTGATCTATCATTAGAGTTACTACAAAAAGTTCTGAAAGCCTTCTCTGATACTACTTTAAACTTAGAGCAAGAACAAGAATATTTACGACTTCTAGCTGATATGACAAAGGATATTTATGTAATGGAATCTTCCTATTTACGCTTGGAAAAATACTTAAATTCGAATGGCCAAAAGAAAGAAGGGGCAATTCATCAATTAATTACAGCTGTCATTTGTGAGCAAGGTTATCGGAAAATAGAAACGGCTGCTATTACGATCCTATCTTCACTAGAAATAGAGGAACCATTACGAGCGGTTATGCTACAAGAGATAAAGCAACTGTCTGTACCACTTTACAGCAATCTGTTTATTAAAAAGCGGAAAATCGCAGAAGTAATGATAGAGCATGGTCGATATTTCACATGAATGGGAGTGTTCGGATGAAAAAGATAGGCTTTGTAGGACTTGGAAATATGGGCTTACCGATGTCTCATAATTTAATCGCATCTAATTTTGACGTGTACGGAGTCGATTTGAATCAAGAGGCTTTACGTCATTTTCAGAAAAATGGTGGAAAAGTTGGCTATACCGTTGCGCAATTAGCAAACACTTGTGATGTTATTTTTACTAGTCTCCCGTCCAACGGAGCAGTGGAAGCAATCTACTTAGGTGAACATGGACTAATCGAGCATGCTCATCCAAACATTCTATTAATCGATACAAGCACCGTTTCTCCTGAACTCAATATTAAAATTGAACAAAGCGCTAAGCTTAAAGGCGTTGATTTTCTTGCAGCACCTGTTAGTGGCGGAGTTATAGGGGCCATTAACAAAACGCTCACTTTCATGATTGGTGGCCCCAAGGAAGCTTTTGAAAAGGCATTGCCGGTTATTAATGCACTAGGAGAAAATATCTTTCATGTTAGTGAAAAGATTGATAGTGGGACCGCTACTAAACTGATCAATAACTTGTTAATTGGCTTCTATACGGCGGGAGTGAGTGAGGCGCTTACTCTGGCGAAAGAAAGCCAACTAGACTTAGATAAATTGTTTAATATGTTAAATGTTAGCTATGGGCAAAGCAGAATTTATGAGCGAAATTATAAGAGCTTTATCGCTAATGATGATTATGCGCCTGGTTTTGCACTCAATTTATTAAAAAAGGATATAGGTTTTGCATTAGAGCTTGCGGATAAAAACTATGTCGATTTGCCGATTAGTAAAATACTTTACGGAATGTATGAAGAAGCCGATAAAAGTGGTTTTGGAGAACAGGATATGTCTGTTCTCTATAAAAAAGTTAGTACACAAACACCATCCATCTCATAAAAAGTACTAGCTACAAAAGTGGTATTAAACAAATTCATTTTTATAGGAGGTATTGATCGATGGAATCTAAATATACAAACGTTAGGAAAGATAACTTCATTACGACGATAGAAGTAAATAATCCTCCAGCAAATACTTTATCCTCTGCTTGTATAGAAGAACTAAGATTAGTATTGAGAAATCTTTCGAAAGATGAGGATACTAGGGCAATTATTCTAACGGGGGCAGGTAAGTTTTTTGTCGCTGGAGCAGATATTAAAGAATTTGTTGCTGCACTAGGCGATGAAGAAAAAGGTCTAGCGATGGCTAAAGCAGGTCAAGACCTATGTAACGAAATCGAATCGATGAATAAACCCGTTATCGCTGCTATAAATGGAGCGGCGCTTGGTGGAGGTTTAGAGCTTGCAATGGCTTGCCATTACCGGATTGCTGCAAATTCCGCATTTGTTGGGCTACCTGAATTGAAACTTGGGTTACTACCATCATTTGGAGGCACTTATCGTCTGACAAAACTGACAGATGCTTCAACTGCATTGAATTTAATATTAACGAGTAAACAATTAACAGCAGATGAAGCAAAAGAGCACGGAATTGTACAACTAGTAGTGCCACAAGAGGAGCTTTTAAGCACCGCTCGTACGATTGCACAATCATTTATCGAAGGAAAAAGCATGACTAGTATCACTAAAGTGATAGAATGTATTGTACAAGGAAGCAATGAGCATTTACAAGATGCTTTGGAAAGAGAACGAAGAAAGTTTGCTGAATTGTTTTTAACTTCAGATGCAGATGAAGGGATAAAAGCGTTTATAGAAAAACGAAAACCTGATTTTATTCATGCTTAAAGGGGGACATTATGACAAACGAAGTTCTATTTTCAATTAATGATAATGGGGTAGCCACCATCACACTTAATCGTCCAAAAGCTCTAAATTCTTTGTCCTTTGAAATGGTGAAAGAACTTAAGGCAAAACTAGAAGAATGGCAAGCGGACGATAATATATGTCTTGTTATTTTAAATGGGGCTGGAGAAAAAGGCTTTTGTGCTGGTGGAGATATAAAAGCGCTCTATCAATCAAATGCTAGCGATGCCGCATATCAAGATGCCAAGCAGTTTTTTAAGATAGAGTATGAAGTAGATCGACTAATCTATACTTTTCCAAAACCAATTATTGCTTGTTTAGATGGGATTGTGATGGGGGGAGGAGTTGGTCTATCCTACGGGGCGAGTCATAAAATTGTAACAGAGCGAACGAAATGGGCTATGCCAGAAATGAATATAGCATTTTTCCCGGATGTGGGGGCTGCCTATTTTCTTAATAAAGCACCTGGGTACCTAGGGCGTTACTTAGCCTTAACGGCATCTGTCATTACGGCACCGGATATTTTATATATAAAAGCTGCGGATATATATATGACCCATGAGGCGCTTGGAGAGTTTATTATGACGGTTAATGAAACAAACTGGCATGAACGATCTATTGAAAATACGCTTCAAGATTTGATTGAGAGTTATGCAAGTTCGTCTAATGAAGATAGTAAACTTCAAAAACGAGAAGAAAGTATAAATGAACATTTTTCTTTCGAAACGATAGAAGGCATTATATCGTCTTTGAAAGGAAAAGACGATACATTTGCTGAGGAAACGAAGAAGACACTACTGTCCAAATCTCCTTTTTCGTTAAAAATAACATTAAAGCAGTTAATAGATGGGGAAAATAAAACAATAGAGGAATGTTTGGCAACAGATTTAACATTAGCAACCAATTTCATGAAGCATCATGATTTTTTTGAAGGTGTACGCACTGTTTTGATCGATAAAGGGCAAACACCCCAATATAGGTATAAAGTCTTTGCTGATGTATCTGAAAAAGTAGTGAATGACTTTTTCAAACCTATTTAATAGTTAAGCAACTGAGAAAAAATTAATGTTTTCTCGGTTGTTTTTTTGATTTCAAGAACATTTGTTTGTATAATGGGTGTAAAGCTGTTCTGGAGGGATAGAATTATGCCTAGAAAACGGGGGATTACAGATGAAATGATTATAGAGATGTATAAAAGCGGGAGGACACATAAAGAAATGGAGGCGGTAATTGGACTGTCTGCTGGTGCAATACTAAATGTCATACATAAACACAATATACCTACTAATAGACATCGCTATTCAGGTAGGCCAAGAAAACATAAAGTAAATGAACATTTTTTCAAAGTTTGGTCGCATGAAATGGCTTGGGTTTTAGGTTTGTTAGTAACGGATGGCCATATAAATAAAGATACCCATACAATAAACTTCTCCCAAAAAGACGAGCGAATATTGCAAGTAATAGCAACCTATTTAGAAGCCGATTACGTTTTAGCCCCATATGGAAAAACTAAAAAGACCCCAACTTTAATAGTTAATTCCAAGATCATGAAAGAAGATCTTGCTATACTAGGAATAACTCCAACTAAATCATTAACAGTTCCTTTCCCAAATGTACCAGCTGAATATTTAGCTTCCTTCGTACGAGGTGTTATTGATGGAGACGGGTGGGTACAAGACAGAGGTTATGTAATGAATGTAACTACGGGAAGTGAAGATTTTGCTAAAGGTCTTTTGTCTGTCTACAAATCTTGGGATTTAAGAACCGAAATAACAACGGAATACAGCACAAAAGGAAGAAAAATATATCGTGTATGGGTGAAAGGAAAAAATGATCTCCCAAAACTCGCAAAAATTATTTATGAACATGCAACCGATAACTATAATTATCTAAAAAAAGAAAGATTATCCCAAAGGATTAAAGAGAAGGAGACGATTTATTATGTGGAAATTAGTTGATGGAAGATTAATACAGTCGAAAGATGAATCAAGAGTAGAATTTCGAACGAATATTAGTAAACAAATATTAGATTCATTAAAAAAAATGGCCGATGCCAATAATACACATCTAAATTATTTACTAGAAAGTGGTTTAAAACAAGTATTATTGGAAGAAGCTATTGTATTTAATAAAGAAAATAGACCTAAAGATCGTGTGCAATACAAAACTACCTATGATCATGATTTGCTAGAAGAAGTGAAAAAGTTGGCAAAGCAGCACCGTTTATTTATTAATGACGTCATAGAATATAGTGTTCAATTTATCCAGGTTACTGATAGTAAAAACGCTAATTATCGTTATAGAACAGAAAGAGAGGTTGAGTGATTTTATATTTCAAAGAACGCCGTGGCCATAATATATATTAGTTGGAGTTGTATTTCAATGAAAAAGTATACTTGAAACAGTGAGATATTTGAGAAAAATTACAGTTTAATACTAGATTTATGTTTTATATTATTTGTTTAAATAACAGCAAAAAATTTATGAACTCTAAATTAATGGCACAACATTAATACATCGTTAGTAGCTCTTTTTATTGGTTTCCAATAACTTTTCTTTTCATTCCTACAATTTGTAGATCATTACTTCAACTTTATTATTTTTATTAGCAAAATTGTTAACTGCGTCATTGCTTATTCCTTTTGATTATTAAGCTATCCCTCTTTAATTGTCAGAAAATTATACCATCAATTCCTACTTGTCTTTTACTTAGATTTAATATATTCTATCCCTTGAACCAACTAATTGGATGAGGAGTGATTTATATGGCAAAATCAGCTGCCAAACGAAAAAGATCGCATCTACTACGCAACACAGGTAAAGATGTGACGAAATTACGTAACGATATCGACTTTAGTACACATGTAAGAATGACCAAAACCAAAAAGGAAAAATTACAACGAAGTGAAAACAAATATAAAAAGCATTTCCAACAAGGTCTATACCCCAATGGAGATGCTTTTTATATTTGTTTATACAACTTGCACACTAAACAATAATGCTAAATATGCGGAAATAACGACCAAAACACTCATTATAAAAGAAAATATGGGCGACATTTTTTTGAAAAAAGATAAAATACTTACCGCAAAAAAGCAAATAGATACAGTACCTAGTAATATACTATCTAATTTAGGCAAAAATTGAACGTTTAAGCTAGGTTGAATGGTTCCGTCATAGAATAATGCAAATAAAGGAGAAATCCCTTCAGAACTCAATATTTGCGCTAAATTACTTGGTGGAGATTGCTGACTTAATGCTCCTGTTGCTACAAAAATGAGCAAGATGATAAAAAATTCAATTTTTGTCCAAGGTCTTGGATCAAAATGGTCCTCTTTTTGTAGTTTACGCTTCATCACAATTCCATTAATGAATGCATATCCGATTAAAGGAATAATGAGTAAATGTTTGATTAACAAGCTTTGACCGTAAGAAAGCATCCAGGAATCTGCATAAGCACTCCACTCCATCGATAGATTCATGAGCGATAGTCCTGTAATGATCACAATAGCAAAACAATACAAGGCCATGACATGAAACCACTTTAAAAAGTTAACCCAGTTTTCCGTATTTCGTGAAAACCAACTGACAATCAGTAATATGCCGACCCAAACAACGACTGATGCAAAATGAGTGAAATGAGTAATAAAACCCTTCACTGGAGAAATCGAGCTTGCATGACCAGCCAGTCCAAGGATTGCTATTAAGACAAAGATCAATATAATTGCAATAACAGAATAAACAGAAGCCGTTTTCTTGTCAAAGAAGAAAATGTACAATCCTAAAACGATCGAAAAGATAGCTAAAAATAACCATGACTTCCCTACTTCAAACGTGAAAACAATAGATTTTAGCGTTTGCCACAAACCGTAATCTTCATATAAAAAAGTGACTAGACTTAGTAACGGGGAAAATGAAAAAATGGCAATCCCAGCAACTGCAAGCAGTTTTACTTTTCGTGAGACGACTATTTTAGGTTTTAAATCAGATGGAAATAACGAAAAAATATAACTTCCCATTAACAAGGCGAAGCACGTATATACAAGTGCTTCGCTAATTGTTGTTAAAAGAAAAATCATTTATTTTTTTCTCCGTGTCAAAAACCAGATAACTGCAGCTAGTACTACTACAATTGCAATGATAAGTCCTGTGTTACCGCTTTTCTCTTCTTCCACATCTGCAGTTGCAGTTTCCTCTGTAGCCGGCTCTTCTTTCGTTACTTCTTGTTCTGTAACTTCTGCCTCTTCTGTTGTTTCTGTAACAGTTTCAGTATCTTCTGCTGGCTCTTCAACTATAGGTGCATTTAATACGAAGTCTAATTCCCCTTCGATTGGATGTCCATCAATACCGACAATTTTCCAAATGATTTTGTATGGGCCGTTTTCTAAATTACTTGCTACATTACCTGTCAACACGTTTTCATTTACAGCTATATTAGTGATTTCCATTGATTCGTTTGCAGCGTTCATTAATTTAAACGAGCCCGTGTCTTCAATTTTAGTCGCATAAGTTAATGTGATTTGATCCAAACTTTCTGTTACTGTACTCCCTTGAGCAGGGTTGGAACTTTCTAATCCTGTGTGTGCAAAAGCTTGTGTGCTGAATAGAAATAAACAAGCAATTGTCATTAACATAATTTTCTTCATGTTGTTCCTCCAAATGTATATGTATTAGCTTACCGCCTACTTACTTATACCATAAAGTTATGAAAAAAGAGTGAAATGCTTCATTTTTGTAAAATTCCATATAATAGTAACAACAAAAATAAAAAAAAGTGCGGCATCCTATACAAATTAGGACATCGCACTTTTGCTTGTTGGATCTCAAATATAACATATGGCATACAAAAATTTACTAAGCACCAAGTCTGTGAATGGATATCGATGCATTGAGAACGCCTTGGCCATCATCAGTTCCTACTAGAGTATCAGCAGTATTACCAATATTTCTTAGTAGTAGTGTGGAGTTAGCTGGAACACTTAAAATTGCAGAACCAGTCAATGTTTGATTGGTACCTGCTGGGCTGGTAGCACCATAACGAGTAGCAGAGTTCGGTACTTCTACATCATTAAGAATCAATGCATACGCGGACATCTGAGGTCCATCGACAGCGATGGTATACTCAACTAAATAGTCTCCAGATCGAGGAATGGAAATCTCTGCAGTACCTGCAGTGTGATCAATATTAACTAATGGTCCGTTACCGCTAAAGCTTACATCACCACCAGAAGCAACAACTTGAACAGGAAAGTTAAAGACATATCCATAAGCTGGTCTATTGGTATTGACAATTACGGGGCTAAGGTCATTATTTCCACAGTTACACATATTATCACCTCCTTTCTCTGCTATTCTATTCATAGAATTGAAGAGCGGACGGGGTTTTGAACTAAATCTTTCGATAAGTTTAAAACTATTTCATAAATATACTTAAATAGACTCATTTTAAGAATATTTGGAGGTACTCGATTTAAAGATTCTTCTAACGTATAATTGATCTTTTCAATTTGAAAAGGAATAAGCATGACAAAATATACACTGATTGAATCAAAAACAATCACTATATACTGACTTATAGCTTCAGTTACTTGCAATAAAATTCGTAATAAAATACAATCTATCATTTTTTGAAATGAAGCTTCATAGGTGAGGAGCCATGGTTTAAATTGTGTTAGAACCAGGCACCCTCTTTTGACCTTTCCTAAGTAACAGTTCACAAATGCTAAATCATATAATTAGAAATAATAAAGCCCCTTTACATTATTTAAATGAAAGGGGCTTGGGCACAAAAAAAAGTTGTTCTGCCTACTTTAGCTAGCGTCGTATTGTTTTAGAGTCATAAGTTTATTCGATAGTTATACCTGCACTTGCGAATCCAGCAACTGTAACAGCAGCTGTTAATCCAGTCGCAGTTGTTGAAAAGACCATAAGCAAACGGTCACCTGGTGCTACTGGGACAGAGAAATTCGACGCTGATCCAGAACTTAATTGACCAGCTGCTACAGGAGCTGTTAGTGATGGAGCTAATACTACGGTTGCAGCAGTTGGACTAAAGATATTAGTTCCAGCTGGTGCACGGTAGATCTGAGCTCGAATTGTTGCAGTTCCAGTAAGAACAGTCGCAGCTAGAAGTGTATTGAAGTTTGCGGATATAGCTGTTACATTACCTACTCGTGGAACCGTAAACGATTCGGATGAAGTTAGTCCAGCCAAGTCTATTAAGCCTCCAGCTAGTGTGACGCCTACATTAGCAGTACCAAATCCAATGGTACTAACTGTACCAACTAATCCACCTATAGTAGTAACTAATAACACTGGCGTAGTAATACCAGAAGAGAACGGTACTACTGAAGCAGCACGTGTCACTGGAGGAGTAATACAGTCCGCGTCCACAGCTACAAATGGTCCAAGGTTGGTGCAACGGTTGAAATTACATCCACATGATGAATTATTACACATATTATCACCTCCTTTCTCTGCTATTCTATTCATGGAATTGAAGGGCGGACGGGGTTTTTAACTATATCTTTAGGGAAGTTTTTAAAATATTTCTTATTTCGGGGTAAAGACTATTACATTAACCTATGAGGAGATTAGGGAAGATTAATTGAAGTTACTTAATTTGTAGGTTCTTCTATACTAGAGTTGGACTTTTCAATAAGCTTGACCAACTACACACAAAACACAAAAAGCATTTCACAAAAGGTAAAGTACCTAATGGAAATGCTTTTTATTATGTCGTTAAGTTAAGTTAAGTTAAGTTCTCTTACTCATTTTCATCAATCGCTTGTTTCCAAACTCGAACGAGTTGACCATCTTTGCCTGTGTCGACGACGAGCGATCCATTGGAATAGCGATCTACTAGACGTAGTGTGTTTAGTTGAACAACTTCTTGTATACCTTTTTCTGTTTCTAAAACAAGTTCTTCTTTTTTATTCGTTAATAATACCGCAAATACTTTATGTGGATTTGATTTTAGCTCTCGTAGTGTAACGATACCACGTTTGGCACGTGTGCCGGATTCGATTTCTTTTAAGGCCATTTTCTTAACTGCCCCGCGATGTGTCACTAATGTAATATCATCATGACTATCTAGAGGAACGACGTTTACACTGACAACATAGTCATCCTCTTTTAAACTAACGCCTTTTACCCCACCTGTTTTTACTCCTGTAATCGGCACTTCATCCAATGAGAATCGAACAGAATAGCTTAAATGCGTTGTAAATAGTACTTCATCGGAAGGTGCTACTAACTGTGCGAGGATCATTTCATCATTTGCCTTCAAGTTGATCGTCTTAATCGGTCGAGCATAACGCTGTACGACGTAATCTGATAACAAGGAACGTTTTATTTGCCCATCCTTCGTTGCAGTAAGGACACATAAATCTAGGTCAAACGAGTCGATACCAATCACATTGATAAGCGATTCATTGGCATCTAACGGCACAATACTGGAAATATGCTGACCTAAGTCTTTCCAACGAATATCCGGTAATTCATGTACCGGTTGGTAAATATAATTCCCTTTCGACGTAAACAACAGTAAATGATGCTGCGTATTTATCGGTGCTTGGTATAACAAATAATCCGATTCCTTAATAGCAAAATCTTGGCCATTCGAAGCGGTAAAGGATCTCACACTCGTACGTTTAATATAGCCGTCTTTTGTAACGGTAACGATTACCTCTTCACTTGGAATAAGGACATCTAGTGTGACTTTAATTTCTTCGATTTCCTCTTCAATTATGGATTTACGTGGTTCTGCAAATTGTTTACGGACTACTAACAATTCTTTCTTAATCACTTTCATTAGTACCGATTCTTTCGCTAGAATACTTTCCAATTCTTTGACTAATGCATTGAGCGATTCTTCTTCTTTTTGTAATTCCGTAATATCAGTATTTGTAAGACGATATAATTGTAAAGAAACAATGGCTTCTGCTTGTGCTTCTGAAAATCCAAATGCCGCAATTAAATTATTTTTGGCATCTCGTTTATCTTTGGATGCACGAATTGTTCGAATGACCTCATCTAGAATGGATAAAGCTTTCATAAGACCTGCTACGATATGTAAACGTTCCTTCGCTTTTTCCAAATCGAATGTAGTACGACGAGTAACGACTTCTTTTTGATGATCTATATAGGAATCCAATAATAATGGCAAGGTCATCATCGTTGGTCTGCGATTATGAATAGCAATCATATTAAAATTATAGGTCACTTGTAAGTCTGTATTTTTAAATAAAAACTGTAAAATACCATATGCATCTACTTCTTTTTTCATTTCTATCACAATTCGTAAACCAGTGCGATCCGATTCGTCTCGGACATCAGCAATTCCGTCTAAACGTTTATCATGGCGTTGTTCGTCAATTTTTTTGATTAGATTTGCCTTATTCACTTCGTAAGGAATTTCCGTAATAACAATTTGTTCCTTGCCGCCTTTAATCGTTTCGATTTCGGTTTTAGAACGGACGACAATTTTCCCTCTTCCTGTTTCATATGCTTTTTTAATGCCATCGATACCTTGAATAATACCACCAGTTGGGAAATCAGGACCTTTAATAACGGTCATTAGCTCGTCTACTGTTGCTGCAGGGTTTTCCATGCGCATTAACACAGCATCAAGTGCTTCATGAAGTGCATGCGGTGGAATATCTGTCGCATAACCGGCAGAAATACCAGTTGAACCATTTACAAGGAGGTTCGGAAAACGCGCAGGTAAGACGACTGGTTCTGAATCCGAATCGTCAAAGTTTGGTATATAATCTACTGTGTTTTTATTGATATCTCGTAGCAATTCCTGCGAGATAGCGGAAAGTCTTGCTTCTGTATAACGCATTGCCGCTGGTGGGTCCCCATCAACTGAACCATTGTTTCCGTGCATTTCTACGAGCATATGACGGAGTTTCCAGTCTTGACTCATACGTACCATTGCCTCATAAACAGAACTGTCTCCATGTGGATGATAGTTCCCGATTACATTTCCGACCGTTTTAGCAGATTTACGGAAAGGCTTGTCATTCGTATTTCCTTCGTGAAACATTGCAAATAAGATACGACGTTGAACGGGTTTTAACCCGTCCCTAGCATCTGGAAGTGCACGATCTTGAATGATGTATTTACTATAACGCCCAAACCGGTCGCCGATTACTTCTTCTAGTGGTAAATCTTGATAACGTTCGGTTTGTGTCATACTAACTCATCCTCCGTGTGTATTCTTTCATTTTCTAAAATATTAGAATCGTCTTCTAAACTAAAGTTGACGTTTGCTTCGATCCATTTGCGACGTGGCTCTACTTTATCGCCCATCAATGTAGTGACATGTCTTTCCGCTCTTGCGCCATCTTCAATCGTTACGCGTATTAAAGTACGCGTTTCAGGATTCATCGTTGTATCCCATAATTGGTCGGCATTCATCTCCCCAAGCCCTTTATAACGTTGGAGCATAAAGCCTTTGCCAATCTTTTTCGTTGATGCTTCTAATTCTTTTTCAGTCCATGCATATTCGAACACTTCTTTTTTACCAACCCCTTTAAATACTTTATATAGAGGTGGTAATGCGATATAAATTTTACCATGCTCGATCAATGGCTTCATGTAACGATAGAAAAAAGTTAATAAAAGCACTTGAATATGTGCCCCGTCCGTATCTGCATCGGTCATAATAACTACTTTATCGTAAGCGATATCTGCTATTTGGAAATCTGCTCCTACTCCTCCGCCAATTGCATGAATGATTGTCGCGATTTCTTCATTTTTCATAATATCTGCAAGTTTTGCTTTTTCCGTATTAATAACTTTTCCTCGTAAAGGTAAGATTGCTTGGAATGTTCGATCCCGTCCTTGCTTTGCGGAACCACCAGCAGAATCTCCTTCGACAAGGTATAGTTCATTTTTTGCTGCGTTTCGTGACTGAGCAGGAGTTAGTTTACCGGATAATAATGTGTCCGAACGTTTGCGCTTTTTCCCGTTTCGAGCGTCCTCTCGTGCTTTACGAGCGGCTTCTCTTGCTTGTTGTGCGCGAATAGCTTTTCGAACTAAAGAAGCAGTGAGCTCAGCATTCTCTTCCAAAATGTATTGCAGTTTTTCGGAAATAACAGCGTCTACTGCACTTCTTGCTTCACTTGTTCCCAATTTCCCTTTTGTTTGGCCTTCAAACTGTAATATGCTTTCTGGGATTCGTACTGAAACGATCGCTGAAATACCTTCTCGTATGTCAGAACCATCTAAGTTTTTGTCTTTTTCTTTTATTAAACTTGTTTTTCTTGCATATTCATTAAAAACTCTTGTCAAAGCAGCTTTTGCACCAGTTTCATGTGTACCGCCATCTCTTGTTCGCACATTATTAACAAAAGATAAAATCGTTTCTGAATAACCGTCATTAAATTGGAATGCAAACTCAACTTCTATTGAATCCTGTTCTCCTTCCATATAGAAAACAGGGTGCAGGACATCTTTTTCTTCATTCAAATAAGAAACGAAAGCTTCAATGCCCGTTTCATAATAAAAAATATCATGAGCGCCTGTACGTTCGTCTTGTAACTCGATTTTAAGTCCTTTCAAAAGAAAAGCCGACTCTCTCAGCCTTTCGCATAAAGTTTCATAATTAAATTTTACTGTGGAGAAAATGGAGTCATCAGGTAAGAAATGTACAGATGTACCAGTCTCTTTCGTAGAACCAACTTCTTTTAACGACTGGACTATTTTTCCGCCATTTTCGAAGCGTTGAATGAATTTTTTGCCATCCCGATGAATAATTACTTCGACGTAAGATGAAAGAGCATTGACGACGGAAGCACCAACCCCGTGAAGTCCCCCACTTGTCTTGTATCCGCCTTGTCCAAATTTACCACCTGCATGGAGCACGGTGAAAATGACTTCCGCCGTTGGAATTCCGGTCTTATGCATACCTGTTGGCATCCCTCGACCAAAGTCACGTACTGTCACACTTTGATCTTCATGTATCGTTACTTTAATATGATTACCAAATCCAGCCAAACTTTCATCGACTGAGTTATCAACTATTTCGTAAACTAAATGATGTAATCCTCGCGCATCAGTCGAGCCTATGTACATCCCTGGACGTTTTCGAACGGCTTCTAAACCTTCTAATACTTGAATATCATCATCACTATAGCTCGTTAATATTTCATCTTTACTCAAATACGTTCCCTCCAAAAAAACAAAACATCTGTTCTTTATTCTCTATTTAGCGTACAAACAGATTTTCATTATGTCAATAGCTCTATTAGAATGCGTAAGCATCTAAAGACTATATAGTCAGGCCAGAATCTAATTGTAAGTAATTATCAATTAGATTGCAATCTACCTTCCTGTAGCATTCTCTGTCTTCATACGTTATTCCTTCTTTACAATGATTAAAAAGTAATGCGTAAAAAAACTGAAGACGCCTAATAAAGCTGCTCCAGGTATACTTTCACCGAATAATTCTGTATTGATTGACAGGTCTACCAACAGAACCATATTGAATATCAATAACTACCTTTTGCTGTTTCTCTAAATAATCTAGATATCTTCTTGCGGTGACTCGGGCAAGTCCAACACCGTTTGCCACTTCCTCGGCAGAAACTGAATTATCTTGCATTCTGATAAAAGCAATTATCTTATCTAAAGTGGATGCATTTAGCCCTTTTGGCAACTCATTTAACCCTTGCAAGTTTAAGCGATGAGGATGTATTAATTCGTCGAGTTCCGTTTGGGTCAGTTCCTTTTTTCTTCCCATCTTTTCTTTAAAATTCCTATAATTTTCGAGTGTTTGCTTGATTCGTTCAAAGGTAAAGGGTTTCATAATATAATCATATACACCAAGCTGTAATATTTGACGGATCGTTTTCATCTCAGTAGCTGCAGTGATCGTAATAACATCTACATTCAGTTTACTTTCACGAAGCTGTTGTAGTGTTTGTATGCCATTCTGCTCCGGCATGAAAATGTCCATTATGACCAAATTAGGTTTTAATTTTTTGATGAGTTTCATACCTTCTATTCCGTTTCCAGCTGTCCCGATTATCTGAAATCCTTTTACTTTTTCTATAAATTGCTGATTTACTTGACGAATCATTGGATCATCTTCTATTAATATGACTGAAATTGGAAGCAACAATAGCACCTCCTTCTATAAATAAAAAGTAATTTGAAAGCTTGTTCCTTCCCCAAGGTTACTCGAAACATCAATGTTTCCATTCTCTTTTTGGACGATGCTCTGTATTAAGTATAACCCTATTCCGTAATTTTGTTCGTTTTTTGTTGAGTAACCATTATCAAAAATATAATTTAGTTGTTCTTGCTTGATCCCAATGCCATTATCCTCAACTAAAATAGATAAGGTATATTCGTCTTGATCTATGCTGATGAAGACTTTTTTCTCTTCTTTATCAACATGTCGTAAAGCATCGAAAGCATTTTCGATTAGATTACCTAGAACAATGACAAAATCATTCATATCCAGTTTTTCTGGCAAATATAAAAGCTTGCTATTCATATCGACTTCAACGTGAATTCCTTGTTCTTTTCCTTGGTTAATTTTACTTAGGAGCAAACCGGAAATGTTTTCGTTTTTTATTCGTTCTTCGAAGAATTGGGATAACTCGTTTTGGCGTTGATTTACTTCTACCACATAGTCAAGCGCTTGGTTATAATGCCCAAGTTGAAGCAATCCAGCAATTGTATGCATCTTATTTTTATGTTCATGGTTTTGGATACGTAATGCTTGTATAAATTCTTGTACACCCGTCAATTCTTCGGCAAGCTTTTTCACTTCTGTACGATCTTGAAATATAGCAATTGCCCCAATTGTTTCCTCGTTCACTGTAATAGGTACGCGATTGCTCATAATACTATGCTGATTTATGAGTAATTCTTTATTATAAACTGGCTTATTAAAATCTAGTATTTCTGGTAAACGGGTATCTGGCAAAATCTTATAAATGCTTTTCCCAATTAGATCATCTTGATAGACTCCAAGAATTTGGCGCGCTTTTTCATTGAAAATGGTGACATTTAACTTATTATCAATAGCGATGATTCCTTCATGCATGGCATTAAAAGTTTCCGTTCTTTCGACGTAAAGTCTTGCAATCTCATGTGGTTCCAGTCCAAACATTTGCTTTTTCATATGCCGTCCGAGCACCCATGCTCCCCATGCACCGAAAAATAGGGATAATATAGTGACGAACATTATTTCGGTACGCATACCTCCTATTATTTCCATAATGGTAGGTAAACGATAACCAACTATAACAACACCTATTTGCTCATGATCCTTACTCATTACAGGAACAAATGCTCGCACGGTTTTACCTATCTCACCAATTGCTTTAGATGTATAGTAATGTTCTTCAAATGCGGCATTTTCATCTGCTGTATTAGAAGTTTGCCCAATCATGTTCCTTACTGGATGGGATAAACGTCTATGCTCCATATCCAATACAACTATATAGTCGGCTTTGTTAATGACACGTATTCCTTCTACTGTTTGATTGACAGTTTCCGATTTAGCAGTAAAAGTCTCGCTACTTGCAAGTTTCTCTCGTATTTCAGGCAATTTACCGACTGTACGGGCAACGAGCATTGCTTGTTCGCTAAGTTTCTCTTCCTTTTCGGTCATAATATTACCAATGACAAAAATAGCTGCAATGATAAATGAAAAGATAATGATGAAAAACGTAAGTGACACGATTTTAATATTAATAGATGCTTGCTCTTTTTTCATATAGCTCCCTCTGAATTTCCCAATAATGAATCTATTGTACCATTAGAATTATGATACTATAAAAGAAAATGTCAGAATGTTGTGGTGGACTGAATGCGTTTATATTTTAAAACAGCTTTATGTACATTAGTAGTGATTATTAGTTATATTGGCTATCAGCAAAAGTTTTGGCAAGATGGTTCTTTACCGCTCGATGAGGAGCAGAGTGGATTAAATGAACAAATCGTCATTCATTTTAGTCATGTCGTAGCCGAGGATACACCTAAAGGACAAGCAGCTGTAAAATTTGCTGAGTTATTAGAGGAAAAGACAGATGGTCGTATTCGAGTCGTCATCTATCCAAATGGTATGTTGTTCAATGATGATAGTGAATTTGATGCATTAAAAAATAATGATGTACAAATGATTGCCCCTACCTTTTCAAAAGTAACAAAATTATTGCCTACATGGCAGGTGCTAGATTTGCCTTTTTTATTTGAAAATGAAGAAGATATTGAGCGGATTTTGACAGGACCGTACGGTGAGCAACTGTTAAATCAATTAAATAGCTTCGATGTGAGAGGATTAGGCTTTTGGCACAACGGATTTAAACAAATGCTAAGCACAGGTAAACCTCTTCAAAAAACGGAAGACTTTGTTGGTCTTAAAATAAGAGCGATGCCAAGTAATGTGCTACAAATGCAATTCAAGTTACTACATGCTACTCCTCTTGCTACTTCCTTTGATGAAATATATGAGGAATTAGAGAAAAAAGAGATTGATGCACAAGAGAATACAATTTCCAATATTTATTCTAAGGGATTTTACAAACTACAAAAAAATCTAACCATTACCAATCATGGTATTTTGGGATATGCCGTCATGATAAATGAAGATTTTTTTAATAGTTTGCCTACAAATTTACAAAATGATCTAATAGAAGTGATGGACGAAGTAGCTGAATGGAACTTTGAGCATTCTAAACAAATGAACGAGGACAATTTAAGTAGATTAAGAGATTTTTCGGGAATCCATATAGAAACACTTTCTTCTGCCGATAAAGAAAAATGGCAAAAGGTTTTTGAACCCATCTATACATATTATGAACAGGAAATAAATGCAACCTATTTACAAGAAATCAAGCAATTACTCAATAAATAGATAAAGTCATTAGGGAGGAAACTCTCTAGTGACTTTTTTTATTCCCTCTCCAAGCCGCTAGGGAACGATTTATTTGACCCACCTTTAGAAAAGACCTAAAAGACCTAAAAGAACATTATCACCAAAATATTTGAAAACGCTTTCTCTACATTTATGATAGTAACAACATGAAAAGCAATAAGAAAACTAACAGAAAGTAGGGGTCATATGAGATTAAATTTTAAAAATTTAACCGTACAAGTTATTTTCGCAATTATCCTTGGTATTGTTGTAGGTGCGTTATTTCCAGCCTTTGGAGCGCAATTAAAAGTTTTAGCGGATATTTTTATTAAAATGATTAAAATGCTCATTGCGCCAATAATATTCTTGACAGTAGTAATTGGCATCGGTAGTATGGGCGATTTGAAAAAAGTGGGTAAGATTGGTGGTAAAGCATTAATTTACTTTGAGGTTGTTTCCACGATTGCTTTAGCGATTGGCTTACTTGTTGTCAATTTAGTACAACCTGGTAAAGGATTAGATACATCTGCTGCAAATGGCGGAGATGTATCTGCTTTTACAACTGCAGCTAGTGAAAGCGAAGGCTTAAAGGGATTCATCATGAGTATCATTCCTGAAAACTTTATAGGAGCATTAGCTGGTGGGCAATTACTACCTGTTCTATTTTGTGCAATTCTATTTGGTATTGCTACGGCTTCATTAGGTGAATCTTCTAAACCGGTTATTAAACTTTTAGAAAAAGTATCCGAAATTTTCTTCAAAATCATTGGGATGGTAATGAAAATATCTCCGTTTGGTGCATTCGGTGCAATGGCGTACACGATTGGTAATTTCGGACTTGGTTCTTTATGGTCTTTAGGGAAACTAATGCTCTCTGTATATATAACGATGTTCTTATTCATTATTTTAATTTTAGGGGCTATCGCAAAATATTATGGTTTCAGCATTACAAAGTTTATAGCATACATTAAGGAAGAAATATTCCTTGTTGTAGGAACTTCCTCTTCTGAATCTGCATTGCCTTCGATGATGGGGAAACTTGAAAATTACGGTTGCTCTAAACAAGTAGTAGGATTAGTAGTACCAACCGGTTATTCTTTTAATCTAGATGGTACATCCATTTACTTGTCCATGGCTGCCATCTTTATAGCTCAAGCTTACGGTGTACCTCTTTCCTTCTGGCAACAGCTTACTTTACTTGGTATTTTAATGTTAACTTCTAAAGGAGCTGCAGGAGTTACTGGTTCTGGTTTTATCACACTTGCTGCAACATTAGCTGCTTTCCCGATGATTCCTGTTGAAGGAATGGCGTTACTAATCGGTGTAGACCGCTTTATGTCAGAAGCACGTGCTGTAACAAACTTGATAGGTAATGGTGTTGCAGCAGTTGTAGTAGCAAAATCGGAAAAGGAATTTGATCCAAGTGGAGTTCAAAACAAAGTCAACGATGAAAAAGTTAGCGAACAGATTCCAGTATTGCAAAACTAATTACAACTTGAATGCTAGTAAGAGCCATCTGATTATTTGTCAGATGGCTCTTACTGATATAATTACTTCTTTACATTGAACAAAACAAAGTGTGCGTGGTAAACTGTAATAGTTCAATATAATATTAGTTTCGTCACTAAAGGAGCATGCTATGATAATCATTTTACTTTTACTTGCCTATATAATCGGATCTATCCCTTCCGGCTTATGGGTCGGAAAATTATTTTATAATACAGATATTCGTGAGCATGGCAGTGGAAATTTAGGTGGAACAAATACGTTTCGCACGCTAGGTAAAAAAGCGGGATTAGTTGTTACTATCATGGATATTCTAAAAGGGACAGCTGCAACACTTCTAGGTTATTTAGCTGTGTTTGAAACGGCTAATGTTCATCCACTAATTCTTGGAATCATTGCAGTGATTGGGCATATGTTCCCGATTTTTGCTAAATTCAAAGGCGGTAAAGCGGTAGCTACTTCTGGAGGTATATTACTTGCTTATAATTGGCCACTTTTCGTGCTTCTAATTGTTGGATTTTTTATCATCTTAAAAATAACTAAGATGGTTTCACTAACTTCTATGATTTTAGCTGTTATTGCACTTATTTATTCAATCGTTTATTACTTCACAGCCGAAAAAGATTGGCCATTAATTGCGATGCTTGTCTTAATAGCCGTTTTTATCTTTTATCGTCATCGCACTAACATTCAACGTATTAAAAACGGGACAGAACCTAAGGTGAAGTGGATTTAAGAAAGGCTTGGTGATGGATATGAAAATCTTTATCTCGCAAGATGCATTGACCTGGTTTCAAGAAGAAATGGAAGTAAGTAAAGGTGATACCATTCGCTTTTACGCACGCTATGGTGGATCCAGTCCAATTCAGCAAGGCTTTTCGCTAGGAATGACAAAGGATACGCCGTTTGAGCCTGTTGTTACCGTAAAAGTTGAGGAAGTTACATTTTTCATCGAGGAACGAGATGAGTGGTATTTCGATGGACATGATTTGTATGTAGATGTAGATCACCAATTAGATGAATTAGCTTATACATATAAAAAAGCGTGATTTGTTATCACGCTTTTTTATATTGCTTGTTCGAGTTCTTATTTAAACCTCATCAATTGATCTAGCAGTCCTTCATTTTGCATGATTTCGTACTCATGCTTTCCAAATAAATCGAAATGTGGATAGGCTTCTTTATGGTCAATCCATTCTTCTTTTAAACCGTATTTTTCGCCCCATTCGATTAACTTTTCTAAATTACTACAGCCGACTTTGGTAACCGTTTTACATCCTGGAAAACGGTCATCTAGCCAATAATGAGTAAGGAAAGCAATCTGTTCGTTTTCAACTGCTGTTTTCCAATGTCGCAACTCATCTCTTGTAATTCCAAATGCCATTAATCTATCACCTTTGCGATTTCCATATACTTTGCATCCCACGCAGGATGAACTTTCTTTAAGGAAACTGGCCGGAAATTGTCCTTGTTCACGACAACATGTTCAGATGTTGCGCTAGAAGCAATCGTACCGTCTTCGTGAACGATTTCATAGCCATATGTAGTTCGAAGCTTTCCGTGGCTTTCGATCCAAGTTCTTACAACTACTGTTTCTCCGTACCTCACAGATGATTTATAGTTTATATTCACATTCGTAACGGGAGATAAATAACCATCTTTTTCGAGACCGGCATAGGAGAAGCCTAAATCTTTAATAAGCTGTGTGCGACCAATCTCAAGCCATATTACATAGTTTGCATGGTACACTACCCCCATTTGATCCGTTTCTGCGTAACGTACTTCAATTTCTTTCTCACTAATAAACATATACATGTCACCTCAAAACTAATTATACAAAAAGGCGACAAAAAAAGCTGTAAATCAAATCTTTACAGCTAGTTCTTGTAAACATTTTTTATCAATCTTACCAACATCCGTGCGAGGAAGTTCATCGAGTATATAGATTTTTTTCGGTACTTTATAACCGCCAAGCTCCCTTTTGCAACTTTGCAATAATTCCATTTCGAACGACTCACTTACCGTACTACAGGTGACAAATGCAGTGACACATTCTCCCCACTTTTCATCTGCCACTCCAATAACCGCAGCTTCTTTAACGTTCGGATGTAAAACTAGGCACTGCTCCACTTCTTGCGGGTACACATTTTCCCCGCCCGAAATAATCATTTCTTTTTTTCTACCGACTATATAATAATATCCCTCTTCATCGACCTTTGCTAAATCACCAGTCTTCAACCAACCATCTACAAATGCACGATTTGTTTCTTCTTCGTTATTCCAATACTTCGTAAACACATGCTTCCCTGAAATATAAAGCTCTCCTACTTCATTGGTGCGACAAAGCTCTCCATTTTCATTTATTATTTTCACTTCATTAAACAACATACATTTTCCAACTGATCCTCTTTTTTTCCCTACATCCAATGGATCAATAAAAAAGTTGTTCGGTCCGGCTTCTGTAAGTCCGTAACCTTCTTTAAAAAGAATGCCTTTTTCTTCAAAACGTTGATAAATCGTATGAGGACAAGGCGCACCTCCCGATAAAAACACTTTTACGGTTGGAAAAGTGGCCGTTTGAATGTAAGTCGTATCGAGCATTGCCTGATACATAGTCGGAACAAATAAAGACAGCGTCGTTTTATACGTATTTAACGCTTTAATAGCTTCTTCTGCATCGAAACGAGCCCCTACAACGACGGTGCCTCCAGCCATTAAAATCGGTATACATAGAGCATTTAACCCTCCGGTATGAAACATGGGCATATAATTTAAGGTACAGTCCGAATCGCTCAAGCCCCAGCTTGTAATGGTATTGATCGCATTCCAATTGACTGCATCAAAAGAAAGCTCTACTCCTTTTGGCTTTCCTGTCGTTCCTCCCGTATAAATAATAATCCAACTGTCTGATGCGCTCCAATTATGGCTAGATGGATAGAAAAAAGCAGCTTTTTCTAGTACAGATGTCAGTAATAGACGATCCACCTGGACGAAAGTGTGACTGATTGTTTGATGTGCTTCATCATGAATAATGAGCACTGGTTTACAATCTTCTAAAATATAGGCTAATTCTACTTTACTTAATCGAAAATTGAGCGGTACATAGAGTAGACCAGATATGCCACATGCGAACAGAATCGCAAATAGTTCGATTCGATTTTGTGAGAGTACAACGATTCGATCGCCTTTTTGATAATTTTTTTCTTGAAAAAAGTAAACCCATTTGGATATATGTTCGGTTAATGTTTGATAGCTCCATTGTTCATCTGTGCCACTATCAATTAGGGCGATCTTTGTTGGAGACAATGCCGCACGTTTATATATCCAAGCTTGCTCTGTATACACTTTGCACCGCTCCTTTTTTGTTACATCATAATTCCACCATCTACTTGTAATACCGTACCGTGTACATAACTAGATTCATCCGAAGCTAAAAATAAATAAGCATTGGCGATATCTTCAGGTTCACCTAGTCGGCGAAGCGCCACTCCTGCTTTCATTTGTTCGATAATTTTTTCGGGCATTTTTTCTACCATTGCTGTTGTAGTGAATCCAGGAGATACGGCATTAACATTAATACCTTTTCGCCCAAGTTCTTTTGCCCATGTTTTGGTCATGCCAATGACAGCTGCTTTGGAGGCAGCATAATTCGTTTGCCCAAAGTTCCCATATACTCCGCTTACAGACGATGTATTTATTATCTTCCCATAGCCTTGCTCGATTAAATGAGGGACTACTGCTTGTGTACAATAGAATACCCCTTTTAAATTAACGTCTAAAACTTGTGAGAAATCTTCTTCGGTCATTTTAGTTAGCATGGCATCCCTTGTGATTCCGGCATTATTAACTAATATATGAATCTCTCCAAAATGTTCGATAGTTTCTTTTATGAGAGAGTCTACACTTTCTCGGTTGGCAACATCCACTTGAATGAATTTTACGTCATACCCTTTTGCTTTTAATGCATGCTCTTGCTCTTTCCCGGCATTTGCATCATAGTCCGCTAATACTACTTTCGCCCCTTCCTCTGCAAAGCGAAGTGCTGCTGCTAAACCAATTCCATTAGCTGCACCTGTAATAAGAGCGACCTTATTTTGTAATCTCATCGTTCATTCTCCTTTGATATGAAATTTTCGATTCGGCTTGTTAACTGTTCCAAATCGTCGATTAATGGGGAATGGCCACAATTAATGAGCGGAACATATGTGGCATTCTCTCCTAAGTCCGCGACAATTTCCTGTGTCATATCCTCTGTCACCACGTAATCACGATCTCCTCGTAATATAAGAACGGGAATCGTAATATCTTTTGCTTGATTCGTACCTTTTGCTGCTTCATTATCCAGGGCACTTATATTAAATGTGTTTAGAGCGTGATACACATCTGCTAAATTTCGTTGCGTAAGCATATCATCTACATAGGCGTCGTAATCCTCCTCTTTCGGTTGATTATGCGTATAAATAACGGCATTCCAAACAGCTTTTAACCCTGCTTTATTGTTGGTGTCGTATAATCCTTGCATTGGTATTGTTTTTACTGGATCATTCTCTATTTCTTCAATCGTTTGAAATCTTTGTTCTAAATTAGGTGTTCCGTCTATGTTAGAACCGTAAAATGGATAGCCTCTAGTGGATGCGGAAGCAAGAAGTACTAACTTCTCACAATATCCTGGATAGTCTGCGACAAATTGCATGCAAATAGCACCACCTGTAGACCAGCCAATCAAGTGGAAATGCTTCAATTCTATTGCATCGACTAATCCTTTTAAGTCATCTGAAAAGTCTTTGATCCCTTTTACTCTAGTATGATACGTAGATTCTCCAAAGCCGCGTAAATCGACAGCATACACTTTATACTTGGCATCTAATTTGTCGATTAGCACATCCCAATGTTTGGAGGAAGTCATATTTCCATGGACTAACATAATGACTTCTTCTCCCCCTGGACGTTCAAAATATGCGAGTGATACTCCGTTTGCTAACTGTACTTTTTGTAAATTCATTTACCTACACTCCCCTTTATTGTCCCCATTTCACTGCCACTGCTCCCCAAGCATATCCTATCCCTGCACTAACTAGTACGGCTAAATCGCCATCCTTTAGCTTTCCTTCTTGTTGTGCCACTTCGAGTGAAATAATTTGATCCATTTGTCCAATATGGCCGTAATCATGTAAATAAGTAGTTTGTTCATCTGTTAAACCTAGTTCTTGTAATACAAAGTCATGTGCCGATTTTTTCATATGGAGGATAGCTAAATAATCAATATCTTGTTCAGAATAGCCACTTTTCATCAATGCGTGACGTATGACTTTTAAAAAGTTCTGCATTGATTTTTGTTCTAGTCTAGCCTTCATCCCTTCTGGGTCCAGTACATCTAAACGGTATAATCCTTTTTCCAAATGTTCAGTCGTTAAAGGCTCTTTTGTTCCACCGACCGGTACGACAACATCTTCTGAAAAAGAGCCATCCGTCATCATGTCCGTCTCTAAAATAATATTTTCGGCGTGGTCTTTTTTCAAAATCATGGCAGCCCCGCCAGCTCCTAAGTTATACATAAAACGAGTTCGTTCATTCGTGTAATCAATAAAATCGCTATTACGATAACCGCCGGCAAGTAATACGGTGTTGATCGAAGGGTCTGCCTGCATTAAACTTTTCGCGACCTTCATCGCCATAATCGTCGTTCCGCAACGAAGCGCTACATCAAAGCCCCAAGCATGATAGGCTCCTAGTTCTTCCTGCATTTTAATAGCAGCTGTCCACAAAGGATATTCCTTATGTTCTTCTCCTATATATATGACTAAATCGATCGTTTTTGGGTCAATATTTCCTTTTGCTAGCGCTTTTTCTGCGGCACGAATACCCATCATGACCGTATGATCATCTGGACCAGGAATTGCTTTTTGCGTGATTCCCATTTTGTTTTTCACAACATGCGCGGGCAAATTTGCAAGCCTTGCAATTTCTTCTCCCGTCATCCTATTATCCGGTATATACACGCCGGTACTTACAATCCCGATATTCATTTTGTTAGCTCCTTTCTACTAGTAGGAGCAGCAATTTCCACTTTTGTTTTGTTTTTTTGTTTCCAAAACGCATAGCGAATCGTTCCGACGATCCCTCTTGGGAAAAAGATAACAGCTAAAATATAAATAATTCCGAAGAAAATGATCCATCTTTCAAAAATAGGATATTCTTTTGCAAGACCCGATAAATAATGCTGGGCTAGCTCTATGACACCAGCTCCTATAATTGGACCTATTAATGTTCCAACTCCTCCAATAATCGTCATAAGAAGGGCATCAAGTGTAATGTCCATCGTAAGTACACTAGTATTGACAAATCGCAAGGAAATAGCATAAAGGGATCCCGCTAAACTTGCGACTACTCCTGCAATGACCGACGCAATTACTTTATAATGCAATGTTTGAAATCCAAGTGATTTCGTTCTTTGTTCATTTTCCCTAACTGCAATTAATACTCTACCTAGAGGAGAATGCACAAATCTGCGTAAGAAGAAATAAACGAGCACTAAACAAGCAAGAACTAATAAATAAAACATCATTCGATCTTTAAAAAACTCAGGTGCTCGAAAGGTGAAACCGTCATTGCCATGCGTCAGTGTTCGCCATTTTTCAGCAAGCACTAAAAATAAACCAGAAACAGCAAGCGTCAACATTGCAAAGAAGTGACTTTTTAACCGTAGGGTGAGCAACCCTACTAGAAAGCTTACCACTCCCGCAATTACCATACCAACAGCTATCGATAAAAAGAATACCCCTAGCGTAGGTTCTAGACGGTTGAGCATGATTGCCGTAGCATAAGCACCCATTCCAAAAAACATTGCATGACCAAAGGATACAATTCCTGTATACCCTAATAGCAGATCATAACTCATTGCCAATATAGAAAATATGAAAATTTGTGTTAGTAAAATCGTCCAAGTCCGTGAGTCGGATACAAAGGGAAAAACTGCAAGTGCAACGACTAGGACAAGTAAGATGGCATTATTAACTTGGAATTTATTTTTCATCTCGCATCATCCTTTCGCCGTAAACAAACCTTGCGGACGGAATATTAATACAATTGCCATAAGCATCATATTGACCGCAAGTGATAAAGCAGGGACATAGTAGGCCATAAAGCTACCAGCAAGGCCTACAAGTATAGCTGCAAGCAGGGAGCCAGGAAAACTTCCCATACCACCAATAACAACTACGATGAAGGCTAAGATAGCAAATTCCATGCCCATTTCCGCATACACTACTCCTGAATACGGTGCCATAAGTGCACCACCTAATGCCGCAAGTGCTGCTCCTACCATAAATACATATAAAAATACTTGTTTAATATTAATGCCAAGCGCTTGCACCATTTCTTTATTCATTACTCCAGCACGAACAATTAAACCGATCTTTGTTCGTTTTAGAATGAACTGGAAGATTCCAAAAACAAGGAACCCTACAATAATGATAAATAAGCGATATTTAATAATGATAACATCCCCGATTTCCCAACTGCCAGACAATAGAGGAGGAGTCTTTGCTGCAATTTGATTTGGACCAAAAACGACTTTCAACATTTCAGACAACACAATCATAAAACCAAGCGTAATAAGAATTTGTTGAATATGATTTCCGTACACCGGTTTGATAATAATTTTTTCGGTTATAAAGCCGAGCACGGCTCCTGTTAAAATGGCACCAATGATAGCTACCGTAAAGCTATTCGTTAATCCGTAAAACCAAACGCCAGAAAAAGCTCCCCAAGCAAATAACCCACCATGTGCAAAATTTAATACATCCATTAACCCAAATATTAAGGTAAGGCCAGCTGCTAAAAGAAAGATAAGCATGCCCGTTGCAAGTCCATTTATCAATAAATTGATGATTAACTCCATCGTATAACCCCCTATCCGATTCCTAAATATTGACGTTTCAGCTGTTCATTTTCTATCAATTCACTCATTGCGCCGGATTGAACGGTTTCTCCATCGTCAATTAACGTATATGTATCACCGATTCTACTAGCCATGATGAAGTTTTGTTCTACTAAAATAATCGTTGTTTGTTTTTTCATTTCCACTATTGCTTCCATCACTTTTTCGATCACAACGGGTGCCAAACCTTTGGACGGTTCATCGATTAATAGCAATTTGCTGTCGTTTATAAAAGCACGTGCCATCGATAGCATTTGCTTTTGCCCACCAGACAAATGACCGCCATCTTTTTTCCAATACTTTTTTAAATCAGGAAAAAGTTCAAGCACATATTCTTGCCTTGCAAGTGCTGCATCATCTTCTTTTCTCATGGCTACTTTTAAGTTTTCTTCTACGGTCAGTGCTCCAAAAATTCCTTGATCTTCTGGAACATAGCCAATTCCACCAGAAGCAATTTGATGTGTAGCCTGTTTCGTAATCTCTTTATCTTGAAAATGAATCGTTCCAGCAGTAGCAGGAGTGAGTCCCATAATGGTTTTTAATGTAGTCGTTTTACCTGCACCATTCCTACCAAGCAGTACACTTACTTCACCTTCTTTTGCTTCAAATGAAACGCCTTGTAAAATATGGTACTGGCCAATATGCGTCTGAACGTTTTCTACTTTAAGCAAGATGCTCATCATACAATCCTCCTAGGTAAGCACTTTGAACCGTTTCATTTTCCATGATTTCTGTAGGGGTACCATCCGCTACTAATCTACCATTAAAAAGCACCATAATAGAGTCGGACAGGTCCATAATCATATCCATCTTATGTTCGATCAACAAAATGGTTTTGTCTCCTGCTTGTTTGATTTGTTTAATGACATCTAAAATAGCTGGTACTTCTTCTAGTGACATGCCTGCAGTTGGTTCATCTAATAGTAATACTTCTGTATCGAGTGCAAGTAACATCGCAATTTCTAGCTTCCTTTTTTCACCGTGGGATAATTGATTGGCAAAAGCGTTCGCTTTGCTGGATAGCAAAACCATTTCTAGCAATCGCTCTGCTTGAATATGCAAATCTTTATAAGCAGTAAAATGGCGAAAAAGTTGATAGCGAATTTTTTCTTTCGACTGTACTGCTAGTCGCACATTTTCGATTACGGTGAGATTAGGAAATACATTTGTGATTTGAAAGGAACGACCTAATCCTTTTCTCGTCCTTATAACGGAAGAGTAGTTGGCCATCGACTCTCCTCTAAAGAAGACATCTCCTTCTGTAGGCTTTAATTCTCCACTAATTAAGTTGAAAAAAGTTGTTTTGCCCGCGCCATTTGGTCCGATGATCGATTTAAAATGCTTTTCCGGCATGACGAAGTTCACATGATCCACTGCGGTCTGACCACCAAATTTTATCGTTAGATTTTCCGTTTTTAGTATTGGTTCCATTTAATTCATACCCCCTTCTTCTATCGCTCTCCATAGGATGGAAATTTTCTATCCTATGGAGAGTGACAGACCTAATGATTAGGCTATCACGTCTCTATTTTATTTATTATTCATAATCGGTGGCTCTGTTTCTTCCGGTGACAACTCTCTGATAAGTACCGGTACTGGGTAATCTACCCCTTCTTGTTTTTCCAGTTTAATGGAGTACAATGATTGAAGTGCTTGATGATCTTCTGGACGGAAAGTCATTTTTCCTTTTGGTGTTTCAAAGGACATTCCTTCCATAATATCGATTAGCGCCGTGCCATCTGCATTCCCTTCTGATTTTGTTAATGCTTCTACGATAGCAATTGCAGCAGTCATACCACCTGGAGTGAATAAATCCGGCACTTCGCCGTTAAAGCGTTTTTTATGCTCTTCTACTAACCAATCATTAATCGGATTGTTTGGTAAAGTATGATAGTAAACTGAGAATCCTTCCATTCCAACTAATGGTTCCATAATTGATAGAGCTGGGATATCAGGAGCTCCAGTAGAAATTTTAATCCCTTTTTCTTGCAGTTTTAAGTCAGCAATTTGGTTCCAAGGGGAATTTGCACCTGCCCATACTACAAATAAGTAATCTGGATCTGCTTGAATGATTTTTTGTAAATTTGATGTGAAATCAGTTGCAGCTGGATCCGCATATTCTTCTAGCACGATTTCTGCGCCTAACTTTTCAGCGGCTGCTTTAAATGCAGATACTCCATCCCATCCAAATGAGTAATCGGGAGCAAATGTTGCAATTTTTACCCCTTCTCCAGCAATGGCAGCTGCTCCGGCTACCGCATCTTGAGAGGAGTTACGTCCTGTTCGGAATAGATACGGGTTAAACTCGGAACCCGTAATACTATCTGCAACAGCTGGTTCGACAATCATAATTTTTTCGTATTCTTCTGCTAGTGGAAGAACTGCTAGTGTATCCCCTGAACTAGAAGAGCCTACAATAAAGTCAACCTCATCTTCTTCTAATAGTTTCGTAGCTTTTTGAACGGCTACTTCAGGTTTCGTTTCTGTATCCTCGAAAATAACTTCAATTTTTTTACCTGCGACTTCCAAGGTCCCATCTGTTGCATATTCAAGTCCTAATTCAAAACCATTTTTTGTTTGCTTTCCGTAAGATTCCAGTGCACCCGTTAAAGATGCAAGTACTCCTATTTTGATCGTTCCCGCTTCTTCTGTTACTTCACTTGACACAGGAGTAGTTGTTCCTTCATCTTTTTCAGTTTCCTCGGCAGTATTCGTTTCATCGCTACAAGCGGCACTGAAAATCAAGACGAATACAAATAGCATTAGTAATCCCAATTTCTTCGGCATATAAATCCCCCTTTTACAAATTTGTAAGCGCTCTCATGCTTCTGTTTTATCATACAAAAAGCAAGTTACAAAAGAGTTACATAGGCGCACTTTTCACCATTGCAAAAGATATTAAAGAGAATAATCAATAAAAAGAAGCTGGTCGTGGTTGAAATCACAGTCAGCTTCTTTAAATTTAAGCTATCTTCACTTATTTTCACCCATAGCTCGTAATCATTTCATACATTTGCATCGTTGTATTCATCGGCTCAATATTTAGTTCAGTTTTCAGTACAGTTACACAGCGTTCATACCATTTAACAGCTAGACTCCTATTTTGTAGCTGATAACAAGCAAACATTAATAATCGATATGCTTCTTCCCATGTCGGATCTATTTTTAGTAACTTTTGAGCCCAATAAATGGTTTGATCAAATTCTTTTAAACGAGTACTCGTTTGCGCCAATCGTTCTAATACGTGTATATATTGTTGTTGGGCCTTTTCCCGCTCATGTGAAATCCATTCTAATGCGGGTTTATCTTCCACCAATTCTCCTCTATACAATTTAACTGCTTTCCAAAGTAACTCTTTACATATAAACGGATTCTTTTCATCGATTCCTTGATCTGCGAGTTTTTGAAAAGTATCCAAATCACTTTTTATAGGAGCAGCTGGATTTAAACGATACATAGTTTGTTTACGATCGATAAAATAGGATTCTTCTCTTGCTTTTCGCTTTGGTTCGATTACTTTCAATAAAGAATTTAGCGTCACCTTAAAATCACGATCCATCGTTTTTTCATCACTTTTGCTCCATAATGCTTGCATGAGTTCTTCTTTCGGTACAAAACGACCTTTCTGTAAATATAAATAGATAAGCAATTCTTTCGATTTATCTCTTTGCCAATTGCGATCACTTATCTCTTCATTTCCCATAAAAAGAGAAAAGGGTCCTAGTAGTTGGAGACTCAATTGATATCCAGGATAAGTGATGGTAGGTTGGATAGATAATCTTGCTGCAATTGTTTGTAATGGAGCCATATCTAGTTGTAGTGTAGAAAATTTCTGAAACAGCGGATAATTTATTTGTATATCTACTGGACCAAACACCGTTTTGCTTTGCAGAAAAAAGAAAAAATTGTTTTTCACACATAATTCCGCAAATGAATGGGCGTGTTGTATGGATAAATCCTGCTGTCCCAACTGGTCGTATATACATAGCAACCAGTAATGCGCAATCATTTCACCATATACATCCCCACTATTGGCAAAAAGGGCATTCGCTTCCTTCCCAACTTGAATCGCTGGTTCAAACTGTTTGTGCTCAAAATAAACGATTGTCAAACAAAGTAAAATATAGGCAGAAAGCCAATAATCTTTTCCTTTGTCGGTTTCACGCAATCCATTCTCTCCATACGAAATCGCTTCTTGAAAATGCCCTTGTCGCGATTTGACGATGGCAAGCCCCATATAAGGCTCTGCTTTTGCTCTTTCGACATTTAATTCATCCATCCGCTCGATTGCTTTCCTATAATAACTCTCAGGCATTTCCAAATCAAAGGTACTTGCTAAAAACTCAGCATGTCCTTTCCGAATCCAACCTACCGCTTCCACAAAACCCGACTGTTCCCGAATACCGGTCTCTATTCCTTTATTTGCAGACTGCATTGCTGCATCTTGCTGTCCAGTGAGAGAATAGATAAAAGAAAGAAGAACTTCCGTCTCGCGGTGCGAATCCGGTAAACTTACTTCATCTGCCGTACGTTGTTCCAGCAGATGCTGCGCTTCATTCAATAAGCCGGTGCGTAGCAAGATACGGGCATCTAGATTACCTTCTTTTAATAAGCTGGCATCTAACTGCTCATTCATCACCCATTCCTTCGCTTCATTTGCTTTGCCAAGGTTCACTAAATTTTCGGCAAGCAACCTTTTTAGGAATAATCGTTCGCTACTTTGTATCTTCTCACTTTCTTCTGCCCACTTCACTGCCTCTTCCAAATAAGCTTTCGCAAATGCTGGTTGAATCGTATCCAAATAAATATGTGCTAAACCTGCATTTGCTCGACTAATAAAAAGAATATCCTGTTTATCCATCGCCTTTTCTAAACACGCCTCATAAGCAATTCTTGCTTTTTCATAAAAAGCTCTGTATCTGTGGCATTCCCCTTCGTAAAAAAATAATTCGTAATAATGCTTTCTCGTTTCCGCTGATAAATGTTCTTTCAGTAGATCTAATAACCAATCGAATTGGCCTGCTTTCACCATATAGTTTGCATATGAAACAAGCATTTCACCTAAAAATAATTCATCGTTTGATTTCACGGCATGATGCAGTACTTGCACCACATTATTTTGTTCTTTAAAATAATTGGCTGCTTTTTTATGAGTCTTATAAAAGGTCTGTTGTGCCTTTTGCAACCATTTTGTCTCTAAAAATTGTTGAAATAATGCGTGAAAACGAAAGGCATTTGGCTCAGCTAGTGGTTGGATAAAGGCATGACTAGTTGCCAGTCTTTCTAAACTTTTCGCTTCCTGTTCCCCGTAAAAATCACTTATCTCTTGCGTTGTAAACATGGGGAAAATACTGAAGTTTAAAAGTGATTGCTGATCTATTTCAGACATAAGCAAAAACACTTCTTCTGATAAATATGTAAACAAATCTTTTAGTAGTGGATCGCCTAATTTAGTTATTTGCTGTTTATGTTCCCCTAACTGCATAGCAATTAAATGGATGGCAATGGCCCATCCTTCTGTTAGATTTAAGATGTCGTTAGCTTCTTGTGCAGTAATTTGTTTGTCAAAATAATCTTCAAAGAAAACCTGTATTTCCTCTTCCGAAAACATGAAATCAGTTTCCGTTATTTCTACCAATTGTCCTTTCAGTTTCAGTTTTAATAGTATCGACCACTTTGGGCGTATGCGAGAAGCAACAACTAAATGGATTTTAGGCGGCAGAAACTCAATGATTTTCTCCACTATATAATTGATCGAAAAAACATGGTCCACGAGATGATAGTCGTCTAGTACTATAGAAAAGGTTTCATTTATTCGAGAAAGCTCATTGCTAAATTGGGAATACCAATGTATTAATTCTGCTTCTTTTGGGTACATGGAAAGCATATCTCTTTCCATAAAACTTTCCCCAAAAGTAGGTATTACTTTTTGAATGCTTTGGATTAAATGCCGCAAAAAAGGAAGGATATCATCATCTTCTTCTGTAATCGTATACCAAGAAAACAATTCCTTTGAATCCGAATAGTACTGTGCAAGTGCTGAACTTTTACCAAAGCCCGCACCACTATGTAAAAGCGTTAACTTTTGATGGTCACTTGTTTTTAGTTTTTTGATAAGTGAAGATCTTCTCATATAAAAAGAAGAGGCTATCGGTGGGGTTAGTTTAGACATTATAATTGTTGGCTGTTTCATCTTTAACGCTCCCATCAAATAACATAATCTACTAAACTTATCCTATCATACTAATAGTCGTAATTGCACAACAATTCTAACTTGGTCAAAAGATGGAATTATGATATAGTAAAACTTCTATCATTTCATCGGACATTTCCGGGCAGTTTATCTCCCACTTTTGCCTTTCAGTCTTACTGACCCGTTAACGCGGGATAAATTACCATAACTTAGATTGGCAATTAGTAAATACAAGAATAATTGATTAATAAGGAGGAAACATATTGGAATTTCCAGTGCTAGAAACATCGCGATTAAAACTAATCGAAATTAAAGAAGAACATGTCGATAAGATTTTTCAAATCTTTTCAAATGAAGAAGTAATAAGATATTACGGAATGGAGCCTTTAAAACAAAAAGATCAAGCTAGTAACATGATCAAGTCCTTCTCCAAGAGTTTTCAAGAAAAGCGATCTATGAGATGGGGAATTTACCTTAAAGAATCTGAAGAAATAGTTGGTACACTAGGGTTAAATAATTTATCAATTGGACAAAAACGGACAGAAATAGGTTATGAATTGCTACCTGAATACTGGAGAAAAGGAATCGCACGCGAGGCTGTTGAGTCAATTATTCATTATTGTTTCGAAGAACTAAACCTATTCCGTATTGCTGCAGTGACTTTTACAGAAAATGAATCCTCTTACAAGCTTTTATTGAAAATTGGCTTTGAGCAAGAAGGACTATTAAGAGGTTATATTTATCAAAATAACAAATCAAATGATACATTTGTGTTTTCATTAATTAAACCGGAGTGGAAGCGAACTTTTTAAAATATCTTTTTGATGTTTTAAAATTCTTCTACTACCAATTTGTACTTGTATCATTACTTACCTTTACTTCGAAAGCCTCTGTATCTAAATTATTCTTTGTAATGTAGTCATAAAAAATTGTGGTTATTTCTTGTTGCCTTAAGTCATTGGCTTCTTTGTTTGCTAAAACAAATTTAACCAAAATCTTATCTTTCGCATCGATTCCTCCAAGAATACGATGTTCATATCCTTTTTCTTTTAGTCTTTCGCCTACTTGCTCATACAGACCACCCTTTTCCATCAGTGTTAGATGTAAAATTTGGGTTTCTATCGTGCCTTGTTGGAAAAACGGGGAGCAGATTTCAATTATTGTTTTTGGGGTACTCATAAATAGAAGGCTAGTTATAGGAATTAGGAACAAAAACAGACCAAACATTAGACGCATTTTTCTTTTTTTCGTTTTATTCACTCCTATGTTGTTTATCCCGCATTAACGGGCAGTAAGACTCCCACTTCAAGATTTAAGTAAAGCGAAAAGATAAGTGGGAGACCAATTGCCCGTAAAAGCCCGATTGGTTCAACTAACAATCAGTGAGGGATGAAGAAAACCCTCACTGATTGAAGTTTCACTTTATATACATCATATGACCTAAGCGAATCATCTATTCTACGCCAAAAAAGCCTAATCCACTTGGAATTAGGCTTTTTTATCTTACATTATTAAGCTTCTAATACTTTGTTACGTAGTACCATTTGAAGGATACCACCGTGACGGTAGTAATCTACTTCTACTTCTGAGTCAAAGCGAGCAAGTACGTTGAAGACTTTTTCTGTACCGTCTTCTGCTTTTGCAGTAACTTGTAGAATATCACGAGGTTTAACACCTTCTGCTACATTGATACTGATTTCTTCTTTACCAGTTAATCCAAGTGTTTCTGCATTTTCTCCTGGTAAGAAGTTAAGTGGTAAAACACCCATCATTACTAGGTTTGAACGGTGAATACGTTCAAAACTTTCCGTAATAACAGCTTTAATACCTAGAAGATTTGTTCCTTTAGCAGCCCAGTCACGAGATGAGCCCATACCGTAATCTTTTCCACCAAGAACTACTAAACCAGTACCCTCTTCTTGATACTTCATTGCAGCATCATAAATTGGCATGATTTCACCAGTTGGCCAGTAAGTAGTATATCCACCTTCTGTACCTGGAGCAATCTGATTACGAATACGGATGTTCGCGAATGTTCCGCGCATCATTACTTCGTGGTTACCACGACGAGAACCGTAAGAGTTGAAATCACGGATTTCTACACCGTTTTCACGCAAGTATTTACCTGCAGGTGTATCTTTACCAATCGCACCAGCTGGTGAAATATGGTCCGTAGTAATAGAATCACCGAATTTCGCAACAACACGAAGTCCAGCAAGTGTTTGGATATCACCAGGCTCCTTCGATAATCCTTGGAAGAATGGTGGGTTTTGAATATACGTTGATTTGTCATCAAATGTATATAAAGATTCTGTTGAAGTTTCAATAGCGTTCCATGCTTCGTTTTCGTCGAATACACGTGCATATTCTTTTTGGAATAATTCACGAGTAACTACTTTATTAAGCACTGAATTTACTTCATCAGTTGAAGGCCAGATGTCTGCAAAAAATACGTCATTGCCATCTTTGTCTTTTCCTAATGAATCTTTTTGTAAATCGATATCTACCGTTCCAGCAAGTGCATAAGCAACAACTAATGGTGGTGAAGCCAAGTAGTTAGCTTTTACAAGTGGGTGTACACGTCCTTCAAAGTTACGGTTACCAGAAAGAACAGAAGTTACGAATAGATCTTCGTCAACGATTGCTTTTTCAATTTCAGGAAGTAAAGGACCTGAGTTACCGATACATGTTGTACAGCCGTAACCAACTGTATTGAAACCAATTTTATCAAGATATTCGTTTAATCCTGAATCTTCTAAATAACCAGTAACAACTTTTGAACCTGGTGCTAAAGATGTTTTTACGTAAGCAGGAACTGTTAAACCTTTTTCTACTGCTTTTTTCGCAACTAAACCAGCTGCTAACATTACGTATGGGTTAGATGTATTTGTACAAGAAGTGATTGCAGCAATCGCTACAGCACCTGTTGGGATTGTAACATCTCCATCTGCAAATTTAGCAGTAGCAGTTTTGTCGAATTCTTTTTCTGATAAACCGAAACCTTGTGTACCTTGTGGAGCAACAACTGCTTCATGATAACGAGCTTTCATGTCAGAAAGTGGAATCAAATCTTGTGGACGTTTTGGTCCAGAAAGGTTTGCCTCGATATCAGCTAAGTTGATTTCAATTACGTCTGTATAAACAGGCTCTAATGTTGGATCAAAGAACATATCATTTGCTTTTAAGTAAGCTTCTACTACAGCAATATGCTCTTCGTCACGACCAGTTAGTCGTAAATAGTTAAGTGATTCTTCATCGATTGCGAAGTAACCGCAAGTAGCACCATATTCAGGAGCCATATTGGCAATTGTTGCACGGTCTGCAAGTGGTAATTTAGATACCCCAGGACCGAAGAACTCAACAAATTTACCTACTACGCCGCGTTGACGCAATACTTGCGTAACTTTAAGCGCTAAGTCAGTAGCAGTTGTTCCGTTAGGAAGGTCTCCTACTAATTTTACTCCGATTACTTCTGGAATTGGGAAGTATGAAGGTTGTCCTAGCATTCCTGCTTCTGCTTCAATACCACCTACACCCCATCCTAATACACCAAGACCGTTGATCATGGTTGTATGGGAGTCCGTACCTACTACTGAATCAGGGAAAGTTTCTAATGTGCCATCTGCATCTTCATTCACATGTACGATTGGAGCCAAGTATTCCAAGTTTACTTGGTGAACAATACCAGTTGCTGGTGGAACAGCGCGGAAATTGTTGTAAGATGTTTGTGCCCATTTTAGGAAATTGTAACGCTCAGCATTACGTTCAAACTCAAGATCCATATTTGCTTTTAATGCAGTTGATGTGCCGTATTTGTCAACTTGAACTGAGTGGTCAATTACAAGATCAACTGGAATAGCAGGGTTAATCTTGTCTGGGTTACCACCCATTTCTTTCATAGCGGAACGTAATGACGCCAAATCAACTACTACTGGTACTCCAGTGAAGTCTTGTAGCACAACGCGAGATGGTTTAAATGGAACTTCCGCTTCCGTATCAGCGTCTTTCCCCCATTTTGCCAATTGGTTTACATGATCGTCTTTAATTACGTAGCCGTCATATTGACGTAAAACAGATTCTAATAATACTTTGATTGAATAAGGAAGGCGTGATACATTTGCGATGCCCGCTTCTTCTAAAGCTGCTAAACGGTAATAGTTATATTCTTTACCATTTACAGAAAAAGAAGTACGGCTGTTGTGTAAATTACTTTTTGCCATTACTATTCCTCCTAGTGTCTATTGAAAAGATCTATCTAGTAACTTTTCTCCAATATTAATCATACTCGAATAAAGTCGATAAGTAAATTACATTAAAATTATTATAAGTGATAATTATTGCTTATGACCTTTCAGTTTCTCAATTGTTTTTTCTAATTGTTTAAGATGTCTTTTCTCATGAAGACCTACGAAAGGAAACCATTGAATAAGCGGGACTTTCCCAAAAATGGGATGCTTCAATGATTTAGACCTTAGATCATGTAAATTATTAGTTGCGTAGACAGACAGCAACTCCATTCGAGCTTCATGAAGCAATGCTTTCATCTTTTCTTTTGTTTCATAATCAGGGGTCGGAACTGTATGGCCAGGCGCTTTTACTTTTATAAATCGCAATGTCGAAATTTGTATTGGTTTTTTCTTAGCTTTTGAGCTTTCGGGGTTAGCTAATTCCGCTTTAATCCCTTTAGTAATTGTTCGTTCCATTTTTATCAAATGTTCGATGATTTCTTTTGGCGACCAACTGTTCGAATCTGGTTTTTGATTGAACTGCTCGTCTGTTAGTGTATCTACTTTCTGAAAAAGTGTTGCTCTAATTTCATTGTTTTTTTCTATAAACATGTTATTCCTCCACTCATATCTTGTTATATATCGTATACCCTATAGAGCGCATCCGCAATCTTTCCTCCAAGCTATATTTTCACACAAGTGTTGATTAACCAAATGTATCCACTAAATTAATCGTTAAGATTGTGATAACACACAAGGCACTTTACTTACTAAGTGCTTTTGTAGTGCTTTGAACAGAACCGAAAACGTATAAGGATAAAATGGGCTGCTTGCGCATTTTCGGGGAAAATTCTCACGGTGAAAATTAGTTAATCAAAACGTGTGATATTTTCATTTCCATTAGAATATGAGACAATATTATATTGGAAAGGAAGATTTACTTGATTACTAAAAATATAATGACACCAACAAATGATCCGTGGGAAGCTTATCGGGATATCGAAACACACGGAAAACTGACATTATCCAATATTGAATTCACTACAACCAATCTTTGTAATATGCGCTGTGCACATTGTGCAGTTGGCTATACACTGCAAACAAAAGATGACGAAGCGCTTCCTATCGATCTAATCATTACAAGACTAGAGGAAATTCCTCAGCTAAAAACGATTAGTATTACAGGCGGAGAACCAATGTTGTCAAAGAAATCCGTTATGAATTATGTACTCCCACTTTTAAAGTACGCTAAAAGTCGTGGAGTACGGACACAAATAAACTCCAATCTTACGTTAGACCCGGAGAGATACTTACTAATCGCACCGTTTTTAGATGTGCTACATATTTCTCATAATTGGGGAACTATCGATGAATTTGTAGAAACGGGCTTTGCCATGATGGATCGAAAACCAACTTATGAGCAACGTGCAAAGTTGTTCCAACGGATGATCGACAATAGTCGAATGTTGTCGGAAGCGGGTGTCATGGTTTCAGCGGAAACGATGCTCAACAAAAAAACACTTCCTTGTTTAGAACATATTCATAAACAAGTAGTCGAAGAAATGAAATGTGCTAGACATGAAATTCACCCTATGTACCCTTCTGATTTTGCAAGCGCACTTACTACGCTTACTTTAGAAGAGACGCATGATGCGATTGAACAAATATTAGATTTTCGTGATGAAGACACTTGGATGTTGTTCGGGACATTGCCATTTTATCCTTGCAGTCAAAATGATAGAAGCATAGAGCTTTTAAATAGATTAAAGAATGCCCCAAATGTTTCGGTGCGAAACGATCCGGACGGCAGATCACGTTTAAATGTCAATATTTTTTCAGGAGAAGTGATTGTCACTGATTTTGGTGATGCTCCCAAGCTAGGGAATATTCAAACGGATACGCTTCCGACTGTTTTTGATAGATGGCTAGCTTCCCCACTTTCTAAATCATTGAATTGTCATTGTCCGGCAGTAAAATGCTTAGGTCCTAACATTCTAGTGAAAAATATGTATTATACAGAAACCAAGTTCGAAAGCGGATCTGTAAAGTAAAAAAACAAAACGACCGAATGAGAAAAATCATTCGGTCGTTTCTAATATGACTACGTTTCTAGTGAAGAGAAAATATGTCGATCGCTAGGTTTAAAATGAATACTGTATGGAGAATCACGAACCATACCCCTTGTTTATTTAACTTTTTTGTTACTTGACTGTCCATCTTCTCCACTCCCTTTTTTTTGTTATTATACGCGCTTTTCTTTTGGAATGCAAAATATTTTGAATAGTTACTTTACAATATATTGTGGATTTTTATTTTTATTCATTCATACTAATAGTAATTAGTAAAGGAGTGTTGCAAAGTGAAAAAAGCATTACTAGTAGTTGACTATACGGTAGATTTTGTTGCAGATGATGGTGCACTTACTTGTGGCAAGCCGGGACAATTAATAGAAGAGGCGATTGTTTCCATTACCCAGAATTTTTTGAATAACAATGATTTAGTCATCTTTCCGGTGGATTTGCACGAAGCAAATGATCCATTCCATCCGGAAACAAAACTATTTCCTCCACATAATATTCGCAATACGCCAGGACGTGCATTATATGGAGAGCTAAAAAACGTGTATGAAACAAATCAAGATAAAATTATTTGGATGGATAAAACACGCTATAGTTCTTTTGCTGGAACGAATTTGCATCAATTATTACGTGAACGTCAGATTGAGGAAGTGCATATTGTTGGAGTATGTACGGATATTTGTGTATTGCATACGGCAGTGGATGCGTATAATTTAGGGTTTTCGATTGTGGTTCATGAGTCGGCGGTTGCAAGCTTCAATCCGAAAGGCCATGAATGGGCTTTGGAACATTTTACGAACTCGCTTGGTGCTAAAGTAACGATAAAATAATAATCGCATGTTTAGTTTTTCTCCTGTATGGCTATATAAAGAATATACAGCAATACAACATTTTTAGAAGGAGATGAATGAATATGGGATTCATTTTATATTTGATAATCGGTGGTATTATTGGATGGTTAGCAGGATTAATATTAGGTAAAGACATTCCTGGAGGAATAATTGGTAATATTATTGCAGGTATTATTGGTGCATGGATTGGTGGACTAATATTCTCTGACTTTGGACCAGTTATTTGGGATATGGCCATTATTCCAGCTCTGATCGGTGCCATTATTTTAGTATTCATTTTAAGTTTGATACTCAAATCTACACGTAAATAATAACTAAAAGGATGGGCTCCTACTCGAGTCCATCCTTTTTTTCTGTTTGTAAAGCGGCTGCAGATTGTAGTGCTTGTAATTGATTTTCATATAAATGATAAAAATATAATACATCTTCTACGTACTTGTCACTACGATTGTAATTAAAAATAGCTTTTTCTAACTCACCGTCTGCCGCACCACTTGCGGCTAAATAGTTTGCAGCACTGAAAATAGCATCTTCAATATCATAAGGGTCCGCTACCCCATCTTTATTTGCATCGACTCCATATCCACCATATTCAGCAATGATAGCTGGGTTTACTTTATCTTCTTCGGGGATGTTACCTTGTCCTAACCCACTACAACTAGGATGCGACCAACCGACGAACGTACATGGCATAAACTGCATATGACCTTCTGCTCCAACTGGAGATAGGAGCGGATCCATTGTAGAAAATATAGTTTCCATACGATGATGAGCTGCTAGTAGCGTCCAAGGTACTCCATAAATTGCTTCTGCCTCTTGATAAATGGCAATATATTCTTTCGGGATATCTAATTTATTTTGAGAAAAGGATTTTAGTTGAATAGATTCTGCCCATTCAAGTACTACTGGTATCCTTTGTAATTCCTTCCACCCAATTATCAACAGTATATACACTGTAATCGTAATAGGTAGGAGTAATATAAGTATCCAAGCTTTAGTTTTATAGGATGTATCCTTCTTTTTTTTCATATAGCCTTATTCCCCTATTTCACGAAATACTTTTTATGTCACCGTCTATCTTACCCAATTTTCATTAAAAAGAAAACAGTCGCATGATTCTACATAATAAAATAGTCGAAAAACGTCGAAAGTCGCTATACATTTATTGTATTTTTTTGTAGTATGGCACTATGGAGGTGATATATATGTGGAAAGACTTTAAAGCGTTCGCCTTTAAAGGAAATGTGTTAGATTTAGCAGTAGCGGTTGTTATTGGTGCCGCTTTTGGAAAGATTGTTTCTTCATTAGTTGAGAATATTATTATGCCTATAGTCGGGCTGCTAATAGGTGGCGTAAAATTTACTTCCCTAGGGTTCCCATCGAAGGATCCAATTATATTATACGGCAATTTTATCCAGTCCGTTTTTGATTTTATTGTGATCTCTTTTTCTATTTTCCTATTTATTCGCTTATTATCTAAATTTAAACGAAAAGAAGACGTTGTGGAAATTACGGAAGAAGCTCCTCCAGTAGATGCAAAAGAAGTATTATTGGAAGAAATTAGAGACTTACTGAAAAAACAAAATAATGCTTAAAAAAAGAACCCGCTTTGGGTTCTTTTTTTATTTTCCATCTGCGATTAATGCTTCTACATCCATCACAATCTCTTCTTTTGGAACATCTGTGTAGCCATTATAGTTTTTCACAACTACACCGTCTTGGTCGACTAAAAAGAAGGAGACACCGTGCATTACTTCGTTAGTATTTGGATTTTTTATAGCAGCTGTTTTAAAATTATCCGCTGCAAATTTTTTAATCTCTTCTTGGGAGTAACCAGTTAGAAGATTCCATTTGCTTTCATCTGGAACTTCATAATTACTAATATATTCTTTTAATACTTTTGGTGTGTCGTACTCAGGATCTGCTGTAAAGGAAACAATCTTATAATCTTCTATTCCTTTATCTGCAAGTGCTTTTTGAACATCACTCATATTAAAGGTCATTAATGGACATTCTGTTGTACAATTCGTATAGATGAAACTTGCTAGCCACACATTTCCTTTTAAATCATTTAGTGAAACATTTTCTCCACGTTGGTTTTCGAATTTAAAATCTTCTACTTTCCAATTCGTCTGTGCTTCAAAATTACCTCCACTTCCGCAACCTGCAAGAACTAGCAGGGTGATAGAAAGCATTGCTAATAATCTTTTCATCGAATGAGACCTCTCTTTTCTATTATAGCCTAATCTTAACGAAACAAATTGTTACATTCAACTACATTGGCTCCTATTAATTCAACAGTTTTGTGAATAGAGAAGTTATTTTAAGGATAATAGTGCATCTTTAATTTCTTCGAGTTTGCTTTCCACTCGGTGCATCAAGTAAAATGATACGAAAATTGGAAAACCAACATCTTGAATAACCGCAAGCCATTGTTCCATTCATATGCATCTCCCTTTTAAAAAATGACTCTCCGATGCGCGGAGAGTCATTTTACATTAGATAATAGTTGTGACATTTCGTTCGATAACTTTTGCGTTTGTTCCTTGTGCCAGGGGTACCCCTCCCACATGAAAAACATTACTAGAGACGATGGCATCCATACCCGTTTGAATTTCCTCGGAAGTCAAAGACTCTTTTGGTTCATCCACTGATATGGTAATGTTTTTTCCGTTAGCTGCTTCGAATTGTAATTGTAATGTTTTAGCCATGCTGCTTCCTCCTTTCGTTTATTAGTTTAAGTTCATAGTTTCGATTTTTTCTGCATTGATAAAAGGACTGCTAGTGAAGCTTTTTAAAGTAGTTGTTACTATTTCTAGTTGATCTGCTGTTGCTGCACCGTTAATATTGCGATACGTTTTCGATTTTGTCTTCATCTTTCCGTCTTCTGTCAAACCTGCTTCGAAAATCAGTTTGAGTACCGCTTGTTTATGCTCTAAGTTCGCCATGAGTATCACCTCCTTTCAACTAGTAGATAGAAACTTTTTAAGTAAAAGGATACATTCCTAGTGAAAATTTTTCGCAAACATCTTATACTAATGGTAAGAAGATTGAGGTGAATAGATTGTTAAATGGTTGGTTTTTATGGTTTATACTTTTTTGGGTAGTCGTACTTATATCATTGATGGCTATTGGCGGCTTCTTTATGTTCCGAAAGTTTTTAAAAGCTCTACCAAAAGATGACGGAAAGTCCGTGCTAGATTGGGAAGAATATTATGTTAACAACACAATACATTTATGGAATGAAGACCAAAAAATACTGTTAAATGAGTTAGTTAGCCCAGTGCCAGAACTTTTTCGACCAGTTGCCAAACAAAAGATCGCAGGCAAAATTGGGCAGTTGGCATTAGAGGAAAAAGCGACCGCTATTACACGGGAGTTATTAGTGCGAGGTTATATAATCGCTACACCTAAGCGAGATCATAAATTCTTGCGCAAAAAACTAGCTGAGCTGAAGATTGATGTTACACCATATGAACAGTTTTTCGAGCTATCAGCAGATATGCCAAGAGGTAAATGAAAAAGCGAGCATTTCCCCATTTTAGGGAATGCTCGCTTTCTATTTATAAACTTACTTCTTTTTGTACTTTCCTAAATTGCATATACATGGCAATTCTCCATGGGACAATCATACCGAATGCCAATATCCAAAACATGCCACTTAACGCCCCAACATCAATAGTAGAGCTAAGCACTAATTTTCCAATGATACGAACGATTAACAATCCGAACAAGATAAAGATAAATGCTTTTGACTGTTTCAAGTAAATATCGCCATCTCTTTGTTCAAATTTAGAAGTCCAAATTAGCACGGTAGAGAACAAAATCCCCACAGCTATTGCTTCTAAAAATTCTAGTCCTGTTACTCTAAAAAACGGAAAGATAAACATTAGCGCTCCAGTAGACATAAAAAGTGGAGGCAATAATATTTTTTTAACACTTGCCGGTCGTTTCGCAGATTTTGCTCTTATCGTTGTAACAACAATTCCCATTCCAATCGCAAATATTGTAGAAACAATTATCATAACGTTCGGTGAGATTTTTTCAAACATTGTATCCATCATATCCTTCAATTCCCATACATTTATTCTGAGTCAGCTGTCACATTATATAACACTTGCACCATTTGTTCTGGATTGAATGGTTTTGTGATGAAATCTTTTGCGCCGGACTCCAATGCATCTACTATGAGTTTTTGTTGTCCAAGTGCAGTAACCATTACTATTTTTGCATCTGGATGTTCGGAGATAATTGCTTTAACCGCTTCGATTCCGGTCATTCCTGGCATCGTGATATCCATTGTCACTACATCTGGTAATAGCTTTCTATACATTTCAACTGCTTCTAGCCCATTAGCTGCTTCCCCAATTATATCAAATTGATGTTCCGCAAGCATTCTTTTAATCGTGGTCCGCATGAAGATTGCATCATCCACTACTAATACTGTTGTCATATTCATGCCCCTCACCTTCAACTGTTAAATCCAATTAAACTTGCTCTTGCTCCACTTTTTCTAGTTTGCGTAGAAAAGATGTACCTATATTTTATCAAACTAGCTCGATAAATTCATTTAAAACCCTGTAAAATTCCCAAAAAACGGACTTAAAATTCGAATAATATACTCTAAACCATCAAAGAACAATAAGATCCCAAGGGCAATCATAATATAACCGCCTACTTTTACGATTAGATTACTGTTTTTACGAATCCAGTTAAGTCTTGTGACAAAGAAAGATAATACGAAAAATGGAATCGCAAACCCTAACACATATGAAAGCATATACCAGATTCCAACATCCGGGTTTGATCCTGCCATTACAATTACTGCTGCTAAAATGGGTCCAGTACACGGAGTCCAACCAGCAGCGAACGCCATCCCTATTAATGTAGTCCCTAAAAAGCCGGAAGGACGATTTTTAAAGTGAAGACGCTTTTCTTTCATTAAAAATGCTGGATTGAATATACCAACAATGATTAATCCAAAGATGACAATGAAAATTGCACCAACTTGACGAAGCAAATCTCCATATTGGATAAAGAATGTGCCTACTAAAGATGTGGCAAACCCAATTGCTACAAAGATAATAGAAAATCCTAATAAGAAGAATAAAGTATGCATCATTCCTCTTCTTTGCATCAATTTTTTGTCCGTTTTAATTTCTTCCAAAGACATTCCTGTTATATAAGATAAAAATGCAGGATACAAAGGCAATGTACAAGGCGAGATAAAGCTTAAAAACCCGGCTCCAAATGCCAAAAATAAATTTATATCGGTACTCACGGCTGTCTTCCTTTCCGAATTACTGTCCCTATCGTACCAAATATATCGTACTTTGACTCTACAATTGCTTGTGACAGCTTTTTGACTCTTTTATGCAATACCATCCACTACACCATTTTGAAGTAAATACATTTTATGGTATAATCCTTTTTTATTTAACAATTGTTGATGTGTGCCACGTTCGACGATTTCTCCGTGATGTAAAACGAGAATAAGTTCTGCATCGGCAATCGTACTCAAACGATGCGCAATAGCAATTGTTGTGCGACCTTTTCGCATCTTTTCCAAACTACTTTGGATGGCTACTTCGGTTTCCGTATCGATGTTTGCAGTCGCTTCATCTAATACTAAAATTTTGGGGTTCGTTGCGATTGTACGTGCAAAAGCAACCAACTGTCTTTGACCACTTGAAAATGTAGAACCCCTCTCGGTTACCTTTTGGTTGTAAGTATTCGGAAGCTTTTCAATAAAAGTATTTGCTTGCACAAATTCTGCCGCAGCCCTTACTTCCTCAGTAGTCATTTCTTTGTCATGTAATCGAATATTATTTTCGATATCCCCATAGAACAAAAATGGATCTTGCAGTACTAGCCCAACTTTTTCTCTAATTTCTTCGGTTTGAAAATCTTTTACAGAATGCCCATCAATTATAATATTACCTTTTTCAAACTCATAAAAACGCATCAACAAGTTAATAATAGAACTTTTCCCACTTCCAGTATGCCCTACTAAAGCTACCGTTTGACCAGGTTCTGCAGTAAAGGAAATATTTTTTAGCACATCCGTTTTACCATCATAAGAAAAAGTAACATTTTGAAATTCGATTTTTCCTTGTTCAATTTTAGCATTAGCGATGTTGTTTTGGGAAGGTGCTAGGTCATTTTCATCCAATAATTTAAATACACGGGATGCAGCAACAATCGCTTGCTGGAATATCGATAAACGCTGCATTACTTGATTTATCGGTTCAAAAAATCGGTCTATATATGTGACGAACGCGTAAATCACCCCGACCTCTACTACATTATTCATCGAGATGATCCCAAAATAACTAAGGACCATAATAATTGCCAACGCGTACACTAAATCGATTGCTGGTCGCAGCAGTAAACTATCTAGCTTAATATTACGCTTACCTGCATTCCAATGCTTATCGTTAATATCATTGAACTCATCTTGTAGACGATCTTCTTGTCGGAATGCTTGGATCATCGTCATTCCTTGCAACGATTCTGCAAGCTTTGCGTTTAGCTGACTTAGTCGTTCGCGCAAATCTTGATACACGATTGAACTATGTTTACGATACGTCGTTATGATGAAAAATAAAATAGGTAACAAGACAATCGTCACAAGCGCTAATTTTACATTCAGGATAAACATAGCAATGTACACGCCAATTACTAAAAATCCACTTTGCACAAATGCTACTAATACACTAACGAACATATCTTTAATCGCTTCTGTGTCATTCGTCACACGGGATACGATGCTTCCAGCAGGTGTTTTATCGAAGTAACGCATGCCTAACTTATGGACTTTGGAAAACACATCAATTCGCATTTGCTGAATAATTTTCAAAGCGATTTCTTGAAACCTAAGCAATTGAAAATAACTGACGATGACATTTCCAACTTGTATGAATACGTAGCCAAGTGCCAAACCGACAATAGGTCCTGTCGGAAAAATTCCAGGTGTTAAATAATCATCCATAAACACCTTTATCAAATAAGGTCCTAAAATATCCCCTAATACCGTCAAAATTAGTAAAATTAACGCTAACGCAATAACTTTTGTATGCGGTTTTAAATAGGTGAGCAATCGTTTGAAAACTTTCCACTGATCTTTCCCGCTTAACTGTAGTTGTTTTTCATCCATTATGCTTCACCCCCCTGTTCCACTAAAGATTCTAATTGTTGTAATTGATACATTTCAAAATACATTCCCTTTAATGCCATCAATTGTTCATGGGACCCTTTTTCTAAAATTGCCCCTTCATTCATAACAATAATTTGGTGCGCATGTTGAATCGCGCTTAGTCGATGGGAAGTAATAATCGTTGTTTTGTCCTGTCGTTTGGCTTTTAAAGCTTCTAGTATAGCCTCTTCTGTCCGTGCGTCTACTGCGGACAATGAATCATCGAGGATCAAAAGTTCCGGCTCCATCATCAGTGCGCGTGCTATCGAAATCCGCTGCTTTTGACCACCTGATAAGCTCACGCCTCGTTCACCGACAACTGTACTGTATCCATCCGTAAACTGCAGTATATCTTCATGAATAAAGGCAAGTTTCGCTGCTTCATACACTTCCTCCATAGAAGCACCTGCATTTGCGAACGCAATATTCCCAGCGACTGTTGTCGAGAAAAGGAAATGATCTTGAGGTACATACCCAATCGCTTCCCGTAAACTTCGTTTCTTGTAAGCATCTATCGAGTGATTACCATAGACGATTTGTCCCGTATATCCTTCAAACTCTCGCATCAGTAATTTCAGTATTGCTGTTTTTCCAGATCCAGTTTTACCGACAATACCTAATGTTTCTCCGCGTTTAAGCGTGAAATGAACATCATGTATAGCGGCTCTTTCGTCTTCAGGAAATTTGAATTCATCTATATCGAATTGGATGTCTCCTTCTGGCTTTTGATCCAAAGCCCCTTGTCTATCATCAATTTCAATCTCTTCATCTAATAAATTCATAATACGATCATAGGAAGCTCGACCACGCTCCACAATGTTAAATAACCAGCCAAAAGCAAGCATCGGCCAAACGAGTAGCCCTAAATAGGAAGTAAAGGCAAACAAATCACCGATCGACATATCTCCAGCTAATATAAAACGAGTCCCAAACACAATGGATAAGAAGAAACAAATCCCTACAATGAGTGAAATCGTTGGATCAAACAATGCATCCACTTTAGCCACACGAATATTTTTATCTACTACGTCTTCTGATAATTGCACGAAATCTTCGGTATCCTCTTTTTCTTGCCCGAATGTTTTAATAACTTTCACACCAGAAATACTTTCTTGTGCCTTATCATTCAAACTAGAAAATGCTTCTTGGGCATAACGAAATCGTTTGTGTAACAGTGTTCCATAATAGCTTGTTAATATAGCCATTAAAGGTAGCGGAATAAGCGCGATTAACGTTAGTTTCCAGTTAATCGTAATGGCCATTGCAGCTATCACAAAACCACCTGTCGTGATGGAATCGACAAGTGTCAACACACCTGCTCCAGCAGTTTGTTGAACTGCAGATAAATCATTCGTTGCATGCGCCATTAGATCTCCAACACGCTTTTTTTGATAAAACGATGGTGCCATTTTCGTAAAATGACGAAACAATCTTTCTCTCAATTGTCGTGCTAAAAAAATAGCAGAACCGAAAATCATAATACGCCAGTAGTACCGTAAAATGTACATTCCAATTGCTGCTATCGCTAAAATGCCCAGCCATTTCGTAAGAATAGAAGCCGTCAATGAACCAGCACTAATTTCATCTACAACATACCCTATAATTTTAGGCGGGATCAGTTGCAAAAAAGCAACGAACATAAGCATCAGAATGCCTAGTAAATATTGCTTTTTCCTTTCTTTAAAAAACCACCCTAAATCCAAAAATACTTTCACTTGATTTCCCCCATATTCCTATATTAAGACTTATATAGTTTAGCAAATGTTCATACATTTCGGAAGACGATTGCTAGAATTTATTTCGGAAGTTGAAACTTTTTTATGGATAGTGATGATATTTACAAATAAATGGCTAAGGGCAACCAGTGTAGGTGATTGAGCAACTAATGACGTAATGAAAGCTACTATTTTTCTTTTGAAAGCAACTAGATTGGTAGGAAGAGCAACTAAACTAAAAAACAACAAGAAAATTGGTCTTTTTCTTGTTGCTTAGGAGAGTAAATAATTTACACATGTGGATTATTTTTTCGATATGACTATCTTTCTATATGTAAGTGATATAAAGATAGTGAGTTGTAGTTTGTCGACTAGCGACCGCTATGATTTTCGCTGCAGAGGTCGACTCCTGCCAGGGGAGCGTACGGCTGCAACGAAAATTAATAAAGTTGGACAATCTCTGCAAGGATGGACAATCTCTTTCCAAAGTTGGACAATCCCCTCGAATAATTGGACAATCTATTCAAAAAGATGGACAATCTTTCTTGTAAACTGGACAATAATTGCAAGGTTGGACAATCTCTCCTCCCCAAAATCGTCCATAGTAAGATAACACTAAAAGAGCTACTTTAAGACGGTATGTGTCCCTCGCCAGCATTTTCTATATCAAGCTGAGACAGGTGCTTTTGCTTGTTCTCTACGTAGAACTTTTATTTTGAATTCCATGTCCTTTTAAAAGTCTTTTTCCCATTTTGAACTTCAATCAAATAAATATCAGGATTCGTTAATGTTTGCCACTGATCAAATCCAAAGTTTTCATCGATACTATTTAATAATAAAGACATAATCGCTCCATGTGTGACGAGGATAATATTTTCCTCTGGAGAAACTATCACCTCTTCCAATACTGAAGCGATCCTAATTAGCGCTTCATTACTAGATTCGCCTCCGATAAATGTTAAAGATTTGTCTTGAAAGGTCATTTTAAGCTTTTCAAGCCAATCGGGATAATTCTCCGTACTTAGAATTCTTTCTGAAAGTCTAGCATCTTGTATGATTTCCATTCCTTTATCTTCAGCTAAAGGTTCAATTGTTTGAACAGCTCTTACATAATGGCTAGAAATTATTTTGTCAATCTGCACGTTTTCAAAATAGTTTTTTAGCATGATTGCTTGCGTGTAGCCCTCGGAAGTTAGGTTAGCATTCTCTTCCTGACCTTCTGCTTTACAATGCCTTATTATGTATATTCTTTTCATTGTTTACCCTCCAATAATTTTCCTAAGTATATAGTCTACTATACATTAGTGAAATGAAAGAACTCTGAAAACCGTAATCATACGATTTTCAGAGTTCTTTCGGTTAATAGGCTATCTTTTATATTCTTCGCACATTATCTTTCCAATAAGGTTCTCTTAGTACTCGACGAACTACTTTCCCTACAGCACTCTTCGGAAGATCATCTATGAATTCCACAGAAGAAGGCTTTTTATAGGACGCTAATCTTTCTTTACAGAACTGTATAATTTCTCCCTCCGAAACCTCATGATTCGAACGGACAACTACAAATGCTTTAATAGCTTCTCCCCATTTCTCATCAGGAACTCCAACTACGGATGCCTCTACTACAGACGGATGTTGGTAGATTACTTCTTCCACTTCACGGGGATAAACATTGAATCCCCCTGTAATAATCATGTCTGATTTACGATCCACAAGGAATAAATACCCTTTTTCATCTATATACCCCATATCGCGAGTATGAATCCAACCATCAATAATTGTTTCTTGTGTTAGCTCTGGTTCATTATAATATCCAATCATGTTTTGAGTAGATTTAATGACGATTTCCCCTACAGTGCCAGCTAAAACAGGGCGATTCTCCTCGTCTACAATTTTGATAGAAGCGGTAGCTACCGGTCTTCCACAAGAAAGTAATCTTCCATTTGCTTCTTCATCATCCCCAAGATGATCTTCTTTACTCAGAATAGTTAATATAAGAGGAGCTTCCGTTTGACCATAATATTGAACGAACTTAGGTCCCCAAAGTTCTAATCCGCGTTTTAAGGCTTCTCGTGGCATAGGGGATGCTCCATAAATGAGATTTCGTACGGATTCAAACGAGTATTCTTCAACATTTGGATGTGATAAGAGCATTACAACCATTGTTGGTACCAGATTTAATGTTGTAGGTTTATCGTGATGTATAGCTTGTAAATATTCTTCTGGATTAAACCCTGGCAAAATCGAGTTTGCTGCTCCAGAAACCCAATGAGGCAGAACTAATGTTCCAGAAGCATGCGTTAATGGGGCTGCATGCATCATTATATCTCCTTCTTGAATATCTAATGATGTTATAATATTCGTGCATATTGCTGCCCATGTTTGCTGCGTATGTTGTGCAGCTTTAAGAACGCCAGTTGTTCCAGAAGTATATTGAATGGTTGCAAGGTCACTTTCTTCTATGGTGACGTTAGGCTCCTCATCTGAAACGTTCTGAACATATTCTGGCATATTAGTTATCCATGGTGTCGTTGTAGTTCCATTCATTTGACAAAACAGCTCTAGAACATTACAAGTTTGTTTCAGTAGTGTACTACGTTCGCTGAACTCCTCTGTGAATAATAGAGCTTTTGAACCCGTTTCATAAATCATTTGTCGATGTTCACCTTCAGAAAGTCGTGCATTTAATGGAACTCGGACGAGACCAGCCAAAAGTAACGCAAAATCAATTTCTACACTTTGTAATGAGTTAGCTAAAATAAAGGCAACTCTATCCCCTTTTTTTAAGCCTAATTGAAGCAATGCATTGGCGAGACGATTACTATTTTTGTATACTTCGTTAAATGTAAGTTTTTCTCCTTTGTAAATAACTGCTGTATGGTTTGGATAGTAAGTTGCGCCTCTTTTGATTAATTCCGCTGCGTTCATCAATGAACACTCCCCTTTTTAAAATTGTCCGTGTCTCCCTTTTCCTTCCGCAAAACGATGTGCCCCTTCATGGGTTTCTCCACTAAGAACGACATGATATCCTAACAAAAATTCGAGTCGCATTGCCTTATCAAAATCTTGATCAAAGCCTTTATATACTGCTTCCCTATCATTTCTCATACATAATTGAGGAAACGCTGCAATTTGCCCTGCAAGTTTCTCTGCTTCCTCTTTTGCTGTTCCTGGTGAAACTACCCGGTTTGCAAGTCCTATCATTAAGGCCTCTTCGGAATGTACTGGACGTCCTGTTAAGATAAGGTCTAGTGCCCGACTCATACCTATCAGTCTTGGAAGCCTCTGTGTTCCCCCATCTATAAGTGGCACTCCAAAACGACGACAGAATACACCAAATACTGCATCAGAATCCATTACTCTAAGGTCACACCAAAGCGCTAATTCCAATCCTCCAGCAACTGCATAACCGGAAACTGCTGCAATGACTGGTTTCGTTAAATGCATTCTGCTAGGTCCCATAGGTCCATCTTTGGCCATATCCAATTCCAATTCATTTCCGTTACCTGAAGATAGCGCTTTCAAATCTGCGCCAGCACAAAAAGATTCTCCTACTCCGTGTAAAACGGCAACATATAATTCATTATCATTCTCGAATTCACGAAATGCATCTGCTAACTGTTTTGCGGTTTCACGATTCACTGCATTTTTAACTTCTGGTCGATTGATCTGAATCGTACATACTCTTCCATTTTTCTCAATAATAACTGACATGAGATAACCCCCATTTGAATTTCTTCATAATCCTTTAGCTGTATTTCTTGCATACTTTATTAACTTACATACAAACTGATTGAAATGACCAAAACGTTGATCTTGCGTTTGGCCTTTTACAAATCGACTATAAATTTGCTGACAAATTACTGCGAGTTTAAAGTAAGCAAACGTTTCATAATAGTGAATATTAGAAACATCACGTCCACTTTTAGTTGCATATTTCTCTATAAACTGTTCACGAGTGAAAAATCCTTCCATTATTGTGATTGGAGGAGTACCAAGAGCTGACTTCAATAAATCTGAATCATCTGCCTCAATCCAGTAGCTCATAGCTGCCCCTAAATCTGCTAGTGGATCTCCGACTGTAGTCATTTCCCAATCAAATAAGCCTATCATTTTATTAAAATCAGCAGAAAACATAGCGTTATTTAACTTGTAATCATAATGAATAATTGTAGGTTCTAATGAAATTGGGATATTTTCGGTTAACCATTTCATTAGTACATTAATACCTGGTACTTCTTCTGTTTTAGAATGCTCATACCGTTTAATCCATCCGAGCACTTGACGTTCCATAAATCCTTCAGGTTTTGCAAGATGAATCAAATCTGTTTTTGTATAATCAATCGAATGTAATTGAACTAACTTATCAACCATCAATTCAGAGATTTTTTGCCCTACTTCTTTGTTATAAACAATGCCGTCTGGGATTTTCGTGTCAAACACAATTCCTGTTCTACGTTCCATGATGAAAAATAAACTTCCAATAATGGATGGATCCTGACAAAAAATAAAAGGCTTTGGTGCAGTTGGGTAGATTGGATGGAGACTTGATAAAATCTTATATTCTCTTTCCATATTGTGTGCATTAGCCGCAACAGGACCGATTGGCGGTCGACGTAAAACCGCCTCCCAAGAACCAATCCGTAATAAGTAAGTTAAATTGGAGTGTCCTGCACTAAATTGTTCAATTTCAAGTAAACCTGTAGGAGCTTCTGCAATGTTTTCTTGAATATATTTCGCCAGATTCACTTTATTCAATTCTTCTCCGGCTCGTACGATAATTGTATCGTTACTTGTAAGACTCATTTAATCACTCCTACTGATTTTTAATTGACTAATATTTCAGATAAACATTAGCGTAATACTATCAAGTTTAGATAGTATTACTTAAGTTCATTTGAAATGCCATTTAATATCATATCTGCGTAAATATCTACTAATTGTTCTGTAGTTACTTTCTTTTCCGGATCAAACCAGTTATAAGTCCAATTTGTTACACCCAAAATCCCAAAAGCGATCATTTCAGCTTTAAGGTTATGTCTAAACTCTTCTTTATTTATACCAGTTCTCACTACATCTTCTATATTCAAACGAAATTTCGTTCTTTTTTGATCAATAATATCCATATTGTCATTCAACAAATGACGTATTTCACGAAAGAATACTCTTCCATATGGACCATTATCTTTTATATCCGCAATTAATAAATGGATCATTTGAGTAAGTTTTTCTTTTTGAGTTGTTTCCTCGTTATCTAGAATTAGTTGTTGACGGTCCAATAAATCTGTAATGTACTCTAAATGAATATCCATCAGTAGTTGTTCTTTGCTTGAAAAATAATAATAGAATGTTCCTTTTGTAACATTTAATGCATCGACAATGTCTTGAATAGAAGTCTGACTAAATCCTTTTTTTTCGAAAAGTAATACACTTTCTCTTGTTAACTTATCTTTCATGATAGATTCCTCGCTTGCTGTCTTGTTTTTATAATATTAATCTATCATACTAACTTCCATTTTTCCGTGATAAGCAAAAACTACACATATTTTCGTAGTTCGATTTTGGCAATCTGGCTTCGATGGACTTCATCCGGTCCATCTGCAAGTCTAAGTGCTCTAGAATTGGCCCAATGAGATGCAAGTGTAAAATCATCACTTACTCCTGCGCCCCCGAAAGCTTGAATTGCTCGGTCAATCACTCTTAATGCCATACTCGGAGCAACAACTTTTATCATAGCAATCTCTGCTTTAGCTTCTTTGTTTCCAACTGTGTCCATCATATATGCTGCTTTTAACGTCAACAAACGAGCTTGTTCAATATCTATTCTAGATTCTGCAATCCATTCTTGGATCACTCCTTGTTCTGCTAATTTTTTGCCAAATGTGGAACGCAGATGAACTCTTTTACACATCTCCTCTAGTGCTCGTTCGGCAGCACCAATTAATCGCATACAATGATGAATTCTTCCAGGACCTAACCTCCCTTGAGCAATGGCAAATCCTTTCCCCTCCCCCCAAATTATATTGGAAGCGGGTACTCGTACATTTTCATATACTATTTCTCCATGCCCGTGTGGCGCATGATCATATCCAAATACCGGAAGCATTCGTTCTATTTTTACTCCTTTTGTATCCATAGGAACTAGTATCATGGATTGTTGCTCATGAACTTTAGCAGTAGGATCATTTTTTCCCATAAATATCGAAATTTCACAACGAGGATCGCCTGCACCAGATGCGAACCATTTGCGTCCGTTAATAACGTATTCATCACCATCTTTAACAATACTAGATTCAATATTAGTAGCATCACTTGAAGCAATTTCAGGCTCTGTCATGGCAAAACACGAGCGAATATGTCCAGCTAACAAAGGTTCGAGCCACTGTTTTTTTTGTTCCTCAGATCCGTAATTCACTAAAACTTCCATATTTCCTGTATCAGGTGCACTACAATTAAACACCTCAGGAGCTATTACAGAACGCCCCATAATTTCACAAAGTGGAGCATATTCTAGATTGGAAAGTCCAGCTCCATACTCCTTACTTGGCAAAAATAAATTCCATAATCCTTCCGCTTTGGCTTTTTTCTTTAATTCCTCCATTATTGGGGGTACTTTTTTCCAACGATCTTCTTGGTGATTTAACTGTTCTTCGTAAGTCTTTTCGTTAGTATATATATAGGTATTCATAAAATGATGTAATTTTTTCTGAAGTCCCAATGTTTTTTCTGAATATGAAAAATTCACTTTACCATCTCCATTCATGATTATTAATACTAACCGGTTAGTATGTTCAGAATATTACATTAACTATATCATTACCATATGAAAATATGCAACCACTATTTTCAACTGAGTATGGTGGTTAGTAACAAAATTAGTATAGTAATAAGCCAATAAAAAAGGCTGCCTTTTTAGAGGTAGCCTTTAACATATTTTTACTGAAATACTCTATCTATTTTTTCCCGATCATAGTCGAGTATCCAGTCATTATATGTATGATACATCGTTCGAATTGACTCTGGAGATGGTGCAATCAAATCACATCCACGGTCATCATACACATGAAAAATTGTTTTTCGATTGATATTAATAAAGAAAATATCATGATATAGATTTGGTTTAAGTCCCATATCTTGGTTGCAAATTGCCTGTATCAATAATGTGTAATGGATATCGGAAGGTTTACATTCTAACCAAAATCGCTCAGTTGTCCACTGTCCTACTTCATTATCCTCTGGAAAAACATAGGGAAACGTATAATGCTCTAGTTGATACAATACAGATTTGTTTCGTATATATTTGGATAAAACAGGTGACTTGGGGATTCTGCCAAAATTATGTACGTTTGCTACGATACATATCTCCTCATCGTCTTTATGTAATGCACGAAATAATGTGATAGCACGTTTATACACATCTCGCATATAATGACGATTTTCTTGCATGTTAACGCCAAGTTCAAATCGTATCCCAATATCCCAGTCATAGAATAAAGGCGGTTTTAACTCTAGATTCGGATAATTATTTTCCAAAAATTGCACTAAATCCATTTTCATTCTCCATTTCTTAATCTTCCCTTTCATTATAAGTGATTTAATGTTTAATAGAACAAAAAAAACATACGAAGAAAAGCGTGATTTTCTTCGTGTGTTTCATTTAAATATTTATTTCTTCTTTTAAATCCCCAACATAAACAGATTCAGGTCGGAAAATAGTGTTATCATTAATCTGTTCAATTGCATGGGCAGTCCAACCGACCATTCTTGCTACGCTGAATGTTGGAGTGAACAGCTCTGGTGGCATATTAATAGAACGCATAATGGCCGCTGCATAATATTCCACATTCGTATATAATTTGCGCCCCGGTTTGTGCTCAGCAAGTAAATCGATAATCTCTTTTTCTGCTATCGTTGCTAAGTCTAACCAGGCATCTCTTCCTTGGAGCTGCAAACATTTTTCACGCAAAAGAATGGAGCGTGGATCTTCTGTTTTGTATACGCGGTGGCCGAATCCCATTATTTTTTCTCCATTCTTTATTTTGCTCTCTACAATTGTTCGAATAGAAGAAGGATCTTTAAACTCATTTAGTAAATCTATGACTCCGGCCGGTGCTCCACCGTGAAGTGGACCTTTCATCGTTCCAAGTGCGGAAGTTACCGCTGCTGTTAAATCAGATTCCGTCGAAATCGTTACTCTTGCTGCAAATGTGGAAGCATTTAAACCATGCTCCATCGTCAGCTTTAAATAGGTCTCCAGTGCTTCCACTTGTACTTCACTCGGCAGTTCCCCATTTAACATCCATAAATAGTTGGCAGTATGGGATAACTGCTTATCTGGATCCACTATTGGAAGGTCATGTTGATTTCGGTAATGCCTTGCCACAATGATTGGAAGTGCCGTTGTTAAAATGACTGCTTGTTCTTGTATCGTTTTTTCCTTGAATTCCTTATGAGCATACGCAGAAATTGCAGTTCTCATGGCATCCATTAATGTAGTTTCTTTTGGAAGTGAATCGATTATATTTTTAATATGTTTTGGAAGTTCTCGATCGTTATGCAGGGTAGAACTTGTCCTCTTTCCAGTCCAAAGAAAGTTTGCCAGCTCCTCAAACGAAAGGTTCGGTACTAATTCATTTACTTTAACCCCACGATACCTTAGCTCCCCTATGTTTCCTTCTACAGATGCGATGTTTGTATGCACCGCTACAATGTCTTTTAGTCCTCGTTGATACATATTTAACCATCTCCTTTTATTCAGTATATGAGCGTTAGTTGATAATGAAAATTAAATATATATAATTAAGTTAATTAATATTATTAATCAAGTAGGTGGAACTATGGAGTATCAATGGCTGAAAACATTTTGCATTGCAGCGGAAACGCTTAATTTTCGAAAAGCATCCGAAAAATTAATGTTGTCCCAACCGAGTGTTACTGTGCATATTCGGTTATTGGAAGAGCATTTAGGTACCCCTCTTTTCGAGAGACAAAATAATCGTGTGTCACTAACAGACGCAGGAAAGTTCTTTTTACCAGAGGCGGAACAAATCGTGAATCGTATTGAAAACAGTGTAGGAAAAGTACAAGCATTTGCCCAAGGATATCGTCGTAACTGGAGTATTGCTATCTCCCCACTCATGGCGGAAACGATCTTACCAAATGTTTTACGTTCTTTTATGAAACGTCACCCCGATGTGGAAATAAGTATTCGTATAGAAGAGTCGCATCATATTGAGCAACTTGTGGAGCAAGGGGAAGTCAATATCGGCGTTTCAGCACTACAAGCACAGCGAAGAAATATCCAGTCCATTCCAATCTATGAGGATCCTATATTATTTATTATGCCTTTTGATGAATATGATGAAGAAACTGGTCCACCAATTGATATAAAAGATGTACTGCAGCAAAATTATCTATTTACGCATCATCATCCGGTCTTTTGGGAAGATCTTTTATTGCAACTGAATAAACACATCGTCAGTCTTCGAACGATGAAAGTAACACAAGCCCATATAACGAAAAGATTCATCCGAGACGGACTAGGTGTTTCTTTTTTGCCCCACTCGATCGTCAGAAGGGAGCTAATTGAAGGGAAAGTGATGCAACCCCATTTTGATCTATTTGAATTACCATCCGTTTCTACTTACATTATTGTGAAAAAGCAAGGGGATTTGGAGAAAGACTTCATCGATCGGATTTCGACATATTATTTTCGATAGGCAAAAAAGGGTAGCATGATAAATTGTATATGCTGCCCTTCCTAATATATATGTACGAGCCTTACATGGAAATTATGCCTTCTTTTGGCACATTACCTTCCTGTATCCATGTTTCGATCATTCGATTAAAGTAAGTAGGATTTGCTAAAGAAATTCCGTGACCAACATTAGAGAGTATTACGCCTTTACAATTTGGATTACTTTTTACAATATCCATTGCAGACTTTTTCATCACCGGTTTTTCCTTTTCTCCAACTGTCACCAGAATTTTTCCTTTTGCTTTTGGAAAGTCTTTGGGCAGTCTAAAGGACATGTTTTCTTCTAAAATTCTAATAAGGGTTTCAACTTTCATTTGACTACTTTCTTTATAATATTTGTCGAAGTAATCTTCTTTTATATAGAGTGTTTTAGATTGGATTTTTGAGAACGATTTGTTTTTTATTAATGGGAATGTTAATCGAATAGAAGGGCCAATTAGCTGTTTTGCCAAGGGAACAGGTCTTACTAATGCGCTATTGATCATGGCATGATCAACTAAATCTGGTTCCAAACTTAATATTTGAAGTGTAATTTGAGCCCCTAAGGAAAACCCAATAACACTTACTTTTTGGCCATTTGCTTTTTCCTTGATAAGCTCGATGAGTTGTTCAGCACTTGTTTGGATGGAAAAGTTAGGTCCGATTGTACTCTGCCCTTGTTCTGGCAAATCTGGTACGATACAGTGGTATTGAGAGAAATATTGTACTTGTTTATCCCACATCCAGCCGCTTACTCCCCCGCCGTGCAAAAAGATCAATAGTGGATCATTTTTATCTCCATATTCTACATAATGTATAGTCAAATCAATCACCTCTCTTTATAGAAAAAAGCGTTTCCATCAACTGAACACGCTCAAATAAATGCATTTTTGGGGAAAGTAAATTTTTGTGAAAGAAAAACACTATGGTAGCAACGAAAAGTGTACCAACTAAATAACCGAGTGATGCATTTCCGAATTCCACTTCGGAATACATGCCAGTTCCAATCGAAGTTATTTCTGGTGTATAAAATAGTGTAAGCAGCATATCTAGGCTTAGTTGGAATACAAAAAATAATACAGCAAAACTCATAATGAACAGCAAATACTTTTTCACGTGCTCGCCTCCCTATGACTGTTTACGATCTGTCTGACAAAAAGTTTCAATCTATCTAACTAACGATTGACTGCTTCAGAAAGCCGTAACCCAAAATTTCGGAAGTTAGGAATGGACACTTCGCTTAGTATTTCAGATGATCGATTGCTTTTATTTACTCAAACTATTAAATGATGTTATAATCGTAGTAGAATCAGGATAAAATAAAAAGAACGCTTGGTGCGACAACACCAAACGTTCCAGTAATAATATAGTATCGCTTCAAAGGCGATCAGCAGTTAAGATTAGTAAACCACCCAATTGCCGGCAAGCTCAGGGGTGGTTTACTTTTTTTCTTTTGAAAAAGTAAGTATGGAAACGATCAAACCAGCGAACGCTACGGCGAACATCAAAGTTTCGAAAGTTGTCATATAGCAGCATCTCCTTTCTCTACTCTTGATTAAATCCAAGTATAGTTAATAGGAAATGCCGACCACCCATGAACACGCTATATTATTACTCTATTATTATACCACACATACGTTCTGTTTTAATTGTACAAGCTATGATACATTTCAACTGTTTATTCCAGTGCTTTTTTAGTTTGTTTGTACTAAAGAATTTGAATCTTACTGGAATAGTATACGCTTCGCCCCTTCCTCAAAAAAGAGGAAATCAATTGCTCTTGGTATTTGCAAATTGTATAATTTTTTCTCCAATCTCATCTCGGACACGTTGAAAGAAAGACCATTTTTCTTCATCTGTTCCTTCTGCTTTCGCTGGATCCTCAAATCCCCAATGTACTCTTTTTACATGGGACGGAGTCATTGGGCATTTATCTGCAGCATCTCCGCATAAAGTGACGACTAAATCTGCATTGTTTAGTATAACAGGATCAATAATATTGGAAGTTTGATCCGAAATATCCATTCCAACTTCTTTCATTGCTTTTACTGCATTCGGATTAAGCCCATGTGCTTCGATACCAGCACTGTACACACTCCATTGTTCTCCTAAATATTTCTTTGCCCAGCCTTCTGCCATTTGGCTTCTGCAAGAATTTCCTGTACAAAGAAAGTATATTGTTTTGTTAGTCGCCATTTCCTTCTCCTTTAGAAAATTAATAATGTTACATATAATCCTATTAACGTGATAAATAGAATTGGGATCGTTAATACAATTCCAGTTTTAAAATAAGTGCCCCATGAAATCTTGATGTCTTTTTGAGATAAAACATGTAGCCACACTAATGTTGCAAGGGAACCAATTGGAGTAATTTTCGGACCTAAATCCGATCCAATCACATTTGCATAAATTAGTGCTTCACGTATTTGACCAGAAGTATTTGTTTCTGCTATTGCCAATGCATCAATCATTACGGTTGGTAAATTATTCATAACCGAAGATAAAAACGCCGCTATAAAGCCCATCCCTATCGTTGCAACTAACAATCCTTGGTCCGCTATAAATTGAATGATGCTTGCCAAAGAAACCGTCAACCAAGCATTGCCTAGGCCATAAACAACCACATACATACCAATGGAGAAAAATACGATACTCCATGGAGCTCCTTTTACAACGGCTTTTGTATTCACAGCATGACTTCTCCTCGCCATAAATAAAAATAACAAAGCAATTACCCCTGCAATAATGGATATAGGTATTTCTATAAATTCACTTATAAAATAACCAACAAGTAATATAGCTAAAACACCCCAAGATAGGTGAAACATTCTTATATCTTTTAACGCTTCAGAAGGTGATCTTAGTTTTGATAAATCATATACTTTCGGAATGCTTTTTCTAAAATAGATATATAACACTGTTATAGTTGCTATTAACGAAAACAAATTTGGAATAAACATCCGATACGCATATTCCGCAAATCCAATACCAAAGAAATCTACCGATACAATATTCACCAAATTACTCACAACAAAAGGCAGAGATGTCGTATCTGCAATAAACCCGCTCGCCATAATAAACGGAAAAATCATCTTCTCTTTAAAATTCAAATGCCGAACCATCGCAAGTACTATGGGTGTTAGTATAAGTGCCGCACCATCATTGGCAAAAAATGCTGCCACAATTGCCCCTAATATACTCACATATACGAACATCTTCACGCCACTACCTTTAGCTGCCTTCACCATATGAAGAGCTGCCCACTCAAACAACCCAATTTCATCTAAAATCAGTGAAATGATAATAATCGCAACAAATGTTAAAGTTGCATTCCACGTAATTCCTATTACTTCTTGTACATCTTGAAATCCTACTACCCCAACCAATAAAGCAATTAAAGCCCCACCACATGCTGACCATCCAATGGATAAGTTTCTAGGTTGCCAAATAACTAAAGTTAGTGTCAGAAGAAAAATCATAGATGCCAAAATCGCATCCGTCATGTTGAAGCCCCCAAACTATTTCTTGTTACATATATATTACGGGTGCCTGGCACCCGTAATATATATGTAACATTTTAATTTACTTGTATAATGCAACTATTGATGGATTTAACAGAAAGAAGAACTGCAAACATTCGATTTCGACATAGCTTTATTTAGTAACTCTATCGAACGAATGACTGTTTCACGCTCGAATTCATTCATATGTGAAAACACTTCATCCAAATAAGCATTCATCGTTTGATCGATTGATGTAGCAACGAACTTTCCTTGTACTGTTAAACTTAAAATGTAGATCCTCTTATCTCGTACGGAAGGTGTTTTTTTTACTAATTCCATCTTTACTAATTTCTGAATCTGACGGCTAAAAGTTGTAATATCCATTGCTAATGCATCTGCTACTTGTAGCATAGAAGGTTCATGTTGCCTGTCAATTTCATAAAGTACGTGACTTTGAACAGATGAAATATCCACGGTTCCAATAGAACAACAATTTTTATTTAATAATCCAAATCGTCGTGTTAGAACTTGGAATAATTCACGTTTATTTTCCATGACTTTCACCTCTATTTTATTTATATAACAAATACTTGCATAATGCAACTATATATTTCCTGTTTTCTATTTTATAGGCTACTTAAATGTTCATGAATTAGTTTCCATTTTCCATCATCTACTTTTATGAATACGTTCGTTGCCCTTCCACTACCAGAAACAAATTCATCATTGTAATATCCCTTGTATCGATAAGTATAAATGCATGTTGCGGATCCTTCATCTACTGTAATCCACTTAACATCTTCGGCTGAATAGACCTCTTCTTTTATAAGATTCCATGCGTTTTCAAAATAACGTTGAATCCCACTATTAGTTGTACAAGTCTTATCTGAAAACCAGTAAATTGCATTTTCGTGAAGAATTTTTCGCACATTGTTGAAATCATGCGTATTTGTCGCACTTATATATTGTTCCAATGCTCTTTCGTAGCCCATCGTAAATCCCCCAGTTTAAAATAATTATTTTATTTGTCGGTTTTTAAGAATTCGCAATAAAAACGTTCCACCCCTGGATATTTTTCTCCTAGGCTTGTAATAGTAAATCCCATTTTTTTATAAAAATCTACTGCATCTTGATCTGTTTCAGCAGAAATGATGGAGAGAGAATGATGGTCATTAATAAAATCTATCATCCTCTCCCCTATTCCACGTCCTCTTTCTGATGGAGATACGGCAATCTGTCTTATAGTACAAGTATTGCCCATTGTCAATTCAACTCCAATACAGCCAACAAATTGTTCAACTTGCTTGTATCCATACAATTTTCTATTTTCCTTTTCTTGATAAAGCTTATACTCCTCATCAATTTTATTTGCAGACGTAGCGTATGTTAATAGTTCTCTAATAGGTATTGGAAGGATTTCCATATTTATTTCTTCCACGTTTCAACTCTCCTTTTTCACCTAGAATATAGCACTTTATAGGTGATTAAGTAAGTTAATAGACCAACTATGGGTAGTGCAGCAACCGCAAATACCGAATAGGCTATTAGTTCACCGAAAAATGTTGTAGCCATTGGGAAAATTGATAATAAAAGAAAAGAGCAAACAATAACAACGGAAAACGCCGCTTTCGCCGACCTACCTGTAATTTCAGATTCTCTTTCATCGTCATCCAGGTTTACTTCTGGGATGACTATTTCTTTCATTAGTATTCTACCTTTATTCCTTTTTTTAGAATTAGAATATATGAACCAAGCATTTAGCAATACAAGGATAAAAAATGGAATGGAGTAATAAATACTATGGGTATTATTTTCCACATAAAACTCGTAACTTATTTGATTATTCATAAGCATTTTTGAAAGTTGAGATGATTTTACAGAAGGAAACATGTGTACTGCAAATGAAATAATTAAAAGAATGCGTAAAATAATAGTTATTAATAAAGTCCTCATGGAATCCTCCCTTACCGAGCATGAAAATATTTAAATGTCACTAAATAAATGATCAAACCAAAAACCGGTATCGAAGCGGTTGTAAATATCGGATACCATGGATAATCGAGAAAATAATTGGGTATAAGCATATACGACGCTAGAAGAACAATCGTGTAGAATATAATAAAAACAAATGCATAACGAACAGCTTTGCCAGTGATTTCAACAGCTCGCTCATCCGAAACATCATATTCAGATAGAATATATTCCTTTAATAGAGCATTTTTCTTTTTCTTTACTACGATAAAATCAATCACATTAAAGATAATTAAAAGTATAGTAACAATGGATAAAAAAGTTCCTCTCCATGTACTAATATATACAGAGAATTCATCGATATAACCACGTCCAAATAGCTCAAAATATTGATTAATTTTCACATAATCATACACACTTAGCGCCATTGCTGTAAAAAGCAAACACCTCAAAAGAACTGTCACATACATCCTCATTTCACATCGTCCTCCTTGTAAAAAATTTGTTCAATCGGTTCCCCAAATACTTCTGCTATATTCATTGCAAGCAGTAATGATGGAGTATAGCTACCTTTTTCTAAGGAAACAATTGTCTGTCTTGTTACGCCCGTTTTTTCTGCAAGATCACCTTGCGTGAAGTTGAATCTAGCCCTTAATTCCTTTACTCGATTTTTTAGCAAACTGCTCCCTCCAAACGTTCTCTTTTCATTGTATAGTTTATTTGTCTTTTTGTATAGTTCATTTTACTTTTTGAATGCTTTACTTTACTTTTTATACAAAATAAAAGGACGGTATACAGCCCTAAATGCTGATGCGTCCTTTGAATTTTTCTATTCCGTTTAATAATTGATGGAATTAGCAATATCCACCAAGTGTTCAGGAGTAACTTTATCTGAAACTTTTTTGTTAATGCTTAGCATATACTGCCATTCATCTTTTTCAAATACAAGCACATTAAAACCTGAAATTGGCATATACATTGCCCGCTCTCCATTTTTTTATGTATATGATTTTAGTACATCCTTTTCTTTCATTAGAATTTTATATTTAGTAGGCCGAACATCAATCTTATAATGATTTTCTGACAACTGATCATGTATGAACGTTACTTCAAATAAATCATTGAGGTCTCCATCTAGATCATTAAACCTTCCAAAATAATGCGTAAATGCTATCGGGGGCACACGAAGTGGCAATTGGAGTTCTTTCTTAAAATGTTGTTCCATCTCGTTTAATGCTGCTTCAACTGTCTTATATCCAATTTCGGGGTATGTTTCTTCGTAAGGACTTAGTTCATCAGTTCCATTTGCTGTCTGAAAAATAGACAAAAAAAGCAGGAGAAAGAATATAGTTTTTTTCATTTTCATCACCTTCCAGTTATGTTAAGTTTATAATTCCCAAACGTAACTGTATTATCGATGATTCTTCATTGAATCCTTGCTCCCCTCATTTAAAACTTGTATATTGAAAAAAATACTACTATCTAAAGAGTGATATAATTGATTCCCAAAAGTGAATACATCAACTTTTATTATCCTAAATGTAGATTTGCTTATATACTCGCGGTTTTTACAACCATTTTCTTTGGACTAGCCTCAAGGAAATATAGCTACTTTCTTTCACCATTTGTAGCAGAAAACGCAGGAGACATTATTTGGGCTATGATGGTCTATTTTGAATTTCGTTTTCTTTTAGTCCGGAAAAGCTTAGTAATAGCAATTTTCCTTAGTTTCATTTTTAGTTTTGCCATTGAATGTAGCCAGCTGTATCAAGGAGATTGGATGAAGCAGATTCGCGCTACTTCTCTAGGAGCATTAATATTCGGAAAAGGATTTCTTACAGTAGATTTACTTCGATATGCTGTAGGGATTATACTAGGAGCTTTCTTAGATAAAATAGTGCTTGTATTTTCAAAAATACGGCACCATGAATAATAAAAAAGATTTATCTCTTATGGAAAAATCCTACTTTCAAAGTGATCGGCAAAATTCATAGTAAACTGTCCTCTGCTTGGGAGCTTAAGGGCGGTTTACTTTTTTCTTGCAGTTTTTGGTGAAAATCTGACAGTCATTTACACAGAATCCTTATCATATATCAGATTAGAAAAGAATTCGAAACACGGAGAGGAGTCTATGAATTGGATAATCCTGAACAAGATCGAGATATATACGCTCATATCCCACAACCGATTCGAAATGACGGAGCGGGAGGATATGATACGGGACCACGAGATGTAATGCGAGATCTTGAAAATCCTGACTTGTTAGTTCCACCCAAAACAGATGCTGGCTTGCTCCCTAACATGAAGTTTTCGTTTTCAGACACTGCGATGAAATTAAATTTTGGAGGATGGTCACGAGAAATCACCGTTAGGGAACTTCCTATCGCTACTACGCTTGCAGGAGTTAACATGAGCTTGACGCCTGGTGGTGTACGAGAATTACATTGGCATCTTCAAGCAGAATGGGCCTATATGATAATAGGTCGAGCGCGAATCACATCCATCGATAGTGAAGGCAGAAATTTTATTGCTGACGTAGGACCAGGAGATCTTTGGTACTTTCCCCCTGGACTTCCCCATTCGATTCAGGGATTGGAACATTGCGAGTTTCTTCTCGTTTTCGATGATGGAAAATTTTCGGATCTTAGTACTTTATCTATCTCTGATTGGTTTGCACACACGCCAAAAGATGTACTGTCTGCTAATTTTGGAGTTCCTATTAATACCTTTGACCATATTCCTTCTAAGCAAGTATATATTTATCAGGACAAAGTTCCAGGCCCTCTTGAAAGTGAAAAGGTTGAATCTCCTTACGGAACCATTCCTCAAAGTTTTACACATCAGTTGTTAGCACAAAAACCAATGAAAATGCCTGGCGGTAGCGTACGAATCGTAGACTCTACTAATTTTCCTGTATCCAAAAATATCGCAGCGGCACTTGTGGAAGTTGAACCGGGGGCAATGAGAGAACTGCATTGGCATCCGAATAATGATGAATGGCAGTATTATCTTTCAGGGCAGGGCCGTATGACGGTATTTACTGGGAATGGCGCTGCTCGCACATTTGATTACAGAGCTGGCGATGTTGGTTATGTCCCCTTCGCTAATGGCCACTATATTCAGAACACGGGTGACCAAACTTTATGGTTTTTGGAAATGTTCAAAAGCGACAGATTTGTTGATGTGTCCTTAAACCAATGGATGGCACTTACACCGCGGGACCTAGTGAAAAGCAATTTGCATGTGGGACCAGAATTATTGAATGCACTAAATAAAGTGAAGCATCCTGTTGTTAAATATCCGGGATTTACCTATTATCCTAAATAACAATTATAAAGTATTGATATTACCCAATAACGATGCAGTGAGTAAGAGGCTGGGACAAAACCCATCTTGAAAAATGAAAAGCCCTGGAAATTTTACGAACAGTAAAATTTCCAGGGCTTTGTTTTTAGGTATTAAAAA
>NZ_JBIWFB010000004.1:0-340809 GCF_044762855.1 Psychrobacillus sp. NPDC096389 | reverse complement strand
CTTGCCACCTACGTATTACCGCGGCTGCTGGCACGTAGTTAGCCGTGGCTTTCTAATGAGGTACCGTCAAGGTACGAGCAGTTACTCTCGTACTTGTTCTTCCCTCACAACAGAGTTTTACGATCCGAAAACCTTCTTCACTCACGCGGCGTTGCTCCATCAGACTTTCGTCCATTGTGGAAGATTCCCTACTGCTGCCTCCCGTAGGAGTCTGGGCCGTGTCTCAGTCCCAGTGTGGCCGATCACCCTCTCAGGTCGGCTACGCATCGTCGCCTTGGTGAGCCGTTACCTCACCAACTAGCTAATGCGCCGCGGGCCCATCCTGTAGTGACAGCCGAGACCGTCTTTTAACATCTCCACATGTGAGGAAATGGATTATTCGGTATTAGCCCCGGTTTCCCGGAGTTATCCCAATCTACAGGGCAGGTTGCCCACGTGTTACTCACCCGTCCGCCGCTAAATCAGAAGAAGCAAGCTTCTTCGTCATTCGCTCGACTTGCATGTATTAGGCACGCCGCCAGCGTTCGTCCTGAGCCAGGATCAAACTCTCCATAATAGAGAACTTAAAAAGCTCATGTTGTTTTGCTGGCATCATCATTAAATGATGTCAAATTTGTTTGCTTATGAAATTAATCAATAAGCTATATATCTTAACGTTTTGCATGTTCAGTTTTCAATGTTCATGGTTTAAATAATGGAGCGGGTGAAGAGAATCGAACTCTCATCATCAGCTTGGAAGGCTGAGGTTTTACCACTAAACTACACCCGCATATATAAAGTTTCATATTATTGTTTGTTTGGCGCGCCCGGCAGGAGTCGAACCCACAACCTTCTGATCCGTAGTCAGACGCTCTATCCAATTGAGCTACGGGCGCTTAATGTGTGCTTTGGTGCGGCCGAGAGGACTTGAACCTCCACGGGGTTATCCCCCACTAGGCCCTCAACCTAGCGCGTCTGCCATTCCGCCACGACCGCGTAGTTATTAGTTAGGACAAGTCTTACTATACTCTTTTCAACTAAGCTTGTCAACAATAAATGATGAGCCATGAAGGACTCGAACCTTCGACCCTCTGATTAAAAGTCAGATGCTCTACCAACTGAGCTAATGGCTCGTACAAATAAATGGCTGGGGTACCTGGATTCGAACCAGGGCATGACGGAATCAAAATCCGTTGCCTTACCGCTTGGCTATACCCCAACATGGCGGTCCCGACCGGGATCGAACCGGCGATCTCCTGCGTGACAGGCAGGCATGTTAACCGCTACACCACGGGACCTTTAAAGATATACAATCGAAATGACCCCTACGGGATTCGAACCCGTGTTACCGCCGTGAAAGGGCGGTGTCTTAACCGCTTGACCAAGGGGCCATATAATGGCTCCGAAGGTAGGACTCGAACCTACGACCAATCGGTTAACAGCCGATTGCTCTACCACTGAGCTACTTCGGAATATTTTTTGTCGTTTTGTTCTTCTCGACTTTTTCTATTATAGAGAGCCTTTTACAAAACGTCAACTACTTTTATGGAATTTATTTAAGTTTTTTTGAAGAAACTAAAATAAGGTCTCCCAAACACTTGCCACATCTGTATTTGCTCGTATTTAAACGAATTTTCCGATTATATAACAAAGAGCATTTTACGCATTTATATGTGTAGATTTTACTTCTTACTCTCTCATTCTGCTCTACAAGAGTTGAACAAAATCTTGGAGAATTAGTTCTTTTTAAAAGCTCTCTAAAATCTCCATCTCGATGTTTATACCCTTTTCCTTCTATATGTAAATGATAATGACAAAGCTCATGCTTGATCACCCCGATCAATTCATCCATCCCGTGTTTTTCAAAAACAAGCGGATTAATTTCTATATGATGTGTTCTTAACATATATCTCCCACCTGTCGTGCGAAGACGTTTATTAAAATAAGCATCATGTCGAAAGTCTTTCCTAAAAACTTCTTTTGATACACTACAAACTAATTCAGTCAATTTTTCATCTGTCATATGCTGTTCCACTCCTGTTTTAAAAAGATTGTCCAATGCCTTAGCATTGGACAACCCCTCATTTATTACACTTGTTGCTCTGGAGGAAGCATTGTAAGTGCAATTCTTCCTTTATTCGCATCGAATTGATCTACCCATACTGTTACTATATCACCTAACGAAACTACATCCAGCGGGTGTTTTACAAAGCCTTTTTTCAATTTGGAAATGTGGACTAGTCCATCCTGTTTTACCCCTACATCTACAAAGGCACCAAAATCTACTACATTCCTAACTGTTCCTTGGAGTTCCATTCCTGCTTTTAGATCTTCCATTTTAAGTACATCTGTTTTCAGAATAGGTTGCGGGAAAGCTTCTCGTGGATCACGCGCTGGTTTGATCAATGTGTCTACGATATCTTTTAATGTAATGTCGCCAATTTCTAATTCTTTACTTACTTCTTCTATAGATATGTTTTTTAAAGCTTCTTCCGCTTCTTTAGAGCCAATTTGTTCTTTTTTCAGGCCAACGATTGCTAAAACTTGTTCAGCAGCCTTATAACTTTCAGGATGAATTCCTGTTGCGTCGAACGGATTTTTTGCATCTGGTACTCGTAAAAATCCGATTGCTTGCTCATATGTTTTCGCACCTAGACGAGGTATTTTCTTTAGTTGTGCTCTAGAAGTGAATCTTCCTTGCTCATTCCGTAAATTCACTACGTTTTCCGCGACTGTTTTGGATAGCCCTGAAACGTATTGTAACAGGGATGCAGATGCAGTGTTTACGTTAACTCCTACTTGGTTAACAGCAGTTTCTACTATAAAAGAGAGTGACTCGGATAATCTCTTCTGCGATACGTCGTGCTGGTACTGTCCTACCCCTACCGCTTTTGGATCTATTTTCACCAGTTCTGCTAAAGGATCTTGCAATCTTCTCGCGATTGACACAGCGCTTCGCTGCTCCACTTGAAGGTCAGGGAACTCATGTCTTGCGGTTTCGGAGGCAGAATATACACTTGCTCCCGCTTCGTTGACAATCACGTAAGCCACATCACCATCCACTTCTTTAAGACAATCTACTATAAACTGCTCTGTTTCACGAGAAGCGGTGCCGTTGCCAATAGCGATCAACGAAATTGGATACTTCTTAATATAAGAAAGAACTTTCTTTTTGGAACCTTCTACATCCATTTTCGGTGCGTGCGGATATATTGCGGAAACCTCTAGTAGTTTACCAGTGTCATCAACTACTGCTAGTTTACAGCCGGTACGGTATGCAGGATCGACTCCAAGAATTACTTTCCCCTTTAAAGGTGGTTGTAATAAAAGGTTTCGCAAGTTCTCAGAGAAAATATGAATTGCTTGCGCTTCTGCTTTTTCTGTCAGTTCCGTTCGAATTTCACGCTCTACAGAAGGTTGTATTAATCGTTTGTACGAATCTTCTATTGACAGTTTTACATGTTCTACTGCTTCACTTGATGAATGAGTTGGTACCCATTCTGTTTGCATGACTGTCGTTACTTTATTGATTGGAACTTGAATGCTTACTTTTAGTACATCCGCTTTTTCTCCGCGATTCAGCGCTAAAATACGATGTGGTACAATTTTTTTAACCGGTTCTTCGTATTCATAGTACATTTCATATACATTCTTTTCGTCTAATTCTGCTTTTTTTACAGAACTAATCATTAGTCCATCTGCACGTGAGATGTTCCGTATTTGTTCGCGAATTTTTGCATCATCTGCAAATTGCTCCGCGAGAATGTCTCTTGCTCCTTGAAGAGCATCTTCTATTGTAAGCACTTCTAGTTCCTCATTCAAAAAGTCTTTTGCTAGAACAACAATTGACTCTTTAGGGAAAGTCATTAACAAGCTTGCAAGTGGCTCTAAGCCTTTTTCTTTGGCAATAGTCGCTTTTGTTCTACGTTTTTGTTTGAATGGACGATATAAATCTTCCAATCGTTGTAGAACGGTTGCATTTTGGATAGCGCTGCTTAGTTCTTCCGTTAACTTTCCTTGTTCATCAATGAGACGAATCACTTCTTCTTTTCGCTGCTCTAATTGTTGTATGTAGTTGTAGCGATCTTCAATTGCTTTTATTTGAACCTCATCTAAAGATCCCGTCTGTTCTTTTCTATAACGCGCTATAAAAGGAACTGTATTTCCTTCTTCTAATAATTTGATAACCTGTTCAGCTTGCGTTGATTTTACGCCTGTTTCTTTAGAAACGAGCTGTAGCATTTTCTTTATTTCCAAAACAAACACACCCTTTCCGTATAAGTTATATTTTAACACAAAAAAGCTTACTCTAATCTTCTAGAGTAAGCTTCCTACTATAAAAGTCGCGTCATCGCCATGTTCAATGGATTCGAGAACTGAATGGTAGAGACACCTGGCGTTTCGTGCGCTTTTAATCGTTTTTTTAGGACTATTCATATTCACACCATCCGAATGTAATATGAATAAGTCATTTTTCTTACATGCGTAAGTTTGTGTTTTTACTTTTTGTTTCCTACCTGATAAATAGCCCATCACAGGTAGCGGGTAAATCATTTTATCTGTTTCTTGTTGGTACATATAAAACTTAATATTTCCTATGCAACTATAGGATATCGTTTGGAGTCTGTAATCGATTTTCACGAGAGCAACAGCCGCTCCTCTTTTTTGAACCATCCGTTCGTTGCATAGTAATAATAATTCATCAAGTGACTCTTCAGGGTATTTCTCCAGTATTTCTGGAATAATATCCGCAGATTCTTTTGCAATAGGTCCGTTCCCTAAACCGTCGGCAATAGCGCATAACATGAAATCTTCGTTTTTAGATACATAGTATGTATCTCCCGATTCTAAATTACCAGACTTGGCTTCTTGAAACACTAATAACTCTACGTTCTCGTCTGAAAGATTTTTCACTTAACTACTCCACCTGACGCTAATATTGCCTCTTGCAATTTTTTGATCGCTTTTCTTTGAATTCTCGAAACATGCATTTGTGAAATCCCAAGTCGATCTCCTGTTTCCTTTTGGCTCAGTTGCTCCATATATGTAAGTTGAATTACTTCCTTTTCACGTTCAGATAACACACCAAGAGCATTGGCTACAAGTAAACGTTGATCTGTCTTTTCGAATTCCCCGTCTGCTTTTCCAATTACATCAAATAACGTAATCGTACTTCCATCTGAATCGGATTCAAGAGAGTGATCCATTGATAATGCTTGATAGCTTTTTCCCATTTCCATCGCTTCTAATACATCTTCTACTTCCACATTTAAATACTCGGCAATTTCGGGAACTAAAGGAGAGCGTTGAAATTCAATTGTAAGTGTTTCTACTGCTGCTCTAATTCTAGGTCCAAGTTCTTTTATTCTCCTTGGTACATGCACTGCCCATGTTTTGTCTCGAAGAAAGCGTTTAATCTCGCCTATGATTGTTGGAATAGCGAATGCCTCAAAGTTTTTACCAAATGTTGGATCATATCTCCGTATTGCACCGAGCAGTCCTACCATCCCAACTTGTACAATATCCTCATGATGGGATTTACCATTGGAATATTTTCTGGAAATAGACTCAACCAATCTAGTGTAATTTAAGACTAAATTGGTCTGAGCTTCTTCACTCTCTGTTTGTTGATATTCACTTATCCATTCTAGGATTTTTTCCTTGGATTGCTTGTTAGGAAGAGACGTGTTTGACATTACCATCCACCTGCTCTATTCCGACATGCTTCGTCATAAATACAGTTATGCCTTCCTGTTGATGGACTTTTACTTCGTCCATTAATGTTTCGATTAAATATAACCCAAGCCCACCTTCTCTTAAAAAGGATACTTCCTCCATTTCACTATAAGGTCCAACTTGCGCTTTCGTTTCTTCGAAGTCAAAACTCTTTCCATGATCTGCTACCATGATTTCAATTTTGCTTTCGTACATTGCACATCCAATTACAACTTCGCCATCCTCATCTTCGGAATAGGCATGCTGTACTGCATTTGTGATTGCCTCACTCGCAGCTATTTTTAAATCCTCTATATCGTCATATGTAAATCCAACTCGATTGGCTAAACCCGAAATAGTTAAACGCGCTACACTTACATATTGTGGCTTTGCAGGTATTCGAATTTCTACATAATCAAACGGTTTCATCTATTTTCACCTCTCCACTACTTGCTTGAATATCCATTATTTCGCCTAAACCAGTAATATCAAACAATCGTTTTAAACGAGATGAAAGACCGATTAACTCCATATGACCATTGGAAGCATTAACACTCTTATAAAAGCCAACAAATACTCCTAATCCTGTACTGTCCATATAAGATACATCTGATAAGTCTATGATTACTTGAAGGTTTTCTTTAAGATCAATCTCAGATAGTTTTTCTCTTAGAACTGGCGCTGTAAATGCATCAATTTCTCCTGAAATGATACCGTTAACTATTAGCAAATCTTTTTGTTGTAGCTTTACTGAAATATTCATGTATTTTATCCCCCGTTTTATCTATATGTGTTTTTTATACCACCATTCAACTAAAGTTAAACATCCTTTGCTATAAAAGATTATACTTTCTTGAAAATCACAAGGGTGAAGTCATCTCGTTGTTCAAAGTCTTGCAATTCTTCCAACTTATGAAACACATATTCTACCATTTCCTGGGCAGGTTGATCTTTTACATTTTCAATAATATCCATAATCGTTTGCTGTTCGATAAAGCCCTCTTTTGAACGGCATTCCGTTACCCCATCTGTCATCATCACAACAAAGTCGCCTTTATTTAGGGTGATGGAATGTTGTTCATACTTTACATTTGGAATAACACCTAACAGTAGACCTTTCGCCTGTAATTCAGAAAAACTAGATGACTCCGAACAGTAAAAAAGTGGTGGTTCATGTCCTGCCGAAGCATACGTAAATTCACTTTTCGGCGTATCATATTTTCCGTAAAACATCGATATAAACATTGAGTCGCTTACACTTTTCTCCACGATTCGGTTGATCACATCTAACACAACTACTGGATTTGTTTCTGCCCCGTCCAGACTGTCCATCCCATATTTAATCATAGACATACACAACGCTGCAGGAATACCTTTTCCGATAACGTCTGCTACTGCTATCCCTACATGTTCACTGTCATGCAAAAAGTGCGCGTAATCTCCGTTCATTTCTTTTGCAGGCACAGAAATCATGCCGATATCTAAATCTACTATTTTCGGTACTTTCGTTTTCAGTAATGTTTGTTGCACATTCGCAGCAAGTTCCATTTCCATTTTGATATTCTGCTGTTTTTGGATTAACGTTTGGTGTTCTTTGAGTGCTAACCCATAACGAACCATCACTTCAATGAGTAGATCAAATGAATGCCATACTTCTTTTGGTAAATCCAGCATAATCTCTTCTAAAGACGCCTTATGTATGCTAATTACTTCCTCAGGAGAGATATTCTTCTGAATAAGTTGCCTACTAATATTTTGCCCTTCGTATAAATTATGTTCCGTCTGTCTTAATATATACTGTTCTAATATTTCTTTATATTGCTTTTTAAATTCTTGAGGCATTATTTACTCCATCCTTCCTAACTACCTCATCCACTTGGTTGCTGTAATCACCGTTCCTTCGCCTACTACCGTTTCAATCTTAAAGTTATCCATGAGCCTTTTCACTCCAGGTAATCCAGCCCCTAATCCCCCTGATGTTGTAAACCCATCTTCCATCACTTTGCGAACGTCTGCAATGCCTGGACCCTTGTCGGATGCAATAACTAATAACCCTTTAAGATTGCCTTCTGTAATTTGTTTTATTTCTATGTTTCCTTTTCCAGCATATAAATAAATATTACGAGCAAGTTCACTAATCGCTGTTGTAATTCTAGCTTGGTCAACTGTACCGAAACCAACATCTTTCGCTTCATTTCTTCCAAGCTGCCTAGCAGCAACGATGTCCCACTCCGTTATAATATCAACAGAAGACCTTAAGTTCATAATGGATTAGTCCTCCAATTCTCGTTCTAATTTTTCCAATCCATTTTCTAAATCTAACGCCGTTACAACGTTTTCTAGTCTAATACCTAGTTCGATTAATGTAATGGCAACGGCAGGCTGTATACCTGTAATAACTACTTTTGCCCCCATTAAGCCAGACATATTAATGACATCTCCAAGTACTTTTGCGATGAACGAATCAATAAAGTCAATTGGAGTCAAATCAAGTACTACTCCTCTTGCAGCAGTTGTATGCAATTTGGCCAATAAATCTTCTTGGAATGCTAACGCAGTTTGATCATCTAATTCCCATTGGATAGAAACGATTAAGCAGTCTCTTAGTTTTAAAATTGGAATTCTTGCCATCATTATGAATCCACCTCTACAATCGCTCGATTTGTTAAAGCCAGAGCTTGTTCCATACCTCTTTGCAATGTACTCGTCGTAGTAAAATCAGTCAAATTTATACCGAGCGTTACAATTGTTTGTGCAATTTCTGGGCGTATACCAACAAGCATACATTTGGCCCCTACTAAACGAACTGCATCCGCCGCCTGAATAATATGATGAGCGACCATTGTATCTACTACAGGAACACCAGTAATATCAATCAACACAACCTCTGCACGATGCTTTACAACGCCTTGTAGTAAGTTTTCCATGATAAGTTTGGCGCGTTCCGTATCAATCGTACCTACTAGCGGCATGACAGAGATTTTATCAAATACAGGAATGAGAGATGCCGAAAGTTCTTGCAATGCAATTTTTTGTAAGCTCACAGTTTTTTCCCATACTTTAGAATAAGCATCTACCACACTATGATTAAGAGGAGTAATCCACTTTGTCAATATTTCTCTAAATGATTTATAATTACTTTCATTTAACGATCCCGCTTCTTCCATTTCTTCATAGATTACTTCGGTAAAATTGGTAAGTGCTCTTAACACAAAAGTGATCGACCAGCCATAACGAACAATTTGAATAGAAAAATCCTTCAACTTTTCATCGTAGGTCTCTTCACTTGCTGTTAAACTAGAAACCATCAATTCACCAAATTCGCGAACTGCAGTATCAACCACTTGATCCGACATTATTTGAAAGAAACGGTCATCTTGATCATCTTCCATTTTCACTTTCCACTTTTCTAAAATATTGTCTATATTTACTTGAATGTATGTTGCAATTTGTTTGTCCATATTCTATCGTACAACTCCTCTTTTAAATACTCGTAATTATATTCTAACGAAAATCAGGCTATTTTACATCTTTTAAGGCAAAAATAAAAAACACAATGCGTATTTGTCGGCTACACATTGCGTTTTGTCTATGTATTAAAATTTTACAATTCCTAAGCTGATACCTAATGCATGATCTACCTCACACATAACATCTTCATCTAAATGCGTAATTTTATCCGTCAACCTAGATTTGTCTATCGTACGCAATTGTTCTAACAAGATAACTGAATCTCGTTCAAAATCATACTGTTTCGCATTGATTTCTACATGTGTTGGCAATTTCGCTTTTTGAATCTGTGCAGTAATGGCCGCGATGATAACAGTAGGACTGAATCGATTTCCTATATCATTTTGAATCACCAAAACGGGTCTGGTTCCACCTTGCTCAGACCCGATTACAGGTGATAAATCTGCAAAAAAAACGTCCCCACGTTTTACGATCAAGTTTTCATCCTCCACTTACGAGTCGCTCTGTCGTATGTTGCGCTTCATATTCTGCATGTAAACATTCCGAACTTATGGATAAATTTATATGAGACATCTCAACATAACCTTTCATCATCGCTTCTCTTATAAGATTTGCCTGGCCTTTCTTAATGTATTCATTTGCTTGGACACGAGCAATATTTTCACTAGTAGCTAATGATTGTTTGACAATCTTTACTCCTTCATTAACCATTTGCTTTGGAAGCTCGATAATTGCTTCCTTTTTCTTTTTTCCACTTACCACAGCAAACACCTCCGACAAAACATTTCCCTATATGACAATATACTTAATCTTACCATTACTAGAGGCATAATAAAAGACATTATAAGAAATGGTTAGACAAATCATGCACGGAGTACGAGTTTTGTCGAAGAGTTATTCACTATATAATCTAGGGAGTCTATTAGAGAAGGTACAGCAAATTTCATATGGTATTGTCTGCAAAGCGTTTGCCCATTCTTCTATTCTAATCTCTTCATTCATTTGTTTCCCTAGCAATACCACTTTTTCACCGATACTCACTTGTTCATCTAAACGGATCATGCATTGATCCATGCAAATTTTACCAACAATCGGCATTCTCTTTCCTTTTATTAGAACGAATTGGTTATGCAATTTTCGAAGGAATCCATCTGCATAACCAATCGGAAGCGTTGCAATCCATTCATCCGATGAAGCCGTGTATTCCGCACCATAGCCTATTGTGGCACCTTTTTTCACTTTCTTCACATGCACTACTTCTGTATGTAGTGAAAGGGCTGTTTCCAAGGGAAATGGAAGATTCTCTCCGATCCAAGATGATGGGGCAATCCCATACATCGATATACCAAAACGTACAGCATCCCAATATTGACTGGGGATTCTAAGCGTTGCCGCACTATTGGAAGAGTGTATGGTTGCCGGTCGTTGTTCAAATAAACGAAGCATCCGCTCGAAAGCCGCTATTTGTTTCTTTAATTGATATTCGTCTTCTTCATCTGCTGTCGAAAAATGGGTATATACACCCGTTACTTCTATCCAATTTTTTTCTTTAATGAAAGCAAGTGCTCTCTTTAATTCTTCTTCTTCTACAATGCCAAGACGCCCCATACCGCTGTCAATTTTCATATGCACTTTAAAAGGTTTTGTATAGTGACTTGTAGCAAATAACCACTCGAATGAATATGCTGTTAAGGTAATGTTGTGTTCTGTTGCAAAGGGTAAAAAAGCGATCGGGGAAGCTCCGAGAACAAGTATATCCGCAGTGATTCCTGCATCTCTTAACTGAATCGCTTCCTCCGGAGACGCGACGGCTAATTGTGTAGCTCCTGCCTGTAAGGCAGTATTCGCCACTTCAATTGCCCCATGCCCATATGCATTTGCTTTTACAACAGCCATTATATTGGTATGTTCCGGCAGCATTTCTTTTAAGCGTTTGATATTAGTCTTAATTGCTTGTAAATTTACGTGTATAAATGTTGGTCGATAGTATGGATGAGTCATGAGACTTCCCTCTTTTTTCATTTGGTTTACGATTATTTTTCTAATTATCCTACTTGTGAGAAGAAGTCGTCAATCAATTACGCCTCGATGTAGCTTCGTCCAAATTTTATTTCAGTCCAGCGATCGTCATAGATGCTGCTACTTCAATCATTTCTTCTTTCGTCAAAGATGTAGAGGCGATGAAGAATGACATGCCATCTTGTTCCCAACTAAGAGACTGATCTGTTACTGCTCCAACTGCTACCCCTAGGTCTACAGGGTCACCTGGTGCAAATACTGGTATTGTAGAAGATGTACTTGGATCGCTTAATTGCTGAATAATCGTAAACTCTTTTTCACCACTAAATGTTAAAATAACTCGTTTATCGTCTTCCACTTTCATCTCTTTTTCATCGATTAAGTGAACACCTTCCCATTGAATGACAGGATAATGTGTTTCAAATTCTTTGTTCTCCATCTCTGCTGATGCTTCTACAGTACCCTCTTCTGCTTTACCAGTTGGTGTCTGACTAATTTTATACTCTCCTGCTGCATGTGTTTTACCAAGAGATACTTGCTTGAATTTAATGTGAATTTGTTCTTCGTTATTTTCATTTAATATCGCAACATCTTTTGGCAATAAAGTCTTTTTGTCGATGTAAATTCTTTGAGTTGGCAGCATGTTTTTGTGATTGTTCGATGTTTTCGTTTCGAATACATAGTTATTTCCTTCTTCTTTGAATGTAGAAGATTTATCATTTTTAATATCTTGCGCAAGCGAACCGATTAAGTAAGCTTGGCTATTTTCCGCAGGCCAGTTACTTTGGAACTTATACGTTTTGTTAAGCGCTGGTGTTACAACAAAAACTCCTTCTGTATTGCGTACAATCATTTGCGTATTTTCAGTATTCGCATCCGATACTTTTACGCGGTAAAAATCAGGCTTTGTATGCCAAACTTCCACACCATACACTCTCGGCTCTTGACCAGTTAAGATGCTCATCTCCGCAGTTAACTCATATCCTTTTGCATCCACCCACTTATTACTCAATTTTTTTAATACATCTTCTTTTGACTCAGCTCCACATGCAGATAGTACCAGGATCATCATTGCTAATACAAATAACAGTTTGGCCACTCGGCTTTTCAATCAGTCCATCCTTTCTATTATCACTGCGTTCGTTCATTGTATGTAGTTGGACGACCGGTTATGATTGTAGAATTACTTGAGCGGCTGCATATTCTTTTGTATGGGTGATGGAGACAAAGCCATTTACACGTTTTCCTTTAAAATAAAGACTTGGTTTCCCGTTATTTTCCTTTAAGATTTCAATATCATGAAAGCTACATTCTTTTCCTATTCCCGTTCCTAACGCTTTGGAATATGCTTCTTTTGCTGCAAATCGACCTGCTAAAAATTCAATTTGTCGCGAAGTAGATAATTGATGCATTTGTACAATTTCTTTGTTCGTTAAAATACGCTCTTCAAATTTACTTGTTTTTTCTTTAATTTTTTTTATTCTAATTAATTCCGTTATATCTAAACCTATTCCAGTAATCATGAGCGTTTCTCCTTTCAAATGTAACTTATACACGCTATACTATTAGTAGAAAAATTGAGGTGAAATAATGTTTACGAGAACAGAAAATTTTAAACAGTACATTCGATTATATCCGGTCGTTTCTACTTTACTTGCTTTAAATATCGCTATTTATATTTTAACAAATATTCCTATTCTCGGAGACGCAATATACTCTAAAGGGATCCATTTTAATTTACTTATTAGTGAAGGGGAATATTGGCGTTTAGTTACCCCTATGTTTTTACACGCAACTTTTTTTCATCTGTTATTCAATATGTTCTCACTTTATCTATTTGGTCCAGAGTTGGAACAGATTGCGGGTAAGGCTCGTTTCTTAACCATTTATATGTTGGCTGGTTTAGTAGGTAATATCGCCACATATTTAATACATGATTGGAATTACATGAGTGTAGGCGCTAGTGGGGCAATTTACGGTATTCTCGGCGCATTCGGAGCATTGGTTTATTATACAAGAAATTTCATGCCACAGCTAAAACAAATTATTGTCCCAATAATAGTAATAGGTGTTGTTATGACATTTCTTCAACCACGTATTAATGCCACTTCACATATTGCAGGTCTCATAACCGGGTTTGTGATTGGTTTTATTTACTTCCACCCAAAGAGAATTGCAGCTTGGAGAGCACGTAAAAGCCACTTAAAATCAGTAAAGTAAAAAAAGAACAGCCTAGTCTAGTGGCTGTTCTTTTTCTATGTTTGTTTTTCGATATGGTTCGTACCAATCAAATAACATTTCTGCATCTGATTTATCGATATGCGGGATGATGGTAGATGCTCCGGTCACACCAGATTTAATCGTTGTAATAATAGAAGAAACATCCGCTCTTTTTTGAAAAATAGTAGTTCTTTCCGTCATCGATTGAATCCGTTTTTTCTCCATCCACACCCTTGTTTTACTAAATAGACGATATTGTATAACCAACTGACGTTCATTCATATAAAAGCCCGCTGTTTTCTGTTGCCAAATTCCAAGCCCATAGCTTAGTGGAAATAACAGCAAGGAGAATAAGCCAAAGGGAAAGAAAAAATAACTAACTGCCGCTGCAACTGGAATCATCCATATAAAATCTAAACGATAGAAAAATCTTCTCGACCTTCTCGGTACTTTCGTAAGGGCAGGATTAAATTGAAGTTCTGGAAATATTTCTTCTAATATTGGTGTTATTTTCTCTTTTTTAATAAGTGGAATTAAACGGATCTTTTCATCTTTTTCCGCTAAAGAACCCCCAGCACTATCCACAATTACCGCTGCATAGCCCATAAGTTGACGCAAAGGATTTTCAACTACTCGTATCCCTTGAATTCGGGAAAGTGGAATCGTTACTTTTTTCTTTTCTAACAATCCTCTTGTAATAATAATCTCTTCATCCTCTACTACAATTGTAAATTCATAATAGTTAATGAACGTGAGCACCACGGATACAATCCAAGCGATTAACAAAACAACAAAAACAACTAAGGCCACAATAAGTGCTCCAAAACGTATGAACACAACGATTTCTTCATAAATCGCTTCATATGGAATAACATTTGAAAATTGAGAAACAAAGACGGCTAGCCCTGAGAAAAATACCCCTACTCCACCAGAAGTGCTCGCCAGTATAAACAAGTCTTTTCCTGACATTTTAAAAATTGGTCGTTTTTCCTCTTTTACAAGTGGTTGTACTTCCAGAGACTCCTCTAACTCTTCTGGTAGTTTATTTTTCGCGTGTAGCATTTCATATTTAATCTGTTCTGCTGCTACTTTTGTAATCGCTGTTAGTTCTGCATCCGCTTCTTTAGTAGCGCCTCCACCAGCTGTTTCTACTTTTACTTTCACTAAACCAAAAGGTCTGTGAAAAATACCTTCTGTATAGTTCAAACTTTGAATTCGCTCAAAAGGGATATATCGCTTTTTCTTCACAAATAAACCATATTCAATACGAAGTTCCTCATCTTCGAACCAATACCTGAAACGTTTCCATTTAATAATGCCACTAACCAATAAAAAGATTAAAACAATTGTATAAATACCATACATAATATAAGAGGACCAATCCCCAGAATCCTCACTTCCACCAAATCCATTGACGGCGATTACTACAATAAATGGGATTATCATATCTTTTAATACTTTTACAAAATTGATCACTGCAGAAATCGGATGTAATTTATATTTTTCTTTAGACATCATCTTCCGCCACCCTTGCAAGTACAGAAATTCTGCCACGTAGTTCATCCGCTTCTGCCGTAATTAGTGCGGGTATTGTATGATTCGTTGCTGCTGTGGAAATTGTAATAGATGCCAAATCATATTTTCGTAAAATGGGTCCTTGCTCTGTGTCAACATGTTGCACACGAACCATTGGTACTAGTGTCCGTTTTACAACAAATAAACCATGCTGCAGTTCTATTTCTTGTTCTCTTACTTCATAGCGCCAACGCATCCATCTTACTTTTGGAAATAAATAAATTAGCAAGTAAGCAATGATTAATACGATTACCACATCCACTATGTACAGCCAAATGTACTCGCCTGTAAAGAAATTTATAACTCCCACTCCTGTACCGAGTAGCAATGCAATGAGTGTTTGAAAGACACCATAGATTCTCCACACACGTAATCCTTTTTCCGATATTCTATTTATTGGTTCTGCTCTCATTATCAACACCTCTTCCCTTGTATTGTATACGATTTTAGGGAGGAAATGTTTCAAATTAAAAAGGAATGTTTCTAGGCTAGTGAATTATCCTATTCTGCTTATTTTAGGAATAATAAATACTCATTAAAAAAAATCGTTCACAGTTTAAGGATGATACGTCCTAGTATATTCGCTATGATTAACGCTGGAGAGCGTAGAGTCATTCTCGCCACTTGTACGTAGGTTGAGCGGTCTCTCCTCGAAGTTGGACGATCTCGCCTGATAGTTGGACAATCCCTTCGCAAAATTGGACAATCATTGAAGAGTTAGGCAATCTCCCTTCCAACCACTGCAAATAGATGAAATTATGCATATAAGCTGAAACTAATTGAGCTTCCTTGCGATGCATTATCTCTATAATACAAAAGAAAAAGGACGAACCTGCATCGAAATGCAAGATTCATCCTTTATAATATTTATTTTAGTTTTCGTTACGTGGAGAACGAGTTCTAGTGCTACGTTGAGTAGAGCCGTCACGTGGACCACTGCTACGACGAGAGCTGCTAGGACGTGAACCGCCACCTGAGCGTGCAAATCCACGGTCGCTTCCAGAGCGTCCTGATGAACTACGTCCGCCGCTACGGTTACCTTTGTAACCACCGCCGCCTGAACGAGATCCGCCACCACCACTACGTTCTCTGCGAGCAGGTAGTGGACGCTCTTCAGAAAGAGCGATTGGAGTATCATCTGGCTCTTTTGTCATTGATTTTAAAGCTGCAGCAATTACATCTACTGCTTCAAATTTTTCAAGCATTTCCGCAGCTAAAGTACGGTAGTCGCCTAAATCATTTTTATTCACAATTTCTGATAACGTCTCAATCGCCACACGTTGTTGACCGATTAGCGCTTCGTCAGAACTTGGTGGACGAAGTGGAGTCATACGTTTTTTCGTTGTATCTTCAACAATACGTAAGTAACCCATTTCTCTTGGTGTTACGAAAGTTACAGCGACACCATTTTTCCCTGCTCGACCTGTACGACCGATACGGTGAACATAGCTTTCAGGATCTTGTGGGATATCAAAGTTGTAAACATGTGTTACACCAGAAATATCTAGTCCACGTGCTGCCACGTCTGTTGCAACTAGGATATCGATTTTATTCGATTTAAATTGTTTTAAAACAGACATACGTTTCGCTTGGCTTAAATCACCATGAATTCCTTCTGCAAGGTAACCACGGATGCTTAATGCATGCGCTAATTCATCTACACGACGTTTAGTACGACCGAAAACAATTGCAAGCTCTGGTTGGTGTACATTCAAGATTCTTGATAATACATCAAACTTTTCACGCTCATGCGCTTTTACAAAGAATTGCTCAATGTTTTCAACAGTCATTTCTTTAGACTTGATCTTTACTTCCACTGGATCTTTCATGAATCTCTCTGCAATTTTACGAATAGGTCCTGGCATTGTTGCTGAGAACAATAGCGTTTGACGTTCAGCAGGAACGCTTTCTAAAATTGTATTGATGTCTTCGATGAATCCCATGTTAAGCATTTCATCTGCTTCGTCTAAAATAAGTGTTTCTACTTGATCAAGTTTCAATGTACGACGGTTAATATGGTCTAAAATACGACCAGGCGTACCAACGATTACTTGTGGTTTATTTTTAAGTGCGCGAATTTGACGACCAATTTCTTGACCACCATAAACAGATAATAGACGAACTTTTTTATCGTACCCTAATTTATAAAGCTCTTCTGAAACTTGGATTGCAAGTTCACGTGTTGGAGCGATGATTAACGCTTGAATATTAGGATTTTTAGTATCAATTTTTTCAATCATTGGGATACCAAATGCAGCAGTTTTACCTGTACCAGTCTGTGCTTGACCGATAACATCGCGTCCACCCATAGCATGTGTAATAGTACCTTCTTGGATTGGTGTTGCTTCTTCAAATCCCATACGTTGAACGGATTTTAGAGTAGAAGCACTAATATTTAATTCTGAAAAATTTGTCAAAATTTTAATCTCCTTTTTCTTGTGTTTTGACAAATGGTTACATTTTCAGATGAAATTGCGGCAAATTCGAGCCTATACGAGGAACGTTTCCGTTACTTAAAATTCTCTGTGGTTTACAGTTCAGAGGGGTCTTATATAAAGGGAAAGCCCGGTCTTTTGCCGAGCGGTTCGTTAATGAGTGATTTAATCATACTACTTCAACAAACCGTTATGTTCAAAAAAAAGTACTCTTCATCAAATTCTGAAGAGTCTTCACACAAAATGTATCCATTGCTCTAAACGTAGTATATCATGCCTTATTATTAGTTGCAACGAAATAGCAACTGTTGTAATTATTAGTTTAATCATCCGCTCCTTTGTCGTTTAAAAATGTTAATGCACGTTGAAACCAATCTTCACAGTCATCACAATAACAAATATGGTGTTTACCCGTTTCAGAAAAGATAAGTTCTTTTTCTGCCGAGCCAATTTGATCAAACAAGAACTCAGCGGTAGTGTAAGGGACAATACCATCTTTTTTACCTTGGACTAAACAGACTGGTATTTTAATTTGGCTATAGTAGGGTTCAACTATACGTACTAATCGGATAAATTCGAGCGTCGCACGAATGGGCGTTTCTTTCCATTTGGAACTGTATCGCTTGTACAATATATTTTCTTCTAGTTTTCCTTCCACTGCTTCTTTCGCCATTTCTTTAATATCTTGTAAGAGCTGTGCAGGATAAATATATTTGGCTGCAGCACTTAGCAAAACAAGTTTAGCAATTGGGTATCGCATCGCTAAGTACATGGCAATAATACCACCCATAGAAAACCCAACAATATAAATCTTGTCCACTTCTTTTTGAAGTTTTCTTAACGCCAGTTCTGCCGCCATCAACCAATTTTCTGCAGTTAGTTTTTTAAGTGCCAACGTTTCCCCATGACCAGGGAGAGTCGGGACAATAATTGTCCAATTTGTCCTTTCCTGTAAAAAATCCACGAATGGCTGCACCTCATATGGTCCACCAGTAAAACCGTGAATACAAAGGACACCTGTTTTCATATTGCCCGACTCCTTTTTCGCTGTTATTTTTGGAAAGGTTCAATGATGCGTTCTAACTGCATTCCACGTGAGCCTTTTACTAACACAATCGATGCTTCATTTATTTTTTTATGCAAAAATGAAATAATTTCCGCATATTCATGTTCTACCCAAATTAGCTGTTCCACACTAAATTGGTCTACTAGTTTTTTGTAAAGCCATTCCATTCGCGGTCCGAATAAACAAACACCTGTAAACACTTTGTCTGAGATATATGTGCTCATCTCTTCATGATACTGCTTTTCGTTTTCACCAAGTTCCAACATATCACCAAGTACAAGCCATTTTTCTGATTTAATCGTCGACTGCTCTACAAAAGAAATGGCAGCTTTCATCGAGGTTGGTGCCGCATTATAAGCATCATTGATGAAAATAGCTCCGTTTTTCGCTTCCATTACTTGCATACGCATGTCAGTTAAAACGATTTCTTTTAATGCATCTCGCATTTGTTCCGCAGTCAGTCCTACTTCTTTAGCGATCAATAAAGCCGCTAATGTATTTTTCACTTGATGCTCTCCAAGTATTGGAATAGACATTTCTTCACTTAACAAGCCTTCGGTACGGAACTTACTACCTTGTTCAGTGAATGCCACTTCTGCTATACGTAAATCATTAGCTTCATCTACACCAAATGATTTTGAGAGCAAGGAAGGGGTATTTTCAATAAATGGACGAAGTAATGGCTCATCACCATCATAAAAAAGTTTCCCTTTCGCCTGTAAACCTGCAATAATTTCAAACTTCGCTTTGGCAATTCCTTCACGCGAGCCAAGGTCTTGCATATGTGCTTCGCCAATATTTGTAATAACTGCATACATTGGTTTTGCAAGCTTCGATAGAAACTCTATCTCACCAAAAGAACTCATTCCCATTTCTAGTACGGCAAATTCCGTATCTTCTTCTAGGGAAAGGATTGTTAAAGGTAATCCTAATTCATTGTTAAAATTTCCTTCTGTCTTTTTCACACGGAAATACGGGGAAAGTATGCCAGCTACTAAATCCTTTGTAGACGTTTTCCCGTTCGATCCTGTAATACCTATGAAAGTAGCTTCCAATTCCGCTCGGTATGCTACAGCCATTTGTTGAAGTGCTTTTTCACCACTATCTACAATTAAAAGTGGAACATCCTTTGGAGGATTTGGCTCATCCTTTAACCAAAGTGATGCGACAGCCCCTTTATCAAAAGCATCTTGCACAAAACGGTGCCCATTTACATTTTCCCCTCGGAAAGGGATAAACAAATCGCCAGGTTGCAATGTTCTTGTATTAATGGAAACACCTGTTACAAGCGGATTATTTTCAAGGGATACATCTCCCCCTAACCAGTTTGCGATTTCGGCCAAACTTTTTTTCAATTTGCTCACTCTCCGTCCTTCGAATGCTCCAGCTGTTGCTTTTCCTCGTAACGTTCTAGAGCTAGCGTAATTAATTCTTCAATTAGCTCCGAATAAGATAAACCAGATTCGATCCAAAGCTTCGGATACATACTAATCGGGGTAAAACCTGGCATTGTATTTACTTCATTAATAATAACTTCTTCCTCATCCGTCACAAAAAAGTCTGCACGAACAAGCCCAGAACAATCGAGTACTTTAAATGCACGTACCGCTGCATCTTCCATTTTCTTCAACAACTCATCAGAGACTATCGCTGGAATCGCATAGTTCGTCGTGCCGTCTTCATATTTTGCTTCGTAATCGTAAAAGTCTTTCGTCGGCAAGACCTCTCCTGCTATGGAACATTTTGGCTGATCATTACCTAACACACTCATTTCTAATTCGCGTGCCTTGATACCTTGTTCCACAATAATTTTCCGATCATATTTGAATGCTAATTCTATTGCTTTCATGAGTTCTTCTCTATTGGCTGCTTTTGTAATACCTACGCTTGATCCAAGATTTGCCGGTTTGACAAATAAAGGCCATTGCAAACTTTTTTCCATTTGATCAAGCAGAGTCTTTTGATTATTTTTCCATTCTTTACGGATGAAGTGCATGTAAGGAACTTGGGATAATCCCGCTTGTGCAAATAATTGCTTCATCACTACTTTATCCATACCTGCTGCAGATGCGAGCACACCATTTCCAACGTATGGTAAATTCAATACTTCTAACAACCCTTGCACCGTGCCATCTTCTCCATTTGGTCCATGTAGAAGCGGGAAAATAACATCGAGCTTCGATGTTTCATCATCTTCAACTGGTAAAAAACTTGCGATGGAATTTGGTTTAGATGCTTCCGAGCCAAATTGAAGCGTCTTTGTGGACTCTGCCGGACCAACAAGAGCGCTTCCTTTTATCCATTCACCTGTTTTTGTTATATAGATTGGATATACTTCATATTTATCAAAATTTATCGCTTGGGATACTGCTCTTGCTGTAAGTAACGACACTTCATGCTCAGCAGATTTACCACCGTATAGTAAGCCTAATTTTATTTTCATTTGTAAATAACCTCCACGTTTTGGGATATTACTAGTTTATCACGGACAGCATCATTAGATGAATCATTATCCGAATAATTTCAAGCCAACCACTCCAAAAATAATACAACTTAAAAAGAATAGTTTTTTCCAGCTTTTCTTTTCTTTAAAAAAGTACATTCCTATTAATACACTTCCAGCTGCTCCGATTCCGGTCCATACCGCATAGCCAGTACCTACTGCTATATCTTTCAACGCAAGCGATAATAGGAAAAAGCTTAAACATGCCGAAATAATAGTGAAAATCGTATATTTCACATTTTTAAATCCGTCCGAAAGTTTCATATTGACCACGAATGCTACTTCAAATACACCTGCGATTATTAATACAATCCACTCCATTATGCATCCTCCTGTTCATCATCTACAAGCTTTAATCCAATGATGCCAAACAGTAATACACATAAAAAGAATAGTTTAGCGAAGCTAATGGTTTCTTGAAACCAAAGAATCCCGACAACTACAGTACCCGCTGCACCGATCCCTGTAAAAATAGCATATGCCGTTCCAATCGGAATCGTCTTCATTGCTTTAGCAAATATGAAAAAGCTTACGATTAAAAAGACGATTGTCACAATAGAAGGTACGAGTTCCGTAAAGCCATTTGCTTCTTTAAGGCCAATTGCCCAAATAACTTCCGTCAATCCTGCAATGATTAATAATAACCAAGCCACTTATAAACACCTCTGTTCTTTTACATCCACTCATTTTAGCACATGAAGGATTAAGAAATAAAAAACACAATGATTAGATATGCCGTGTTTTGCATTATAGGGGTACTGTGTCGTAAAGCCCTGTTAGGTGGCCGCTAAGATTTTCGCTGCAATCGTACGCTTTCCGCCGGGTAAGCGATGAGCCATCCCCGCCGCTTAGGCGTACGTTGGGATGTCTCATTTTGCTCACTTATCCGGCTGGAGTCGACGCTTGCAGCGAAAATCAATGGAAATTACTTGCTTATTCAATATTTGCTTGCAAATAACAAAGCTTACTACATTTTATGGGCCTATTTTATCCAGTAAATGGCTTAGAGCAACCAACCATTCATGGAAAGCAACCAATTCCATTCTGAAAGCAATCAAATCATCGCGAGAGCAATCAAATAGCCGATGAAAGCAACTAAATTCTTAAATCAGCTCTTTACTTAGGGTGAGATGACTATAATTTTTATATATTATTGGAACAATACGTTATAAAGCCATCTGAACAGGCAAGCTAGTATCGGATAGGCTGGGGTTGTCGTGTTCAGCTCCCATGTTTTCTCTTTCGAGGTGTGTATTCTAATGTTCGGAATTGTGATTGTCACGCACACTGTGGAAATTGGCTGGTTCAACCATTTATTGTTAATTTAGGATACTAATAAGTTAGTATTTTCCATTGGATTTTCGTAGCAGGGCGGCGACTCCAGTAGAGGCCAACAGGATGTTGGTCACGAAGACGTTGCCACACGATGTGGCGTTCCTAGCCTTTGCTCCTCTGCCTGAGTAAAATGAGACTTCACAACGTACGCGCGTAGGCGCGGCGGTGAAGGCTCATCGCTCACCCTACGGAAAGCGTCCGCCCTGCTGCGAAAATCCCTGCGGACACTTTATACAATTCACTAAGACGCATTATCCTTAAACAGTTACGCACTATCTTCTTTAGTTATTTTTCACAAAAAATAAACGCTCTTGCAACTTACCATTGCAAAAGCGCCCTAAGTTAAAGTTCAATTATAAAATCTGCTGACTTTTCCAGATGAAGTTTTAAATCGCCGAGTACTTCATCTGGAAAGATGTTCTCGGGCAAACTTCTAATTTCAATTCCATAATTGGTTTTGCCCATTTTAAATAAAGACATGAGCACGCCATCTTCATAATAGTCGGCATACGTTTCTACTTTTTCCGTCGTCAACTCCGGCAAGATGATATTATTTTTTTTCCGCCAAAAAGCAGTAGTTTTTGCTTTTTCGTTAATGTATTGATTGAACACACTAGCGACTAAATGATTAAAATCTTCTGTATCGCGGAAATAAATTTTCGTTATCTCTTGACTCTCATCCGTTAAATAGACGAATCTATTTTGAAGATGGTGATAAAATGGTAATCGCAATGTCTCTTTTTTATGAGCAATATACAATAGCTCTGCTTGCTCTTGCGGAGATAGCATATTTAACTTACGTTCATCCGTAAAATCTAAAAAACATAAAGCTGTTGATCGTTCAGTGAAATCCTTTAAAAAGCGATTGAATTCATCGTTTACGACAAATTCTAACTGGGTATGAATATTAAAAGACGCTTCTTCGTATCGATGTTTTAATAATAAAAGAGCGGACAAATCCGAGAAATGCCGTATAAACTGTTGAACAGAAATACCGCTAAACAACACAAAATGCTCTATTTCATTTACATGGACATATAAATGCGTTATATATTCTTCTATTTCTTTCTCTTTTTTCGCCACTAAAAACACCCCTTTATTCTACGTAATATGATAGCATAATTTTTCCAATGAAACATCTTTATCTCCATCTTCGTCACTTATACCTACAAGCCAAAAACATCATTTTAAGCTATAATGAATATGGGAAATTTGATAGAAATTTAGGTGACTCTTATGGAAAACAAAAAAGGCTTTGCCGATCGCTTTGATTGGACGCTTGCTTTTATCATATTATTATTTTTAATCGTTAGCTTACTAGCGATTTCTTCGGCAGTAACAACTGGTCAATATGCAGGATACAACTTTGTAACTAAACAAGTTTTTTGGTATGGAGTAGGTGCTGTCATTGTCGGACTCGTCATGTTTTTTGAACCAGAGCAGTACAAAAAAATGTCTTGGATTATTTATGGCTTTGGAGTATTTCTACTTTTTGTTCTTTTTATCCTTCCGGGAAGCTTGGATCTTGTTGCTCCTAGAAACAATGCCAAAAGTTGGTTCCACTTACCGATCGGAGACATACAGCCAGCAGAGTTTATGAAGACCTTCTATATTTTAGCTCTTGCTCGTTTAATTACTAAACATCACGAGTTGAATCTCATGAAGACCATAAAGACCGACTTAATCTTACTTGGAAAAATTGGGATAACTTTGCTTGTACCCTTGTTCTTTATCCTGAAACAACCTGACCTTGGGACGGCGCTTGTGTTCTTAGCAATTACGGCTGCTTTAGTTATTGTAGCGGGTATTACTTGGAAAATCATTCTTCCTTTGTTGGTAGGCTCTGTAACAATTGGAGCATCCCTTCTTTGGATGGCTCTTTATATGCAAGATTTTTTAGAAGACAAGTTCGGCTTACAAGCTTATCAATTTGCTCGTATTTACTCTTGGTTGGACCCATATTCCTATGCAGCCGATGAAGGGATGCACTTAATCACTTCTTTAAACGCAATTGGTTCAGGTGAAATTTTTGGAAAAGGTTATGGTGGACGTGTAGTATATGTCCCTGAAAACCATACAGACTTTATATTTGCAGTTATCGGTGAAGAATATGGATTTATCGGAACGAGTATTGTTATCAGTATTTTCTTCTTACTTATTTTTCACTTAACGAAGATCACCCTACAACTAAAGGATGCATACAGCACGTATGTATGTGCAGGAATTATTGCCATGATCACATTCCATGTGTTCGAAAATATTGGCATGACGATACAGTTACTACCGATTACGGGAATTCCACTTCCCTTTATAAGTTATGGTGGTAGTTCGCTTATGGGTAATATGCTTGCCCTTGGCTTAGTGTTTAGTATGAAGTTTCATCACAAAACATATATGTTTGCAAAAAATGAAGATGAATAAAAAGAGTGGCTCTAAAGTTCATGTCTATACGAACTTTTCGAGCCACTCTTTTTAACTTTGCGTGTGTGGAGTTTGTGCTGGTGGTGCTAACGCTTTAAGTATGTCAAGTCTCGATTTTGTCATTGTAACAGTAACACCCAGCTTCGAAAGATTACTTACAATTTTCTTTAAATCAACTTCCTTTGCCATTCTATCCACCTCGTCCTCTCCAATTATTATTACGATTTATCTTGAAAAAAGTTTCTTCTTTTGATTTTGTTTTTATCATACCACTTTTTTATGCATTTTAAACTTACTTTTATATTACATATTTTAAACTTTTGTAAACCAAGCTAGTAATGAAAATAGCGAACAAAAGGAGTGATATCAAATGAATGTGAAAGATGTGATGAGCAGAGAAGTTGTGACATGTAATCCACAAGATTACGTAAATGAAGTTGCTGATCAAATGCGTACACTGGATATTGGCTGTTTACCAGTTGTCAGCAACAAAAAATTAGTCGGTATGATTACTGATCGGGATATCGTAACACGTTCAGTTGCAAGAAATGTACGGAGTAAAGTCGAAGAAGTCATGACGAAATCTGTTATTTCCGTCTCCCCTAACGATACGACCACAGATGCCTCCGTTGTAATGGCTCGTAATCAAGTGCGCAGACTCCCCGTTATGGAAGATGGATTACTAGTTGGCTTTGTGTCACTGGCGGATCTTGCTTTTCCTTTTCCACATGTGCATGAAATTTCTAACGCTATGGAAAGCATATCCGAACCACGAGATTATTAAATATAAGAGCTATCCCTAAATTTTCGGGGGATGGCTTTTTTGAATACATAAATAGCGACTTCATTTCTAATGTGCCAAACTATAGGGAAACGTGTAATATAGAGGGTATAAGATTTGCAGAAAGCAGGTTTACCCATGAAAAAGACTCTTTTTATATTAATGTCCATACAATTTTTAGTCTATTTAGGTTTCGGGATTATCATTCCTGTGTTACCCGAAGTAATTTTACAGCAAAATTATCATGAAGTGCATGTGGGTGGTTTACTAACCGTTTACTCACTTGCTTCCTTTTTCACTGCACCGCTATGGGGAATGTTATCTGATCGCGTCGGTCGAAAAACACTTATTTTAGTTGGACTAGTTGGATTCAGCCTAAGCTTTTGGTTGTTTTCATTATTTTTCGATTCGCTGTTTATGCTTTACTTGTCCCGTGTAGTGGGAGGATTATTTTCTGGCGCCCTGTATGCAGCAGTGACTGGATTTGCAGCAGATTTATCAGATGAAGAAAACCGTAATAAGTATATGGGCTTTCTCGGAATGTCGATTGGTTTAGGGTTTATTTTTGGGCCTGCAATTGGCGGTGTGCTTGGACATGTTAACTTGACCTTACCTTTTACTGCTTCAGCGCTATTATTACTTTTAATTTTTGTGTATGCGTCTATTATTTTGAAAGAGCCAGCACGTACGGGGGAAGCAAACAAACGGGCACTTCTTCCGAAAGGTGCCGCAAGCCTTTGGGGTTATCGTATTAAGTATTTGTTCTTATTTTCATTTATGGTAACGTTTTTGCTTGCTGGTTTAGAGGCTACATTCCAATTATTCCAAATTGAAAGAATTGAAATTACACCGCTTCAAATCGGATATTTGTTTATGTTTAGTGGATTTGTCGATGCAGCTATCCAAGGCGGAGTTGTCCGTCGTATTAAAAATGGTACAGAAACAAAATGGCTTTTATATGCACAAATTATTACCGCAATCGGTTTGTTTATGACTGTATTTACCAATAGTATTATATGGGCAGGTTTCTCGCTATGTGTGTTTACGGCTGGAAATGCACTTGCACGAACAACCATTGTATCGCTTACTTCGAAAGAATCAGGAGGACGCTACGGCACCGCAGCTGGCATGGCCTACTCCATGGATAATCTCGGGCGAATCATTGGTCCATTATTATTCGCATGGTTGTTTACCGTTCAACCCGATAATATTTATGTAGTATCTGCAGTGCTCGCGATTCTGTCTATAGGATTGATCTTCGCATTCCGTAATTCGATGAAATCTTTAAAAATTGTAAAGTAAGATTAAATGCCAAGGAGACGAAGAGTCGCTCCTTGGCATTTTTCTATTGCAGTTCAGGATGCGCAGTACGTACAACAGATGGTCTTGCAAGTATTAATACGACCGCTATTAATAACAAGCTCGAAACGATAAGAATGCCTTCAGCTGGTAACAAATCATATAAAAATCCGTATATGACAGTACCTAGTGGCATTAGCGCCATTGCCATCGTTTCGATAATAGAGAAAACGCGACCTTTATAATCATCATCAATCATTTTTTGCATCATCACTTGCATTGGGGTGTTCGTAATAATCATTGCAGAACCTAAGCAAAACATCAAAACAACATAATAACCGAACGTGACAGGATAAGGCATGCTAATGATTAGCGGCATCGCTACTGCTCCCATGAGTATACCCATCACCGTTATGCTTCTTTTCGAAAGTAATAAAGGATATTTCACTTCATTTCTAGTAGAGAAGTAAATGGACATAAGCAACATCCCTACGGCAAAAGCCCCTTCTGTTAGACCAAAATGTGCAGGAGCCATTTTCAGCTTTTCGATTAAAATAAAAGAATAGCCGACCATATAAGCTCCAAATAAAAAATTGATAAAAAGGGAAATCCACACAATCGCTTTCAAAATCGGTTCGTTTTTTAAATAACGCAATCCTTCCTTCATACTTTGAAGCATTGGTTCTTTTTCTTCCCCTTCTACCACTTCTTTTCGTTTTGCAAATAAAGTGAAATTCATCGTCGACTCCAAAATCACTGCAATGGCGGATGCAACCAAATACATAATAAGAAATACCGGCATAGGAACTGCTCCATATAATAGTCCACCTAACGCAGGACTTCCGATTGCAGCAAATGAAATCGACATTTGGTTCAGCGACATCGCCTTTTGAATTCTGCCTTCATCCACTAAACCAGTTATGGATGAACTAAATGTGACACTAGAAAAAGTAGAAGCTAACGATAAAATAACGGTCGTAGTATAAATTGCTAGTAGTGACAATCCCGCTGTTAAACTAACAATCAGGAGGCCACTTATCGCTAAAGTCGTTGCGATTTGTGCCACAATGACAATCATTTTCCTCGAATATCTGTCCGCAGCATATCCTGCAAATGGTGCAGCTAAGGTTCTTGGTAAAATACTACATATCAAATTCAATGCAAAATTGGAAGCGGATCCCGTCATTTGCAAAATGTAAAAACTAATTGCGAAAGCATACACTTGTGCACCAAAACTCGATATCATCTTACTAATAGTAAACGTCCATAAATGATAAGTAGCCCTTTTCAGCTTTAACGCTTCTTCCATTTTCATTTCCCCTTTGAAATGTTTAATTTGATTAAACAAATAATAGCATAGCATTACTTTCATTTCAACCAAAAGTTTAATATAATTAAACTAATAAGATGAGGTGAAGAAAATGCCAACATTAGGAGAACGAATTCGCAAGCTAAGAAAACAGCAAAAGATGACATTGGAAACTCTTGCAGGTACAGAGCTCACAAAAGGAATGCTCAGTTTAATCGAAAACAACAAAGCCAACCCTTCTATGGAAAGCTTAAATTATATAGCTGGAAGATTAAATGTGGACATGACGGAGCTTTTAGAAGAAGTCAGTAACATGGAACTAAGGGAGATACTTGAAAAAGCGGAAATCCTTTTTAGCACGTCGTATGAGGATTTAACAGATGAGTATGAGCAATTGATTGAATTAGTAAAACCATATGTACCTAAGCTTACAAAAGGATATGAAGCTGCCCGTTTAATGGAAATGTACAGTCGCTGTTTATCTTTGACTAATACTGATGACTCTGAACATCTATTAAAACGAGTTGCCGTGATGTATGAACAATTAAACTTAACTACGAGGAGGGCAAGTATAGGGGCAGCTCTTGCGGTAATTCCATATCGGAAACATCAATATCAAGAGTCTCTGGACATACTCCTTCAAGAACGAACAAAACTGGAAGCAAATCCATTATGGATAGATCCTCTATCTCGTCTAGATTACGATTATTTAGAAGCTACTTTATATTTTGCTGTCGGCAAATATGAAGATGCTATTCGCGTAATGGAAAAAGCCATTCAATATTCCAATAGACATAAAATTTTTAAACAAGTGGATAATTTATATAGATTAGCGGCTGCTCAAGCAATGATGGCAGAAGATGAGGTAAAAAAAGAATATTATTTAAATAAGCTTCTTGCCTATAGTGAATTTGCCGATGATGAAGATTCAAAAGTTTTCATCTACTATGCGGAAATACATTACTTAAATTCTTATAAAAAAATGTACAAAGAAGCAGATCGTTTATACAATACACTATCGATTAAAAATATAACCAAAAAACTATTTACCCCTTTTTTCTTGCTAGAAAAAGGAAAAACTTTATTTGGTTTAGGTCACTACGAACAGGCGATTGAAAAGTTAAAGGAAGTTGCCATTCCGGAAATCCTTCATCATCCAATTGATTTATCGATTTTCTTCGAGAAAGATGCCTATATCGCATTATGTTACTTGGAACTCGAACAAAAAGACCAAGCAATGGAAACAGTACAAGTTGCTTTAGATAATATCAATAAAATGCCAGATACTCCATATAAGAAGTTTATCGAAAAAACTTATAAAAAAGTGTCGTCTTCCCATTCTAACTGATTGGGAGACGACACTTTATTTATGCGAGCTGATATACATTCTTTTTACTCCGAATGATATGTCCAATAATTATCCAACCAATTTGTAAACTTAGTCCAAGCATCTTCAAAATCTGGTTGAATGCAGGAAATTTGGATTAAACCTCTTTCCACCAAGTAATCACTCTTATAATGAAGATCAAATCCAGACATACGTGCATCTTCCGCTAAATAGGGAAACGTTTTTTCCTCCCAAGTAAAAATCATTGGATAAGGATCATCTGCTAATAATGGAATTTGATGTTTTCCTACCTCTGCCTCTATAAATTTCATTCGATCATGTAAAAGTGTATATCTTGCTCCTTTTTCATATGCTTTTAGGGCATATTCTAAGCTGTGTACAAGCTGTGATGACATCGTAAATGGAATCATTTGACTAGCTGTCAATCCAATATCTAAATAAGCTGGAATCTTATCGCTCGTCACTATTTCCGAGTTGGAAAAGACAAATGCTAAGCCACTCATCGTACCAATCGCTTTACCACTCACTCCAGTTGCTAAATATACACCATCCATTGAAAATGGAAGTGCCCCAAAAGAACTCACACAATCTGCACATAAAAATACATTGTACTTTTTGCACAGCCTAGCTATCTCTTCTAAATCATTTAACATTCCCGTCGAGGTTTCTCCGTGCGTCATAAGTAACCAGCTATATTTACCACTTGCAAGTTCCTTCTCTATAGCTGCTATATCAAATGATGTTCCCCACTCATACGCTTGTGACTTGTAGGAAAGTCCCCATCTTCCTGCTTGCTTTTCTAGACGTTCTCCAAAAGCTCCATTTGTGAGGATTAAGCCCTTCTCATCTAGTACATGTAATTGTGCAATCATCGCTTCGTTGGCAAGCGTGCCACTTCCAACTAAAAGATGTACATGTCTCGCTCCACTCATTGTCAGAAGACTATTTTTAACCCGCTCTAGCATCACTTTGAATTCATGCGAACGATGAGAAATTGGTCTTTCTAAAAATGCTTGTTGAATTTGTTTTGATTGTTGAACAGGTCCAGGGTAAAACGAATATCTTTTTTGCTTAAAACGAGCGGCAACCGAACGATCAAATCGTTCTCTCGTTAACACCATTGGGACGAAAAGGGCATCGCCTGTCCCTACCGTGTCTGCAAAAGGTTCAAAGCCTAGCTGATTATATAATTTTTGCTCTCGTATCGTCCCAGAGATAACCGCCGCACCATATCCGTTCTCATAGGCATAATCAGATAATGCTCGAGCTAAATAGTAAAATACTCGTCCATTTCGATGCGCTTTGTCGACTGCCATCAATCGTACTTCGCATAGCATTCCCTGAAGCGCATCATCTGGAAGTAAATCTTCTACCGGTCCAAGCTTTAAATCTAAGGAAAAAGGACGGATTGCGCGAAAAGCAACCATCCCTGCCAGTTCCTGATCCTTTAGCACAATCACATAGACGTTTTCATGATGAAACGGGTCAACCCGCATACCACTTGGATCCGGTTCATGCTGGGGAATTTCTTCCACAAATGTTTGATAGTTTAATCTAGCAATCGCTTCAAATTCTTTTTCCGTTCTCGCAATTTTACACCAGTACATCCAAACACCCCTATCTACTCACTAGAATGGTATCGCTCTGTTCTTTTTTCTAGTAAAGTAATACCAATTGCTATTAATAATGTAGCTAAAAGTAGCATTATACTTATATACGTAATAACCCCACCTAAAGTTTCCCCATAAATGGTAACTCTTTTTAAAGCTTCCATTCCGTAATAAATAGGAGATATCCACTTCATCGCAAGTAACCCTTCTGATTGCACTATTTCCAACGGCCAGTACGCTCCCCCAATCATGGCAAAAGCTACTGCTAGCAATGAAATAATAACACCGCTTTGACTAACTGTCTTCACAAGTGAGATGACAAACAAAGAGAATGCCAGTACAAGTAATACATAAAAACTACAAATAAACACTACTTTCCAAAATCCATCGTACATATTCGTGCCCATGATAAATCGGAATACTAACAGGACTAACAACATTTGAATGAGCCCGATTACATAGCTAAACGATAGATGACCGAAATACAATTGAAATCTACTAATTGATGCAAGCTTTAATCTATTCCAAACACCAGAGCGCTTATCTTCTAATATAAATTGCACATTGATGGAAATGGTATAAAATACGAAATAGAGCATAAATCCAAATAAACTTTGTAACGCCCCATCGTATCTAAATACTTGCGATTCATCCATGGAAGATTTATTCACTTGAAAAGACTTAGCTTCTACTAATCTTTTCTCTACTTCTTCCCACTTGCTTTCTCCACCTATTGCGAGAATTTGATGCTCAAAAGCAAGTTCATTATAGATCGTTTCGATTTCAAGCGAAAGCATTCTAACCGTATCGGATTCTATATTTGCTAAAACTGTATACGTTTTTTCAGTTAACAATACACCGATTTCGTCCGTCTTTTTCTTCATCGTTTCTTGTAGTTCTTCTTCCGTTAATACAGTTATCGTATAATCGTCCTTGTTTTGAAGCTCTTCTAAAACACCTCCACTTATAGTCGTATCATCTGTCGCAACAAATATCGGAAAACTGCTGCCGACAGAGCCACTTAATACATATGCAAAAATAACAGTCATCGCTGTCATCGAAATAAGTACAAAAGGCTTCCTTTTTAAATTTTGAAGTCTTGCAAGCCATATTCCCTTCATGACGTCACCCCTCTTTTCGGAAATAAAACAATAGCAAGCAACACACAAAGAATAAGCCAAGCATATAAAACAGGTAGATTTGTCCAAATTACTTCGAAATCCTGTCCTTTTTGAATCGATAAAATAGCGGTCATCGTTGCCCCATTTGGTGTGAAGTTCCCAATATTAGCAAGGAAACTAGAAACATCTCCTATATTGAAAAATGAGCCCCCTAAAAAAGAAAAGACGGAAACGACGAAACCAGTAAATATGGTAGAGGCTCCTTCCGATTTCGTTCGCAATTGGATCGTTGTTAATAAAGCAGAAAGCCCACCTATAAATAAGCTATAACTTAAAACAATGACAAGCATTGCTTCCAGCCCTATCCAATCTATCCCTAATACAAATCGTCCAAATAATAACAGAATAGCTTGCTGTACAAAGGCTACTGCCGTTCCAGTTAGGAAGATTGAACAGGCATATAAAGTCGCCGGTACACCCGCTAAAATGAGTCGGTCATATACTTTCCACTGGACTTCCTGCAAAGCAAACCCTGATAAAAACGCTGGAGTATATAGTGCAAACATTACAAGCATTCCAACTGTGTAATATATAGAAGCAGGGATTTTCCGCTCTTGCTCTTCCAATACTTGCTCTATTTTTTCAACGGCTTGATTGTTTTGTATAATTTGATCTGGCGCAATCCCTGCTTTTGACAAAGCAAGTGACTTCGTATAACCCATTTGCCAGCTGTCGATGATCGATTGAATAATGGATGCTCGTATTTCATTTTCTTGGCTTAAAAATAATTCTAATTCAGGTATATTACTATCTTCAAAATAAGCCGATTGTATATAATTCAGACGAAAGTCCGCTGGAATAGTTAGTATGCCATCTATTTCCTTATCTTTTCGCATTTCTTCTAAATTCACCGTTTGTTTCTTCTCCAAAACAATATAGTTACTTACTTCTTCAGAGGCTAATATAGCGTTTTCTAATATATAAATAGGATCATTGCGTTTAAATTCATAGATCACACTATCTAGTGCAAGTCCATTAATCCCTTGATTTGATAAAAAGTTGTGGATAGTTGCTTCATCTTGTTCCCAGCTCGATTCATCGACTAAGACGAATCTTGCCTGTATAGCCATTTCCTCTTCATTATTCATGACACTTGCAAGTGCTGTCGATAGAATGGTAATAAGTACGACTGGCATCACTAGTAAAATGATAAGCGGTTGCTTGTTGCGCAAGAGCATTTTCATTTGTTTTCCTATTAAACTACTTAGCATAACAAATCCCCCTAGTCCCTTAATGCTCTTCCTGTTAAGTGTAAAAACACGTCTTCGAGCGAAGGAATTTTAACAACTGCAGAAGTAATCGTTATATCATTTGAGGCTGCTAACGCAAAAATAGTAGCAAGTGGTTCCTCGTTTTTAGGCAAGGAAATAGAAAGTGTCTCTTCCTCTTTTCGAATAGTTGCAGTCGGAAATTGTTTTTGAAGGACTTCTTCAAATTCTGGAGAAAGGAGATGTGCTTGGAGCTCAATCGTTTGATTGTCCGAAACGAGCGATTTAAGTGTCTCTTTTGTTCCGTGTGCGATAATTTCTCCTTGGTCCATAATATAAATTTTATCGCAAAGCAGTTCAACTTCTTCCATATAATGACTTGTATATAATAAGGTCATTCCTTCTTCTACTAATTGTTTCACTGTCTCCAAAATGTACGCTCTTGATTGGGGATCGATTCCCACTGTAGGTTCATCCATGATCAATATCGAAGGTTTGTGTAAAAGAGCTGCTCCGATATTAAGTCGTCGCTTCATGCCTCCAGAAAACGTTTTGACTATATCGCTCTGACGCTCGGTCAACCCGATTTTCTCCAATACTTCTTCCGTCCGTTTTGCCAGAGTTTCCCCCTTTAACCCATAAACACGGCCGAAAAAGTGAAGATTTTCTTTTGCAGTTAGTTCTGGATACAATGCTATTTCTTGTGGTACGACTCCTAGTACTTTTCGAAGTGCTTCTGGATTTTTATTAATAGATTGTTCGTTCCAAAGTACTTCTCCGCTAGTCGGCATGATCAGTGAAGAAAGCATAGAAATTGTTGTAGATTTCCCTGCACCATTTGGACCAAGTAATCCTACAGATTCTCCCGCTTCCAGCTTCATATTAATCTGCCGTACGACCTCCTTGTTTTTGTATTTCTTATGTAAATCAATTGCTTGCAGCATCCAGCCAACTCCTTGTTTTCATAGTAGTATAAATTATATCAAACTATTTCTATAATTCCGTTCTTTCAACCGTTAAGTTTATGTAAAAAGAATGCATAATATTTTAGGGAATAAAGACTAGGAAGCTTCTTTTGAGAAGGGTTAGTTCACCTATTAGGGAAAGTATGTCTTAGTGAACTCTGAGCCATTCCCAACGCTTGCGCGAAAGTTGAGAAATCTCTTCACGAAGTTGGACGGTCTATCCAGATAGTTGGACAATCTCTCCTCCAAACACTACAAATATATGAAATTATGCATAAAAGCTAAAACTAATAGAGCTTTCTTACGACGCATTACCCCTATATTACGTTTCTAACAAGTAGCATCATTAAATTTTAAAAAGTTACACACAACCTAAATTTTATTATTTCCACGAACAAAAAAAGCCGACCATTTCGGACGGCTTTTTATGCTGTATTTTAAGCTTCTACAGTTTGCGTTTTTAGTGGTGTATCGTATACTTCTTTGTCTAATTCCCCAGTAATTTTCGCTGTTGCGACTCCCGCTGTCATCGATCCACTTACGTTTACAGCTGTACGTCCCATATCGATTAATGGTTCTACTGAAACTAGTAAACCAGCTAAAGCAACTGGTAGATTTAAAGCAGAAAGTACTAGAATCGCAGCAAATGTTGCTCCTCCACCAACTCCCGCTACACCAAATGAACTAATTGCAACAATCGCTACAACCGTTAAGATGAACATTGGGTCAAGTGGATTAATCCCTTGTGACGGTGCAATCATAAATGCCAACATCGCTGGATACACTCCTGCACATCCGTTTTGACCAATCGATAAACCAAATGAACCGGAGAAGTTAGCGATTCCTTCAGATACACCTAGTTTCGATGTTTGCGTATTAATATTAATCGGCAGCGTACCTGCACTTGAACGAGACGTGAACGCAAATATTAATGGTTCTGAGGCCTTTTTCAAATAAGTGATTGGATTTAATCCAGATAAAGAAATAATGATTAAATGCATTGCAAACACGACTGCTAATGCTACGTAAGAAGCTACAACGAACTTCCCTAAGTTAAATATCGCTCCAAAATCAGATGTTGCTACTGTTCTAGCCATAATTGCTAAAATACCATAAGGCGTTAAACGTAATACAATTTTCACTACACTCATGACAAGTGCATACACTGCATCAATACCTTTTTTAATAATTGTTGCATTATCTTTGTCTTTTCGCGAAACCCCTAGATAAGCAAACCCTAAAAATGCCGCAAAAATAACAACAGCAATTGTGGATGTAGAACGTGCTCCTGTGAAATCTAAAAATGGATTTGCAGGAAGTAAATCAATTATTTGTTGAGGAAGTGCTTTGTCTGCGACTTCTGCAGAACGCCCTTCGTAGTATTCGGCACGTGCCGATTCTGCATCTCCTTGCACAATTTGCTCAGCATTCAAATCGAAAATTGCTGCTGAACCGATACCTACAACCGCTGCAACTGCTGTCGTTCCAATTAAGAAACTTAAAATAATTGCCGCCATTTTCCCGAAGTTTTTACCGATCGTGATTTTCGTAAATGCCCCTAAAATAGAAATGAATACTAATGGCATTACGATCATTTGAAGAAGCTTCACATACCCTGATCCAATTAAGTTATACCATTCTACAGAGTCGGCCAACACTTCTGAAGTTGCTCCGTAAATAAAATTAAGTGCTAACCCTAGCGCAATCCCAAGTCCTAAAGCTGTAAATACTCGCTTGGAAAATGATACATGTTTCTTTTGCATTATGATTAAAATCCCAACGAATATCAACAAAGCTACTACATTGAGAATTATAAATAATAAATCCATCTAAAATACCTCCCTTTCTAACTCTTAACATATAATAATTCTTTTAATCCTATTGGTCAAGTAGGTTTTATTAAATTTTTCTCAAAAAAAGTTGAAATCTAAAATGAACTACACTGAGGTGTGATGGATAGTTACTTTTCTTCTTTCTTTTCCATAAATCAGCTATACTGAAGATAAACTTCACCATACGTTGTAGGAGGTGTTATTATGGCAGCAAGTTTGTATACTCTAGTCGTTTCGGGTGTTCTGATTTTAAATATTTTCCTTGCTATTGCATTAATATTTTTAGAAAGGCGAGATGCTTCTTCTACGTGGGCGTGGATTATGATTCTTTTTTTCATCCCCATTTTAGGGTTCGGCATTTATTTATTATTTGGTAGAAAATTACGCAAAAAGCATTTATTCCGATGGGAAGGAAAAAATAAAATCGGGATTGATAAACTAATTGAATTTCAAATGGAAGCGATAGAAGATGACTCATTCGATTTTCGCCTAGATGATGCTAGTCTCTATAAAGAGCTTATTATAATGCACTTGCACAATAACCACGCAGTTCTAACGCAAGACAATGATGTCGAAATCTTCACGGACGGTCGTAAAAAATTTGATGCCCTCTTGCATGATTTAGAAAATGCAAAAGATCATATTCATATTCAATATTATATTTTTCGATTAGACAACCTTGGGCAACAAATTTACCAAGTGCTCTTAGCTAAAGCAAAACAAGGAGTAAAAGTACGAATATTATACGATGATACCGGCTCTCGTTCTTTACGAAAAAGACATTTTAAAGAATTAATTGATTTAGGCGGTCGAGTGGAAGCTTTCTTCCCTGCTATTTTGCCTCTTATCAATCCACGGATGAACTATCGTAATCATCGAAAAATCGTTGTAATTGATGGTCGTATTGGCTATATCGGAGGCTTTAACGTCGGGGATGAATATTTGGGATTAAACAAAAAGTTTGGATACTGGCGCGACACGCATTTACGTATTGAAGGGAGCTCTGTTCATCCTCTACAAACACGTTTTATACTCGATTGGAACCAAGCTTCTGCGGAGCATGATATTGAATACTCCGATATATTTTTCCCGGCTATCCCTTTGAAAGGTTCCGTCGGTTTACAAATTGTTTCAAGTGGGCCAGACTCTGAATGGGAACAAATAAAAAATGGATATTTAAAGCTAATCATGATGGCCAAAAAATATATTTATATTCAAACACCATACTTCATTCCAGATGCTAGCTTTATGGATACATTGCGTATTGCCTGTTTATCGGGTATAGATGTACGCATAATGATTCCAAATAAACCAGACCACATTTTTGTTTATTGGGCAACTTACTCTTATGTAGGGGAACTCATCAAGGCCGGGGCAAAAATATATATTTACGAAAATGGATTTTTGCACACAAAAATGATCGTGATTGATGATGAAGCTTCCACAGTAGGTACTGCTAATATTGATGTGCGTAGTTTCAAGTTGAATTTTGAAGTAAATGCATTTATTTATGATCGGGAAACCTCTCATCAACTAGCGGAGATTTTCGAAGAAGATATGAAAGTATCAACCGAAATGACGTGGGAGATTTACGAAGAACGAACTAAAATGATTAAATTTAAAGAATCACTCGCTCGACTATTGTCACCAATATTATAAAAAAGAGGTTTCCAAAATCGGAAACCTCTTTCTTTTATAAATTAAAATATTCTTCTAAAGTTGTACCTGCTTCATAAACCTTCGGCGCCAGTTCTTTTCCAACATATCGGAAATGCCAAGGTTCGTACATATAGCCGGTGATCTTTTCTTTACCGTTTGGATAACGCATGATAAAACCATATTTATGTGCATTGGCAGCTACCCATTTACCAGCTTCTGTTTCTCCGAAGCTCTCTCTTGCAAAATGCTGTTCAAAATGTTGTTCTCCTATATCAAAAGCAAGCCCCGTTTGATGCTCGGAATATCCAGGTCGCGCGCTATAACGATCCGCTGCTTCTTGACCATCGTTACTCACATATTTTTCATATAGAGTTGTTTGATAATCAAATGAACGATACGTACTAAATGCAACTAGCTCATAGCCAGAAAGTGTAGCTTCTGCTGCCATTTCCTCGAATGCCGCTCTTGCTTCCTTACTTTCGCCTGGTGCATAAGTAGATGGCAATGGATACTTTTTACTTGCTATCAAAATCCCTTCCACATAGGTCGGTTCTTCTGGCAATGTTTCGTTGCCTACGTAACCTTTTGCTCCAGACAAATCAACTTCCGGTTCTTCTACAACTGGCGTTTCCACTACAGGTTCCTCTTCTACTGGTTCTTCTTTCGGTTTTTCCTCTACGGGATTAGACTCCTCCGCTTTAAGCGAAATTCCTAAAGCATTCATACTTTTATCTATATCCCAGTCATTCCACCAAATCCATCCCACACTTATTACTATCAAAACCCCTAAAATGGATCCGAAAACAATATAAGGCCATTTTCTTTTTTTCTTCTTTTGTGACAAACTATATCTTGACTGCATATCTGGTCTTCCTTCTTTCCACTCTCGATACTTCTAGTTTAACATTTTCCCACGAAAATTTCGCTAGACTATCTTCTCATAATACAAAACAAAAAACTATCTTAATAAAGGAAAGTACGCATAATAAGGATAATGCGTCTTAGTGAATTGTATAAAGTGTCCGCAGGGATTTTCGCAGCAGGGCGGACGCTTTCCGTAGGGTGAGCGATGAGCCTTCACCGCCGCGCCTACGCGCGTACGTTGTGAAGTCTCATTTTACTCACTTAATCCTACTGGAGTCGCCGCCCTGCTGCGAAAATCCAATGGAAAATACTAACTTATTAGTATCCTGAATTAACAATAAATGGTTGAACGAGCCAATTTCCACAGTGTGCGTGACAATCACAATTCCAAACATTAGAATACACACCCGGAAAGAGAAAACATGGGAGCTGAACACGACAACCCCAGCCTATCCGATACTAGCTTGCCTGTACAGATGGCTTTATAACGTATTGTTCCAATAATATATAAAAATTATAGTCATCTCACCCTAAGTAAAGAGCTGATTTAAGAATTTAGTTGCTTTCATCGGCTATTTGATTGCTCTCGCGATGATTTGATTGCTTTCAGAATGGAGTTGGTTGCTTTCCATGAATGGTTGGTTGCTCTAAGCCATTTACTGGATAAAATAGGCCCATAAAATGTAGTAAGCTTTGTTATTTGCAAGCAAATATTGAATAAGCAAGTAATTTCCATTGATTTTCGCTGCAAGCGTCGACTCCAGCCGGATAAGTGAGCAAAATGAGACATCCCAACGTACGCCTAAGCGGCGGGGATGGCTCATCGCTTACCCGGCGGAAAGCGTACGATTGCAGCGAAAATCTTAGCGGCCACCTAACAGGGCTTTACGACACATTATCCCTACACTATGTTCAAAATACAAAAAGTTACATAACCTCTATTATTAAAAGATATTTTCCGATTACTAATAAGAAAAATGCGCCTACCTTTCTCAGGTAAACGCACTTGTTAAAATAATATTAATGCTAGTACGACGAAAAATAGGACAGTAAAAACGATTGCCATCGTCCTCATCCACTTTGCTTCTCGCGGGAAACCTTTTTCCTTAAAACTTATCGCACGATAGCCGTTACTAAGTGCAAAAATAGCTGTCATAAATAGTACTGCCAAATTTAAATTACCTTTGATAATAAACACTAATGCAGTAATTGCCGCTCCAACAATTAAAACAGAAAAAATCCAATTTTTCTTCATTACACATACACCTCACAAGAAAAAAACGAAGCTCTCGAAGCTTCGTTTTTATACTGATTCTTTTGCTTTCTCTGGATGATTCGAGTAGAATTTTCTTCCTAAGTATGTTTGGAATATTAATAATAACCCACCAACTGTCCAGTAAAGTGGCAATGCTGCCATCGAGCTAAACGAGATGAACATAATCATAATAGGCGAAATATAAATCATCATCTTCATTTGTTGCTTTTGTTGTTCAGGTACAGTCCACAATGACACTTTCGCTTGGATGAAATATACTGCCCCTGCTATAAGCGTCATCGCAATATCAGGTGAACCTAAATTAAACCACATAAATGGGTGTGCTTTGATCTCAGTTGAGTGTGAAATCGCAAAGTAAAGTCCCATGACAATAGGCATTTGAATAATCATTGGTAAACAGCCCATATTTAGTGGATTTACTCCGTGTTTACGGTACAGCCCCATCATTTCTTGCTGTAAAGCCATTTGCTCTTCTTTAGATTTTGTTTCCTTTAATTTCTTTTGGATTTCGTCCATTTCTGGTTTCAATTTATCCATTTTTTCTTTCATACCTTGTTGGTGCTTATAGTTTCTAAGCATTAACGGCATAAGGGCTAAACGGATGATAACTGTAATAGCGATAATCGCTAGTCCATAGCTACCATTAAACATTTCACCGAAGAAGTGTATTAAAAACTCAAAAGGTCGAACAAATATATTGTAAAAAGTACCCTCTTTGTTTTCTACTCCCGCACATCCACTAAGTACAATGGCTGCGAATACAAGAATAGAAAGTAAACTAATTTTCTTTTTCAATTCATTCACCTACATTTATCAAACTATACCGAGTATACATCACTATGAAGCTATTTATCAAATCTAAAGCGATTTAGGCTCATTAGGGAAAATATATTTGAAATTTGGATGTTCCAGATGATTTCTAAATTGTTTTGGTGTAACCCCTGTATATTTTTTAAATATACGGGTGAAATAACTTTGGTTACAAAAATGGAAGGAATCCGAAATATCCAAGATAGCTTTATTCGTATGTCTTAAAAAGTACTGACATTCCTCGACCTTACGAATATTTAAATATTCTACGAGAGTTACTCCCGTATGTTCCCTAAAAATACGAGATAAATGGCTTGTACTAATATTGAAATGGTTTGCAATATCCTCCACTGTTAGGTTTGTCTCATTTCCATCGCTTATAAATAATATAACCTTGTTAACCGTTTGATGACCAAAGGATGGCTTTTTTCTTTCTGTGATGACCATAACAAAAAATTCTACTAATTCATCTGCACATTGAAGAAACTGTGCATCATTCATTTGTGTATCAATAATATCAACACTAGCAATATTAAATGCCATTACTTTATCAGTGGGCACCTGGTTTTCATACAGTTTTCTTGCCATAATGGAAGCTAATTGTATGTAGTAATTTTTCACATTTAAAATCATATGTTTGCCAGTTCTGGCAATGATTAAATCAATCATTTTTCTTAAAACTGCTTTTGCTTCTTCAATTTCATATGAAAACATATGAAGGAATAACTTCTTTTCTAATTCGAAAAATTGATCTAAACCTTCAATTCTATTAGTGACACCCATTTCTTTGTTATAAGACTTAGAGAAATACTCTAAAAATATTTTATCTTTACTATACATATAATCCTCATCTTTCTTTTTCCTAGTACTTTTGAAATACCTTTTGATTTAGGGACACAGCATCATTTTATATCATTATACTGGTAATTAAAACTATTTTCTCTTAAAATAAGTGAAATCATTCACGTTGAATTTTTCACCTATTATATTCATAATTTTTTTCCTATTATAGTAAAACTCTTCGTTTTCTATTATTTATTTCGGCTATTACTTCTATCTTTCAAATAGTTAATATGAATTTTTTGGAATTATTTCTACTAGCTTCGCCCCTTCCCCATATTTCTAGTGAGAAACAGTTCTAAATGATAAACTAAAGAGTAGTTCAATATAGAAATGAGGAACTAATTTGCGCTTTTTTGTATATATTATTATCTTTTTTTCCTTTTTTGATTTATTTACACAGTTGCCAATCATGAGTCCATTTGCCACGACGCTTGGGGCAACTCCATTTATTACTGGCTTAGTTGTAGGTATGTATTCATTTTCGAATACAATCGGAAATGTTATTTCTGGTTTTTGGACCGATAAAAAGGGACCATTTTATATCTTACTATTCGGTTTGGTTACAACGAGCGGAGCCTTATTCTTATATCAATTAGTAACAGAACCAATCGGCCTATTATTCATACGTTTTATCCATGGTTTGGTTGCAGGTTTAATCGTTCCTGCAGCGTTTACTTTTTCAGCTAACCAAACTGCTAGCGAAAAACGCGGAAAAGGCGTGGCATTATCTGGAGCATTTGTCGGTTTAGCTGCTATCGTTGGTCCCGCTATGAGTGGTATCATTGCGAGTAAAAAAAGTGAAGTATTTGTACTTAGTATTACTGGTTCCATCATGCTTTTGTTAAGTCTCTTAACGCTGATTATTTTAAGATCCGTTACAGTACATAAAAAAACACCAATTGCTAGGTCCACTTCCTCTATATCCATTCGTTCATTTTTTAAGGAAGCTGGTTTAGTTAAAGCTTTTGCTGGGGCATTTTTCTTAATGTTTTCACAAGGCGTATTGGCATATATGCTCCCTCTTAAAATTGTGCAGCTCGGATTTGATTCGAAAACTAGTGGATTACTACTAAGTACATTTGGATTTGTTGCTATTCTAATTTTTATCCTTCCAACTAATCGGATTTTCGATCGAGTGAAACCTGTTAAAACATTAGCTTTTGGGATGGCACTTATGGGTATTAGCATGTTACTCTTGGGTCAATCAGAGATACTGTCACTTATGTATATATGGATGGGTGTTTATGGGGTTGGCTTTGCGTTTTTATTTCCTTCCATTAATTCGTTATTAATAGATTCTACAGATACTTCTTACCGTGGGAAAGCATATGGATATTTTTATGCGTTTTTCTCGATCGGGGTTGTCGCTGGTTCCAGTTTGACTGGTTATTTAGAGTTAACTGCGAATGATGGCTTTTTATTAACAGGAGTTATTTTACTCATTACGTCAGTACTGTCTATTTTTAATAATAAAAAGGCGCCATGATAGGCTCCTTTTTATTTTGTATCCTCTTTAGATTTGTTTGCTTTGTCTTGTACTTCTTCGTTATAGTACTGGACACTTGTCATTGCCCCTTCAGATACCATTTTGTTATCTGGGATATTTTGTGGATCTGGATTACCAGTTTCCGTTAAATCTGAATTATTATGCTTTTGTGCTTCCATATACGAATTTACTTTGGCTTTCGTATTGTTAAAAGCTACAACTGCTTTATCTCGATTCTCTTTTTTTCTGAAATAGGCATATGCCCCCGCTGCAAGACCTGCTAACAATAATGATTTATTTTTTGCCATTAGTATTACCTCCGAGTTTTTCTGATATTCTACCTGTTAATATACATACCCATATTTAAATCATCTAAACGTATATTCTTTCTTATAACTTGTATTGCTTGTAACTTTATTCTACTTATTGGTAGAAGATTGTTCGTATTTTTGATATGATAACAAAAAGAATTTAGAGGTGATTTCAAATGATTAGGGCGACAACGTTAGAAGATATTTCAACTGTACAACAAATCGCAAAGATCAGTTGGAACGAAACATATAAAGATATCATTCCTGATAATATACAAGCACTGTTTTTAGAAAAGGCTTATTCAAATACAATGCTTGCGAAACGAATGGAAAAAACAATTTTTTTACTCGCTGAATATAAAGGGCAACCAGTTGGATTCGCAAGCTTTACCTATGTAGATGAGGATGGTGATGCAGAACTTACTGCCATTTACATATTACCTGAGTATCAACAACTCGGGTTAGGTAAAAAGCTACTGCAAGCAGGGTTAGAAGAAATGCATACCGGTCGCCAATTATTCGTTTATGTAGAAAGCGAGAATAAAAAAGCTCGTGAGTTTTATGAACACTTCGGATTTGAGTGCTTAGAAGAATTTGACGAATATTTTGAGGGCCATCCTTTATCCACAGCAAAATATATGTATCTATTGAAAACACTAGCTTATTAGGCTAGTGTTTTTCTAATTACACAGTTTTATAATATTCTTCTTCAGCAAATTGCACTGGCGGCTTACGAACGAAACACATAATTGCAGCGATATACAATAAAATAGAAGTTAAAGAAATAATTCCAGCTAACAGACCAGCTATTATAAACATAGCACCTGCAAGCTTTGGTTTTTTGTTTTTAGTAACAGCAACAATTCCAACGATATTCAACACAAGGCTAATCACAAGGACAATAACAAATCCCCATCCAAAAGCGCTTAACATGTCTGGTAATACATCCACAAATTGAGCAACCATTTCAGCTTCTTCTCCTGTAAAAGTTGGATCATTCAAGATTTGTTGTTGAAATTCAGACTTTACAGACTCGTCTTGCATCGCGGCACTACCGCTTACTACGAGAATAGATAATCCTATAATTGCAATAATAGTAAATAGAGCACTAATAACACCTAAAACAATTTCTCCAGTACGTGACATATAAATAACCTCCATAAAAGTTTTATTACAATTTATTCTACGAATACAATTAATAAAAGTTCCGTCTTTTTTAATCTTCCCCCCATCTTTTGGGTTAAACCTGTTTAAAAATTTTAAAACTTGGGCATTTATATACTAACACTTATTTAAAGGAGGATGATTAGATGGAGAAAAAGTTGATTTTTAACCAGTCTGATTTCTTTTATACATTGGCAGGTGCTTCCGTATTAACAGGAATTTTAGTATTATTTACACAGATATAGTAGGAAAAAGATAAAAGGCAATCCACTCATTTAAAAGCGGATTGCCTTTTTGTTTTAGTTTTACTCAAGCTTTTACATCATTATATTCATCTGATTTATTGAAGACGGCTACAACGTAAGAGCATACAGCTTCCATTTTCAAATTGTTTTCGCGAGCATGAGAAGCGGCAGTATCAAGTAGTTTTTTTGCTACACCTTGGCCTCTTAACTTATCAGAAACGTAAGTGTGATCCATAACCATGATATCTCCAAGTAGTGTCCACGTTATTTCACCAAGTTTTTCTCCCTCTTGTATATACTCGTATGCAAAAACGTCATTGCCTAATTCTTTGTATTGAAAATCCATTGTTTACCACTCCTTTTCTGAATTTTAACACATCTATTTGTTAATTGACAACGGACGCAACTTGGCTTCAATTTGTGCTCTTTGCGGCTCTAAAAAAGGCGGCAGTGCGAGTTTTTCTCCAAGTGATTCCATCGGCTCATCGGAGTCGAAACCTGGTTCATCCGTTGCCAATTCATATAGAATACCGTTCGGTTCTCTAAAGTAAATAGATTTAAAATAATAACGATCAACTAAACCAGAAGTAGTAAAGCCATGTGAGTGCAATAATTCTTCCCATTTCGGATAATCTTCCATTGTCGGTACCCGGAATGCCACATGGTGCACGCTTCCTCGTCCAGGTTGCTCAATTGGTAAGTCTGTGCGGGTTTCTATATGCACTTCTCCAGCTGGTCCTCCTTTTCCAGTTGTGTAAACTAGAATATCGGGCATTTTTTCTATTGGGGATGGATAAGATCCTGCTAACGTGAACCCAAGTATATCTTGAAGTACTTTTTCTGTTGCTGTCGATTTTCTTACCGTTAATGTTACCGGACCTAAACCAACGATAGCATTTTCAGCTGAAATTTCATCTTTTACCCATGCTTCTCCGTAAGGAATTCCTTTACCATCATCTACAACTAGCATCAATCTTGAACCTTCAAAATCTTCAAAGTAAAGCGTGTTTCTACCATATCTTTCCGTAATTTGATCGTGCGGTACTTCATATTGCTCGAATCTAGTTTTCCAAAATATTAATGCAGCATCGCTTTTTACTCGAAATGCCGTGTTACTAATACTAGATACTCCAGGATATGTTCTACCTGCCATCGGAATGTCAAAGTACGTCATATCCGTTCCTGGTGTCCCAACTGCGTCTGCGTAAAACAAATGATACGAAGAGGTGCTATCCTGATTGACGCTCTTTTTGACTAAACGCATTCCTAATATTCTTGTAAAAAAATCATGGTTTTTATCCGCATCTCCAGTAATGGCCGATACATGGTGTATACCTGCTAATTTCATATTAACTTCCTCCTTCTTATATATCTTGAATTCGAGATATCTTGATTTTATATTAACAAATATTTATTTAGTGTGCAAATAAAACGTCCCTGTGCAACAAACAATTCTGAATTGTTTGTTGCACAGGGACAAATTTTAGTTAAAAATAGAACGAATAGAATCGATTAAATTCTTGAAGAAATCTTTTACACTTTGCCAAAAACCTTCGTTATCGACAAGATTACCTACTTTTTCTTCAATTGTTTTACTTAAATCATTTAACTGATCGGACCATTTACTAAAATCGATATCTAATTGACGAATACGATCCATAATATCGATTAATAACTGTCGATCTTTTTCGGAAAGCTCAATTTTCAAGTTGGCAAGCTGCTCCGATACAATTTTTTCTACTTCTTCACGAGAGACTGGGTTTTGTTCAGCAATTTGCTTTTTAATTTCTGTCAATAACTCACTTACTTTTGCTTCATCAATACCTGCTTCTTTTGAAAGTATGGTCGCTACAGATAACTCATCACTTGCTACATCTGTACGTTCTGTATCTAGCTTTCCACCTGTTACTTCATACGCTTTATAGATCCCAACTAATGCCGAATGGCCAGTAACTGGTTTGGGTGCTGCAATTTCAACAACTGCATCTTGAATACCAGCTGTTAGCATTGCATTGGCATACATTTCAGAAGTTACTTCTGTAATATTACTTGGGGTAACAATATTAATAACTAACCCTTTTCCTGCATCTTTTCTAGTAATCTTAGCAGAAGAAAACATTCTAGCAGATGCATCTCCGTCTTTTAAATAAGTCACCAAATCTTGCCCTGTTACTTCAATTTCTTGAACATCAGAGCTATCTGTTATTTTTAAACTTTCTTTTACACTATTCTTTTGTTCTTCTGTTAGATTGCCACCGTAAACAACGATTGGAGCACCAAATTTCTCATTTACTACTTCTTCGGTTGTCGTCGATCCATCAGAGTCAGCACTTGCAATAGACGGGGCAATAAATGCTCCTATTACTAGTATTATAGCCATTATGGTTTGCAAAAACTTTTTCATTTCATCAAACTCCTTTCCAGTTGGCTCATCCATTAGTACGTAAAAAGGAGTAAAAAGTTCCGAATGAATCGATTCTTTTTACCCCTTTTCTCATTCTTTTACTTGCGTCCAGCCATCGCTTTGAACGATTTTGCCTTCTTTCATAAGTTTACCAAGCGCACGTTTAAATGCTGCTTTGCTCATCGTGAACATTTCTTGGATTTCTTCTGGAGTTGATTTGTCTGTAAACGGCATTTTTCCACCAACATCATTTATATAACGGAATATCGACTCTGCATCGTCTCCTATGCGCTCGTGTCTCCGTGGAAGTAGTGATCCGTTTAAAGAGCCATCTTCTTTCGTATCAATAATACGAACGGTAAGATCTTGTCCAAGTCTTGGTTCTTCTACGCGTTCTGATTGATGAACGAAAATTCGATAGTTCTCGGGTACGCTTAGTAAAAATGTTCCAACAGGGAGTAATCGATAAGGTCTTGCTTGTAAGTTTTGGTTGAATAATGTTGTAGGTGCATCAATATACAGTTCCTCTACTCGATCCTCTGTTGCCAAACGCCCAAATAGTTCTCCGTCTTTATCCGTTCGAAGGGTCATATATAGATGATCCCCATTTACTGGCCAAAGTTCTTTTATCTTCGGTAAGTCTTCTGCTTTTACTTGTACTTCTTTGGACGTACCGATATCTACAAAAGCTCCTTCTTTTTCAGAAACTTTAATCACTCTTGCCCATCCATACGTTCCTTTTTGTATAGTAGGAAGCCCAGTCGTCGCGGATAGATTACCTCTTCGGTCTACAAATAAAAACACCTCAATCGTATCATCTATTTGTAAATCTTCTGGCGCTTCAGATGCATTTAATGAAATTTCCATCTCATTATGATGAAGAATCCATTTGGAACCTTCTTGTGACTTTACTTGTAATTTTACAATTTCTCCTGATGATAGTTCTGTCAAATATATCGCTCTCCTTTTTATCTATATAGTTGGTTTTGTTTTTTAGTCTTTTGTTTCTTCTTTTAAAGCAAGTAGTCTCGATTGCAACTCAGGATTCTCTTCCAAAAATAAAACTAAATCGGCAATTCGATCAATAGAATTCCAACTTAAATGATGTTCAATACCTTCAACATCTCCATAAATATTTTCTTCTTCCACACCAATTAATCGTAAAAAGTCTTCTAGTAAGTCATGTCGCTTCACTAGTTTTTTTCCAAGTTTCATTCCTTTGGTTGTAAGGGTTAAGCCACGATATTTTTCGTATATTAAGAAACCATCTTTATCCAACTTTTGTACCATTTTTGTTACGGAAGATGGTAATACCGATAATGCTTCTGCTATGTCAGACACACGAGCATATCCCTTCTGCTCGATTAATATATAAATTTGTTCTATATGGTCTTCCATGCTTGGTGTTGGCATTTACATCTTCCTTTCCTCACTTCTTTGTTCATTTTACTACATCCTGTCCCCCTTCACAATTCAAGACATTATTTCCTACAGCCTACATCATTCAGAAATGGAATTATTTACTATTCACATAAAATGTTTAATACACCCTTGTAAGGGGTAACTTTTTAATAACGATGAGTAACAATGGAAAGGATGTTCTACATGGGTAAATTACTATGGACGATTATCGTCATATTAATCGTACTTTGGTTATTAGGTTTAGTTTTAAAAATAGGCGGCGGGCTTATCCACGCACTATTAATTATTGCCGGTATTATTTTCGTCATTCAACTTGTAACAGGAAGACGATCGCTTTAGAAAAAGGTGTTGCCTAATAGGCAGCACCTTTTTTCTAGCTTATCCTTTTGTTTTAGCGTAAATACAAGTATCTCTTAACTTTTTACCATCAGAAGATAAAGAATCATGATGAAGGGTTCCTTCTAACGTATACGCGAGCCTTTCTGCGACCGAGCGACTTCGTACATTTTCACTATCGCATCGAATTTCTACACGATTTGCATCTAATTCTTCAAACGCAAATCGAGTGATGCGTTCAACCGCTTCAGTCATTAGCCCTTTTCCTTCGAACTTACTGTCTATCCAATAGCCAATTTCAAACTTACGCACTTTCCAATCGATCCGATGTAGACCCGAAGAACCTACAAATTCTCCCGTCTCTTTTAAGAACAAATGCAGTCGTAAATCTTTTCGGGTGATAAAATCAGCTACTGCTTGTCGCAAATTAGTAGTAGTCTGCTCTAGAGTTTCTTTCGTTTGCGCCCATGGCATCCATTCTTTTAATGCGTCGTGGGAATTTATAATTGCTTTCCATGCTACTTCCGCATCTTCTACTTTAGGTGCTCGAATGATTAATCGTTCTGTTTCCAACTCTTCCGAAAAAGAATAGTCTTCTTTTTTACTCACTTCTGGATGCGAATCATCATCCCATTTTACTGGCGTTGCCGTCCCTTTTAAAAAGTCTTCTCTCGTCATCCCATATGTAACTGCATCATAATAAGATTCTTCTTTCGGAGAAAACCAAGCTTGACGGAGCTGAGCTTCTTTTACAAAGCCAGCTCGTTCAAACGTTTTACGCATAGCAAAATTATCTTGTCTTGTATGGCCTTCTAAACGAATTTTAGCCTCCGGTAGTTGGAAAACATATTCTGTTACCATCTTTAATGCAAGTGGACCATATCCTCTTCCTCTTGCTTCATCTGCAATTCGCAAATCAAATAAAGGAATCTCGTCTCGCAAATCATAAATTTTAACGATTCCAACCTGTTCATTTTCTTCATTCTCTACCCAAAAGGTTTTTACTTCGTCGGATTGATATCCGCCTTCTTCAATTGTCTTTTCAATTAGTTCCCTTGCCGGATGAGCATTTCCATGATACGGCCAAGTATTAGTCGTCATAAAATGGATAAGCTGTTCCTGCTCTTCCATTGTCCATTCTGTAAGCTTCATTTTATATCCCTCCGAACGTACTATTTATGCACTTTTAATAGTCGCAACGAATTTAGCACTACGAGTAATGTTGCACCCATATCCGCGAAAATGGCAATCCATAATGTTAACCACCCTGGAATGATGAGCAAAAGCGCAATAATCTTTAACCCTAAAGCAAACATAATATTTTCTTTAATAATATGCAATGCTTTTCGACTTAATCGTATCGTATATGGAAGCTTTTCTAAATCATCTGCCATTAATGCAACATCTGCAGTTTCGAGTGCCGCATCTGTTCCTGCTCCACCCATCGCAATTCCTACAGAAGCTGCAGCAAGTGCTGGTGCATCATTTACTCCGTCTCCGACCATTGCAACGGCTCTATATTTTTCTTTTAACGCTTTAATAGCTGTTAGCTTTTGTTCAGGCATGAGATTTGCTTCTACATCTGTCATTCCAAGTTTAGCAGCAATGGCATTTGCCGTTCGTTTGTCATCGCCTGTAAGCATAACCGTATGTTTGATACCTGCACTTTTAAGATCTTGTAGCACTTTCTTGCTTGTCGTACGAATAGGGTCTGCTACTGCAATAAACCCTTTATATTGTCCATCCTCTACTGCAAGCATTACTGTATTTCCTTCTGATTGCAATTGTTCTGTACGCGCAATTACTTCACTCGGAACAGTACTGACAGAAAGAATCCATGCCACACTGCCTACTGACCATTTCTTCCCATGGACGATCCCTTCTGCTCCTTTACCAGTAATAGACTGAAAATTTTCGACTTCCAAAGCGTGTATATGCTTCTCTGAACCGTATTTCACAATTGCTTGTGCTAGTGGATGCCCCGAATATGTTTCGATAGACATCACTTTTTGTAGCAGATCATGTGGATTTTCTGACTCGACAACTGTTACTTCTGGATACCCTTTTGTTAAAGTTCCCGTTTTATCAAAAGCAATTGCTCGTATACGTCCGATTTCTTCTAAGTGTATCCCACCTTTAATAAGCACACCTTGCTTCGCTGCATTTCCGATAGCTGTTACGATGGCTACCGGTGTGGATACAACTAATGCACAAGGACATCCTACTACTAATACCGCAAGTCCTTGGTAAATCCATGTTTGCCAATCACCACCAAATAGAGGTGGTACAATTGCTACTAAAAAAGCAATGGCAATAATGACAGGGGTATAATATTTAGCAAATTTATCAACAAACTTTTGGGAAGGTGCTTTTTCTGCTTGCGCTTCCTCTACTAAGTGAATAATTTTTGCAATCGTTGTATCTTCCACTCTTTTCGTTACTTTGACTTCTAACGAACCTTCTTCGTTTAAAGTTCCAGCAAACACTTCGTCTCCAGTCGCTTTATAGACAGGTACTGCCTCTCCTGTAATCGAAGCTTGGTTGACCGATGAAGCCCCATTCAAAACAATCCCATCCATGGCAATCTTTTGCCCTGGCTTTACGATTAACACATCATTTATTTGAATAAATTCCGTATCAATCTCTACTAATTGGCCGTCCCTGCGAATCGTTGCCGAAGGAGGTGCTATGTCTATTAATTGGCTGATTGATTGACGCGCTTTATTCATCGAGTAGGCTTCTAATGCTTCACTAACTGCGAATAAAAACACAACAACCGCACCTTCACGCCACTCACCAATAATCGCTGCACCAATAATCGCAATCGTCATAAGCGTTTTCATATCAAAATAAAAGCGTGATAAATTCAACAACCCACTTTTGAACATATCATATCCACCAACTACAATGGCGATAACAAACAAGCCAATCGCAAGGGGATGCGTTTCTTCATACATAAACGAAACGACAATTCCAATCACTAAAAAGAGAAAGGAAATGGCTGTAACGACATTTTCTTTCCGTTTGAAAAATGGCGTTGTTTCTTGTTTTCGCTGTTTAAGCGGTGCTACTTTAATGCCGTCAAAAGCACCTGCCTTTTCAATGTCTTCTACAGTGACATTGCCAATAACAGCAACTTTAGAAGCACCAAAATTTACGATTGCCTCTTCCACATTTGCGAGGCTTTTTATATTATTTTCAAATTTCATCGCACAGTTGGCACATGAAAGATTCTCTAAGCGATACTCTTTTTTAGTTGCTTTCTCCAATCTTCTCCCCCTCTTCCATCGCGTGTTCATATGCAATTTTCACTAACTGATTCACATGATGATCCGCTAATGAGTAATAAACTAACTTTCCTTTTCTTTCAGATTTGGCTAGTGACAGATCGCGTAAATAGCGTAAGTGATGTGATGCGGTGGCGGTAGAGGAACTAATTATTTCACTCACATCACACACACAGAGTTCTTCTTCTATTGTTAGTGCATACGCAATTTTTAAACGTGTCTCATCAGCTAATGCTTTAAAAATTTTCGCAACGTTCGTTACATCCGGAAGTTGCTGTTTCACAGAAAATACTACATTTTCGTTTGCTTTTGTTACCTCACACATATCTTTCGTTTGCATATTTTCACCTCATTCAAATAGTCGTTTGATTGTTATTTTCATTATATGTTCAAACTATTCCAATAGCAAGGTCATTCAAATATATATTTGAATGAAAAAAACGTCCCTGTGCAGCAAACAATTCAGAATTGTTTGCTGCACAGGGACGTATATACCTTCACAGGTCTGCGTTTTCTCCAACTATTTTTACTTCAAGTTCTAACTCCACATCGAAATTTTTCTTTACTGCTGCTTTCACCATTTCGATTGTGCTAATATAATCAGTGGCAGTGGCATTATTTTTATTAATAATAAAACCTGCATGCTTTGTAGAAACTTCTGCTCCACCGTATCCTTTTCCTTGCAGTCCGCTATCTTGAATAAGCTTTCCTGCAAAATAACCAGGTGGACGTTTGAAGACACTACCTGCGGATGGATATTCGAGCGGTTGCTTGGATTCTCGTTGGAATGTTAAATCAGCAATTTTTGCATCGATTTCTTCCTTATTACCAGGAGCCAATTCAAACTCAGCGGATAATACATAATACCCTTTTTTTGTAATAATACTTTTACGGTAGCCAAGTTCGAGCTCTTCTTTTGACAGAACAAGCTTTTCACCACTTGGTGTTAAGACAGTTGATTGAACGATTACATCTTGAATCTCTCCACCATATGCACCAGCATTCATCGCCATTGCACCACCGATTGAACCAGGAATACCGCACGCGAATTCTAAGCCAGTTAGTGTCTCACTTGCAACCGCTCTAGAAACATCGATAATATCTGCTCCACTTTCTGCAATCACTCTGTTTCCTTTTATCGTGATTTTGTTCAGCTTTTCCAAACGAAGTACAATACCACGCACCCCGCCATCACGAACAACCATATTAGATCCATTTCCTAATAGCAATAAGGGAATATCATTTTTATACGCATATTGAACCGTGAATGCAGCTTCGTTCTCCGTGTCAGGAGTTACAAATATATCTGCAACACCGCCCATACGTGTCATTGTGTGCAAATTCAATGCTTCATCTATTTTTACGTTCATCGGATCTAGTTGTGTTATTAAATCTTGATACCATTGTTCTTTAGCCAAAAATAGCCAATCCTTTCTCCATTAACCTTATACCTTTCCATAGTATGCGTGCTTGCACTTTATTTTTCAAGCAAAATTGTTAGAACCATTCCTTAGACCAAGATTCAATTCCATCAACTACATCTTTTAGCGCATATCCTTTGGCAGTTAAATTATATTCCACACGTACAGGAACTTCCGAGAACACAGTTCTTTCTACTAAGCCTTCTTTTTCCAGCTCTTTTAAACGCTCTGAAAGTAATCGACCACTTATAGGAAGAGACGACTCGATTTCATTAAATCGTTTCGCTCCATCAATTAATTGAAAAATAATTAAGGCAGTCCATCTTTTTCCGAGCAACTCCATTGCCTTCGCTAAACGTGGACATAATAATGTTTCTTTCATTTGTTTCACCTCAAATCAAATTCGCCTTTAGCGTATTTGCGCCCAGATTTTTCTCGAGCTCGCTCGAGAAATTCCCCTAAAAAATCTGTGGCATCCGCCGGAGGCTTTAACTTTATTCAGCAAGATTTTGTGAACCCCTATCGAATCCTACTCTTGCTATACATGCTCATCACCCATATAAGTGGGAGACTTTTGCTGAATTAAGTTAAACCTATTATACGCCTATATTATTTTTTTGTAAAATAACAGTAATTTAATTACTTGACGTAAGTACTGTATTAATCTAAAGTTAGTTACATAAAGTAACTTGTAGATTAATACTTTACAAATAGGGTAAAGAAAATTGTTTAGGTATTTTTATTTGTTTCGAAATAAAACATCTTGATTTCAAAACAAATATGTTTTATACTAAGAAAAACAAGAAATCCTGAGGAGGAAATTAAAATGACAAAATTTAATTTGGACGCTGCACATTCTAGTATCGACTTTTCTGTAAAACACATGATGGTTTCAAAAGTAAAAGGATCTTTCACTAACTTTACTGCTGATTTAGAAGGAAACGCTGAAGATTTAACTGGCGCAACAATCAGCTTTGACATCGATGTGAAATCGATTACTACAAACAACGAAGATCGCGACAATCACTTACGTGGTGCTGATTTCTTTGACACAGAAGCTTTCCCAAACATTAAATTCGTTGCAACAGACATCAAAAAAACAGATGATGGTGAATACAATGTAACAGGCGATATGACGATTAAAGGCGAAACTAAACCAGTAACATTTGAAGTGGAATACGGCGGTAAAGGCACAAACCCATGGGGCGTAGAAGTTGTGGCGTTCAATGCGGAAACTAAAATCAGTCGTAAAGAATTTGATTTAACTTGGAACCAAGCGTTAGAAACTGGTGGCGTATTAGTTGGAGACGACATCAAAATCAATGTTGAGCTTCAATTAAATCCAGCTCAATAATTTAAATTATCACTAAGGCAACTCTGGACATCCAGAGTTGCTTTTTTATTTGAAAATAAATACCTTAAAACAAGTAAACACTTACATTTCCAATTAAAAAAACTAATTTTTCTGAAATATATTATATACTTCTTAATCGTGATATTATGTTGACAATTCTTTATTATCAGAAAGGGGCAACTATTATGTCTCAAATGCTCGCACTAGTAATCGTTATCGCGATTTTATTCATAGGAGATCTAGTTTCAACTCGTACAAAGGCCTGGATTCCTTCCGTTTTCGTATCCGCCGTTCTTTTCCTTATCGGATATTGGACATTCTTTCCACAAGATATTGTAGCTACTGCTGGTGTACCACCTGTTGTTGCTACAATGATGATTTATTTGCTTATTACAAATATGGGTACTTTACTTTCTATACAGCAATTAAAAGAACAGTGGAAAACAATTCTAATTTCTCTTGCTGGAATTTTAGGGATTATTGCTGCTCTATTTGGAATTGGAACATTTCTGTTTGGAGTTGAAACAATCATTGTTGCTATTCCACCTTTAGTAGGAGGAATTGTATCTGCTCTAATTATGTCAGAAGGTGCTGCAAACGCAGGTTTAACGACTCTTTCTGTTTTCGCAATCGTTATTTACGTGATGCAGGGATTTGCCGGCTATCCATTAACGTCTATTGCACTTAAGAAGGAAGGGAAAATGCTTCTTGAGAAGTTTCGCAAAGGGGAGTTAGCTTCAACAGGACAAGCCTCTACTTCTTCTGAAGAAGTAGAAGAACTAAAAATGTTCCGCAAAATGCCTAAACAGTACAATACGGAATATTTTAAGTTTTTCCGTCTTGCCCTTGTAGGCTTCCTTGCTTATCTTGTTTCTACATTATTAGCACCAATCGTGACAGTAAGTCCTTATGTTCTTTGTTTATTGTTTGGTATTATCGCAAAAAGCGTTGGCTTTTTAGAGCGTCATGTATTGCAAAAAGCAAATGGCTTTGGATTATGTGTAATGGTTTTAATGCTCTTCGTATTTGATGGGCTAAAAACTGCCACGCCGTCTATGATTGTTGATATTCTTTATCCACTAATTGGAACAATCATCTTAGGGGTTATCGGAATGTACATTTTCTCCTTCATTATCGGAAAAATGCTTAAAGTAAGTAAAAATATGGCGTTCGCAATTTCTTTAACTGCATTATATGGGTTTCCAGCAGATTATATTATTACAAATGAAGTAATTAACTCTTTAACTCACGATGAAAAAGAACGTAAAGCATTGACAGATCATATGCTTGCACCAATGCTTGTAGGTGGATTTATAAGCGTAACCATTGTTTCTGTAATACTAGCAGGTATTTTCGTAGGATTTTTATAAGAAAGGAATGTTAGTATGTTAGCCAATAAACAAAGAATCGAACAGCATATTGAACTATTAAGTCACTTTACAGCTACTCCTGGAGTTGGTGTAACAAGACTTACTTATTCGAAAGAAGATTTGAGTGCTCGAAATTACATCAAAGATAGGATGCTAGAATACGGTCTTACTGTTTCGGAAGACGGGTTTGGAAATATTTTCGGAAAATTAGAAGGAACGATTCCAAACGCCCCTTCTGTTATCGTCGGCTCTCATTTTGACTCCGTTCCAAATGGTGGTGCTTATGATGGTACTGCAGGAGTCGTAATAGGATTAGAAGTTGCCGCATTATTTCAAGAGAATAAATGTAAACCGGCATATCCTCTTGAAATTATTGCTCTTGTGGAAGAGGAAGGATCCCGCTACGGTGGTGGATTAATGGGCTCAAGAGGAATGATGGGTTTATTGAGCAATGAAGACTTTAAAGTACTTGCGGACAAGGACGGCATATTAGCCAAAGATGCAATGATTAGCATTGGCTTGGATCCTTCAAAGGAAAAGTTACGAGATTCCAAAACAATTAAAGCATTTCTCGAACTTCATATCGAGCAAGGTCCTATATTAGAAGAAAAAGCTATTCCAATTGGGATTGTAGAAGCCATTGTTGGTTTGACACAATTAGAAGTAACGATACAAGGACGAGCTGGTCATGCGGGAACTACCCCAATGAGTCATCGCTCGGATGCTCTAGTTGCTGCCGCTGAAGTAATTGCCGCGTTTCCAAAGCTAGCGATAGAGGAAGGAAATGGAACTGTAATTACTACTGGACAGTTACACGTATTTCCAAACGGTTCCAATGTTATACCAGATAAAGTGGTGTTCTCAGTAGATATACGATCTGGTAAAGAACTGGATTTGCAAAATGCAGTGCGAAAAGTAGAGGGATTGATTGCTTCCAAAAATGCTACTGGCACTCAAACTTCTATTGAACAACTATTATATATTTCACCAAAAGACATGGATGATCATATTCGATCTATTTTTAAGGAAACGAGCAGTGAGTTGGATATATCCTATTGTTCAATTAATAGTGGTGCTGGACATGATGCAATGGTATTTTCCGATTATACGGCTTGTGGAATGATTTTCATTCCAAGTAAAGACGGGCTTAGTCATTGTCCCGAGGAATGGTCGGATGCAAGTCATCTTGTGAACGGTGCGAATATTTTGTTCCAAACAGCTTTAAAGTTAACGGAGGGAAATGAATGATGATTAACCAAAAAATAAAAGATTCCATTACAAATAATAGTGAAGAATTGACTGCGGTACGTCGTAAACTGCATAGTGAACCTGAATTATCATTTGAAGAATTCAAAACAACTGCCTTCGTTTGCGAGTATTTAGACGAGCTTGGCATACCTTACCGAAAAACGGAGCCTACTGGTGTAATTGCAGAAATCCAAGCAGTTCCAGGTGGAAAAACAGTTGCGCTACGAGCGGATATGGACGCATTGCCAATCCAACAACTGAACACACATGTACCTTATGCTTCTAAAGCGGAAGGAAAAATGCATGCTTGTGGGCATGATGCACATACCTCTATGTTATTGATAGCTGCAAAGGCTTTGAATGATGTAAAAGATCAACTTCCAGGTAATGTTCGTTTCTTATTCCAACCGGCGGAAGAAGCAGCGGCTGGAGCGAAGGCAATCGTTGCTCAAGGTGCAATGGACGGCGTTGACAATGTATTTGGTATTCACATTTGGTCTCAAATGCCAACTAATAAAGTGGCCTGTTCACCAGGTCCTTCATTTGCCGCAGCAGATATTATTAAAGTGAAATTCCAAGGACGCGGTGGACATGCGGCAATGCCTGAAGATTGTATCGACGCTGCAATTGTTGCTTCTTCATTTGTTATGAATGTTCAAACGGTTGTCTCAAGAACGATCGACCCACAAAGTCCTGCTGTTCTTACTATCGGAAAAATGGTTGTCGGAACAAGATTTAATGTAATCGCTGAAAATGCCGAAATCGAAGGTACAGTTCGAACATTCCATCCAGAAACGCGCGATCATATCGAAAAAAGTATTACGAAATACGCGGAAAGTGTTGCTGCTGTTTATGGTGCTACTGCAGAAGTGGAGTACATTCGCGGTACGGATACAGTAGTGAATGAGGAAGAAAGTGCACAACTCGTGCAACAAATTACTGCAGAAGCATTTGGATCTGATGCAGTGTACAATGAAAAACCAACAATGGGTGCGGAAGACTTCTCTGCTTACTTAACGAAAGCTCCTGGAAGCTTTGCCCTAGTAGGAAGCGGAAACCCTGAAAAAGATACCGAATGGGCCCACCACCACGGGAACTTCGATATCGACGAAGATGCACTTGTTACTGGTGCAGAATTATATGCACAATATGCTTGGGCTTATTTGAATAAATAGTGATATTTGCTTCCCCGAAATTTTTTCGGGGGGGCTTTTTTCATTTGCGAGTTTTTTCCAACTAAAACGGCAATTTTTCCAACTAAACTAGGATTTATTCCAACTAATACTTCATTTTTTCCAACTAAATGCTTCAAAATTCCAACTAAACTTATTGCCACACAGAATAATCTATCATTTCCGAAACTATTTCTTTAGCTTTTCGTATATACTTAAGAAAATGGCTTTGGAGGGATAATTTATGGAAGATTTGTTCGGACTAGGGATTGGCTTAGTGGCAGTCGTAATGATTTTTTCTATTCCACTTACTGCAATTTGGACAACGCATTTACGAAAAACGCAAAAGTATAAAGCTCAAATTGTAAAAGATGAAATCGAACTTGAAAAATTGAAATATAATAACTTTTTAATCGAAACCGAAAAAATGCGTTTAGATCTTCAACAAAAACAAGCAGACTTATTAGAGTCATCTGCTGATCCAATTATTTTAGATTTACAAAAACGTGCATCAGCAGAAACAAAAACTTCTTCTTTCTAAAACAATCGTGCAGAGGTTACTCCGCACGATTGTTTTTATTACATAGAGGCTATCTCTTTAATTTGTTCAGCGGTTAATCCTGTTACTTCTACGATAAACTCTACTTCCATCTTCTTAGCTAGTAGATTGCGAGCCACTTCTTCTGTTTTTTCTCGTGACCCTTCTTCTCTCCTCTTTTTTTCAGCCATATGTTTTACGACTTCCACCTTGCCTCTTCATCTAGAATATACTTTAAGCGCGATTCATAAGCGAGTACATCTTCTTTAGATCTACTTAGTTCCTCCCAAGCGAAAAATGCATTAGCTATATTTTCGTCTTTCACCGCTAATTCCTACAATTCTTCATAGATTTGATCATAAACTTTTTCTTTTCGGGCATCCACCATACCGAGCAATAATAGCCAGCCAACTAAAATATCGTCAAGAGCATCTCTGTTATTATATTTCACATTATCAGAATTACTTTTATTATGTGTTTTTCACTATAGCCGAAAAAGCAGCTGAAGTACCAACTCAGCTGCTTTTTTCGTTCAAATATTAAACTGACTCTCATACAGCTCAGAGTAAAAACCTTTTTGCTTCAACAGTTCTCCATGTGTCCCAGACTCGATCAGTTCCCCTTGATTTATAACTAATATCCGGTCCGCATTTTCGATCGTTTTTAAACGGTGGGCAATAACGAAGCTTGTTCTACCTTCTGATAATCGATTCAGTCCTTGTTGGATTTCGATTTCGGTTCTTGTGTCAATACTTGAGGTTGCTTCATCTAAAATCAGTATATCGGAATCGGCTAAAATCGCTCGAGCAATTGCTAGTAGTTGGCGCTGGCCTTGGCTTAGGCTTGATCCGCCTGAAGTAATAAGCGTTTCATAGCGATCTGGTAAGTGCTTGATGAAACGGTGTGCGGAAGCCATTTTGGCAGCGGCAATGACTTCTTCGTCTGTTGCTTCAAGGCGACCATAGCGGATATTTTCCATGATTGTTCCGGAAAATAAGAATGTATCTTGGAGTACTATTCCTATTTTTTCACGGAGTTTACTGATCTGGTAGTCTTTAATTGGTCGCTCATCGATTTTAATCTCTCCAGAATCGATGTCATAAAAACGCATTAATAAATTGATAATGGTTGTTTTTCCAGAACCAGTCGGACCTACTAATGCAATTTTCTCTCCTGCTTTCGTTTGGAAGCTAATGTTCTTTAAGATTGGTTTACCCTTTTCATATGCAAAATTTACATTGGAGAACGTGACATCTCCTCTGAAAGAGTCGACTTCAATGGCATTTTCTTTATCCGATAGATCTGGCGTTTCGTCCATAATCTCAAATACTCGTTCCGCCCCAGCTATAGCAGACTGGAATGTGTTTAATAGACTGGATAGCTGATTAATAGGACGGAAAAATTGGCGAGAATACGTAACGAATGCAGCGATAATACCGACTGTTGCCATATCTTGCACGGTCATCACGGCGCCAACTGCTATAATTAGCACAAGCCCTAAGTTATTAATGAAGTTATTAATCGGTCCTAAAAAGCCTGACACGGTATCAGCTGCCATTGCAGAATGTCTTAGTCTCTCATTCACAACAGAAAACTTTGTGAACGTCTTTTCTTCCTGTCCGAAAATCGTAACGACTTCATTTCCAGAAATGGCTTCCTCGATAAAGCCGTTCAGTTCTCCTAAATCACGCTGTCTTTTAATAAAGTTACTACTGCTATATTTAATAACTTTCTTCGTTGTAAATATGATTAATGGAATGACCAATAAAGATACAATAGCAAGCATCCAATTTAGTAAAAACATTGCGATCGTCACACCAGATACCATTAAAATAGAGGAAATAATTTGGATCACACTTTGACTAAGTGCATTATTCAAACTTTCAATATCATTGGTCACACGACTCATCAAATCGCCATGTGTTCGCTTATCGAAAAAGCGCAGGGACAATGTTTGAAACTTATTAAATAAATCCTGACGTAAAATCCTAATTGTCTTCAACGATACTCGCACCATCAAAAATGTTTGGAGCCAAGTAAAAATGGAAGCAGCCACATAGACAATAGCTAGGATTAGTAAAAATCGTAGTGTACCATTCATATCTTTTGGAATGATATATTGATCGATAATGACACCAATCATATAAGGTACCAGTAAGTTTAAAAGCGTAGAAATGATAACAAAAATAACCGATGCAACCATTGCTATTTTTTGATTTTCCATATACTGCCATATTCGTTTTAGAGTACCTTTTCTATCCTTTGCCTTTTCTACGGGACCGCTGAATCCTCTTGGTCCACGTGCTCGACCAATCGCGCTAGATGTGGAAGACTTATTCATATGAATAGACCTCCTTCCCTGTTTGTGTTTCGTAAATTCCACGATAAACATTGCTCGTTTCTAGCAGCTCGGTATGTGTACCACTCGCTTCAAGCATGCCATCTTCAATCACCAGAATCTGATCTGCGTTGATAATCGAAGAAACCTTCGCTGAAATGATAAACACGGTTGTATCCGCATGATTCTGTTGTAATGCTTGTTGTACGGAAGCTTCCGATAAAGCATCGATTGCGGAGGTAGAATCATCTAATATTAAAACTTTCGGCTGACGGATAAAGGCACGAGCCATTGATAGACGCTGTTTTTGACCACCAGATAGATTCGTTGCTCCTTGCATAAGCTCATAGTCATATTTATCTTCAAGCTTATCGATAAACTCTATTGCTGCTGCTGATTTAGCTGCTTCTTCCATTTCAGAAAGACTTGCTTCCTCTTTTCCATAGCGTAAATTCTCTTCAATTGCTCCGGAAAATAAAGTCGCTTTTTGTGGTACAAAACCAATCATTCCTCTTAAAAGTTCAAGTGGATATTGTTTTAAATTAACACCATCGATTAAAATGTCCCCTGAATCCGGATCATAAAGTCGTGGAATCAGTTTAACGAGCGTTGATTTTCCACTACCAGTAGAACCAATAATCCCAATCGTCTCCCCCGCTTTTGCTCGGAATGAAATGTTTTTCAGGACATATTCCCCGTTCTTACTATAGCTAAAATTCACCTCTTTGAACTCCACTTCTCCTTTTACTTGCGGAAGCGAAGCGGGTATTTCTGGTTCACTGATATCGATTTCCGTATCAAGCACTTGACCAATTCGGTTAGCAGAAGTAAAAGAACGAGCGATTTGCATCAATACATGACTACTCGTCATTAGTCCGTTCATAATAATATTCAAATAGTTAATAAAAGCTAAAATAACACCAACTTGAAGTGTCCCTTCATTTACTTTAATCGCACCCATCCACATACCTGCAACGACACCTAAATTCACTACAAACAGCATGATTGGCATCAAAGTCAAAATGACTTGTTCGGCAGACATATTCCGCTTTGTTAATAGATCATTTACCTTTCGGAAGGTTTTAATCTCATAATTTTGACGATCGAATGCTTTAATAACCCGTATACCCGCAAACGTTTCTTGTAATTTTGTATTAACCTGATCCATCGCTTTTTGGACTTTTGCAAATAACTGTCCTGATTTAGCAGAAAAATAATAAATAAAAATCATTAAAACCGGTATCGCTACCAATAATACTGGAAACAACTCGCGCGCTGTAAACCAAACAATTGCTACCGATCCGATAAATAATAGTGGACCGCGTACAAAAATCCGCAACGTCATCATTAAAGCTTGTTGAACCGCCGTTACATCATTCGTTACAATTGTAATTAGTTTTCCAGCTCCGAATGTATCCGTGTTTTTACTAGAAAACTGTTGCGTCTTATTAAAAATATCTCGGCGTATATCTGCCGCAAAGTTTACCGCCGCTTTCGTACTATAAATCGTACAACCGGCCCCACCTATCAAACCGATAACAGCAGTTAACAGCATTAATAATCCAAGCTTAATGACATAAGCATTATCATTATTTGCAATTCCTACATCGATAATATGTTGCATAATGGTCGGCTGTAGTAAATCCATTGCCACCTCCACACACATTAACAGCGGAGCTAAAATCGCAAATAGTGTATAAGGTTTTAAATACGGAAATAATTTCCCAAGGGATTTCATAGCATTTCCCCTCTCTATCTATTTTCTTTATGTAAACGTTCGGTTATTTCTTTCACAAATTCTATTAAATTAGTCGTTTTTTCCGGGTTTTTACGTGACTGTTTAATCGCTTTATGGAGTTCCGTTTCCCATAAATTGAGGGCAGACTTTAGCTCTGTTGCTTCATTGGAATTTTGCCAAACCCAGCGTGCTTTCCACTCTTCCCAAAAATCGCCTTCTTTACGACTTGCGAATTCCTCTAGTTTTTCATTCCCTTTATCTTTTATCTGATATGCCTTTTTATCCGACTCAGGATCTAAACCAATCATTTCTTTTTCCGTCAACTCCTGGAGTGCTGGATATACTGTCCCTGCACTTGCTGAATAAAGTCCCCCGGATCGACTTTCTAATTCTTTCATTATTTGATACCCATGCATCGAGCTTTCCTTCAATAAATGCAAAATGGCTATTTGTATAAAACCTCTTCGCTTTTTCATTTGAATCCTCTCCTTTTAACTATATCGATAATTCTAGTCGATATATCGAATAAAAACAATAGTAAAGGAGTTGAACGAAAATTATTTTCGTTCAACTCCTTTATAGCGAGATAATCATTCTCCAATATCTATTTTTTCGAGTGGCTCATACGCTGGACCTTCTATTACGTCTCCAGAATATGTATATCTGGACCCATGACATGGGCAATCCCAAGAGCTTTCTGCGTCGTTGAATACGACATCACAGCCCAGATGTGTACATACTGGTTTAACTAAATGAATTTTTCCATAGTCATCCTTGTAAGCCCCTACTTTTTGACCATCTAGTTTGATAATATCGCCGGAGCCTGCTTTTAAATCTTGAAAGACGACGTCGATTTTCTCCGTTTTTCCTTTAACTAGCTCTTTTGCGACGTTTGCATTTATTTTAGCAAAACTTTTAATGTCTTCTTTTTTCATTTTCGATCGTGTTGGTGAGTAAAGTTCCGCAAAGCGATTTTCTTTTTCGAGCACATTATCAACCAAAATTTTGGCAGCGACCGTACTATTGGTCATCCCCCACTTGGCGTATCCTGTTGCAACAAGTACATCTTGAAGCCCTGACGTCATTGGTCCAACATATGGAACTCCATCTAATGTGACCAAATCTTGGGCAGACCACCGATAGGCGTATTGTTTCGCTTTAAACTGTTCCCTTCCAAATGCAGCTAAAGCATCATAGTTAGTGCTCATATCACCTTGAAATCTTCCCGTAATATGCCCTTCCCCACCTAATAGCAAATATCTTCGTCCATCTGAGCCTAATGCCGTTCGTATCGATCTTGTCGGCTTTTCTACATTAATATAGATTCCTTTTGGATAATTTGGTTCCGCTAGTGTTGCGATTGCATAAGAACGTTCGGAATACATTCGTGTAAAATAAAGTCCGTCTTCATCGTTAAATGGAAAATGACTGCAAACTAATATTTTTTTTGCTCGTATTTCATTGCCATCTAACATTTCAACCCGATTGCTTCCATGAATGGATTTAGCCCGTGATTCTTCAAAAAATTGCACGCCATTTTCTACTGCTTTCTCTACCAAGGTAAGTGCATACTTCAATGGATGAAATTGCCCTTGATTTTCAAGTTTAAGACCTTCCTTCACAGTAAATGGAAGTCCTATTTCTTTTGTTAGTGTCCCTCCATCTATTCCAATCATATGGTAGGCATCAAGTTCTTGGCGTAATATTTCTACTCCATCATCTGTATTTGTATATAAAAAAGCATCTACTTTTTCAAAATCACATTTGATGCCTAATTGCTTGATTGTTTGTTCGATGAAGTCTTTTGCTTCATTGTTTGCTTCATAGTATTGTTCTGCTTGTTCCCTTCCGAAAGTTTCGATTAGTTGCTGATAAATGGGGCCGTGCTGAACCGTTACTTTCGCCGTTGTGAAGCCAGTTGTTCCTTCTAATATTCTACTTCCTTCTACAACTACTACTTTACGACCGCTTTGGCTTAGTAAATAAGCTGCCGTAATTCCAGTAAGACCTGCCCCAATAATAGCAACATCTGCTTCTATATCTTCACTTAGTTTTGGGAAAAGCGGAAAGTCTTGTTGTGCCCGCCAATAAGATTGCGATTCACTCGGCAATATTTTTTGAGTCATTTTGTATAACCTCCTGTTTCTACTATTGTCTATCTATTGGCGAAACTTTATTCAAGTTGAGCCGTATAAAAGTAAACAGTTTTTCTTTAGGAGTGTTTTATATGGATAATTTCGGTTTCTTTGGAGGAATGCCACCGTTTTTTGCTTTATTTTTTCTTTTAATAGCTGGTTTTATTGTTTTCACCATTATAAAAAGTGGTACCCAATGGAATAAAAACAATAACTCCCCTAAACTTTCTGTACCCGTTCAAGTAGTAACGAAACGCTCCAATACAAGGGGTGGTTCTGGAGATAGTGCCGCTTCCACTTCCTATTATGTAACGTTCCAAGTAGAGAGCGGAGACCGCATGGAGCTTCAAATGAGCGGGAAAGAATACGGCATGATTGCAGAAGATGACCTTGGAATTCTGACTTTCCAGGGAACTAGATTCCTAAGTTTTGAAAGAAAACAATAAAAAAAATCCTCTTTCCGATATTTTGGAAAGAGGGTTTTCGATTTATAGCATCATTTGGCAGGAGAAATACCTTCTTCTTCCGCCAATTTGTTCAATGCACCAACAAATGATTCTAATGGCTGTGCACCTGAAATTGCATACTTATCATTTAAAACAAAAAATGGTACTCCGCGTACGCCTATTTGACCAGCACGTGCGATATCCAATCGAACTTCTGTTAAATAAGCATCTGAATTCAATACTTTTTCTGCTTCGTCTCTAGATAAACCTAGTGATTCGATCAAGTCTAAAAGAACATCATGCTTGCCAATTTCCTTCGCCTCAATGAAATAAGCATGTAGCAATAGTTCGTTTGCTTCTTTTGCTTTACCTTGCTCAGATGCCCATTTCACTAAACGATGTGCATCTAGCGTATTTGCTGGCTTCATCGCGTCGAAATTATAATCTAAGCCAACTGTTTTTGCTTGCTCTGCAACGCCTGCTGTCATTTGTTTTGCAGCTTCTACGCTTTGTCCGTATTTTTCCGCAAGTACTTCATACATCGTCTTATCCGATGTTTTTGGTGAATTTGGATCTAGCTCGAAGCTTTTGAATTCTACTTCCGCTTGATCAGCAAACCCTGCTTCTTGTAACGCTTCTTCTAATCTTCTTTTTCCGATATAACAAAACGGACATACGAAATCGGACCATACTTCAATTTTCATCTCCATCACCTCTCGTTTATTGTAATGTCTGTTTGTTTTGATTTCAAAATAATTGCCTGAAAGTATAAAGTGCTTTTCTTGTAACGGGGATTTGTGGAAATATAGGGATAATGCTTCGCAGTGAAGTGTCTGTAGAGAAAATCAACGGGAATCCCTTGCTTACTCAGTGGCAACTCACCAAAAATAAAATTTCTGCAGTTTTTGGATTGTACGCATCCAGTAAATGGCTTAGGGCAACCAATTAATTGTTGAAAGCAACTAATTCTACTCCGAAAGCGACTAAAATTAGTACAAGAGCAACTAAATTGCATATGAAAGCAACTAATTCTTATAACAACAAGTTTACTTGGAGTGAGACGACGATGACTGTGACTCCTTTTAGTCAATGTTGCGCAAATGCCCTATAGTGTTGCGCGTTTGAAGTGGAATGTTGCGAGTAATGACTAGAACGTTGCGCATTTTTTATTGGGTAATCTTCTCCATATAAATAGTCCGGATATATTTGCCGTAGCGCTGCCTAAGCCGCATGAATCTCATGCAAGGTGCGGCAAGCGCGAAGGCTAGTGGTCACCTTTTAAGACGCATTTTCCCTTAGATGTATTCACTTCGTATTGCTGGGAAAGTTACCAGACGCCCTCCATTTTTAGTTTCCTAAAATAAAAAGACTTCCGACTAGAAGAAGTCAGGAAGTCATTTTAATTAGTTTGCTAATGCCTCAGTTAACGCTGGTACTACTTGTTTTTTACGAGAAACGACACCTTTAAGTAAAGCTGTATTGTTTTCGAAGTTCACTCCGAAAGCCGCTTCTGCTTTTAGCGCCAATTTTCCAAGCGCTAGTGCTACGGAGTCATTATTTAAAATATCTGTTACAACGAAGAAGAAAAGATCTAATTCTTGCTCTTCGATTGCACGATGAATTAATTCTTCCAGTTCAGCTTGACGACCCATTACGTCGTTTACGTCCACTGCATTTACTTGGGCAATCACTACTTTGTGATCCCCCATACTGAATTCTTTTGCATCTAGTGAAAGTAGGTCTTCTAAACTTTTATCACTTAAGTCTGCTCCCGCTTTAAGCATAGCTAGTCCATACTCTTCTGCATTTACACCAGCAATTTTTTCAAGTTCGCGGGCAGCTTGCACATCTTCTTCTGTGCATGTTGGTGATTTGAATAATAAAGAATCTGAAACGATAGCAGAAAGCATTAATCCTGCAATGCTTGATGGGATTTCAATGCCTTTTTCTTTATAGATTTTATTTAAAATAGTTGCTGTACATCCTACTGGCTCTGCACGGTAATATAAAGGCTCAGCCGTTTCGAAGTTTGCAATACGGTGATGGTCGATTACTTCCATTACTTGTACTTCTTCAATACCGTCTGCACTTTGTTGCTTTTCATTGTGATCGACTAAAATTACTTTTTTTGCTTCTGTCGCTACGTTTTCGATTAATCGTGGTGCTTCGAATCCAAATTTCTCTAAAGCGAATTTTGTTTCATTGTTTATTTCACCTAAACGTACCGCTTCTGCTTCTACACCGATTGCATTTTTTAATTGTGCATATACAATCGCTGATGTAATTGTGTCTGTGTCCGGGTTTTTATGTCCAAAAACTAATACTTTTTCCATGAGTGATCCTCCTAATAACGATATCCGAATTTATTTTATCATACATCTTGCTGATCATTGAAAAGTAAATTTGCTAATAGATGCTTTTGATGTAAAAAGTCTGCTAGCGTATACTCATCCAACACTTTTAAATAAGCAAACAATGCTCGATTCAAGGCACCTTTCAAGCCACAAACCGGCGATATGACGCATGTATTTGTTTTACAATCGAAACACTCAACCAAATGAAAGTCGTCCTCTGTCTTTCTGACTACCTGTCCTATAATAATATCTTCCGGTTCCTTTGCTAAACGAATACCGCCGCCTCGACCACGAATTGTTTCTATGTAACCAAGCTTTCCTAACTCATGCGTTACTTTCATCAAATGGTTTTTAGAAATACCATACGCATCTGAAATAGCTTGAATTGTGGAAAGTTCATTTTTCTCTTTTGTTCCAAGATATATTAACACTCTTAATGAGAAGTCTGTATACATGGTTAATCTCATCTTCACACCGCCATTCTACCTTCTCATTATAACGATTTTGACAAACTCGTGAAAGAAATGTGTCTGAATTTAAAAAGGTAGTTTAAAGATGTATTTTAAATATTGCTTTAAAGAAAATAGAGGAGTATCGTATTAAGTGTAAATAACAAACAAAAAAGGACGTGTCATATTATGTTATCTCAACAAACAATTGATATCGTAAAATCTACTGCTCCAGTTTTAGAAGTTCACGGAGTTGCAATTACTACTACTTTTTATAAAAATATGTTCGAAGCGCACCCTGAATTATTAAATATATTTAACCATGCTAACCAAGCAAAAGGACGTCAACAAACTGCTCTTGCAAACACTGTATACGCAGCTGCAGTGCATATTGATAACTTAGCTGCCATTATTCCAGTTGTAAAACAAATCGGTCAAAAACACGTAAGTCTTGGTATTAAACCAGAACATTATCCAATCGTTGGCCAACATTTACTTGGGGCTATCAAAGAAGTACTTGGAGACGCTGCTACAGATGATATTATCAACGCTTGGGCGGAAGCATACGGCGTAATCGCAGATGCATTTATCGGCATTGAAGAAGAAATGTATGTGGCTTCTGAGTCCAAACAAGGTGGTTGGAGATTCTTTAAAGATTTCACTGTCGTTGATAAAGTGAAAGAAAGCGAGAATATCACTTCATTCTACTTAAAACCAGCTGATGGAAGTGAAGTACCTGCTTATGCACCAGGTCAATTCATCACAATTCGTGTAAGTGTTCCAGGCGAGAAATATTTACTAAACAGACAATATAGTTTATCAAAAGCTTCAGATTCAGAAAGCTTCCGTATTTCGGTGAAAAAAGAAGATGAAAATAATCCAGAAGGAAAAGTATCTGTTCACTTACACAATAATGTTAATGTTGGGGATACAGTGGAACTAAGTGCACCTGCAGGAGATTTCGTCTTAGATTCAGAGAAATGTTCACCTGTTACTTTCATTAGTGGTGGAGTAGGAATTACACCGATGATGAGTATGTTTGAAACTGTTGCGAAAAACCAATCTTCTCGTAAAGTATCATTTATCTATAGCGCACGTAACGAAAGTTTACACCCATTTGATCAAGCTATTCGCTCATTAATGGAACCAATGGAAGACGCAAAATATGTTTCCCTTTACTCCGACACAGAAGATGGTTTCATCACAAAAGACGTTTTAGCTGAACATGCTATCCAAAATGGAGATGTATATGTTTGTGGCCCAGTTGGATTTATGGAAGCAATGATTAATCATTTACTTGAATTAGGTTATGCACAAGAACAAATTCACTACGAATTCTTCGGACCAGCTATGCAACTTGAGCTAGCAAACGCTTAATATGTGAGTACTGAAAAGTGTTACTTCTATATAGAGGTAGCACTTTTTTTATATCTTCTACTCACAGGAATTTATTAACGTTTGATTATGCTTTAAGTAGTGTGCATAATTGGAAGGAAGTGCTATAATTAGCCTAACAATTTGAGCATATTAGAAATGAGTGAAGGTAGTAAATATGACTAAACACCATGAAAATAAATATATTCCCCTTGCCACTTTTTTTAAGCAATCAACAGCTAAAGAAATCACCTTAACTTATAATGAAATTGAAGCGATTATTGGACAAGCACTGCCAAACGCTGCTTATTTAAGTAGCAGCTGGTGGAAAAAAACAAAACCACCAGCGTTACACTTTTTTGCATGGATGGATAGTGGCTACTCTGTTAAAAGTGTGGAAATAGGAAAGTGTATTCATTTCCATAGTATTGTACATGAAACGGACGAAATTACTGCAGCTGAAAACGAACAGAAGGATATTCTTGTTATTAGAGAAGCTGAATTTGAAGATGCCCGTCCTTTTATCAAATTGCAAGAAACTATCTTCTCAGAGACGGACTTCATGTTATATGGAAAATCGGATATTCAAATGACTGTACAAAGCATCCGAAAAAACTTCACCTCATGGAAAAACGAAGTCAACTCTATTCTTTTATTGGCTATTATGAACGGACAATTCGCTGGCTATGTTCAATTCAAAGGTGGCCCAGCCCCTCGTGCTTTACATAGAGCATCCGTAGTAATCGGTGTAAAACAAGAGTTTTCCAATAAAGGAATTGCTTCTTCTCTCATGCTATACGGAGAGAAATGGGCAAAAGAAGCAGGAATTTCAAAGCTAGAACTAACCGTTATCAAAGAAAATAAACGAGCTCAACGATTTTATGAGAAACTCGGATTCGAACATGAAGGATCAAGAAAAAATGCACTTATTATTAATGGTGAGTTTGTGGATGAGTTTCATATGGGTAAACTTATATAGTTATGTAGAGATTGACCAAGCAACATTTGGTCGATCTTTTTTTGACTTTTTGATGAAACTAATCACTATTTCTCGATATAGCAAATGGGATTTTTGAGTGGAATGAAGCACATAGTAGGGATAGTGCGTCTTAGCGAGCTCAATAAGGAGGCCGCTATATTTCCGCCGGACAAGTGACGAGCCACTACGTCGCTAATGCTCTTGCAGGGTCTCACGCCTTCGAGCAAAATTCCAAAGAATGGCTAAGGGCAATCAAATAGCTGTTGAAAGCAACTATTTTTAGTATGAAAGCAATTAAAATCAGCATGAGAGCAACTAAATAGCCATTGAAAGCAACTAATTTCTTACAATAGCAAGTTTACTTGGATTGAGACGACCATAATTCAGGCAGATTATAGGAATAATATGCTAAAAGCCCGCCGAACTCGCCTAGCCGGTATCAGCTAGACTAGTTTGTCTCGTTCAACTACTTTTTGTTAATTTCGAGCACCGCTAAGTGAGTATTTTCCATTGATTTTCGCAGCAAGGCGGCGACTCCGAAGGGATTAAGTGAGTAAGATGAGACTTCACAACGTACGCGCGTAGGCGCGGCGGTGAAGGCTCATAACTCACCCCACGGAAAGCGTCCGCCCTGCTGCGAAAATCCCTGCGGACATTTCATACAACTCACTACGACGCACTTTCCCTATATTGCATACAAAGTAAAAATCCCATCCCTTATATTACTTCATACAAAGTTAACCACACATAAAAAAGCACAGGGAAATAATTCTTCCCCATGCTATCTTGTTTTGGATACAAATGGATTATCCGTTTCCCAAAACCTATACGGATAATGCACAGCTTCCCCACTGTTTTGGATACCTATTCTAGGACCTACAGAAACAGAAGTTACTTTCTCTCCTTCTGCCATATATAATGGTTTTTCCGTCCAATGCTTACCGTAGTATTCCATTGTAATTCCTAATGCTTTCGTCAATTTACCGGGTCCATTCGTCCATTGTTTCATTGGCTGGTTTTTACGAAATTCCTGCATCTGCTCTAGACCTTCGATTGGTTCTACGGCGCGTATTAATATTGCATTCGGAGTATCAACGGGTGCAGCTACTACATTGATCAGTGTATGCGTATGCATCTGATACGTATAGATTAGTCCTGGTTCACCGAACATCACATCGGTTCGCTTAGTTCTTCTGTTGCCAAAGCTATGAGCGGCTCTATCCTCCGCCCCCATATACGCTTCTGTTTCCACGATTTTGCCTACGAGTAATCCGCTACTATGTTCATGCACAATATACTTACCTAATAAGTCTTTTGCTAATTCTAATGTCGGTTGATAAAAGAATTCCCGTTCAACTATGTTCAATTTATATAAACCCCATTTTCTTCGCTTCAAAAGTTAATTCTTCTCTGAACTTCGGATGAGCTATCGAAATAAGCTGTTTTGCTCGCTCCGAAATAGATTTTCCATACATTTTTGCAATTCCATATTCTGTTACGATTGCATCTACGTCATTTTTGGAAGTAGTCACAACTGATCCTGGTGCAAGGCTAAGCTTAATACGTGAAATTTCATCGTCTTTTGCAGTAGATGTCATACATACAAATCCTTTTCCTTCTTTAGCAAAGCGAACCCCTCGTGCAAAGTCAGCTTGCCCTCCAGTAGAAGAATAATACTTGCCAGCAACCGTTTCGGATGCGCATTGTCCGTATAAATCCACTTCTGTCGTTGCATTGATAGAAACAATTCGTTCTTCTTTGGCAATTTCTCGTGGATCATTAACGATACTTACAGGTAAGAATTGTACAGCAGGGTTATTGTGTAAAAAGTTATATATTTTATTGGAACCATGTGCAAATGTTGCAATGATCTTTCCTTTATTCGTAAACTTTTGGGTACCATCCACCGCCCCGGCTTCTACTAAATCGACAATTCCATCTACGAACATTTCCGTGTGGATACCTAAATGTCGATGCTCTTTCAATAAACTTATGACAGCATTCGGAATAGAACCTATCCCGATTTGCAAAGTATCTCCATTTTGTATTCTTTCTGCAACATAAGCGGCTATTTGCATATCTTTTTCCCCAATAGGAGATGAGACAACTTCAAATAATGGTCGATCATTTTCTACAAAACCAGCAATTTGGCTAATATGAATTTGGTTTTCCCCAAATGTACGAGGCATATGCTTATTTACTTCAAGTATGAATGGAACAGTCCCTATAAATTCACTCACAATGTCTGCCTGTGTCCCTAATGAAAAATAACCGAACTCGTCCATCGGGGAAGCAACTGCCATAATCATCGATAAGTTTGTTGACTGTCTTAATATTCTTGGCATCTCATGGAAATGGTTTGGGACAAGGTCCACCATTCCTTGTTGGAACATTTTCCGTGTTGCACCACTCAAAAAGTAAGAAACATGCTTCAGTTTCCCTGGATATGCACCTTCCATATACTTTCTTTGCTGCAAAGCTAATAGCTGGTGTACTTTCACATTCGTTAAGCTATTTGCATTTGCTTCTAAAATGTCGAGTAACTTATGTGGCTCTCCATTTGTTAGTGGTAAAATGATATCCGCATCTTTTTCGATTAAGTCAATTACTTGTCTATCTGATAGTTGTTTATGATTCATGTTTTTTCTCCTGTTGTTCTTATTTCTCCTCTTTCATCTTACTATGTTTCATAATGTAAACAAAATAAAACCTGTTTCCTACTTTAGGAAACAGGTTCTGTGGACTTATTCAAGTTCCGTTTGTTTCGTTTCTGTACCGAGAAATAAAACCGATAATACACCAATTACAATAGCAACACAGAAGATACCAAAAATATATCCGATCTCATACCCAGCGGCTACAAGAGAACCTACTAAAAGTGGTCCGAGAATACCTCCCACACGTCCTACAGAAGCCGCCATTCCTGATCCGGTACCACGGATAACGGTTGGATACTGTTCTGGTGAATACGCATATAATGCTCCCCAAGCACCTAAGTTAAAGAATGAAAGGAACATTCCAGAAATGATTAATAAAGTAGTCGTCTCAGCAGCACCGAAAACAAAGGCACTTGCAGCAGTTCCTAGTAAGTAAGTAACTAATACAAACTTCCTCCCTGCTTTCTCGATTAACCACGCAGCTGAGAAGTATCCAGGTAATTGAGCAAGGGTCATGATTAATACATATTCAAAGCTCTTAATAAGTGTAAATCCTTTCATCACCATTACACTTGGAAGCCATAAGAACATCCCGTAGTAAGAAAACACAACCATAAACCAAACAATCCAAAGCATAAGTGTTCGCTTAGCATATTTCTTTGACCAAACTTCCTTCATATTTTGCATGATGGATCTAGATTCCGTTTTCTTTGCTGTATATTGCGGGGAATCAGGTAACTTAATACGCAAATAAATAGCATAAAATGCTGGTAAAGCTGTTATTAATAAAGCGACTCTCCAGCCATAATCAGGAATGATAAAGTAGGCAATGAGTGCCGAAACAATCCAACCAGCAGCCCAAAAACTTTCTAGCAGTACAACAGCGCGTCCTCTTTCTTTCGCTTCCACACTTTCCGAAACTAGTGTAGAGGCTACTGGTAGCTCCCCGCCAAGACCCATCCCTACAAAAAATCGTAAAATCAAAAATAACGTTAGTCCTGTTGCAAGTGCAGATAATCCACTAGCAATGGAGAACATTAATAGTGTTAACATGAATATCTTTTTACGTCCTACTTTATCTGCAAAGACACCAAATACAAGTGCCCCTACTGCCATCCCAATCGAGTTAATACTTCCTATCCATCCCATTTCTCCAGGTGTCAGATTCCATTCAACTGCAAGCGCCGCAATAACAAATGATAGGATCCCTACATCCATTGCATCGAACATCCATGCAAGCCCTGCAATGCCTAGTAATTTATTTTTAGATATTGGTTTTTGAACATTTTTAGTCGCCATATTTTACCCCTGTCTTTACACCTGTAATGTTTTTTATTTACATGATTAGTATACCCATAGAATCGATAACTTACAATAGAAAATTCTGCTTGTTTTTTTTGCTTTATTACGGTAAAATGTCCATTATAGAAATACATATGTTTATTTAAGAAGAACAGAGAGGCGGATTACATCATGGCTTGGCAAGGACTAATCGAACATTACAAAGAGTTTTTACCAGTAACAGAAAAAACACCTAAACTATCATTACAGGAGGGAAATACGCCTCTTATTAAACTAGAGAATTTATCGAAAGAACTTGGCATTGAACTTTACGGAAAAGTAGAAGGTGCAAATCCGACCGGTTCGTTTAAAGATAGAGGAATGGTATTTGCTGTAGCAAAAGCAATAGAAGAAGGAAGCGAATGTGTTATTTGTGCTTCTACTGGAAACACATCTGCTGCTGCCGCTGCCTATGCTGCTCGTGCAGGGATTAAATCAATCGTTGTCATTCCAAAAGGGAAAGTGGCACTTGGGAAACTAGCACAAGCATGCATGTATGGTGCAAAAATTATTGAAATTGATGGTAACTTCGATGATGCCTTACAAATAGTACGTAAAGTTAGTGAAACATCGCCCGTAGCGCTAGTTAACTCTGTTAACCCGTATCGTTTGGAAGGACAAAAAACTGCAGCTTTTGAAATTGTAGATGTATTAGGTTCTGCTCCAGACTATTTATGTATTCCAGTTGGAAATGCCGGAAATATTAGTGCGTACTGGAAAGGATTTAAAGAGTATAACGAAGTAAAACAATCAGGCTTGCCAAAAGTTTTTGGTTTTGAAGCAGAAGGTTCTGCTGCAATTGTACAAGGTGCACCAATCGCTAAGCCTGAAACAGTTGCAACTGCCATCCGTATCGGCAATCCGGCAAGCTGGGCGTTAGCAGAAGCTGCTCGTGATGAATCAGGTGGTTTAATAGATGCTGTTACGGATGAAGAAATTCTACAAGCTTATCAATTGATTGCTAGTCGTGAAGGGATATTTGTAGAGCCAGGATCTGCTGCTTCTTTAGCAGGTGTTATTAAATCAGTGAAGAGTGGGAAAATTTCTGCGGGAAGTAAAGTAGTAACTGTCTTCACTGGTAATGGATTAAAAGATCCGGATACTGCCATGGAAGTTTCTACAATTGACTTAGTATCATTAAAAAATGATGAAGATGAAATTCGCGGTTATATCGAGGGTGTACTATGAGTAAAAAATGGTCTATTTCCATTCCTGCAAGTACAGCGAACTTAGGACCTGGTTTTGATTCGATTGGGATTGCTTTAGATAAATACTTGGAGTTAGAAGTAGAACTGGCTTCTGCGTGGAAGATTGATAACTTATCAGACAATTTGCCTGAAGTCCCTAATCCAGAAGAGCATCTAATTATTCAAGCTGCCGAGAAAACAGCGGAATTATACGGACAAAGTATGCTGCCTTGTCATCTATCCGTGAGAAGTGAAATCCCTCTTGCACGCGGTATGGGCAGCAGTGCATCTGCTATTGTTGCAGGAGTAGAACTTGCCAACCAAGTATTGGAACTTGAGCTGACTGCACAGGACAAGTTAAAAGTAGCGACTTTAATGGAAGGTCATCCGGACAATGCAGCCGCTTCTATCTTTGGCGGCTTCACCATTTCATCCAGTAGCGATAACGGGGAAATTCATGTATTTCATGCCTATCATATTGATGCTTCTTTTGTTTTATTCATCCCGAACTTTGAACTTAAAACGACAGCGGCAAGAAATGTGTTACCCGATAGCTATACACGCCAGATTTCCGCGCAAGCAAGTGCGACTGCTAGTTTACTTACTGCAGCATTTCTTTCTCAATCATTCGAACAAGCCGGTTTATATATGGAGCAGGATCTGTTCCACGAGCCGTACCGTCTTGATTTGATTCCTCAGAGTAGAGAGATTAAGGTCGCGGCCAAAAACGCTGGTGCATTTGGTACTTGTATAAGTGGTGCTGGTCCTACCCTACTTTCACTTGTGCAAAAGGGATCCGAGGAAGAGTTCATTTCTAAGCTAGATGGGGTTTTCCCTAACTTTCAACTTGTACCAGTGAAGATGAATCGAACTGGTATTGTCGTAAAAACAAAAAATGGTAGTGCAGTTTTCTCAAATTGAGAACTGCACTGCTTTTTTATGCCATTAGTACTAAACTTAGCGCCATTACCAGCATCCCTGCTACTACACCATATATAGAAGAATGCGTTTCATCGTACTTTTTAGCTGCCGGCAATAGTTCATCTAACGAAATGAAAACCATAATACCCGCAACAGCTGCAAAAACTACTCCAAAAACTATTCCATTTAAAAACGGCATCAATACTAAATAGGCAACAAATGCCCCTACTGGTTCTGCAAGCCCTGAAAGAAAAGATAATTTAAATGCTTTCTTCCGATTGCCGGTTGCATAATAAATCGGTACTGCCACAGCGATACCTTCTGGAATATTATGAATGGCAACAGCAATTGCAATCGCAATCCCTAAATTAGGATCTTGTAATGCAGATGCAAAAGTAGCAATACCTTCTGGAAAATTGTGAATTCCTATAGCAAGAGCAGTAAAAACGCCCATTTTCATCAGCTTCGTATATTCTGCATTAGATGGAGCGGTGTCCATATCCTCTACAGTTTTTACCTCATGTGGATTTCCTAGCTTTGGTAATAATCGGTCAATCATTGCAATAAAGATCATCCCACCAAAAAATCCAACGAGCGTCATCCAATATCCATTCGTTGTACCAAGTTCCGCAGTTAATGAGTCTTTTGCTTTCACAAAAATTTCAACTAACGATATATAAATCATTACTCCTGCAGAAAAACCCAATGCGACAGATAAAAACTTCGTATTTGTACGTTTCGTTAACAAAGATAGTAAACTACCTATCCCTGTTGCTAGACCTGCAAATAACGTCAGTAATAATGCAAATACAACATTTCCATCCACCTAAATCAACTTCTTTCTAAATACTGATTTTCATTTATTATACGCAATGAGTTTCCTATGTGCAACATTATTTGTTTAACGAAAGTTAGAAGTAGCAATATAATCCCCAATTTTCTGCCAATCCTCTTCTAAAAAAGTCCGGTTAGAAGGACGATAAAAAACAGCCGCTGGGTGATATGTCGGTATAATGATATATTTTTCATCGGACCATCTAAATTTATTTTCTTCAAGCGACGCTAAATGTCTTACTTCATGTTCAATTAGTTGCCCATGTAATGCAGAAACTTTTGCATCCTTACCTAGTAAACGTTGCAAGCCCACATTTCCTAAAGTCACAATGACCTTAGGGGCTAAATGTTGTAGTTCATAATCGAGTAATGGTGCATGTGCAATGATTTCTTGCCCTGTAGGCGGACGGTTATACTTCCTTTTTGTCATCTCGCCATTTCTTTCTTTTTTGTCTCTCCACACATATGGTCTGCTTCTTACTGCACTTGTCATATATACGTTATCTCTTGTCAGGTTGATGCTTGCAAGGGATTTGACTAATTCATCTCCTGCTCTTCCGACAAATGGTAACCCTTTAATTGCCTCATTTTCTCCTGGTGCCTCCCCTATTAGCATGATAGTAGGTTTTTTGGGTCCTTTTCCTTTGACGAAGCCTTCTACAGGAAATCCTTCTATTCTTTTCATGCCTAGCGTGACAAGTTCATCAGGTAATTCAAACATATTAGTTACACTCCTTTATAAAAAATCCTTTCCAAAAGGAGGAAAGGATTTTAGCGTATATTCTTTTTAAAAATACTTTTCCGATATTCGTACCATAATGCAACGAGTATAAACCAAGTATACCCTGCCAGCCATCCTGCAAACACGTCTGTTGCGTAATGGCGACTTTCTGCTATACGAGATAATCCGGTAAAGATTGTAAGTATAATTGCGCCAATCCATATAAGTACACGGATTGTTTTATTGGATTGATGTTCTGCTAAGAAGTATGCAATCGTAAATATATACAATAATCCAACCATCGCATGCCCAGATGGAAAGCTGAAGCTCTCTAATTGATTGGGAATTTCCGGACGCTCTCTTTGCACCCATTTTTTCAATAATTGGTTGAGCACATTTCCTACACCTACAGTAAATAAACCAAATAACATACCACGATAATTTTTGGATCGTACCCATAAGTACACGAACAAGATTAACATCATGATGATGATAAATTTTTGCTCTCCTATATAATGAAATAATGTAATAAATTCATTGCCATATATAAGTTCGCTCATTTTGCGATCCAACTGTACCATTTCTTCTGATGTAAAACTTATATATATTGCTGCAAAACCGAGTAAAGTTACAAGTCCAAGTGGATAAAACCATTTCCTCATTATGCCCACTCCCTTCCAACATATTCATGTTAAAAGTATAGACTACATTAATTACTATGTACAATTGAAAGAAGTATGCGTATGATTGGCCTGCTAAAAAACAAAATTTCATCTAGGTTTCCAATAAAAGAAATCCAATAAATGGATTAGAGCAACTAGACCATCATCGAAAGCAACTAATACTAGGTTGAAAGCAACTGAATCAGCGGGAGAGCAACCAAATTACTCATGAAAGCAACTAATTCTTAAAACAAGCAAGTTTATTTGGAACAAGACTACAATAACTGGGATTCGGTTTTGTAAACATCGCGAATATGGGCTTCTATGTTGCGAGAAACAGCAGATATGTTTGCCTTCAGCGTACCGGGTCTCATGATTACGGCAAGTGCCAAGACTATAAGGTACTCTAAAACGCAATATCCCTAAAAGCGCATTAGGAGTTTTAATGTTTATTTATGCGCGATTAGAGCAGGGGGTTGCTCGGTTACCTACAATCATTGCTCGCAAGGAACTACTTTGCTTGGATGAGGAGTTCAAGGCGGTGGTTTATGAGCGGATGAGATGCCTATATGATTTTTACCATCTGTAGCCAAACCCTTTTCACCTGTAAAATTATAAAAGTAAAGAGCTCCCTTATTCGTATATACGAATAGGAGAGCTCCTTTTACTCTATAGTATGAATTATTTTAATTCATCTAAGATTTCTTGTAATTTATCTGCTTCAGTTGTAATACCGTTGCTTGAGAAGTACCAATTCGTACCATCTAAGTATACGATTTTACCTTCTTTGTAAGCACGAGTTTGTTTAATAATATCATTTTCGATATCTGCTTTAATCGTTTCTACGTCAGAAACTGTGCGGTCAACGATTAATAATACTTCTGGATCTACAGAAAGTAATGACTCATAAGAGAAATCAGAACCGTGTGAAGATGCTTTAATATCAGTTGTTGCTGGTGCGAAACCGAAGTCATTGTATACATATGCGAAACGAGAATCTGGACCATTATCGAAACCAGAGATTTTCTTGTCGTTATACATTGCAACTAATGCATTTTCATAGCCAGCTGCTTTTTCTTTTACAGCATCCACTTTTTCTTGTAATCCTGCTTTTAACTCTTCTGCTTTGTCTGCTTTATCAAAGATTTCAGCTGCTAAATCAACTGTTTCATAAACTGCATCAATATAATTTGAATTGTCTGAGCCAATGAATACTACGTTTGGTGTAATTTCTTTCAGTTCTTCATAGTATGGAGATTGACGACCAGAGATGAAAATAATATCAGGGTTAGCTGCTGCTACCGCTTCGAAGTTGATTTCTTTTAATGTACCAACGTCAGCAATCTCATCGCTTGGTGCATATTTTTCTTTTAAGTGTTCTGGAATGTTTCCTTTACCACCGTTAGCTGCTACACCTACGATACCTTCAACGCCTAATGCATCTAGTGTATCTAAGAAACCATAGTCAAAAGAAATAATACGCTCTGGCTGTTCTTCCAAAGTGATATCTTCAAATGTAATCGAAGCACCATCTTCAGTTTCACGACTAGAAGTTAATGATGATACTGTCATTGGGAAAGCTGATTCTTCAGCTACTTCTGTTTCACCTGCTTCAGTAGATGCACCTGTTTCTGTTGGTTCATCTGTTTTTGGTGTTTCTGCCTCTTCTGATCCACATGCTGCTAACATTAATACTAACGCCGCTGAAGCGGTTAAAAACTTCCAATTCTTCATATCTAAATTTCTCCTCCTAATAAAAGCTCTTTCATCTTGAAAATGGTAATGAAAATCATTTTCAATTAACTAAACCATATTTTAGTGTAATACTCTATAATTGTCAATTATTCTTTGAACTTTACTTTATTAAAGTTAATGATGGGAGTTAAAATAGACACAAATTCGACAACCATCCTGTACTTGAACAGGAATGTCCATATCATACACTTCTCGTAAAGCAGCGGAGTTAATAATCTCATGTGTCGGACCATCTTTTACTAGACGCCCATCCTTCAACGCAACAATACGATCGGAGTAGACAGAAGCAAAGTTAATATCATGTAATACGATAACAACTGTTTTACCTAACTCATCTACTAATTTACGCAAAATTTTCATGATTTGCACAGAATGCTTCATATCTAGGTTGTTTAATGGTTCATCGAGTAAAATATAGTCAGTATCTTGCGCAATAACCATAGAAATAAAGGCACGCTGCTTTTGACCACCTGATAGCTCATCTAAAAACTTATCTTGCATGTCAGTTAAGTTCATATACTCTAACGCTTGGTTCACAAATTTGTGATCTTCTTCGTTTAAACGTCCCTTCGAGTACGGATAACGGCCAAAAGATACAAGCTCGCGAATCGTTAAACGGATATTCAAATGGTTAGCTTGTTTTAAAATTGCAACGCGCTTCGCAAAGGCATCTGATTTCATTTTCTTTACGTCTGATTGATCTAATAGTACTTCACCTGTATCCGCATCTAACAAACGGCTTACCATTGATAATAACGTTGATTTACCAGCACCATTAGGTCCAATAAAGGACGTAATAGCTTTTGCTTGAATTTTTAACGTGACATCTTCAACAACAGTTTTTTTCCCAAAGCTTTTAGAAAGCCCTTTAATCTCAATCATCCTGCTTTCCTACTTTCCTTTAGTAATAAGTAAATAAAGTAAAGACCACCGATAAAGTTAATAATGACACTAATCGTTGTCGTTAAATTAAATACGTGAAGCACTAAAAATTGTCCGCCGACCAATGCAATAATACTTATTAAACTTGCACCTACAATTAAAACCCAGTGTTTGTATGTAGCAAAATATTGATATGCTAAGTTGGAAACGATTAATCCTAAAAACGTAATAGGTCCGACTAAAGCGGTTGCTACTGCAATTAAAATAGATGACAAAATTAAAATTCGTAATACCATTTTGTCATAGTTAATACCTAAATTAATGGCATTGTCACGCCCTAAAGACATGACATCTAATTTATGTAATATACGGGTACCATATAGAAACGCTAATATTACAATGCCTGCTGATATAAATAACAACTCTGTTTTTACGTTCATAAAACTAGCAAATAATCGAGCTTGTAAGCTTTCATACTCTACTGGATCAATAATTACTTGCATAAAGGTAACTAAACTTCCAAGTAGTGTCCCAATAATCATACCTGCTAATAGTAGTAAGAAAATCGGATGCTTATCTGCGCGGAATAAGAAACGGTATAAAATTAATGCAAACAGAACCATTGCAATAATGGATACACCAAAGTTCAAGTAACGGCTTACAACAAAAATCGAAGACGAACCTAAGGCAAAGTAAATAATCGTCTGAACTATCTCGTACATGGAGTCAATCCCCATAACCGATGGTGTTAACAGTCGATTGTGAGTTACCGTTTGGAACGCTACAGTTGCATAGGCAATTGCAGTACCTGTAATGACCATCGCAAATAATCGCTCTAACCGTTTTGGAAATGCATAACTAAAACCACCTTGAATATTGTAAAATGCAAATAACAACATACAAATTATGGCGATAACTGCTAATATAATTAGCTTCGTACTATTTTTTCGCATATGCTTTCCCCCTAAATAACATAATTAAGAAGATCGCACTACCGATTACTGCAACAGTTGTATTTACTGGAATTTCAAATGGATGTACGATTAAGCGGCTAATAATATCGCAGATTAATAAAAATGCTGCACCCATAAAAATGGTATGTGGAATTGTTTTACGTAAATTATCTCCTAAATAAAGAGATACAAGGTTTGGTACAATTAATCCTAAAAATGGAATAATACCGACGGTTAAAATAACTGTAGTTGAAATAACGGCGACAATAACTAACCCAATATTCAAGACCGTTCGATAGCTCAAACCGACATTTTTAGCAAAATCTTCACCCATACCTGCCACGGTAAATTTATTGGCATAAATATAAGCAATAATAATAGCTGGTACAGCTACATAAAGAAGTTCATAACGACCAGATACAACTAATGTAAAACTCCCCTGGAAAAATGTATCAACATTTTGGAGAATATTCCCTTCATACGCTAAGAAAGTAGATATTGCTCCAACAATATTTCCATACATAATCCCGATAAGTGGGACAAACACTGCATCTTTAAACTTAATGCGTTCTAGCAATTGCATAAAAATAAATGTACCAATTAAAGCAAACGCAAAACTGAAAATAATTTGTCCGATGTAAGACATACTTGTAAAGAACATCATAGAGATGATAATCCCTAGTTTTGCTGCATCTAATGTACCAGCCGTTGTTGGCGATACAAATTTGTTTCGGCTTAAACTTTGCATAATCAAACCTGCAATACCCATCCCTGCACCAGCTAAAATAATGGCTAATAGTCTTGGTAAACGACTAATTAAGAAAATTTGTGTTTCTAACGATTCCCAATCAAGCAAATCACTTGGCTTTATGTTAATCGCACCAATAAATAGCGAAACAAATGATAGGATGACTACTGCAATAATCAACATCCACAGTCTCATTTTTAACCCCATATTTCTTTTATTCTCATATGACAGTGAGAAATATTCTCACCTCTGAGTATACAAACTACTTTATAAACTATTAAATATTTCCTACCGATAAGTCGGTTAGAGAAATTCTCCTTATCCCTATAAAAAGATATAAATATTAAGTACTAATTAGTGCAATAAAAACAGCTTTTTCATGTCTATAAACTGTAATCTATTCGGTTCACGATAGTGAAAATCATTATCACTTGCACACCAATTTAATTATAGCAGTTTGGTAAAACAAGTCAACCTTAAATGAAAATCATTTTCATTTAAGAATATACTATATATCAGCTATTTTACACCATTATAATTTTACTATAGATTAGATAGAAACAAAAAGGATGCGCTTCCGAAAAGATAGCATATTATAGGGATAGTGCGTCTTAGCGAGCTCAATAAGGAGGCCGCTATATTTCCGCCGGACAAGTGACGAGCCACTACGTCGCTAATGCTCTTGCAGGGTCTCACGCCTTCGAGCAAAATTCCAAAGAATGGCTAAGGGCAATCAAATAGCTGTTGAAAGCAACTATTTTTAGTATGAAAGCAATTAAAATCAGCATGAGAGCAACTAAATAGCCATTGAAAGCAACTAATTTCTTACAATAGCAAGTTTACTTGGATTGAGACGACCATAATTCAGGCAGATTATAGGAATAATATGCTAAAAGCCCGTCGAACTCGCCTAGCCGGTATCAGCTAGACTAGTTTGTCTCGTTCAACTACTTTTTGTTAATTTCGAGCACCGCTAAGTGAGTATTTTCCATTGATTTTCGCAGCAGGGCGGCGACTCCGAAGGGATTAAGTGAGTAAGATGAGACTTCACAACGTACGCGCGTAGGCGCGGCGGTGAAGGCTCATCACTCACCCCACGGAAAGCGTCCGCCCTGCTGCGAAAATCCCTGCGGACATTTCATACAACTCACTAAGACGCACTTTCCCTAAAGAGCGGTGCATCTCACATTATTAAATGCAAGTTATCCGTATATCATTAATATTAAATTTTCCAATGTAAATAAAAAAGACTACTCTCAATTGTCACTTTATCGTAACAATCGGGAGCAGTCTTTTTCCTTATTACATTTTATAATGCTACAGCGTTATCGATAACTTCTTGCGGGATAACGATTTCTTCTACTTCATTGAAACCAGAGAAAGTAGATTTTACATCTTGTTCGATGTTCATTTTCTCTCCGTCTACTTCGATATCCATATCGATTACAACATCTAATTTATTCGTTTGGAACGTTTCTTTATCAATGTGTATTAAATAATTCACTGAGTTAATAACGAAATCCATTTGAATCTCTTCGCCTACACCCATAGTTTGCATCATTTCATCTACTTGTTCTTTTACAAGTTCTGTGAATTTTTCACCTGATGCTTCGAGCGTCAATATATAGTTTTCATTATCTTGCTCGAAAGTAAACTCATCTAAATATCCTTCAATTTGTTTCAATTGATCCGTTGTATTTGCTTGTCCTGCAGCATTCATAATTCCTGTCATCATTTCTTGTGGGAACTTCATCCACTCTCCAGCAGATTCTTCATATACATAGAAATCATTCGCAGTCATATAACTTTCCGACGCAGACGTTTGGGCAGGCATACCTTCTGCCAATCCATTTACTGTCGAAGTTCCTTTTTGATGCATCTGCATTGGTTCTACTACATATTCCATATCCATTTTCGAGCTAATTTCTAATGTAGTGTCTTCACTTGGCATATTCATTTTTTGGTTTAAATCCATTACTGCACGCACACTTTTTAATTCTTCTGCTGTCGCAATAGATTTGTCATATACTTCTTGCAGTGTTAACTTACTCTTTTCTGTTACCTCTTCACTTCCTGCTGCTGGGGCCGCTGTTTCATTACATGCAGCTAAACCTAATGATAATGTGGCTACTGCAATAAGCATTGTCCATTTTTTCATATTAGCTATCATCCCTTCCTTTGTTGATAATTATTATACGAGGAAAGTTTCGGAAAAGTTTCATTTATTTTCACATTAAAAAGAGAAAGGGATGCAATAAGTCACATCCCTTTCCCAACAAGCTTCATTTAATTTACTCCACGCATATACTTTTGGATTAAAGGTGTCATTAAATATAATAACAATCCGATAATAATTGCGATTACTCCAATTACGCCAAAGTATAAAATTTCATTTTCTGGTGAATATAATTTAACTACTTGTGCATTGATCGCTTGTGCGGATGCGTTCGTCATAAACCACAAACTCATCGTTTGGGCAGCAAACGCGGTTGGTGCAAGCTTTGTTGTTGCCGATAAACCAACTGGTGACAATAGTAACTCACCAAGTACAACTAAGAAGAAGCTTAGTACAAGCCAAAACGGGTTAACAAGCGTTTCCGTTCCGTTTGTGTATGCTGGAATGATCATTACGATGAAAGACATTCCGGCAAAGAACAATCCAAAAGCGAACTTTTTAGGCGTAGAAGGTTGTCTATCGCCAAGTTTTATCCACAACCAAGCAAAAATTGGTGCGAGTACAATAATAAATAATGGATTTAATGATTGGAACCATGCAGGCGAAATCTTAAAAGATCCTATCATCAGATTTACTCGTTCATCTGCATACTGCGCCAAGATATTCGATCCTTGTTCGGCAATTGCCCAGAACATCATCGCCGAAACAAATAACGGAATATAAGCAAGTAATCTCGATTTTTCATCTGCAGAAGTACGCTCACTTCGATACATTACTATAAAATACAATGTCGGTATGACAATACCTAAAATAGAAACTGTCATAGTAAAGACATCAATCGTCATAATCCCTTGTTGCACTAATATAAATCCAAGTATCAACACAATTACAATGACAATACCAATTCGAGCAAATACTTTTTTACGTTCTTCTTTAGTCATTGGATTTGGCACATAGGATCCAGCCAACCCAAGATTATTTTTCTTTGTTAATAAAAATACGATTAATCCTAAGGCCATCCCAACTGCCGCTAGTCCAAATCCTAAATGGAAGTTATACTTAAGACCAATAGTTCCAACGATCAATGGTGCAAGGAAACCACCCATATTAATACCCATATAAAAAAGACTAAATCCAGAGTCACGACGAGCATCTTTCTCTGAATATAAATCACCCACAATTGTGGAGATATTTGATTTTAATAACCCTGTTCCGATGATGATCAGAGCCATCGAGACAAATAATGTCGTAATTCCACCTGGAAACGCCAAGACGATATGCCCCAGCATTATTAATACTCCACCATAAAATACAGTTCTTGTTGTACCTAGTAGTCTGTCGGCTATCCAACCACCAATAATTCCAGACATATAAACAAGGGAGCCATAAACCGCCATGATAGAGTTTGCCGTTGAACGCTCAAGCCCCAAACCACCTTGTGTTACTTCATAGTACATATAATAGATTAGAATTGCGCGCATTCCGTAGTAAGAAAAACGCTCCCAAAACTCCGTGAAAAATAAGGACATTAATCCTTTCGGGTGTCCGAAGAAGCCTTTTTGTGGAACTGACTTAACTATTTCTTCTTTTGAAAACATGCTTTTACCTCTTTTCTAAACTGAGAAATCCATTATAACGCCCTCCCTTTTTCCTGTCAAAAATTATCCAATTATTTCGTTTTCTGAAATTGTTCGCTATAATAGTCACTATGTATAAAAGGAAGAGGGAGATTTGGTGCTAAAGAAATTTTTTTCATTTTATAAACCACACAAACGGTTATTCGTCATCGATTTTAGTAGTGCAGTATTTGTAGCCATCTTAGAGCTAGCATTTCCTCTCGCTGTGCAATGGTTTATCGATGTATTATTACCAACTAACGATTGGAATATGATTGTAAAAGTTAGTATTTTACTGTTGCTCGTCTATATATTGAGCACTTTTCTGAACTATGTTGTGAGTTATTTAGGACATAAGCTAGGCATTAATATCGAAACCGATATGCGCCAGCAATTATTTAATCATGTCCAAAGACAGTCATTCCGTTTTTTTGATAATACAAAAACGGGACATGTAATGAGCCGTATTACAAATGACTTATTTGATATTGGCGAGCTAGCCCATCATGGACCTGAGGATTTATTCATTGCTTTTATGACCCTAATCGGTGCTTTTATAATTATGTTCAATCTCAATCCTGAGCTTGCCGTTATTGCAATTGTAATGGTTCCTTTCTTAGCGATCGTTGCTACATATGGAAACATCATGATGAACAAGGCTTGGAAAAATATGTATGGTAAAATCGCCGATGTAAATGCACGCGTTGAAGATAGTGTATCCGGTGTACGTGTAGTCCAATCATTTACAAACGAAAATTTTGAAATAGCTCGTTTCAAACAAGACAACGGACAATTTCGACTTGCGAAACTTAAAGCCTATAAAGTAATGGCCGGTACACATTCGAGTATTTATATGATGACTCGCCTAGTAACATTAGTAGTACTTGTCGTGGGAGCTTGGTTTACTTTTAAGGGAACCCTTAAACCAGGTGAGCTTGTTGGTTTTATCCTATATGTCAATGTGTTGATCAAACCAGTTGATAAAATCACTGCCCTGCTTGAGCTGTATCCAAAAGGGATGGCTGGATTTAGACGCTTTTTAGATCTAATGGAACAAGAACCAGAGATTAAAGATCGACCAAATGCTTTAAGTGTTACTCATTTAAATGGAGACATTGAATTTGACAATGTCAGCTTCCGATACGATGAGCATAAATCTGTGTTAAAGGATATCAATTTATCGATCAAAGCTGGAGAAACAGTGGCATTTGTCGGTCCGTCTGGAGCCGGAAAAACAACTATCTGTTCTCTTATTCCACGATTTTATGAGGTAAATGAAGGGGCCATTTCCATTGACGGACTAAATATTCAAGACGTCACAATGCAATCATTGCGTTCACAAATTGGAATTGTACAACAGGATGTCTTTTTATTTACCGGTACAATTGAAGAAAATATTGCTTACGGGAAAAAGGATGCTACTACTGAAGAAATTCAAGAGGCAGCAAAGAAAGCGCATTTAGAAGATTTTATCGCTAGTCTTCCTGAAGGATATGACACGCAAATTGGAGAAAGAGGACTAAAATTGTCGGGTGGTCAAAAGCAACGCTTAGCCATTGCTCGCATGTTTTTGAAAAATCCTCCTATTTTAATATTGGACGAGGCTACCTCTGCCCTTGATACGGAAACAGAAAAAATTATCCAAAAATCACTAATGGAACTTGCTGAAAATCGTACTACCCTTATTATTGCACATCGACTTGCGACTATTCGGGATGCGGACCGAGTATTAGTTGTAACCGAAGATGGGATCGCAGAAGATGGATCGTATAATGAGCTAGTTGCGCAAGATGGGATTTTCGCTAGATTGCATAATATACAGTTCCAAGAAGTGTAAAAAGAAGCTTATCGCAGCTTGTGCGATAAGCTTCTTTTATTAATCTTCTACATAGACAAACTGCTGCAGTCGATCATAGTCCGATTTTTTTAGTTCCACTTTAACAAGCGTCCCCTCTTCTTCATACGAAGTCGACTTCACAGATGCATGCTCGTTTAAATAAGAGACAAGATCTCCTCGATCAAAAGGGATTAACATGCTACATACAATATAATCCGCAAAAATACGTTTTTTAATCATCTCTAACAGTTCGTTTAGACCTGCTCCTTCTTTTGCAGAAATCCATATGCTATCACTAGCTACATGAGGATATTTCATATCTGCCAAGTCTGATTTATTGTATACATAAATCGTTGGCACATCCTCCACCCCTACAGCAAGCAACGTTTCGTTCGTAACATCCATCATATAACGGTGTTCTGCATTTGACACGTCTACAACATGTAGCAGTAAGCTAGCGTCTCGTGCTTCTTCCAAAGTAGAGCGGAAGGCTTTTACTAAATGGTGAGGTAACTTGCTAACAAATCCAACCGTATCTGTTAATAAAAACTCTTTTTGGTCAGGCAACTTAATCTGACGAACAGAAGTTTCAAGCGTAGCAAATAGCATGTCTTTTTCGAATACTTGTTTAGAATCCACTTGTCCAACTTTTTGAAGCAATTGATTCATAATAGTAGACTTACCAGCGTTTGTGTATCCTACTAACGATACCACTGGTACTGCATTTTTCTTCCTCTGTTTACGTTGGGTTTCACGCTGATATTTGACTTGCTCCAGCTCACGTTTTAGTTTGGCGATCTGATCTTCAATTTTACGACGGTCTAGCTCTAGTTTCGTTTCCCCAGCACCACGGTTTTTAAAACCGCCACCCGTGCCTCCACCTTGTCGACCTAGAGAGGCACGAAGACCAACTAGTCTTGGTAACATGTATTGAAGCTGTGCCAATTCTACTTGCATTTGTGCTTCATTCGATTTTGCCCGTCTTGCAAAAATGTCTAAAATGAGCATCGTTCGATCGATTACTTTACATTCTAAATCGCGTTCTAAATTTCGAATTTGGGATGGTGTTAATTCATCATTAAAAATAACGAGATTGGCACCAGCTTCTTCGTAAAAGTTTTTAATCTCTTCTACTTTACCTGTACCAACATAATGAGAATTTGTTACACGCTCCAGATTTTGCGTAACTTCTCCTACTACTTCCACATTTAGTGCTTCTGCTAAATTGTGTAATTCTTCTAATCCATATTCAAAATGCTCGTCATGTTGCAAATTCACCGCAACAACGATTGCCTTTTCTATCAATTCTTCCAAAAATAATTCCTCCTTCTAGTGAAAGTGATACATTGCCTGTTCATATATAAATGTTTCTTTATCCCCTAATCCTTCTATATGAACTGTCGCCAGTCTTTCCTTTGTTCCACTTTCTAACTGTTTGAAGACTAACTTTGTATTACTTAGTAAAAGTATGTGTTCATCTTCCTCTACCAAGTCAAAGTATCTCTTCCACTTATTCATTATTTCCTTTGGATCACGCACATGAAACTCACATGCTGAAATGCCTAATTGTAAATTACTTTGGTTAATTGTGCCATCATTTTGAAGTGCTTGATAGCGATCTTGGTCGTTTTCCTCCCATTCGATAAAAAATGGAGTAGGTAGTGCATCACTTATTTCTTCTTTCACAAATAGCATTTTCCACTTCCGGACTAAACCACTTGTTGTTTTTCTTTCAGCATGTAAAACTCCAGAGGTTTCTATACCCTTAGCTTCTAGTTGCTTATATAGCTCATCAATAGATGTCGTTCGAATACAAATAGTTCCAAAACCAGGGGCTGTTTTCAAATCATGTAACATTAGATCAATTAATGGATGATTTGCACTCTCGGCAATTTCTTTATGTTCTAGCGCTAACCACTCTATATAGCTGGTTTTTGTATATAAAAGCGCATTATATGTACCCCAATTTGTATGTTGCCCTCCAATAACTGCGTGAAGTCCTTTCTCCTTCCAATCTGTTGCTACTTGGCTCGGTGTTTTTGTTACATGGTGAACGATATGATCTAAATACATGTTAACAGCCCTTTCCTCTTTTTATAATTGAAATTGTGTAAAACAAAAGAGATGACTTAGAAATACGTCATCTCTTTGTCGATTTCCCGGGAAATATCTTATACGAAAACCTTTTCTTTCGACATTTCACGAAGTAAGAACTTTTGAATTTTCCCCGATGCAGTCATTGGATATGCCTCGATAAATTCAATGTATTTCGGAATTTTATGATGTGATATTTTCCCTTTACAAAACGCCTTTAAGTCTTCTGCGGTTAAGCTTTCACCTGTTTTTAAAATAACCCATGCCATAAGCTCTTCCCCATATTTCGGATCCGGAACCCCAACTACTTGTACATCTTGAATCGATGGATGCTGATACAAAAATTCTTCTACTTCTTTTGGATAAATATTTTCTCCACCACGAATGACCATATCTTTAATGCGACCCGTAATATCGAGATACCCTTCCTCATCCATCACTGCGATATCGCCAGTATGTAGCCATCCTTCTGCATCAATGGCAGATTTTGTCGCTTCATCGTTTTTATAATAACCTTTCATCACTAAGTAACCTCGCGTACATAACTCACCCGGAACCCCTACTGGTGCATCTTCTCCTGTTACCGGGTCGATAATTTTTACTTCTACTCCTGGATGTGCTTTCCCAACAGTCGATACCCGTTTTTCGATCGCATCATCCGTTTTTGTTTGTGTAATAACTGGAGAAGACTCTGTTTGCCCATATGCTATTGTTATTTCGGACAATCCCATATCGTCTATTACTTTTCTCATTACTTCTATCGGGCAAATGGAACCCGCCATAATTCCTGTTCGTAGTGTGGACAAATCATACTGAGTAAAGTCTGGATGATTTAACTCGGCGATAAACATCGTAGGGACTCCATGTAATGCTGTACACTTCTCATTCTGTACCATTTGCAATACTTTCTCTGGATTAAACTGCTCAATGATGACCATTGTTGTGCCATGGGTTACCGATGCAATTGTTCCCATAACACATCCGAAGCAATGAAAAAATGGTACTGGAATACATAGTCGATCATTTTCTGTAAGATGAATATAGTCTCCAACGAGTTGTCCATTATTCACGATGTTCTTATGCGTAAGCATAACCCCTTTTGGAAATCCAGTTGTACCTGATGTGTACTGCATATTAATGACATCTTCATTATGAAGAGTATTCGAGCGTTCAGTTAATATTTCATCCGATACATTTTCTGCATGCTCTAATAGCTCGGACCATGTATAAATACCCGGATATTCATTTTCACTCATAACAATGACACGTTTAAAATGTGGTAATTTCTCCGATTGTATTTTACCTTTTTCTGAGCCTTCGATTTCTGGACAAACAGCGCGTATTATATCCAAGTATGAAGTCCCTTTATATGACTCACATAATATAAGTGTCGTTGCATCGGATTGTTGCAGTAAATACTCCATCTCTTTTTCCTGATAGTTCGTATTTACAGTTACAAGAACAGCCCCCATCTTCCCAGTTGCAAATTGACTTAATAACCATTCTCTTTTATTATCAGACCAAATTGCAACATGCTCTCCTTTTTGAATGCCCATACCGATAAACGCTTTTGCAAGCTCGTCTGTTTCTTCGTCGAATTCTTTGTATGTTTTTCGAATGCCATGCTCAGGATATACATATGCCTCTATTTCTGGAAACTTTCTCGCTGCTTCCTTTACAATTTGCCCAATTGTTTTTTCGTTTAACAAACAAATCTCCCCTTTTTGAATGTCATTTCCTTTTCTATCATTCTATCACAAAATTCTGACGAAATAGACTTTTTATTAACTGATTGACTTGATACTAAAACGTGATAAAATCCTAATTACTTCGTCACTTCAAAGCGTTGAAGCGTGAAAGTGTATGAATTGATTTCATTGAGGAGGATTTACTATGTTTCGAATTCGTTCGACGATCATGCCTTCTTTTTTAGAGGCTGTTCTTATTACTATTTTAATTATTGCATTAATGGCTGTTTGTATTGTGCAATTTAAAGCAGTTCCACATATGCCTATTCTACTTTCTATTTTACTTCTGATCACTTATGGGCTATTTAAAAGTGTACCTTTTAAAAAGTTAGAAGAAGGACTTGTAGAAGGCTCAAAAGCGGGGCTCGGGGCTATTTTCATCTTTTTCTTTATAGGTATATTGATAAGTAGCTGGATGATGGGTGGGACTATTCCTACACTTATCTATTTAGGCTTTCAATTTATCACACCCCACTTCTTCTTTGCGATTGTATTTTTAGTTACTTGTATTGTTGGGTTGTCTATTGGAAGCTCCTTGACTACTGTCGCAACAGTCGGAGTTGCATTTATTGGAATGGCGAGTGCCATGGATATTTCTTTAGCTATTACAGCCGGGGCTATTGTGTCGGGTGCTTTTTTTGGCGATAAAATGTCTCCCTTATCTGATACAACAAATCTTGCGTCTGCCATTGTCCAAGTGGATTTGTTTGAACATATTCGCAATATGGGATGGACGACCATTCCGGCATTTTTAATTTCACTTGTTGGGTACGGTATTTTATCGCCTAACAGAGAAATACAAGAGCTAAATCAGATTACCGCTTTTCAGGAAGGGCTGCTTCAAACAGGCATGGTTCACTGGTATACATTACTTCCAGTTGTCTTACTCTTTATACTTTCTATTAAAAAAGTACCTGCGATAATTGCCTTAGCATTAACTTCAGTAACAGCTATTGGTATTTCTTATTTCTTCCAATATACGCCTTTTGAGGAAGTACTGAATATATTGTTTAACGGCTATACATCCAATATAGGAATCGAAGCAATCGACTCTTTGCTTACACGTGGTGGCATGAATAGCATGATGTTCACGATCGGACTTGTCATACTTGCATTGAGTATGGGAGGACTATTATTTACACTTGGTATCGTGCAAAGTTTACTTGCGAAAATGGAGAGTTTATTGAAAAACGTAGGGTCTGTCATTACAGCTGCTGCATTTACCGGGATAGGCGTTAACACGCTAATAGGAGAGCAATATTTATCCATATTATTAACAGGTGAATCATTCCAAGCACAGTTTAAAAAAGTAGGACTAGCCAATAAAAACTTAGCCCGTGTCATGGAAGACGCCGGTACAGTAGTGAATCCACTCGTTCCTTGGAGCGTATGCGGTATATTTATCACCAATGTGTTAGCTGTTTCAACGATTGACTATTTGCCATATGCATTTTTCTGTTTGTTAAGCCCGATCCTTACGATTTTATTTGGATGGACTGGTAAAACACTTACTTATTTAAAATGATTTCTGTTTAATTCCTATTACTACTAAATACTCGATTTTTCCAACTAACCTAATATATCACCGATGTGTTACACTATTTCCAAGTATATTACGGAAAAAGAAGGCGAAAAGTATGGAATTTCAAGAAATGAAAGCATATCTAATAGAACAAATTAAAAACAAGCAGTTGGTTGCTGCAACCATCAGTCAACCACGAGCTAAGTCAAATGAAGTAAAGCGTGTAAAACTTAAACCAATCGAAATAAAAAATACGTATCACATACAACTGGAACATCAGTATGAACGCATTCTAAAACATGAAAATGTGCTCATAGAAGAATTCGCAAACACTTTGGATAACCTGTTAGAACAGTTCCGCCAAATTCACGCGGACTTTGTAACAGAAAAAGTACAAGCCCAACTTTCTAAGAAAAACAAAGTGATGTGGAAATCAGAGAAAACAGAGGCTGCAAAAACAGTTAACCTCTCCCACAATCGGAAAAAGAATTATTTGTTAGATGAAAACACTCCCTATCCTTTCCTGATTCGCTTAGGCGTACAAACCGAGGAAGGAAAAGTAAAAAAACAAAAGTATGATAAGTTTAAGCAAATCAATCGATTTGTAGAATTTATAGACGATGCGCTTGCCCACCTACCAAAAGATAAACCCGTACGAATCTTAGATTTCGGATCAGGGAAATCGTATTTAACATTTGCGCTTTATCATTATTTAAAAATCGAAAAAGGACTCGATATTCGGGTAACTGGTCTTGATTTGAAAAAAGAAGTGATTGAGGAATGTGCGAAGATTGCGGAAGATTTAGGCTATGAGCAACTTGAGTTTTTAGTTGGAGATATTAATGATTACAACGATGAAACCGCTGTGGATATGGTTGTAACTCTACATGCTTGCGACGTCGCAACAGATATGGCGCTTTCCCGTGCTGTTAAATGGGGAGCGAGTGTAATTTTAAGTGTCCCTTGCTGCCAACATGAGCTAAATAGACAGCTCAATGCACCAGGACTTGATATAATGCTAAAACATGGACTTATAAAAGAACGCTTTGCGGCACTTGCCACAGATTCGATCCGAGCAGAAATTCTAAATATGGTCGGCTATGAGGCACAATTGGTCGAGTTTATTGATATGGAAAATACACCGAAAAACATCTTGATACGGGCTTATAAAAACGGGAAAAAGGCAACTGCTGAACAAATGGAAAGTTATAAACAGTTTAAGCAAATGCTAAATGCAGAACCGTTTTTGGAGAATGAATTAAAAGAGATGATGCCTGGTACCATGGATAGGAGTAAACAATGAAAGAACCAACATTAAAAAAAGTCGCATATGGCGTAGCAATGGCCATCGCTATTATCCTTGTACATTTTATCGATGTGCGTATCTATAATATGCAACCGATTTTCGCCTTAATCTTAGCCATACTCATCACCTTTGTAGGAATCACATTTATTAACAAATCGGAGAAAATGGATAGAAAAATTTCGCGAATGAATTATAATTTACTAAATGTAGCAGTTGTGCTAGTTCTATTCTTCGCTTATGTAACCATTTCACAATAAAAGGCCGTCTCCGAAATGGGACGGCCTCTTTTTTATAACTCTTGTCTTAATGCTTGAATGACATCTATTTTCGTTGCTTTTCGTGCTGGTCTCCACCCTGAAATCATTGCAACACTAATACTAATCACAGAAGCAATGACCACAAGTTGCCAAGGTATTAAAGAGAAAGTCATCGATAGCTCTTCGAAACTGTCTTCCCCTAAAGCCGCTCCTACTATCATCGGCAAAATCCAGTTCGCTAGGAAGCTCACTACATAAGAAATAATGACAGCAAGTACTGTTCCAATAATGCCGATCCATGCACTTTCCATTAAAAACAAACGTTGGATCAATTTAGGACTAGCTCCTATCGCTTTCATCACACCAATTTCTCGTGTTCTTTCTGTTACCGCCATTGTCATCGTATTGAAAATACCAATGGATGCGATTAATACTGCAATTGTCCCAACAAAGATAAGTCCGATTTTGAAAGCCATGAAAAAGACATCTAATTGCTCTAGTTGCTCTGAAACGGAATATACACTATAACCCATTCCTTTTAGCTCTTCTGTTACTGATTTTACATGCTCTAAACTAGAAGTGTAGATTTTCGAGCTTGAGTAGAATAAGTCAGGATTTTCTCCTTCTACACTCGCATTATACACTTCTTGAAACTTGTCTTTCCATGAGTCATCTAATAATATATTCGTATCGACAATCCAATCTTTTGCCGGTTTCTCCGTTACTCCAACAATTGTAAAGTTCCAGTTTTCTGGGAAAGCTTCATCCGATTCGTAAGATTGAAGAGACATAGTAACTGTTTTGCCGATTAATGATTCTTTGTAACCTCCTATAGGTTCCGCCTCTTCTTCTATATTTTGCTCCATTTGATTACGTTCTGCATCTGTTAATAAGTTTTCCGCAAACTGATACCCGACAATGATTTCATTGTCCTTTGTAGGCATACGTCCTTCGGATAATTTAAGATTGGATTTTTGTTCTTCTGCAAAATTAGTAAGTGCCATATTTCCTTCAAGCGAGCGATTTTCAAGTTGGGAAACTGTCATTACATCCATTCGTGTTCTTTGCACAATAGCATTTACATGTTCAACTGCACTAATTTTAGAAATATCCAGGGCTTCCCCATCATTTGTATACACTTCTACTTCTGTAATAACTTGATCTTCTAATATTTCTTTACGCATCGTATCTTGTATGCCAAATCCAATGGAAGCAAGTACGATTAAAAATGCACAACCCATTGTAGCGGCAAGTATGGTCATAAATACACGTAATTTGTTTTTCTTTATATGCTGTCGTACAAAGTCTACCTGGTCTTTAAATAACATTGCTTGCATCTCCTTTCACTAATTCTCCGTCACGCATTCTGAATTTACGATGAGCGATATTGGCGACTTCCTCATCATGCGTAATAATTACAAATGTTACGCCAAGCGTTTGATTGAGATCTTGTATTAACAACAAAATATCTTGCTCGGTTTCTGAGTCTAAGCTGCCTGTTGGCTCATCTGCAAATAATATCGGAGGATTGGTAATTAGTGCGCGTGCAATGCTAACACGTTGCTGTTGTCCACCTGATAATTCATTTGGATAATGGTCTGATACTTCTTCTAATCCCACTTTTTTCAATAATAGTTGCACACTCGTTTTTCTTTTTTTCGCTGCTACTCCTTTTAGTTTCAATGGCAATTCAATATTTTCAAACGCAGTTAACCCTGGCATGAGTTGAAAGTTTTGAAAGATAAATCCAAAGTTATTTAATCGAAATTGCGCTCTTGCTGTTTCGCTCAAACTGACAGTTTCTTGGCCATTCACTATAATAGATCCTTGTTCCGGACTCATAAAGCCTGCTATCGTGTGAAGTAATGTGGACTTCCCTGATCCACTCTTTCCAACAATCGCAACGATTTCTCCTTTTTCTACTTCAAAGGACAGTCCCTTTAGGACGGGTACTTTCTTTTCTTTTCCCTTTTTCCCAATTAGAAATGTATGATTAACGTTCTGTACTTGTATCATTTATTTTCTCCTTCCTTTTTGCTACTTACATAGTGTACCTATTGTTTCTTAATATTTTGGAAGGATAAACATGAAGAATTTCTTAAGAAATATTTTATTGATATTCAAACTTTCCACGACATCTGCCCGTCTAATCATTGAAACGTAATCGCGGTACGGGAAAAAGGAGTTCAAATACGTCATGACGAAAAAGGAAAAATTTCAACTTGTTGAAAACTATATAATAGAACATCAAAACGATTATTATCGGCTAGCTTTTAGTTATGTAAAAAATAAAGAAAATGCTTTGGACATTATTCAAGACAGCATTTATAAAGCATTAAACTCGATCGAACGATTAGAGGAAGAGCAATATATTAAAACATGGTTTTATCGAATCGTTGTCAATACATCGATCGATTTCATCCGAAAGCATGGACGTATGCAAGCAATGGACGATGACATTCTTCATTCGTTTTTGCCAGAGCAAAATGATTCAGAAAAAGACTATGATTTATACGAAGCACTTGACCATTTAAAAGAACCATATAAAACGATTATTGTACTTCGTTATTTCGAGGATTTAAAAATTGATGAAATAGCAAGGATACAACGGGAAAATACAAATACAATCAAAACAAGATTGTATGCAGCACTTCGAAAATTGCGAATAAACATGGAAGAGAAGGTGGAATTATGAAGAAATTGCGAGATGCCAAAAAGAAATATGAAGAGATTGAAATCCCTGTGGAATTAAATAATTTAGTGAAAAACTCCATTAAAGAAGTAAAGAGAAAACAGAAAAGAAGGAAGCCTGTTAAACAATGGGGAATTGGTTTAGCGGCAGCGGCAGCATTATTTGTAACAAGCGTCAATGTAAGCCCAGCTCTAGCTCAATCCCTTTCCTCTGTACCAATGCTCGGTTCCATCGTTCAAGTCGTTACCGTGCAAGAGATTAAAATAGCAGAAGATAATTTTAATGCAGACATCTCAACTCCGAATGTAACAGGCTTAGAAAATAAAGAATTAGAACAAATGTTAAATGACAAATACATCGCAGAAAACGAAGCACTTTACGATAACTTCCAAAAGAAAATGGAGGAAATGAAAGCTGCAGGAGGGGGGAATTACGCAGTAAATGCAGACTATGAAGTGTTGACCGACACTGATTCTTTGCTCGTAATTGCAAACAGAAACTTAGAAATCATGGCTTCAGGTAGCGAGTCCGCAACATATGACAATATCGATAAAGAACACGAATTATATATTACATTACCAAGCTTATTTAAAGATGATTCCTATGTTCAAGTAATCTCTGCTTATATTAAAGAGGAAATGAAAAAACGAATGGCAGATGAAGAAGTTGTTTACTTTATGGAAGAAGATGGCTTTACATCGATATTACCTGATCAACAATTTTATATTACGGCAGATAATAAACTCACTATATCCTTTGATGAATATGAAGTAGCTCCTGGTTATATGGGAATGGTTACATTCGAGATTCCAACTGAGGTTATACGCGAGCTATTAATAAGTGACTATTATATAAAGTGATGGCTTGATTCTCACACTTTTTCATCAAAAAAACTGCTCCTTCTCACAAACTAGTGAGGAGGAGCAGTTTTGCTAATCATGATGGCATCGGAGTTTTGGTTGGTGCTGCATAACCTTCTTTATAAGCCTCATCGATAGCATTTCGAATTTCTACTAAAGATTTGCCCTCTTGTACCATGGAGATGCTAGCTATCGCCGTTTCAACACAAGCTGCACATCTTGTTCCGTGGTCATCCCACACAACTTCTCCATTTTCTTTGATCTCATGAACGAAACAGTTAAAGTTATCTTTGTGCCCTGCACTATCACCGCACCCACAGTAACAAGGCATCCATTTTAAAATATCGTGGGCTTTTGCTGCCGCTTGATAAACAAGTTGCATATCTTCTGACTGATTTTCTAAAAATGTTGGTAACACATCTGTTGATGCTGTTGTTTCTTGTATATCACCATTTGTTAAATGTGCGATATGATCGTCATGTTCTTCGTGATTTTCTTCTTTTGCTTTCTGCCCACATGCAGCGAGCACTAATACGGAAATGAGACATATAAATAGTATTTTTTTCATCTTAAATCATTTTTTCTGGACGAACAATTTCATCAAACTTTTCAACAGTTAATAAATCAAGTGCAACTGCTGCTTCTTTCAATGTCGTCCCATTTTTATGTGCATGCTTTGCAATTTTCGCAGCATTTTCATAACCGATATACGGGTTTAATGCAGTCACTAACATAAGTGAATTGTTTACATGGTGTTCGATTGTTTCTAAGTTCGGCTCAATGCCAACTGCGCAATTGTCATTAAAGCTAAGGATTGCATCGCTTAGTAAGCCTACAGATTGTAGGAAATTGTGAATGATAACTGGTTTGAAAACGTTCAACTGATAATGTCCTTGGCTTGCTGCAAAACTGATAGTAGTATCATTCCCCATTACTTGTGCGACAACCATTGTCATTGCTTCACTTTGTGTCGGGTTTACTTTACCTGGCATAATTGAGCTTCCTGGTTCGTTTTCCGGAATGGAAATTTCCCCAATACCGGAGCGCGGACCACTTGCAAGTAGACGGACATCATTAGCAATTTTCATTAAGTCTGCGGCAAGTGCTTTTACCGCCCCGTGTACATACACGACATCGTCATAACTTGTTAAAGAGTGGAATTTGTTTTTAGCTGAAGTAAATTCAATGCCTAATGCTTTCGAAATTTCAGCGGCAACTAAATCGCCAAATCCTTTTGGTGCATTCAGGCCAGTACCTACTGCAGTTCCACCGATCGCAAGCTCTTTCATGTCGGATACACTTTGAGTAATCATTTTCGAGGATTTTTCTAGCATTCTATGCCAACCACTAAACTCTTGTCCTAGTGAAAGTGGCGTGGCATCTTGCAAATGTGTTCGTCCAATTTTAATAATATCCATGAATTGCTCTGATTTGTTTCCAAGTGTTTCTTTCAATACATTGATTGCAGGTAATAGTTTTTGCTCTACCGCGAGTACTCCTGCGATATGTAACGCTGTTGGGAATGTATCATTGGAGCTTTGAGATTTATTGACGTCATCGTTCGGATGTAGTCGCTCTTCGCTTCCTTGTTGTTCTAGCAGTTGGTTTCCACGGTGAGCAATGACTTCGTTTACATTCATATTCGATTGTGTACCACTTCCTGTTTGCCATACGACAAGCGGGAAATGTTCATCTAATTTTCCTGCTAAAATTTCGTCAGCTGCTGCTGCGATAGCATCTTTTTTGGCTTCCGATAGATTTCCAAGAGAGTGACTAACTATTGCAGCAGATTTTTTTAATAAGGCAAGTCCATGGACAACACCAATTGGCATTTTGTCATTTCCAATTTTAAAGTTTTCTTTGGATCTTTGTGTTTGTGCTCCCCAAAGTCTATCTTGCGGAACTTGAATTTCACCCATAGAATCATGTTCAATACGATAAGACATTTTTCTCTCTCCTTTTTAATCCCATTTATTATTTTTTTCTTCAAGCATTTTCAAAAACTCATCCACTACACGAGGGTTAAATTGGGTACCCTTTCCATCTTTCATCTCTTCGATCGCTTCTTCAATCGTCATCGCGCCCCTATAGACACGGTCCGTTGTCATAGCATCGAACGCATCTACAACGGAAACGATAGAAGCTTCCAATGAAATTTCGTTCCCTGCTAACCCGTATGGATATCCTTTTCCATCATACCTTTCATGGTGCTCTTCTACAATAAAAGCGGCTTCCCGCAAACGCTCTACTTCATGATTTTTCATCATTTCCGCGCCTAATGTAGTATGCATCTTAATGATGTTCCATTCCTCTTTTGTTAGCTTGCCAGGTTTGTTTAAAATCTCTAATGGAATGGCTAATTTTCCTATGTCGTGAAAATAGGAGCCTACACTTACAATCGACACATTTCGTGTCGGTTCCATTCTCTTCCAAAGTTCAATCGAATAGTCTCTAATACGAGAGCAGTGATGGTAGGTATAGCCGTCCACTTCTTGTATTTTTCTTGCATCACGATGAATAATAAATCGCTCCGTAAAGTTTCGCTCGAAAAAAGAAGAGGTCATTTCAAATAACATTTCTACAGTTTCTTTTGCATAACAAGTATGGACAGCAGGATTCATTTTTGTATCAATTACGTCGCCTTGATACAAGAAAATCTTCTCCCCTTCTCTTTCCACTTCTAGTTCCCCACTCAGAATGGTATATCGCTCTGTAAATGAATTATCATCATCATTTGCAGTATAATGAATCCAAGAAGCGCTACCAGGGATGAGCGTATATAAAGAATAAGAAATACCATTTGCATTGCCAATATAGGTTGTTACGGATTTATCTGTAACCACTTTAGGCAAATGCATCTTTTCTTTAATATCCTGTATCTGTTCCATTGTTAGCATGCTATTTGCCTCCATTCATTTGACAATAAACTACATGATATACGTATATTATATAGTTTATTTAGAATAAATGAAATACGCTGAAAAAGCCGAGAATTATTTTCTCGGCTTTCGCATTGGTTACTCCGCTTGCTCTACATTCGATTTTTTTATCTCTTCTGTTAGTTGTTCAATACTCGGTCGAATATTTCCTTTGCCAGAGTAGTTTTCAAGCATTTCTTTTACATCGATTCCAGATGAAGCTTTTAATGTTTCTTGTAAGGTAGACATTAAACTAGTTGCATAAGAAGTCACTTTGTTTGCACCGCCACCTTCTCCGCTTCCTGTATCTACCACAGTAATTTTGTCGATATTGGAAAGTGGACTTGCAATTTGTTTCGCATATTCCGGTAACATATGGACAATCATATCTAGAACTGCAGCTTGACCGTACATATCAAATGCTTCTGCAATTTTACGTTTAGTCTCTGCTTCTGCAAGACCTTTTAGGCGAATAATATCTGCTTCTGATTCCCCTTGTGCTCTTTGAGAGTCGGCTTTTGCAAGACCTTCCAATCGGACTTTCTCTGCATCGGCTTTCGCTTTTGCTTCAATTCGATATTTTTCAGCATCCGCTTCTGCAATTTCTCGAGATTTAGAAGCTGCAGCATTTTGCTCAATTGCATATCGATCAGCGTCTGCTTTTTTCTTCACTTCAGAGTCATATTGTCTTTCACGGCGTAATATTTCTTTTTCTTCTAGTTCAATTTGTTTCTGACGCTCGATAATTTGAATTTGCATTTCTTGCTCGGTTACTTCTTGTTTCGAGCGTGCAGTTTCTAATTCATAGGCTTGGTCAGCACGTGCTTTTGCGATATCTTGTTCACGACGATATTCGGCTACTTTCAATTGATTGTCTTTTTCTGCTTCTGCAATTTCTGTCGCACGTTCTAGTTCCGCCCGTTGAGCGTCTTTGAACGCCTCCGCACGTTTAATACGCGTCTCTTTTTCAGCTTCTGCAGTAGCAATGTCTGCATCTCTTTTTACTTGTGCAATTCTAGGTTTCCCAAGCGAATCTAAATAACCATTTTTATCTCGCACATCTTTGATCGTAAAGGAAACGATGATTAATCCCATTTTAGCTAAATCTTGAGAAGCAACTCGTTGCACTTCTTGAGAAAACTTATCTCGATTTTTATAAATTTCTTCTACTGTCATAGATCCTAATATAGAACGCAAGTGACCTTCTAATACTTCTTTTGCTTCATTCTCCCGATCTTCTTTTGATTTCCCTAAAAATTGCTCAGCTGCAGTAGCTATCTCGGATATAGAACCTCCAATTTTAATGATTGCTGTACCATCTGCCATTACAGGTACACCTTGCTCGGTGTATACTTCAGGTGTGGTTACTTCCAACTTACTCGATAAAAGACTAAGTGGTACTCCTTGTTGAAACACTGGAAATACAAAAGTTCCGCCACCACGAATTATTTTAATGCGATTTCCAGAATCATCGGTATGCACATTTTTGGTCCCTAAATAACTACCTGTCACGATTAGTGCTTCGTCTGGACCTACAGTACGGTATTTCGTAATATATACTGCAAGTACAACGATTAAAACAAAGACAACCATTCCTATTACTATTAAAAGTCCCATATCCATTTTTATTCCCCCTATAATTAAATTATTGTAACGGTTCATATTCTTTCACTAAAAATGTACCGTCTTCTACATCAATGATTAACACTTGTTTGTCGTAATCTATCTCTTCTTTGTCATAACCAACTGCCCTTTTCGAAATAATTCCATTTACCGTTTCGATTACGATCTCTCCATAACCATCGATAGGTATCGGAACAATTACGCGTGCTACTTGGCCTTGCAGTGACTCATTCGTATATGCTGTGGAAACTTCAGCAGAAGCTAATGGAACAAGTACAAAGAAATACAATAAAAAAGTGATTATGCTGGAAACTATAAGTGCCACTATAATAATTATTTCTTCGTTCCAGTTCGTTAATTTTAATAGTATAAATCCAGTCGCACAGATAAATAATAAGAAAGTAAGTATTGTCGTTGGGTTCAAAATCCCACTATCCATTCCATCAATCGCATCTGCAAACAGCACATATAATATCGTAATTAAACCAATAGCGAATAATCCATACAAGAAGATTTGTTCGATTTTCCTCACCCCTTCCTCTTTTGTGACTCTCTAATCTTTTATACGAGCCAACTCACCGAAAGTTTCATATTTTTACATTGTTATAAATTTTTAAATTTCATTCGACAAAAAGCGCTTTCATTTGACTGTTTTCACCCTTATTTTAGGAAGTAATGTTACAGCATTGTAAATTTTGATAAATAGACGTAAAAAGTGTGTAGATTTTGTAATTTTTTTGGTATGCTATTTTAGGAAAAACGTTGAATAATAAACTTTCAAGTCCAGGAGGCTTTTTTATGATTGGTTCAAAAAAAACAGATCCCTTTTTCTCATCATTGTTAAATATCGCAAAAAACGTACAAGAAGCAGCACACTATACAGATGATTTTCGTGTTACTTCAATTTCTGATTTAAAGGAAATTAGTGTTCATGTAAAAAACTATGAGACAGCAGGTGACAAATTAATTCACGAGCTCATTGTTATGCTGAACAAATCGTTCATGACTCCTATTGAACGAGAAGATATTTTGCAACTTGCCGTTCGCATGGATGACATTTTGGATGGTATTGATGATTTTACTGCTAACTTAGAAATGTTCTCTCTTCTTGAAGTCGATGATTTTATGCGTACTTTCTTAGAGTATATTGTGAAAAGTACAGATGAAATCGTAAAAGCTATGGAGCTTCTTGCACAGAAAAAACTTCTTAAAATGCATGAGCATTCTGTTCTTATTAAAGATTATGAGCGTAAATGTGATGAAGTACTTCGTTCATCTATTAAACAGTTATTTTTAAAAGAAAAAGACCCGATTCGAATTATTCAATTTAAAGATATATATGAAAAACTAGAAGAAGTTGCAGATTATTGCCAAAACGTAGCTACTACGATTGAAGCAATTATCATGCGAAATGCGTAGGAGCACGTCTTATGGATTCTATTTTAATTCTTACAATTCTTGTTGTCGTTTTTGCTTTAGCTTTTGATTTCATTAACGGGTTTCATGATACGGCTAATGCTATTGCAACTTCTGTTTCAACAAGAGCGTTAAAACCTAGAGTCGCTGTATTGATGGCAGCTATCATGAACTTTGTTGGAGCACTTACTTTTACCGGGGTTGCAAAAACAATTACAAAAGATATCGTTGACCCATTCTTATTACAAAATGGTTCCCTCATTATTTTAGCTGCTTTATTTTCTGCTATTATATGGAACTTAGTGACTTGGTATTTCGGTATCCCTTCCAGTTCTTCACATACTTTAATCGGCTCTATTGCTGGTGCTGCGGTTTCTGCTGCTGGGTTTGCTGTTTTGAACTGGGAAGGATTCATTAAAATCATTCAAGCGCTAATTATTTCCCCATTTTTAGCGTTGGCAGTTGGATTTTTAATGATGTCTTTATTCAAAGTACTTTTTAGAAAGACAAGCCTATATGGGACAAATAAAGGTTTCCGTACATTTCAAATCGGAACTGCTGCATTACAATCCTTTACACATGGTACAAACGATGCGCAAAAAGCAATGGGTATTATTACAATGGCTTTAATCGCAGCTGAGTTACAAACAACTGATGATATTCAGTTATGGGTTCGGATTGCCGCAGCAACTGCAATGGGATTAGGTACTTCCATTGGTGGTTATAAGATTATTAAAACGGTTGGCGGTAAAATTATGAAGATTCGTCCTATAAATGGAGCCGCTGCTGACTTATCATCTGCCATGATTATTTTTGGAGCTACAACTATTCATTTACCGGTTTCCACAACGCATGTTATTTCTTCTGCTATTATGGGAGTTGGGACGGCTCAACGTGCGAAAGGCGTTAAATGGGGAGTTGCCAAGAAAATTGTTTTAACTTGGATCATTACATTACCAATTTCCGCAGTATTAGCGGGAGTTATATTCCAAGTACTTAACTTATTTTTCTAAGAAGAAAACCTCGTCTGTGAAAAGGCGAGGTTTTTTAGTGTCCTTTATTCTTTAATAACCAAACCAAGTGATTTTGCAAAACCAATTGCCTGTTCTGTCGATACGATGCAATCCTCAAGTTTTTCTATCGTCACGGTAAGTTGTTCATATGTGTTCGAGCTTAAATCTATTCCCTTTAAACTTGTCTCGGTGAAGTTAGCACCATCCAGTTCACATTTTTCAAAGCCTACTTTATCAAATGCTGCTTCTATAAAATCGGCACGATTGATAGACGTCTGTTTAAATAAGACCTTCTTTAATTTTGAAAAACTCATACTTAAATAATTGGCAACAGAGTCTTCTATTTTGACATCTGTTAGTCTACTTGCAGAAATATTCGTTCCTAATAGTTTGGAGTTTCTAATCTCCACCCGGTGAAATACTGCATCTCCAAAATCTACATTGGACAAATCACATTTTTCAAACAAACAATCCACAAATTCAACTTGTTGAAATCGAACCCCTTCCATTGATATGCCTTGAAAATGTATTTGATCAAAAATGATTTTGTCTTCTTGCTCCTCTTCCAGCTCCAAAGATGTCACAGTTCCTTCTGATACATAATAATCTTCTAAAAGTGCACTAGTTACATCCATTTCAGGTAAAAAGCTACGTAGCTTTGGTGAAGTAATTTTCAATTTAAATCCACCCTTTCTTTGTTCCTCTTATCTTAACATTATATTAGTATATTCTCGCTTCTTTCTAGTACAATGGAGAAAGTTATTTAGTATAAGGAGGAAACAGTATGCACTGGTTGTCTAATATGGTGACACGTTATTACAAAACAATCTTAGTCTTTTGGCTTGTATTGTTTATCGGTTTAGCAGTTCTTGCTATTCGTTTGCCAAGTTTATTAGAAGGTGACGGTTTTAGCACGGACGGAGAGCATCAACTAGTGATGGATGAATTAACGAATACGTTTGATCTTCCTGCGGAAACATTATTTATAGTTTTTGATCAAACAACGGACGACACAATCAAGCGAACAATAGCTGATTTGGAAGATTTACAAATTGCGGAAACAATTCAATCACCATTAGATGATCCTACCCTTTATAAAGACCATGTTGCCTATGCAATGTTACATTTTAATGGCGACATATCGGATATGCCCGAGGTAGTAGATTCAATCCGCACCGCTATTAACGGTGAAAAAGGAGTTACATTAACCGGTGGCGCCGCTATTAACAAAGATATTAATACTGCCAGCCAAAAGGACTTAGCAAGTGCAGAAGCAATTGGAATACCGATTGCTATTATCGTGCTACTCCTTGCATTTGGTAGCGTAGTAGCCGCATTTGTTCCGCTTGTAGTTGGTATCGTAACTGTTGTTTCTACATTCGGAGTCATGACTTTATTTAGTGAAACGATGAACTTATCGATTTTCGTATTGAATATTATTCCAATGCTTGGGCTTGCATTAAGTATTGATTTTGCCCTTTTACTGATTAATCGCTACAAGGAAGAACGGTCAAAACAATCGATTGTAGATGCAGTTCAGACGTCGATTCAAACGGCTGGTCGCTCCATTATTTTCTCAGCAGTGTGTGTATTCATCGGGTTAGGTGCGATGCTTGTTATGAAAGTAGAGATATTCCAAAACCTGGCGCTCGGTGGAATGCTTGTCGTATTTATGGCGGTTTTAGCATCCATCACGCTACTGCCTTCCCTTTTATTATTAATTAAAGATCGTATTAATAAATGGACAATTATTCGAGTAAAAGCTGGTGCTTCGACTAGATGGCGTAATTTCGCTGCTTTTGTGATGAAGCGTCCTGTGACACTTGTTTTAGTAGCACTCATCATTCTAGGGATTGGTATTATTCCTGTGAAAGATATGAAACTAACAATTCCGCAAGTGGATTCATTGCCCCTTTCATATGATTCTCGTCAAGCTTATGAATTAATGGATAAGGAGTTCGGATTAGGCGAAAAATCCACTGTTTATATGATTGCTGAACGCAGTGATGGCTGGGAAAATACAGCTGGGCTTGAAATGATGAAAAAAATAGAAGATCAATTATTAGATGATAAAGATGTAGAGTCGGTTAATACAATCTTTAGCGCAAGTAATATTGCTACTGCAGAGCAGTGGGAGCAAAGCATGGAGATGCCTGAAGTAAAAGCACAGTTGGCCCCTTTGTTGGAAACATTTGTTCAAGGAAATAAACTACTTATTCCAGTAACACTGGATTTGAACGGTTCTTCTGATGAAGCTCAAGACTGGGTTCGTGAATGGTCCGAAAAAGAGTTAGGCGTCAATATGATGCTTGGAGGACAACCTAAATTCAATCAAGAAATTTTCGATGAAATATTCAATAAAGTAGGTGTGCTCCTTGCGATTATTTTAGGATCCACTTTTGTCATTTTAATGATTGCTTTCCGTTCTATTTTAATCCCGCTGAAAGCAATTATTATGAATGTAATTGGTCTATCTTCTACGTTTGGAATTCTCGTTTATATATTCCAATATGGACATTTGGGAATAGAAGAGACAACGATTGCACTCATTATCCCGGTCATCGTATTTAGTTTAGTTTTCGGACTCAGTATGGACTACGAGGTGTTTTTAATATCTCGTATACAAGAAGAGTACTCGAAAAGTTTAGATAACACTGCTGCTACAATTGACGGGCTTACTTCTACAAGTAAGATTATTACATCGGCTGCGCTCATCATGATTGTCATCACTGGTGCCTTTGCCTTTACCGATGTAATGCCAGTGAAACAAATTGGAATTGGCATTGCGATCGCTGTTGCGATTGATGCATCGATCATTCGATTACTACTAGTTCCAAGCTTGATGAAACTATTTGGAAAATGGAATTGGTGGATGCCATTTAGAAAAGGGCCATATAAGGCTAGTAAATGGCATTAATCTTGCATTATTTTAAAATAAATGAAAAAGACCAGAAGAAAAATGAACTATTTTCTTCTGGTCTTTTCTTTATTAAAACTTTGTTTGATACCAGTTTTTTGCAGCTTGTACTTCGTCTTGTGTTAATTGATGTCCATATGAATGCCAGTATAATTCTACTTGTGCCCCAGCACCTTGTAGCAAATCACGTAATTCCTCTGATTCTGCTGCTGGACACATATGGTCATTTTTCCCTGCTCCAATAAATACAGGAGTATCAGAAAACGCTGGAAGCTCTACACCACGTCTAGGGACCATTGGATGATGCAAAATAGCACCTTTTAACACATTTTTATATTCGAATAAAAGATTAGCTGCAATATTAGCACCGTTCGAATAACCGATTGCCACTACATTATTACGATCAAACTCATAATTTTCCGCTGCCTCATCAATGAAGTTTTTTAATTCTTCCGAACGGAGCATTAAATCTTCCATATCGAATACACCTTCAGCTAAGCGCTTGAAAAAACGGGGCATCCCATTTTCCAATACATTTCCGCGCACACTTAATATATTAGCCGCTCTGTCAATTTCTTTACCCAGTCCAACTAAATCATGCTCATTTCCACCTGTCCCGTGTAATAGCAATAAGGTTGGTTTGGACTGGTCATCGCCTTTATAAAAAACATGTTTCATGTTAAAACTCCCTTTCAAATATCTTGAATCTGAGATAATTATAACGTGAATCATTTTTTCGGTCAAATAAAGAGATTTCCATTCTTCGAAAGCAACTCTTTTAACTTTTCAGGCTCATCTACACGAATAGCAAATTCAGTCACACTTTTTTTCATTCCCATAAACATCACTGCTTCTACTGGTTCATGTAAGTGAATGATGGCTTGTGGCTCTACTTTTTCAAAGTCCTTGTATACAAATTGCAATGTATGCTTACTCGGCAAAGTGGCGCCCCACTCTACTTCCTTAATATTAGATAAAGATATAACCATTCGAGATGCCATTCCTTGTGTAATATATAGTTTCTCATTTCTTATTTCCATAGGATGAAGTCTTGTAATCTGAATATCAGCTACTATAAAAAATACAGAGTATATATTTAAGACCAGTAAAATTATCGACAGAACGAGTGATTTTTCATGTAGCCACCAGTGTAATCCAATTGTTTCAATTAAGATTGCATGGATAAGCATAATATTCATCGCAACTGCGCTCGTTTTTTTATGCATAGTCACTACACCTTCGTGACTAGGTGCATTCTTTTTCCATGTAAATAAAGCATAATAAAACATTAAAAATTCAGATATTATTATACGAATGAAAACATTTTTTGTTGCTACTTTTTCCACAGTTGGAAGCAAACTATAAATTGCATCCTCGCTCAATTCTTTCATTTCACTGCGAATCACCGAAGCTTTACGAATCACCATAAAAATGAGCGCAAGTTCTGCGAATACTAACAACGCTTCCAATCCAAGACCAACATACAGTATTCCTCTATACGGCGCATATAGCTCGGCAGGTATAAGAAACCTTGCTAATATAAGACCGAACACCATTAATCCAATTGTTTGTTTGAAAGATATTTTAAAAGCTACATAAACTAAAATAGGTGCCACAATCGCTAAATCAATAAGTGATCCTATAGCTACACCGCTTGTTAACGTAAGAGATAAAAAATCTGGAACCCCAGAGTGATACAGAAGAAAATTTGTCGTAACAAGTAGAAGAAGAAATGCTAGTGCTAGATTAGCATTACGGGTTTTGCGATACGCCATATAAATTCCTCCTTTTCTTTTATTATATCTTTCTTGCCGATAAAATCTTTCAGAAAAGCAGTACAATTTAATGACATTCCATAAGTAATTTCTAGTGAATGAATTACTTTGGTAGTAACCGGAAAACGGCTAAGAGCAACCAATACTTAAAATAGCACCTTTTAGAATTAGTTGCTTTCATCGGCAGTTTAGTTGCTCTCATGCTGATTTTAATTGCTTTCATACTTAAACTAGTTGCTTTCAATAGCTTTTTGATTGCCCTTAGCCATTCTTTGGAATTTTGCACAACGTTGTGAGAGCCTGCAAGAGCGTTAGCGACGTAGCGGCTCATCACTCACCCCACGGAAAGCGTCCGCCCTGCTGCGAAAATCCCTGCGGACACTTCATACAACTCACTAGGACGCACTTTCCCTAAACAGTGACATACCATCTACATATTAATCTCCTATAAAAAAGCTGCCCTGTAATTCACCATACAGGGCAGCTCTTCTTATGCTATATTCTTCGTTCCCTTCCACAAAATCGATCCTATCATAGTAAGAAGTAATACGATCAAGCCTAAAACAAAGGGATAAATAATATGCACATCATATAATAATCCTGCTAATAGTGGGCCAAGCACATTTCCGATACTCATATATGCATTGTTCATCCCCATTGCAAATCCTTGTTCCTGTCCCGCGAGCTTCGATATGAGCGTCGTAAGTACTGGACGTAAAATAGAAGTGGAAAGAAAAATAATCATTGTAATAACGAAGAAAAATGCATAATTGGACACGACAATCGAAAGGAAAAATCCTAAAGCAGCGATACCTAAAAACAACTTTAACACGTTCGCCTCTCCAAAACGACGAACAATCCAGTCAACGACTAATAACTGAACGATTACACTGACAATACCAGTAGCGGTTATCATCCATGCAATGTCTTGTGGGGAAGCTCCGAATTCATTGTCCACAAAGAGGCCTAAAACTGATTCGTATGCCATCAACCCAAAGCTCATCACGAGGGTAATAACAAGTGGGACGAAATATGGCTTCTTAACTGATTGTACGATTTCTTTCACCATAGGCTCAGGTTTCTGTTCAGGAACCGTACTGTCTTCCGGTTTACTCTCCTTTAATACGAACAAGGAAAAGACAACCGCTAAAACACCTACAATGGCAGAAACTAAAAGAGGCATTTTCAAACTAAAATCTGCTAGAAAACCACCTATCCCAGGTCCAATAACAATACCGAGCGACATTGCTGCAGAGATAAAACTATTCCCTTTCGCTCGCTGCTCCATAGTTGTAATATCTGCCACGTATGCAAAAATTGCCGGTACTAATAATGCTGCACCTATACCACCAATTACGCGCGACACATATAAAACACCTACAGAATCCGAAAAATAAAAGACGAACATAGATAATGCCAAGCCGCTTAAACCTGCAATAATCATAATTCGTCTACCATATTTGTCTGCCCATTTCCCAGCAATCGGCGACATGATTAGCTGTGCTCCGGCAAAAATCGCAATCATCAGTCCCGCCGCTGTTCCACCTTGTCCGATAGACTTCAAATACGCTGGCAAAATGGGAATAATAATACCAAAACTTCCTATTGCGATAAACATATTTATCATTAAAACTAATAATTTCTTTCGTTGATCTTTCGTCATTTGTTACCTACTTTCATTCAAAAATAATTGTACACCTGCAACAGAATACCATGGTATCGGGTACTATACAAGAAACTAATTTTTAACTTCATGTAAAATTTTACTCATAAAGAACTCACCTTTGCACAAAAAAAGCTACCCGGCTAACTCCGAGTAACTCTCTTCTATTTATTCATTCAATTTCTCAAGCGTTTTGGCTGTTCCTTGCATTGGATAAGACTCAGCTAAAGCATCATAACCAACTTTTACTTGGTCGTATAGTTCGAGCATATCACGTTGAGCCATTGTAATCGTAAACCATGTTGCATCTTTTCCGTTATCAATTGCTTCTTCCACAGATAGTTTTTCCGCTTCCTCAGCCGTCAAATCATCTACCACAAGAATACTTGTGTTGTTCATATCTACAATAATTCCGGTCATATATCCAGTAGGTTTAGATTGGGTTGGATTTTTTTCATAAAACTGCATGATGAAATAAAAGATTGCACCAATAGCTATGATCATTAGGACTAGCATAATTGCAACAGTAGATCTTCCTTTCACATGAAATCCCCCTTACTTAGAAGCCACTTTTCGGAAGCCTTCTTCTAATAAATATGCCTTGGCTTCTGCATAGGAACCGAAACTTTCTTCTAAGTTGTAACCATGATAAATATTCCACATTTCATCTTCTTGTAATAAGGTTAGCTTAGCGTTTTCTTTGTTTTTCCACTCTTCTTCTACTTCTTCCTCAGTAACCTCTTCTTCCTCTGTTGCTAAATAAGCAATCGAGTCTTTAATCGTTTGTCTTAATTCGTCTGCAGAAGCATCCCGTATATTCAAAAGTCCTTTGTCATTGGCTTCTTCATATTGTGGAAGATCTCCTACATAAACAAATCCATTGCCATTCGGATGGAGGTGATAAACGACCGTCGTCTTTTCATATAAGCTTTCTTCGTAATGGTAATTCACTCGTTTTAAAGATACTTCTTTTCGAGTGAGCTCGGGAAATTCTTGAATAATTGCTTCTTTTTCTTCAAATGTTAGCATGTGATTCCTCTTTCTTTTCTCTTTTCATTTGTCTAGTATAGCATACTCCTTAACCTCTACGCGTCCACCATTCCGCAATAATAATAAAACAAATCACTACTGCAATTGCGACTGCAAAAAACCAATCCGGTAAACTACCCAACTGCCTTATTCCTCCTTGCTAATCTGCCTAACAAATCGACCGAAGTTTTGTGATGTAAATCCTTGAACCTTTTCTGTTGTATAACTTTTCAATAAATAATCCACGAAACTTTGTGTTTTCGAAGCGTCTTCCAATCCATCTACAAATTCATTTATACCATCGAAGTCTGAGCCCAATCCTATTAGATGTTCTCCACCAAGTGATACAATATGATCCACATGATTTACCAAATTCGACATATCCACATTAATTTCAGAATTGTTAATAAATTGTGGATAATAGACAATATGAATAGGTGAATCCCTTTCGATTAACGCTTTTAGTTGCTGATCTGTTAAATTTCTATTAGAGTCACATATGGCCCGAGCATTAGAGTGGCTTGCCATAAGCCATTTTGCTTTTGGAAGTACATCCCAAAATGACTTTTCACTTAAATGAGACACGTCGATAATAATATTGTGCTCGTTTAATAAGGCTACAACTTCTTGCCCAAATGAGGTCACCCCTGTTCCAGATTCTTCAGCAGCACCATCTGCTACAGCGTTTGCACCATTCCATGTAAGACCAACTAATTTAACCCCATGAGACAATAGTAACTTTAGCTTTTCTATATCTCCACCAATCATATCCAATCCTTCTAGTGACAATACTGCTCCGATTTGTCCATCTTGTAGTGTTTCTAGTTGATCCCACTTATAAATCGCTACGACATTATCATGTTTTCCAACAATTTCGGTATGGAAAAATTCAATTTGTCGTATGGCCTCCATGAACTGTTTTTCTTTTGGAAATCCTTCCGAAACAAACACCGCAAATACTTGTAGAGCAACTTTACCTGCTTCTAATCGCTCTTTATTTGCTTGTAGTAAAGGTGAATCGGTAAAAGAAATCGGTGATTCTGCTTTGGCAAGTTTATATAGCACATCACAATGTAAATCGTATACTTTCATCTCTTTCCTCCTAAAAAAACCGGTACTCTTCTAAAAAGAGGTACCGGTCTAATTTTATAGTAATTCCGCACGAAGTTGTTCAGCAGATTTTGGTGAAAGCAGTCCGAATGGAATATCGAATGCCGTTTTTGCACCACTTTGACCCGTTTGTCCTAAACGATAAGCAGCTCTTGCATACGCAACTAACACACTTGATGTAAAATTAGGGTTGCTTTCTAGCTTCAATGAAAACTCCATTAATTGTTTTTCTTCTGCACCGCTTTCGCCACTTCGAATAACGAATCCACCATGTGGCATCCCACTGTGGTTTTGTTGTAATTCTTCTTCCGAGATAAAGTGCACCGTTGTATCATAATCAGCGAAGTAGTTTGGCATAGTGACAATTTGTTGCTCTACTTCTTCCTGATTTGCTCCCTCTTCTAATACAACATAACATTCTCTCGTATGTTTTTCACGTGTAGACAGTGTTGGATGTTCACCGCTACGAACGCGTTCTACCGCTTCTTTCACAGGCAGAGTGTATTGAACCCCATTTTTTACTCCTTCAATTCGGCGTACCGCATCGGAATGCCCTTGGCTCAATCCATCGCCCCAAAAAGTATATGTATTACCTACAGGAAGTACTACTTCTCCAAGCAATCTATTTAATGAAAATAAACCTGGATCCCATCCAACGGAAATAACACTTATTTTATTAGAAGCTTTCGCAACTTTATCCACTTTATCAAAGAATTCCGGGATTAATGCATGTGTATCAAAACTATCTACTGTGTGGAAAATTTGCGCTATTTCTGGTGATTGTTCAGGTAGATCCTTGGCAGAACCGCCACATAAAATCATAACATCGATTTTATCTTGAAAATTTACTGCTTCTTCTACTAAATATACACCTACAGAAGCATCATTTACTTGAACAGTCGATGGGTCCCGTCTAGTAAATACGCCAACTAACTCCATATCAGGATTTTGTTTTACCGCTAGTTGGACTCCTCTTCCTAAGTTTCCGTAACCGATAATACCAATTCTAATTTTGCTCATTTACTTTTCCCCCATAATCACGATTTTCTAATATTAAAAATACATGCATATTACTTAACAGTCAACGAATAATTATTCAGGTGCCTCATCAGAAAAGGCAAGCCATTCTTCTCTAGATGGACCGTACATTCCCGGTACAACCAATCCTGCTTGTCTCATTAACACCGTAATTTGACCTCTGTGATGTATTTGATGGGATATTAGCACTTGCAGTATAGTTGCAACAGTCCACGTTTCTCCGTACATGTCCTTCTCTTCTACAAGAGTACCATCTGACCATTGATCTTTAATCGCTTGTACCATTGCATCACTAGACTCTTTGTATGCTATTGCCATTTGTTTTGCCGTTCCTGGTTTAGGGGCATCGTGCGGAGTAGCTTTAAATTGTAATCCGGTTTTTCCAATCATTTCATCGATTGTCACGACGATATGCCAAGCAAGTGTTCCTAGCGTTCTGCCTTCATCATAAACTTTTTGGTTTAAAGATTCGTCTGATAAAGTATTGAATATTTTAAGTGTAGAATCAGATTCATGTTTCCAGGTTGTCAAGAAATCTTCTAAAGTTCTTATCATCTATATCCCTCCAAAACTGTCTATAAGCTATATTTCGATACACTAAAGGTAGATTCCTGCCTACTTGCCAATAGATATTACCGCTATGTTATGGTAGACTAAAGGACAGACAATAAGAGGACGTGAGCGAATTGATTAAAATAGAATTACCAAAACCAACCGTAACAATCACCCAGCGTGAACAAGTACGTAAAGAAGGCGAGCTTGAAATACCATCTATTTATGGATTTATCGACTTCCACCAACTTCCACGAGATAAAGGCGGCATTTTTATGTTTTATAACAAAAATGATGAGCTTCTATTCGTTGGAAAAGCACGTAAAATAAGACAACGTATTAAAAAGCATTTTGAAGACAATGTATCGCCTATGATTAAACACCGTGACGAAGTATATAAAATCAGCGTGTGTATAGTAGATGAAGCGATGGATCGTGAAATTTATGAAACATATGCTATTAACACGTTAAAATCGAAGTACAATATCGACAAAGCATTTTTTAGATAAGTGTTCTCAGATGAAACACAAAGACTAATCTAGTCTTTGTGTTTTTTTAGTTACTTCACAGTCTCAAAAATACTTGTGCTATGAAGTGGCTGAACACGTGATTTAGGATCGATATACGTTTTAATATGGCTAATTGCAATTGGTACTTCTCCAAATCCAACTGCGATTAGTTTTACTTTCCCGTCATGCGTGCATACATCACCTGCTGCATATATCCCCTCTATATTCGTCTCCATTTTTTCATTTACCACGACTGAATTTTTTTGCATATCTAGTCCCCAATTTTTTAATGGACCAAGTGATGCAACATTTCCATAATTTACAATAACGTGATCAACTGCAATTCGTTGTTCCGATTTATCTTTTCCAACGAGAACCACTTCCTGAATCGTTTGCCCGTCTCCCACTAATTCTTTAATAGTAAAGGGTGTTTTCACTTGAACCTTAGAATTTTGCAGTTGCTGAACAGTCATTTCATGTGCCGTGAATTGTTCTTTACGATGGCAGATCGTTACGTTCGAAGCAACATCCTCCAACATCAAAGACCAATCGAGTGCAGAGTCTCCTCCACCTAATACGAGTACATTTGAGTCTTTAAAATGATTGATATCTTTTACTTTGTAATGAAGGTTTTTTCCTTCATACCCCACCGCTTCTGGAACATTTAACTTCCGCGGTTGGAAAGAACCGATACCAGCAGTAAGCAATATTGTTTTCGAATAATGTACCGCTTTATCGGTTGTTAATGTAAAATAATCCGGTAATTTTTCAAGCGACATTGCCGTTTCTTCCAAACAAATTGTTGGATTACTATAGGCCGCCTGTTCTTCCAAATTGGCCACTAAATCTTTTGCTAAAATCTTAGGAAGTCCACCAATATCGTATATATATTTATCTGGATAAAGTTCCATCAACTGACCACCCAATTGCGGCAAGCTATCCACTATTTTCACTTTCAAATCGCGTAGTCCCGCATAAAATGATGCAAATAATCCTGTTGGACCACCACCAATAATAATTACATCGTACAATTCCTCGTCCATTCTTACATCCACCTCACCGTTTTTTCAAGAATGAAAATGATTCTCAACTAAAGCTTAACATAGATTGAAACGACATTACAGAAATCGGTTTCGTATATCTGGAGTTGGTATTGTACAGCTATCTTTCTTTCCAAACCATTTATATCTATTTTTCGCAATTATTTTGTATACACTATTTCTGAATGGCTTAGGAAGTACTCTCAGCAAATAGAATCCTTTCCATATTCCATTCAAATGTCTACAAATTGCAAGTGCTGCATCTGAGGAATCATATACTGTATTATTATCAATTACTATCACACTATCCATTTGGTCAACAATTAAATGCTTTTTCTTTAGATCCTCTCCAACATCACTTTGTAATGCTGCAAAGCGGAAATATCCATGAGGATCTCTTTTGATAATGAATTGAACGCTTGCATCACAGAAGTTACATTCTCCGTCAAACAAAATAATAGCAGTCATACGAAATCCCTCCTTTCTTACAGTATATCAGTTATAACAGAAAAAGCCCCAGTACATAGCTATACTGAGGCATTACATTTACTGTTTGTCAGAAGGTGTATCCGAAGAACCTACTTCTTCCAAAATTTCAAAGCTGTTTTCATAATCCCTTATTCGAGGATCTTCATCTTCTACCGGTTGATCAGTTGTAGAATTTAGTAGTGATTCCTCTAAAGGACGTATTTCCTCATTCACTTCCTGCTGTGCGTGCTCCACACAAGTAGTCGCCGTTGGAACAGCTTCTAGCCTTTCAAATGGAATTTCTATTCCACACTCCGTACATTTACCATAAGTACCTTCATCTATAGCTTCTAACGCTTCTTTTATATCGGCAATCTCATCTTCATAATGGTTCCGTAATGCTAGCCGTGTATGTTTATCTGTTAAATCTGTCGCATTATCAGCTGGATGATTATCGTAATTGGATAACTCCGTTGTTTCAAATTCTTCGTCATTATCTATACTATGCTCTAATTCGCCTAAACGCTTTTGTAACGTACTTTTTATCCCGTCATATTTTGCCATTTAAATTCCTCCTTCACTTCTTTTAAGGATTCCCATATTTCAGTGAAATAAAACAATTTCCTATCGTGATTGAAACATTACATTATTTTCAGCTAATGAAGTATGATAAATAGAAAGGAGTGATTTTTATGGGTATTCATAAGTTTTTTATGAGCATGAATGATTTAGAAAGAATTATTCGGGCTCCTGGACGATTTAAATTTGAAGAGCATAATGTTGCGGCACATTCATGGAAGGTTTCCCAATATGCAATGTTCTTTGCTACAATAGAAGAAAACAATGGGGCTAAGATCAATTGGAAATCCCTTTATGAGAAAACGATTAACCATGACTTCGCAGAAATTTTCATCGGCGACATAAAAACACCAGTCAAACACGCTTCACCAGAATTGAAACAAATGCTTTCTCACGTAGAAGAAAAAATGATGGAAAAGTTTATTTTAGATGAGATTCCACCTGAGTTTCAACCGGTGTTTTTCGACCGAATGAAAGAAGGTAAAGACGAAACAATCGAGGGACGATTATTAGAACTCGCAGACAAATTAGACCAAGTTTACGAAGCTTTTGCAGAGCTGCAACGCGGCAATACAGATGTTGAATTCCTAATAATGTACGAGACTGCTTTAGAAAAAATCCTTCATATTCCGTTGCCCCACAGTATCGCTTATTTTAAAGAAGTAATGCTTCAAGATATAATAGCAGAGAAATCTGTTATCGACATAAAAACGATGACTTTAAAAATACTGGGGAAATAAAAAATATTTCCCCAAAAATACAATATATCGTATAATATAGTGTATACTATTATTGAACTATTACGACAATTGGGAGGAGGGTGTTGAATGCCAATACCTGTAAATCACGCAAAACCTGTACGCACTACCGCTAAACTCCATGCTTTCAACCAATTACAGCAATGGATTATTGACGGAACGCTTCAACCACAAGAAAAATTAAATGATCTTGAACTTGCAAAAGCATTAGGTGTAAGTAGAACGCCAATCCGAGAATCATTGCAACTTTTAGAATCACAAGGTTTCGTATCCATGCAGCCGGGAAGAGCTACACAAGTTACGGCGGTGGAAACGGAGGATATAAATAATCTTCTACCACCACTGGCTGTCTTGCAAGCGCTTGCAGCGGAACTTGCTATCCCGAATATAGACGAAGCCACACTTCAACTATTGGAGGAAAAAAACAAGCAATTTGCAGAAGCACTCCATGCGAAAGAATTCACTACTGCCTTAAAAGTAGATGAAGAGTTTCACCAAATTATTGTAGATAGTGCGAATAATCCATACATACATTCTATGGTAGAAATGCTTCAAGCTCATGTGCGAAGACTATTCTATTATGAAAAGATTATTTTAAGAGAATATTCCATCGAACAACATGAAGAAATTATTAAACTTCTTCGAGAAAAAGATGCACAAAAATTAGCAGAAACAATGCGTTCAAATTGGATTTATACAATTGAAGAATTTTAAAAAAAGATTCATTCCCATTATTTAGTGGGAATGAATCTTTTATTTTTAAGCGGTTTCTGTTTGTTGGAATCTTGCAATGATTCCAGTAATAATCGTAACAACAATAACTGGAATCAGCCATCCTAAACCAACGTCATAAAACGGTAAACTATTCTCATAAAACGATACGATCGGCTTCAACCAACCGTAATATTCGATGTCCAAAGAGCCGCATAACGCTTTAAAACCATCAATAACACTTATTAAAAATGTAACAAACATAACTGTTCCATATACGATTCTTGCATGATTAAATAATGGAGATAGGAACGTCAACAAGATCAATACAATCGCTAAAGGATAAAGTAACATTAACACTGGAATAGAATACGTAATAATATTAGATAAACCAAAATTAGCAATAATACAAGTAAACACACTGAAGAAAATGACAAAAGCCTTATAACTAATTTTCGGTAATAACGTATGGAAGTACTCTCCACATGCAGTAGTTAAACCAATACTTGTAGTCAGACATGCTAAGAAGATTACTATAGATAAAAGAACCGCTCCAAAAGAACCGAAATAATGCTCTGCAGCACTATTTAACACTGGTCCCCCATTATCAAACAAGCCAAAAAGTTCTGTACTAGTCGCCCCTAAATAAGCAATTCCTGCATAAATAACACCTAAGAAGAAAATTGCAACACCACCAGCTTTCGCCGTTGCTCCAATAATTCCCTTCGTTGAAGTAACACCCATTGATCGAATGGCAGTGATTACAATAATACCAAATACTAACGATGCCAATGCATCCATTGTATTGTAGCCTTCTGTAAATCCAGTCATGAATGCTTTGTCCACATAACTTCCGTGAGGTTCTTCAAATCCACCCATCGGTTTAAAGACAACGAATAATAATAAAATTAATAAACCAATGATTATTCCCGGCGCTAAATACTTCCCTACATTGTCCACAATTTTAGATGGATTTAACGAAAATAACATCGTAATTCCAAAGAAAAATATCGTAAAGATCAGTAATCCAGTCTGCGCAAAATCTGCAGGGATAAAAGGTAAAATACCTATCTCATAGGAAACTGCCCCCGTTCTTGGAAGTGCAAAGAACGGTCCGATTGTTAAGTACAAGAGTGCAGTAAATATTACCGCAAATATTGGATGCACTCTGTTTGATAAATCTTGTAAATTTTTGCTTCCTGAAAAGCCCATTGCAAGTGTTCCTAAGAAAGGTAATCCTATTCCGGTTGCTAAAAAACCAAAAACTGCTGGCCATAGATTAGTACCAGCATTTTGTCCTAAACTTGCTGGAAATATTAAATTGCCTGCTCCGAAAAACAGTGCAAATAACATTACCCCGATAACAAGGTAATTGGAAAATGTTATTTTCTTGTCCATTCTTTCTTCCTCCTGTGATATAAGAAATAATCATTTCTTGTTGTTTGTAGAATGTTCTCTAAGATGAATGCTATACCAATGATTTTTCTACATCACTTCTGTATGCAATATATCAGATATGATAATACTATGGTTTAAGTCAGAATGCAATATATTAATCGAAATTAATAGAACATTTATTTTATTAGAATAACATTCTTTCTAAAAGCAATAATGGAATTTAAGTATGGCTTGTTTTCAGGTGATTCTAACTGGTGATAAACTTTGTAATATAGGGAAAGTGCGTCTGTGGCAATGGCTGCTAGTATTTCCCCTGAATGAGTGGGTAATCAATCATCAACACCACTTCACATACGAGGCATACCGTCTACTTTATAACCTCCCAAAGCAAAAAGAAGCGAACATCTTAAGATAAACTCTTAAAGTGCTCGCTTCTATTTTTATTACTATTTATCTTCCGGAAAGAGTACTTCCTTTAGTTCATCGTCGGAAGAGTTATCTGTGAGTTTCACTCTAGCCCGATAAGCTGCTCGTGTAATTAGATGCCCTGCAACAGGTGCTGTTAAAAACACAAAAACAATACCGAGAAGTAATCGTACACTGATAAAACCTTCATGTACCCAGAAGTAAACAAATGCACCCGATAGGGACAATAATACAGCTAATGTCGAACTTTTTGTTGCCGCATGGGATCTTGTGTATACATCAGGCAAGCGGATTATCCCAAGTGCACTAATTACACTCATAATACTACCAAGCAATATAAGCAAAGCTGCTCCCAACTCAATTGTCTGACTTGCGTTCAACGATAACCCCCCTCTCCACATATTTGGAAATAGCGATCGTACTGATGAAAGCAAGTATTCCTAAAATTAGAATCGCTTCTAAAAAAGCTTTCGTCTTTAACACAATAGAGATAACAGCAATCATAGAGATTAAATTCACACCAATCATATCTAGAGCAACTGCCCGGTCTGGCATAGATGGCCCTTTAAAAATTCGAATTAATGCGATTGCAATGGAAATAGCAAATAAAGTAAGTGCCACTAGAAGTATTTTCTCTACCATTAGCGCGTCACCTCCATAATTGCTTTTTCAAACTTAGTAATGGAACGCAGAACATCCGCTTTTGACTGCTCTATATCCATTGCATGAATATAAAACATATCTCCAGCCGGATTTACTTCCATGACGACGGATCCCGGTGTCAAAGTAAGTAACATCGCGAGGGTTGTTATTTCCCAATCCCCTTTAAGTTCCGTTTTATAAGTAAAAATCCCCGGTTTTATCTTTAACTGCGGACTTAGTATTTGCTTAATTATCAGTACACTAGACGCAGCCAATTCAGATATAAATATAAATATCAGTTTAATAATCGAGTACAATCTTCTTAAATAGAATTGCGTACCAAAAAAGCGGTGCATTAAGAAAAGAATAACGATACCAACGAGGAATCCAGCAAAAAAGGTTGTGATTTTTAGCTCGTCTTCATCCTGCAGGAGCATCCAGAGAAATGCTATAAATAAATTAAATAAAAACTGTGCTGGCACTTGTCGTCACCTCTCCCATTATTTATTTCCACCAAATACTGCTTCAATATAAACAGAAGGGTTGGCTAATGTATGTGCTGCATCACTTACATATCCCGATATAAATTCTGCTCCAAGACCAAGGGAAATCGTACCGATGGCAAGCAACACAATAGGGATAATCATTCCTTTTTTCAAAGGCACCTCATCTTCAAGACTAATTATTGTTTCTCCAAATATGGAATTCAAGAAAATTCGAAGAAGTGAATATAACACCACAATACTTGATAGAAACGCAAGTGCTAGTAAAATATAAGAACCCGACTCAATTGCGCCTTGTCCAACTAATATTTTCCCGACAAACCCACTAAGCGGCGGTATTCCAGCAAGCGAACAAGTAACAACAAACACCATCCAACCGAACAGAGGATAGTTTCTAATCAACCCACTTATTTCATTAATTTTCGTTTTTCCAGTTAAGGCAATCATCGTACCAGCTATTAAAAACAGCATCGCTTTTGCAATCATATCGTGCATGACATAATAGATGGAGCCTTCAAATGATACTTGCGTAGCAACTGCTAGCCCGATTAATATAAATCCAACTGCAATCACTACATTATAAGAGGCGATTAAACGAACATCCTTGTAGGCAATCGCACCTATACATCCTAAAATTAACGTCACTCCAGCCATAATTCCGATCAATGTATGTGTAATTGAAGGTTCATGGTAGAAAATGAGCGTGAAAGTACGAAATAGAGCATAAATACCGACCTTTGTTAATAATGCACCGAACAATGCTGCAATCGCTGTTGGAGGTGCGCTATATGAACCAGGTAACCAGAAGAACAATAACAATCCTGCTTTTAAACTAAAAACGATTAAAAATAGAATACTAATTGTTGTGAGCAATGGCCCCTGCCCGGCCTCTGCCACTCTTTCCGACAAATGAGCCATATTTAATGTACCTAGTGTGCCGTACAAATAAGCAAGTGCAACTAAGAAAAACCAAGAAGAAAGAATATTAATAACTACATACTTAATGGATTCTCTAAGCTGCGCTTTCTTCCCTCCTAAAGTGACTAACACGTAAGAAGCAAGAAGCATCACTTCGAAACAGACAAATAAGTTGAACAAATCACCAGTTAGAAAAGAGCCATTTACACCAGCGATCAAAAATAAAACAAATGGATAAAAGAACATTTTCTCATGACTTTCTCCAATGGAAGAAAAAGCATAGATCAGACAAATCGCCGTTACAATATTCGCCGTTAAGACAAACAACATGGCAAACGAGTCTGCTACAAAGAGAATACCAAACGGAGGCTCCCAGCCGCCAAAGTCTCCTCGGAGAATTCCCCCCGTTTGTATTTTGTTCAGTATATAGAGACTAATCCCGACCAAACCTAGCATCGTCACTAAACTAATTACACGCTGCGTTTTAACATATGGTCGCAGGAATACGAGTATAACCCCAATAATGATTGGGATTATTAAAGGTAGTACAATTATATTATTCATCATTTGTCCCTCTCAATGCATCTAGATCATCCGTCCCAATATCTTGATATGCGCGATACGCCAATACAAGTATGAATGCCGTTACTGCAAAACTAATAACAATTGCCGTTAATATTAATGCTTGTGGCAAAGCATCTGTATATGGAGGATCTGCTTCCGTTAATAATGGAACGTTTCCTGTTTTCAAACCACCCAACGTTAAAATGAGCATATGAACAGCATGAGAAAGCACTGCAGTGCCTAGAATTACCCGAATAATATTTCGAGAGAGGATTAAATACGTTGCAACGGCAACTAATATACCGATTAGTAATATTATCAACGTTTCCATAGTCTATTCCTCCTCACTAATACTTAAAATTATTGTTACAACTACACCAACTACTGCAAGTGCCACGCCAGCTTCAAAAATCGTTACAGTCGTTAGCTCCGTTTTACCGAATACAGGCAAGTCAAAATAAGCAAATGTTTGGGACATGAAAGGAACACCTAATAGCAAAGAACCAAATCCAGTACCAGTCGCCAGTAACACACCAAACGCTGCAACAAGTTTAAAATCGAGCGGCAGACTTTTTTGAACCGTTTCGATATCATGCGATAGATATAAAAGAACAATAGCAGACGCCAATACTAATCCACCGATAAATCCACCACCAGGGGTATTATGACCAGAGAGGAACAAATACACACCGAATGTTAAAATGATAAATACGACAATTTTTGTAACTGTGCGTAAGATAACATCATTTATTTTCAATATTTTCATCCCCCTTTTTCGCTCTTAGCTTAATCATGGTATAAACACCTAAGCCAGCTATAAAGAGAACGACTACTTCAAGCATCGTATCAAAACCACGGAAATCTCCTAAAATAGCATTAACGATATTTGCACCGCCTGCCAATTCATAAGCATCCTCGAAAAACGAGGAAATCGAATCAAATCGATCATAATTTAATACAGCTAAAGCCACTAATACAACAACCGCTCCAGTTCCCACTGAAATCATTGCATTTGTTGTCTTCGTTTTGGAAGAAACTTTTTCCATTTTCCAATCAGGCAAATGAGAGAAAGCTAAAAGGAACAATACAGTCGTAATCGATTCCACTACTAACTGCGTTAACGCTAAATCTGGTGCTCGGAAAACAACGAAAAAGATGGAAATCGAATATCCTAAAACCCCATTTAACAAGGTTGCCGTCATACGCGACTTGGCAAATAACATCGCCACTGCAGCCACTGCCATCACCCCAACCAAAACAACTTCATAAGATCTTATTCTTACATCCATTGAAAAGCTAGGTGAAAATGCTCCAGAATAAAAGAAGAACCCTCCTACCGTTAATATAAAGAATAGATAAATATAAACTAAATAGTCTCTTAATAAGCCTGTCATATACTTGTTCGTCAGAGCGGTGGATGTACTTTCTCCAAATGCTAAAAAGTTATTATAAAATGCATTAAACGTAAATCTAGAAGATAATAATCCATATACTGGCTTCCACTTTTTAAGCAATCGATATAGTAACACCCCAACTAAAATAACACCAATTGTCATGAGCAATTCAGGCTTAATCCCATGCCATGCAGAAATATGGGGTGTAAGATTTGCCGTATCCCCAAATGTCGGATAAATACTAGCCATTGCCGGCTTTAGTATATATGCTCCCAAAAGATTCGGGAAAAAGAAAATGCCTACAACGAACACACTTAAAATTATCGGAGACACAAGCATTCCCATTGGAGCTTCATGAATAGGCTTATCCAATTTCTCTGGTTGAACTGGTCCAAGAAATGTTTTAAAGATAATAATCATACAGTAGATGAATGTAAATACACTTGCTATCCATGCAATAACGGGGAAAATAATTCCTAATGATTGTAACGAAAATACATCTGCATTCATTATTTGAATAGTTGCTGCAAAAAACATTTCCTTACTCAAAAATCCATTAAACAACGGCAACCCAGCCATTGATAGACTTCCAATAACCCCTACAGTAAAAGTAAATGGCATATAAGTCATCAATCCACCTAATCGACGGATATCTCGAGTACCTAGCTCATGGTCGACAATCCCGACAACCATAAATAGAGCCCCTTTAAACGTAGAGTGATTAATAAGATGAAACAAAGCTGCGAATGTAGCCTGTGTATAAATAATAGAATCCTTCGAATAACCGTACTGCAAGGCAATAGAACCCAATCCAAGTAAACTCATAATAAGACCAAGCTGACTAACAGTAGAATACGCTAATAGCGCTTTTAAATCGGTTTGACGAACGGCATTAAACGATCCCCAAAATAATGTAACCATGCCGATACCACTTACAGTCCAAAACCAAATCTGATCCCCACCAAAAACTGGTGTAAAACGAGCGACCAAATAAATCCCCGCCTTCACCATCGTAGCGGAGTGTAAGTATGCGCTAACTGGGGTTGGTGCTTCCATTGCATCTGGCAACCAAATATGAAAAGGAAACTGTGCAGATTTAGTAAATGCCCCGAGCAATACTAAAATCATCGCTGGAATGAATAATGCATGATCTGTAAAGTCCCCTATGGTTGCAATAATTTCACGTATACTAAAGGAACCAGTCATTGTATGGAGCATGATGAACCCAACGAGCATCGCAATCCCACCACTTACCGTAATAAGCATTGCCTTCTGCGCGCCAAGTCTCGATGCCTTACGATGGTTCCAAAATGCAATTAATAGGAAAGAAGAAACACTCGTTAATTCCCAAAACACATATAATACCATTAAGTTATCGGAAAACACGACACCAAGCATGGCACCCATGAATAATAGAAGATAGCAATAAAAATGTTGGAGTGATTCTTTCGTTGAAAGATAAAAAATAGAATAGAGAATGACTAAACTTCCTACACCGGTAATAAGTAATCCTAATATCATACTTAGACCATCTAAATAAGTTGTGAAATTAATATTTAACGAGGGTATCCAATTGTAAGTGTGGATTAATGTTTCACCGCTCGCTACTGAGGGAATCAACCTAGCGAGCATAATAAATAGCGTTATAGGCACTAACATGACTAACCATCCGATATGTAATAGTTGGAAACGCCTATAGATGAATGGCACGAGTGCAGCTATTATAAATGGAATAATAATAGCGAAAGTAACTGAAAACAAATTGTAGCCTCCTATTTCCAAAACGTATTGTATGAATTTTTAGTTTTGAAAGATTTATTTCATTTGAAAGGGATACTTGACTATCCCAGAAACTAGTAGCATAATAGGAATCCATATGAGGTCCTTATAGTACTTCAGAAGAATTTGGGGTGTTTAACATTGCCTGTTTAAGCGAAAAGCAATAATAATGCTTTTCATATAAAAGATGAATACATGAATATACACTGTAGAATATATCAAGTTAAATTATACACGAAAGAACTACTCACTGCACTTGATGTGAATGTAGGCAGAACATTTTGAATAAAACATGCATGTAGATAGATGAAAACTAATTAATAAAAACGAGGTGTAGACAACCGTGAAACACAGAAAAGGTCGAATGGATGAAAGTATACTTGTCTGCGTATACTACGGCCCAAATGGAGAACGACTGATAAGAAGAGGACATAAGATGGCAAGCATGCTAGATTGCCCGCTTTACATTCTAACTGTTGACCCACTTCCATATGATGCGTTCGACGCTGAAAGATCTGGATATATTGAAGATTGGAAAAACCTGTCGGAGGAATTAGAAGTAGAAGAATTTATCATTCGTGATAATGAAAGACGTCCTTCTTCGAAAGTTATTAAAGAAGTTGCTCATCAACTAAATATTACACAAATTGTTATTGGACAAACTGCTCAAAGTAGATGGGAAGAAATCACAAAAGGTTCTTTTATGAACGTGCTATTAAGAGAAATCCCTTTTGTCGACTTCCATGTCGTTTCAGTCGAACGTTCTATTAAAGAGGAAGAAGAAGGCATATTTGAAAAAGGAGTCCGCGCCTATTTAGTTACTGACGGAGACTCCTACAAAGTTTCTTTTACTTGCGCCAAAAACATGTGCCAAGAAGGAATTTTCTTTAAAGAAATAGGAACAGATTTCGACAATGGAATTTTCAAGTTTATGCATAATAACAAAATGCATCAAGTCCATATACAAGATAATTTAGTTACAGATTCATCTCAAGTACCAGATGGCTGTAGTGTAAAATTATAAAAGGGAGACTCAAATGAGTTTCCCTTTTTTATTTTTGTGCTAGTGAAATTTTCCGATCTCTTGGTAGGGCAAATGCTACGAGTCCTATGATTGGCAATATAGAAACAATAATCATCGTTGTATAAACTCCCACATGGTCCATTAGAATACCAATGACTACAGCTCCTAGAGCTCCCATCCCAAACGCAAGTCCAACAGTCAGTCCTGCCATCGTCCCGATTTTACTCGGCACAAGCTCTTGCGCATACACAACAGTGACCGAAAAACTTAACATGATGAAGAAACCGATCAAAACCAATAAAATTACAACCATCAAAATCGGAACATACGGCAATACTAACGAAAGCGGAATTGGCACAAGTACCGAAAGCAAAATAACATTTTTTCTTCCTAGTCGATCTGCCCAAGGTCCTCCGAAAAACGTCCCTACTGCTCCAAGCGCTAGGAAGATAAATATAAACAACTGACCTTTCTGTATCGAAAAACCGTAGTTCTCCATTAAATGAAATATGTAGAAATTTGTCATATTCGTCACATAAAAAGATCGTGCAAAAATAATAATCATTAAAAGGCTTAATGCAATTCCTACTTGTTTTTTAGATAGTGCTGGTAGTGATGAAAGAAGTGTCTTTTTCTTCTTAGCTAAACTTTCTTCCTCCAGTTGCTTTTTATACCATGCTGAAATTTTTGATAAAATGAAAATCCCAACAGCTGCCACTACTAAAAAAAGTGCGGCTCCTTTTTGACCAAGTGGTACAAGGATAAATGCACTAATTAATGGAGCTAGTGCTTGTCCAGAGTTTCCCCCTACTTGATAAATCGACTGAGAAAGTCCTCTTTTAGAACCTGCTGCCATAAAAGAAACTCTAGACCCTTCTGGATGAAACACTGCAGAACCAAGCCCTAAAAAAATAACAGAAACTAAAATTAACCAATATTCAGGTGCAAACGCAAGTCCTGCCATTCCTATAAAGGAACTGGTCATACCTAATGGAAGTGCATAAGGCATAGGTTTTTTATCGCTTATAAAGCCTACAACGGGTTGTAAAATAGAGGCAACGATATTTAACATAAAAGAAATTAACCCCAACTGAGTAAAAGTTAAGCCAATTTCCTTTGCTAGCACTGGGAACATTGCCGGAATAACAGCTTGAAGCGAATCATTAAATAAGTGGCAAAGACCAATCGCAAACATAATTGGATAAACTGGTGTTCCTAATCTACTTGAAACAGTTCCGCTCGTCATTTTATATATCACACTCTTTCTACACTCGAAATATTAACTGTAAATTCATTATAGCGCAAACCTTTATAATATGATTGCATTTTTACATAATACGGATAGTTGCAAGCTTCACGGCAATACTAAAAAAAAGTTATCTTATAGAGGGGTTTGAATAGAAATATGGACACGTTTTTCGAATTGAACTTTTGGGAAATGATTTTAAGGACGACTATTTCCTTTTTTGCGTTATTAGTATTAGCAAGAGTTCTTGGTAAAAAACAACTTAGCCAGCTTACATTTTTTCACTACATTACTGGAATTTCATTTGGCTCCATTGCTGCAGAAATTGCTTCGCAAAAAGAAACTCCTTTTCTCGATGGCATGGTTTCATTAGTATGGTGGACTGTTCTTACATTGTTCATGAGCTACATTTCATTAAAATCTACAAAATTACGTGTGCTAGTTGACGATGAGCCAACAATTATTATTAAGGATGGGGAGATTTCCGTAAAATCTTTGAAGTCTTCACGCCTGCATATGGACGATGTGTTAATGATGTTAAGAGAACAATCCATCTTCTCCATTCAAGATGTACATTATGCCGTACTCGAAACAAATGGAGAGTTAAGTGTTTTTAAGAAAATGGCGCAACATGAAGCAACAAAATTAGACGTCAAAGCAGATGTATCGCTTCCTGCATTTATGCCTTCTGAAATTATTTCGGATGGGAAAATTGTTCAAAAAAACTTGAAGGAGCTCGATCTAACAGAGGATTGGGTAATGAAGAAACTTCGGAAACATGGAATTGATTCAGTCGCTGACGTTTTTTATGCCCAGCTTCAAACGAATGGCTCGTTGTATATCAGCTTAAAAGAGAATGGTATTTGAAAATTACTATAGTATTTACTTATTTAACGGACGAGCAACGAGCTCGCCCGTTTTATCTCACATAAATGCGATTACTTCTTCTACTAGCTGTTTTGGTGCTTCGTACATGCTCATATGACCTGCATCATGTAATAGTACTTGTTTTATATGGTTTCCGTTCGTTGTAAAGACCTTTTCAGAAGGTATTAGTTGATCTGCTTCCCCCGCAATTAATAATACTGGTAGATTTGTGGTTTCTATGATTTTTCGACGATCTATTCGATTCTTCATGGCAATCAGTGCATGTTTGGCACCTTCGGGAGAAGTGGAATAGCCGATTTTTTTCACTTTTTCTATTTCCTTTGAGTGACTTTCCAAATGCTTAGGTGAAAATAGTTTTGGAACTAATCCATTTATAAATACTTCCATTCCCTCTGTATCTATTTTATTCAAAGAAGCGTCCCTTCCTTCTTTTGCTTCCTGTGAATCTGGGTAACCAGTAGAATGGATTAATGAAAACCCCTTTAAACGATCACTATACTTTTCTGCAAAGGCAAGTGTAATATAACCTCCTAATGAATGACCAAACATCGTGACTTGATCAATTTTCAGTACGTCTATAAAATCTTTTATAAATGTAGCATATTGATCTATTTCTTTTATATTTCCCTGCACCGCTGACTCCCCATGACCAGGCAAATCTAATGCAATCACTCGGTTCGTTTGTGAGAGTTCTTCGAAAACATTATCCCAATAACCCGAACTCCCACAAAATCCATGAATGAGTAGGATGGGTTCCCCATTTCCTTCTTCTCTGTATGCTACATTTACTTGATTGACTTGAATGTTCATTTCGCTCATCTCCTTATTTAGTCGATAGTTGTTGCACAACTTCATTAAGCTGCTGGATGTTAACGGTTGTTACTTCTTTATTTGATAACTCATATTTTTCTTTTAGTGCAATAATGCGGCGCACGCTTTCGTTTATTCTTTCCTCTGTAATTTCTCCGTCATTTACCGATTTTTCAATTGCCTCTATCGCCATTAGAACATTGTCATAATCATGGGCGATTAACACAATATCATTTCCTGCTTTTACTGCTTGGACAGCCGCTTGACCAATTTCATAATGGTCGATGATTGCATTCATCGTCATATCATCCGTCATCACAACGCCGTCAAACTGAAACTGCTCTTTTAGTATTCGAGTAATAATTTCATGCGACATAGAAGATGGAAACGTATCATCAATCTTAGGCAATAAAATATGTGCAACCATCACAACATCGGCACCTTCTTCCATCGCACGTTGAAACGGAATCAATTCAAGCTTCTGCAAATCCTTTAAGCTTTTTTCGATAATCGGCAATTCCAAATGTGAATCCACTGCTGTATCACCATGCCCCGGAAAGTGCTTTACAACAGAAATAATGTTTTGACTTTGAATACCTTTCATCGTTTGAATACCAAGTTTACTAACGATATCCACATCATTTCCAAACGAACGGTCCCCAATCACCGGATTTTTTGGATTACTATTCACATCCAGCACTGGAGCAAAATCGAGATTAAATCCGAATGCTTTCATTTCTTCTCCTAAGTGGGTGCCTATTTTGTAAGAATAGGAAGGATCATTCAGTTTTCCGATTTCCTTATTAGTCGGTAACTTGTTCAGTCCCGGTAATCTTGAAATTCTGCCGCCTTCTTGATCGACTCCCAGAAAAGGTGGGAACTTTTCATTTTCACTTTCTTTTTTTATCGCATTTAATAATGTGGTTGTTTCGTTTACATCTTTTAAATTATTTGCATAAAAAATGAGACCACCTACTTTGTCAGTTGAAACTAATCGCTTTGTCTCTTGAGAGATGGTAGTTCCTTTCACTCCCGCAAAAATCATTTGACCAATCTTCTCTTTTAAAGTCATCTCATTTATTATCGGATTTTCTTGATCAACTGCTTCTGTAACAACAGATATATGATCGACTAATGGGTTTGGTTCACTTTCAGTTGGTTTCGGAATAATCCACTTTAGTTGATAACTCGGCTCTACTTCATAGACAAGTATTAGTAGTCCTGCCGTATCATATTTAATTTCATCTTCTTCTCCTTTTACCTTTTCAATATCTTTTAAACGTATTTGCTGGATAGCCTCAGAGTCCGTTCTAATATCGAAAACAACTTCAGACTGATGACCAATCGTCGCTTTTTTGGTTGGGTAATCTTCATATATAGCTGTGGCCAAATTACTTTTTTTTGCTGATTCTCCCCATAAATCATACACTTCCTGTATACCCGTTTTTCCAGCAACAAACGGTACATCTAATACTTGACCTCTTGAGGCAAGCTCAAAGACAAGTTCAACAAGTGATTCTGTCTCTGGCACTTCAACATTAGATTGTTTTTCTTGATCAATCGTTTCGTTCGTTTTATCTTTATCTTCCATCACCATCACAATAACCGAGATAATAATAAATAATAAGAAAATGAGTCCAACTTTTTTTGTCATTCAAGAACCCTCCTTCTTATTGGTTTTCCCTTCTTTCCCATTCTATAACCGTCGCCTTTATACCTTTATTTCTATAAGTATAGTTTTTATACTTGATATATTTTTTATACCATTTTATAATGAAATAGAAAAGAGGGATAAATCCGATGAAAATTTGTCCATATTTAGAATCATCTTTTGAAATACTTGGACGACGATGGAATGGTTTAATCGTTCATTACTTATTTAATTGTCCCAATTATTGCGCCCATTTCTCGGATATGAAAAAGGATTTAAACGACATCACGCCTCGTGCATTGTCACTTAAGTTAACGGAACTAGCGGAACACGGGCTAGTCGAGAAAAAAACGACAGTAGAGCCATCTGTCCAAATTTCTTACCATTTATCAGTTGCCGGACAAGAACTTGCAGAAGCACTTAAACCGGTACATGCATGGGCAAAACAACATATTACATTACAAAAGGGGAAATAACATGACGAATAATAATTCGATGATGTGTGATTTAGAAACAGGTATTTGTGGACCAGCAGGAGAAGGAAATTCTGAAATGGAGCTAATCGATTTAACTGCTCCAACTAAAAAAATCGATCTATATTATGTAACTGATCCAATTTGCTCGCATTGCTGGGCACTAGAACCGACATTACGTAAGTTTATGGAAGAGTACGGTCAGTATGTCAATCTGCATACATTAATGGGTGGATTACTTGAAAAATGGGACGGATTCGCCGATGTATCTAACGGAATTTCCGGACCTGGTGACGTAGCAGGGCACTGGCGAGAAGTAGGAGACCATACACGTATGCCAATCGACGGTAGCTTCTGGTTCGAGGATCCGGTTACTTCATCTTATATCCCATCCCGTGTATATAAAGTAGTGCAACAAAAAGATGCTAGCTTAGCTCCTGTGTTTTTGAGAAAAGCAAGAGAAGCCGTATTCCCGTTCAATAAAAATATTAGTAACGACCAATTACTAATCGAAATTGTTAACAGCATCGGGCTAAACGGAGAAGAGATTGTTAAAGAATCTCATCTTCCAGCTGCACAAGAACGTCTACAAGAAGATTTCATCATGGCAAGTAGACTAGGCGTACGCGGCTTCCCAACAATCATTTTCTTAAATGAAGAACAAAAAGGGGTAAAAGTTGTAGGAGCTCGCCCTTATGACAATTACGTGCAAGCATTAAAACAAGTATTGCCTGAAGAAAATATCCAACCAAAAACGGTCCATACATTACAAAAAGTATTGCAAAAAGAAGGGCTATTATTCTCTCGTGAAATCGAAGATCTTTATAATTTAGCTCAACAAGATGTCGCTGCTTTCGTGGAAAAAGAATTAGCTGCTAATAGCTATGTAGTAGAAGAAGTACTTGGTGAAAAATATATTAAACTGAATTAGTAGACGCAAAATGCCATTGGGGTACTGTTGTACTCCAATGGCATTTTAGAATTGAGTATTTATGCTAGTAGATAATTGCTTTTACAAGCATTTCTGTCCTATTATAAGTTCTCATAAGCCATCTTCCGAATAATTTGTTCATGATCCGGATATTTCTCTAATAATTCACTTTGCGTGAAGAGCTCAAAGTCTTCAAAATCAAAACCAGGGGATACCATACATCCTACAAGCGAAAATGCTCCATTATCCACAACCGATGAGCCAAAAATTGAATTTCGAGGAACAAGCACTTGGGGAGATTCCCCATTTGCGATATCTAGTCCTAGTTTATGCTCTACATAATTTCCTTCTTCATCAATCACATGTACGATTAGCGAACTTCCACCATGGAAGTACCATAATTCATCCGATTTCAGTCGGTGAAAATGCGATACATCGCCTTCTCCTAACAAAAAATAAATACTTGTGTACTGTTTTCGTGTCTTTCCAAAAGCATCGTATGTCTCTTTAGAAGCGTATGTGCTTTTATAATATCCACCTTCTGGATGTGCTTCTAAACCTAGATGTTGTATATAATAATCTGCGTCTTTATACATTACACTTCTTTCCTTTCTAAGTGCTTTATACAGTTAAATAGATGACATAAGTTTTTACCATCTTGAAGCTCTACTACAGTAACCGAGGTGTTGCCTATATCATTTTCAAAATCTCCATGGGGAATTAATACTTTCAGAAGCCTTCCGATAAACCCACCATGACTTACGACTAAAACTCGTTTACCAGGATGTGCTTCTTTCATATCTTCAATAAAGGACATCCCTCTAGAAATAATCGTTTCCTCTGGTTCAAAACCAATGTCTTGCTTCCTCCATTCTAGACCCCACTTCGCTACTCGTTCTGCTTCGGTAGTGCCCTCAATGATTCCCCCACCGATTTCACCTAAACGCTTATCTATATGAAATGGAAGTGTTGGCTGCTTTTCAGCAATAATTTCTGCCGTTCTTTTGGCACGAATTAAAGGACTTGTATAAATAACATCCCACTCTTCATGTACCATTCTATTAGCAATACGCTCAGCCATTTGGATGCCCTCTTCATCAAGCGGCACATCCGTATATCCTTGAGCTCGTCCTTCTTTATTCCACGCTGTTACACCATGCCTTATAAAACCGATTGTTGTCATATTCTAATCCCCTTTGCTTTTTCTTTAACTCTTTACTGAAATTTACTACGAAAACACACTTTCGGCAACATATTAAATAGATTGATTAAATCGTTCTTATTTTTAATTTCGACTTGACCTTCACGCAGCGTCAAGGTTTAGACTGTAGATATTAGGAGGTGAGGAAGTGGAATATACCGTACAAAAACTTGGTCAACTGGCTGGAATAAGCACACGCACGCTTCGCTACTATGATGAAATCGGCTTACTAAAACCTGCACGTATTAATTCATCAGGTTATCGTATTTATGGTTCTACGGAAGTAGATCGACTGCAGCAAATTTTGTTTTACCGGGAGCTGGGGGTGAATTTAGATAGCATAAAAGAAATAATGACTTCAGAAGACTTCGACGGGACAACTGCTTTAAAGGAACATCGGGAAAAATTGCTTGAAAAAAGAGCACAATTAGATTTATTAATCGAAAATGTGGATAAATCCATTCAATTAACAGAAAGGAAGATAATCATGACAGACAAAGAAAAATTTGAAGGCTTTAAACAAAAGCTTGTGGATGATAACGAACAAAAATACGGCAAAGAAATTCGCGAAAAATATGGCGAAGATGCTGTGAATAAATCGAATTCGAAAGTTAAAGGAATGACGCAAGCACAATATGAAGAAGTGACGAAGTTAGAAGAACAACTAGCTTTAAGTCTAAAAGCAGCTATGGCAACAGGTGATCCAGCTGGAGAACTTGCACAAAAGACAGCCGGCTTGCACCGACAATGGCTGAGCTTTTATTGGGATCAGTATACGAAAGAAGCTCATGCAGGTGTCGCACAAATGTATGTGGATGATGAACGCTTTACCGCTTATTACGATAAGATTCAGCCTGGTGCTGCAGTGTTTTTGAGAGATGCTGTGCATATTTACACAAAAAACTAAAAGGCGAGTTATGCCTTTTAGTTTTTTTGGTGTGTAACATTTTTCTCGATTAATCTTAGTTTATTAGAATCTGCAATCTGTTCAATGATTTCTTCCCATTCTCTCTTTTCCACAAAATTTTCTGCTAGTGCATTCGCCTTTTCTGTAATACTTTGTGGATAACCAAGTACTTCTAGAAGTTTAATGGCATTCCTTGTGTTGGAAGGACCGGGATGAATGGTGTAGTCAAATCGAACCTCACCGTTTTCGATGGATTCTCTAAAATGATAATTTGCATACACAGGACTGGCAATTTCCGTTAGTTCTATATCATGGGATGCAATAATATTCATTCCTTTATTGGACGAAAGCCATTCCATCATAGCTGCCGATGCTGCGATTCGTTCCACTGTATTCGTTCCTTTTAGTATTTCATCCACGAAGGATATACACGGTTTACCTTCCTCTATTAATCGCACAATTCGTTTAAGTGATTTAATTTCTGCGATAAAATAACTATCCCCATCTAACACATTGTCTTGAATGGCCATGGATGTCGCGATATAACTTGGTTTCATGATCCACATTTCTGCTAGTACCGTGTTAATGGTTTGTGCAAGAATGGCATTAATCGCGATTGCTTTAATGTAAGTGGATTTACCAGAAGCATTTGATCCAGTCACAAGCGTACTTTTACCAAGTGCCGATGTGTTTGTCACCGGCTTGTTGATAAGTGGATGTGCCATGTTCTTGAATAATAATTCTTCTTTGTCTACGAATTTAGGCGTGCAATATGTACCTACCGACTTCCGGTAAAATGCAACCGCTATTGCCGCATCTAGTTTACCGATAAGTTGCCATACTTCTCGATATTGCTTTTGATAGTCTGAAATTGTTTTGACAATTTTGTTGTAGGAAATAAAGTCGAGCAAAAATAATATTCGAATATACTCGAAAATAACATCAAACTCCCCTCCTCCTTTGTTACCAAGGGAAGAAATATTACTGAGAAACAAAATCTTTTTTAACGGTTTCATATTTTCTTTAAACCTATCTTCATATAAGTTAAACTCTGGCTGATTAACAGAAGAAAAACGTTTTCCTGTGTTAATGATGGAAGCAATATAGGTGACTGATAATAAATCATACTCCAACATACTTTTATTTCGGTAGTAAATGATTGTATTGATTAAAAAGGAGGCAAGCAAACAAAAAAGTCCCCATTTCAAGCTGAAAAACAACAAGACAATAGAAGCTATCGGCAAAAAAGCGAGGATATAATAAACAGTTGCATTCCTTACCTTCTTACTATTTGTGTCATAAAAAAAGGAGGTAGAATTAGTATAATCTCGTTTTCCAAGTCCAGAAAGTAGAAGAAGGATTTTTTCCCTTAATAATTGGTTGCTAGCAACTAAGGTGTAGAGTTGCTCATCTTCCTCTTTCTGCTCAAGTGTTGGATTAATTTCACGCAGCTGGTTAAATAAATATTCTGAGCCCACAGTCGTTTGTGTGTAATTGAGATTTTGAAAAACCTTATCCATCGATAAATCATTCCATGTTAATGCATCTACCCCATCGTAGCTTGCTTTGCTATTCTTTTTGTTTAACCAGTAGGATGAAATGGATTCTGTTGCTTCATTTTGTCTAATAAACGTCCCTGTTTCCCACTCTTCCCGAAACCTTTTTAGTCTTTTCTTATCTCTCGTTAGGAAATAATTAACCATAAAGAAAAACGCTAATACTAGAAAAATTATTAATAGATTTGACATTGAATCACCTCTTTACACTATACGGTTATAAGTAACTACTGGTTTCTTTTTTCGGGGGGCTGTGTTAAATATAATGGTTGATTTTGTATAGACAAAAGAGCATTTAGTGGAATTACATCTTTTCACATTACATCTAAATCCTATTTAACTTTAGAAATGTAAATAAGCCAATACTATGCAACTCTGTATAAAAAGCTACTTAATATCGGCTCTAAGGATTTTAAACGTTTTGGAAGATTGACTTTTCGTTACATTAACAGAACCTTTTTAATTAAAAATTATAGGAAAAGTAAATATAACGAGAGCTGCCCAAATTCCGTAGACCGGCAAATACTTAGTAACTGCATCTTGGATAGTTGCAGGTCCGGATTTGTTTTGTAGAAAGCTTATATAGGAGAACATAATCCAAATAAGATTTGCCCAGATAAGTATGTTTACTCCTAAAACAGCAAGTCTATTAGGCGTAATCCCATAAGAAGAAAGCCTGAACACGATGGCTGACAAAGCCACACTGTCAATGATAAGCGCAAGAACAATTAAGGCAAAACTTATATAATCTGAAATGTTCTTTTTCTCATCTGAATCGCTCTCGGTAATGGAAAAAATGGTAACGACCAATACACCAAGGAGTATTCCGTTGAAGGCTATCAGGAAATTGCGGTCCAAGAATGGATTTTTTCCGACCCATATAACCGTTATAAGATAGACTAACAATGTGACCAAGACAAGAGGACTAAAAATTTTAGCTATATATGGTGTAATATTCTTAGCAAGTTTAAGATTCATTGATACTAGGTATGCAGCCACAATAGCGAGAGCCGCAGCACCAAATAAAACGACATTGCTAAAATAAAATTCTTCTATATCCAAGCCAACAAAGCTAAATAACCTCATTGTTAATGCTGCTAGTACCATTCCACTAACTGCCATGCTGGCGTAGAGAATACAATATTCCAAATTAAATTTAATATAGGCTAATCTTGTATTGCTTTTTGAATATTCATTTCCTGTAAATGCAAGCCCTACCAATACCCATAAGAATATGGGTAGATGTAAATAAGCCAGGATAATACTGTCTTTATCATTTAATGGCAACATATTAAGATAAATCCCAGAAATCAGGAACAACACTACAAGGGAATAAATAACACTTTTTTTGGGAGTATTATTGTAAATAAAATAGGCTGCAATAAAGGGAATTATACCAAAGGCCAAGTTAATTGGAGCAATTGCTTCCTGCTCGATAAAATGGAAAATAATCCTGGTACTTATCCCGGCTAGAATGGCTAAAATGCCCATAAATAAGAAACCTTTTTGAAGCAAAGAAGATTTTTCTGTATTTGCCGTCTCCTTGAAATGCAATCTTTCATGCCAAATACCAAGAACCTGAGAATCAGGATTTTGTTCCCATGCGTGTGAGAATAACTTTTTAAAAGCTTTCGGGTCTTTTCTATACATTCTCTCCAGCTCATGAGGTTTGTCAATGTTTTCAATAATCAAATTGTTAACGTCCATAGTTATACCTCCCCTAATGATTGTTATATTAAGTTTCCTTCACATTGTTTAACTGCCCTCGTCACTTTTGTATTCTAAAATATCTCTAGCCTGCTATTCTAAAGCCTTACAAATTGCCTTTAAAGTAGATCAACGTTGTTACCTTTTCCATAAAAAACATCTAACTTATTTATTCTCATTTTGATTTTAATGTATATTTTATCGAATTACAATAAATTTTTATTAATATAAAAAACATTTTTATTGTATTCTTTGTTTTAAACAAAAATAAAAAGCATTCCTCAGTCAAAGAAATGCTCTATAACAATAAACCATTAAATTTTTAACTTGTATAGCTAACCTGTAGCGTAAGTTTAAGGGAAAACCTTCAATCTTGTATTTATTTTAACGTAAATATCTAGTGCCAAATTATATAGGAATCCTATTCTCCACAATCATTAACGATTAATCAACTTCTTTCTTTAACAGGGCTTTTTTAAAACTTGCTCAAGTATGTGGATATCTTCTGGATAAGCTAACGGAAGCATTGCAATTTCTTCTAACGACTTCCAAGCAATTTCATGAATAAACTCATCTGGATCTTGAAGCGATATTTCCCCGCTTACTATATCTACCCCAAAATATTCTACATGATAAGAAATTCCGTGTTCTCTAATGACACCACTTTTAGTATGTACTTTTTCAGTAGTCCGCACTGTAAAACCTGTTTCTTCCGAGAACTCTCGTATGCAGCATTGTTCAAATGTTTCCCCTTCTTCTAATGTCCCGGATGGAACGGTCCACTTTTTTTCTTCGTCTGGAGCTGCTTGAAGAACCATTAATATTTCCTTATTTTCATTTATACAAATACCTGCTGCACCTTGCCATTTGAACATTTTCTCTTCCTCTTTTCTTTCATCAGATTAAATCTACATCATTAATTTCAGGTACATATCTTGATTTTTTAAGATCCACAAGTCCATTGGAACGAAAGCAAACACCTTCTGCTTCTAGCATTGCACGCTGTGAGTAGGCTGATTCTTCATCTGGAATGGCGATTTCTCCTTTTATATTGATTACTCGATGCCATGGTAGGTTATGTTTTGCGCTCATCGTGTGGAGTATTCTAACGACCTGTCTTGCACCTCTAGGACTGCCAGCTTCTTTTGAAATTTGTCCATATGTCATGACTTTTCCTTGTGGTATCGCTTTTATTATTTCAATAACTCTTTCCGTAAAAGGGTTCATCACTTTTCATCCTTTCATTACTTCGATTATAACTGAAAAAGAATATTTTATACAGTACCTTGCATAGAATAATACTGTGTGATATATTGTTCTCAAAGGTACTATTCATTGAACAGTAGTGAAAGGAGTGAACTAGAAGTGAATATTCAATTTAAAAAAGGCGTACTGAATCTTTGTGTGCTTGTATTATTGGATAAACAGGATCGATATGGTTATGAGCTTGTCCAAAAAATATCGGACCAGATTTCCATTTCGGAAGGTTCCGTTTATCCGCTATTAAGACGCCTAACGAAGGAAGGATATTTTACCACTTATTTGCAGGAATCATCAGAAGGTCCGCCGCGTAAATATTACAAGTTGACGGAACTTGGTAGAACATATTTACATGAGCAGTTGAACGAATGGAAAAGCTTCACAAACGGAGTAAATAATCTAATCGAAGAGGGTGCAAAAAATGACTGAACAACAGTTTTTGAATGAATTAGAACTTGCATTAGCCGGACTTTCAGCAGAAGAACGAAACGATATCCTTTCTGATATAAAAGAGTATTTTATAAACGGTCGCGAGGATGGAAAAACGGATAGCGATATTGCCGCATCGCTCGGTTCTCCAAAAGAAATCGCACAAGAATTAGTGGAGTTTCCGATTCAAGAAAAAATAACGACTGAAAATAAAGTCATTAGAATTCCACAGTCCAACTTTTCCAATGTCATGATGAAAATTGACTATGGCTCTCTAAATGTGTTCCCTTCCGAAACAGACGAAACGATTATTGAGTTAATAGGAGAAAACGAAAAGCTTAAACTCACTGCAGAAGTCGTAAATGATACTTTATCCATTCAATTAAAATCGAAGAAATTCCAGTTTTTTAGCTTTATGTTCCTTATTAAAGAAATGAAAGTAAATGTAGCATTACCTAAAAAACTGTACACAACTATCATCATGAAAACAGATAATGGTCGTATCCGTGCGGAAAAACTGCTTGGTAAGGCGATTAAAGCAACTTCCGATAATGGCAGCATTGGCTTAAAAGAATTTGCCGCTACCGTTTTAGAAGTAGAAACTGATAATGGACGTATTGAAATTGATAAAGTCCAAGTCGATAAGCTTTCTACGCAAACAGATAATGGTCGCATTGAATTGCGAAATGTCGATGCTGAAAAAGTTATTACCGAAACAGATAATGGTCGAATCATCATGGATTATGTAAATGGGGATATCAGTGGGAAAACCGATAATGGTAGAATTACGCTTCTCACGTCAAGTCTCGATCGCATGATTCAATTAGAAACAGATAATGGCAGTATTTTAGTGGAAACAGAAACTGATCCAACGAACGTATCCATTTATACTAAAACGGATCACGGCAGAGTCAGTGTGTTTGGGGATAAAAATTCCCGTACAACATATGGTAATGGTTCTAATACTGTTCGCCTTTCCTCTGATAACGGGAAAATTACAGTTATGAAAAAAGGTGTAAGTTAAATTAGAGCCCTTTGCATTGGCAAAGGGCTCTAAATATTACTTCTAACTGATTTTTAAAAAACACCGCTTTTATTAAGAAATGACGCTTAACATTTTTTCTGATAAATACATCCAGTATTAACTAAACCATGGGTATCACCCTACTTTATGCAAGACCTCTTCCAATAAGGTTTGCGGATACTGGCTTTCTACCAAGTTCCCTTGCCCATATCGATAATTGGCCAATATGATGAATTTCGTGTGCAATTACATGGCGCATAACCTCACCCCATGTATCAGTATCAACCCTTCCATCGGGCATCGTTTCTTGAAACAAGCGATTTTCCATACTTTCATCCCATTCACGAACAAATTGCTCTACTTCTATTCGGAATTTAGCGTCTAAATCTCTAACCTTTTGTAAGCTTTGATAATCTCTGAAATTCTCTTGGAAATCTGGCTTTCCCTGAAGAATTTGTAACCAGCTCCATTCTACATCGATAATGTGGAAAAGTGTATGCAATATCCCACCTACTCCACCTGTTCTCTCGGCTAGGAGGTCTTCGTCGTCTAACTCTTCACACCATCGATACCAATCTTCCCTTACCATCCAGTTGTATCGAAACAACATTTGCAACATCATCGCCCCTTTGTTATTTGCTTTTTACTGTTCGAATCCCAAATGTACAGAATCTATCAATTTTTGATAGCCGATCTCTTGATAGATTTTGTTCGAAGTTGAGTTCAACATATCTGTGTAGAGAACGCAAAATTGAAATTCTTTTAGCAATTCCTTACTTCCGGCTGCTACCATTGTGCGAGCATATCCTTTTTTCCGCTCTTCTTTCGGCGTGAATACGAGTGAAACAGTGACGCCATTTGCTGTGGGTCTTGATTTTTTCATCATAGATACAATTTGACCTTGGTTTTCCCATAAGAATACTTCCTTTGCATCAAGCATCACTTTTACCCGTTTTTTAATTTCTGCTGGTGCAGTGTTTAGAAGTCCAGTGTCCTTCTCGAATTGGCTATACCATTTTTCAATAAGCGGTGCGTCGCCATGTGTAGCATACCGCCAAGATCCCGGGCTCTTTTCTAATGATTCGTCTACTTTGTCTAAACGATATAGTCCTTGATCCATTAAAACGGAAAAGCTTTGTCCCGTTTTTTCTTGCCACCTATGTGCAAATGCGTATGCCCACTCTTTTACACTAATAATGGAGTTGATAGAAATAGATTGCTGGATTAGTTCATTAATACTAAGTTCAATGCACTCTTCCATCCGATTTTCATTTACGAAAATGATATTGAGTGGATGTGGTGGGGTCATTTGAAACAGGGCTAGCAATTCACCCTCTTCTTCAATTGTCGCCATGTATGGATCTTCGTATTTCCCATCATTTATTGCTTGCAGTACCCCTAGGAACAAACTAAACTTATCTTCGTTTTTCTCTAAAAAAGGGGTGGCTATTGTTGCAAAATCTTTTGCATTTTTGTATCTCTGAAATTTCAACTTATTCTCCTCCTCTTTACCTTTGTATGTTAATATAACGTAAAATACGATTGAAGGGGAGTCAATTTTATGAAAATTGTTTCTATTCGAGATATTCATATTGGAGAAGGTGTTCCGAAAATTATTATTCCTCTTATGGGGAAAAACGTAGAGCAGCTTCTTGAAGAAATTAAAACAATTAAGCAAGCAGCCCCGGATATTGTGGAATGGCGTGCAGATGTACTAAAAGGAATTGAAAACTTAGAAATAGTAAAAGAGGCACTTTCCACCATTCGCGATGCCTTATTCCCTATCCCACTTCTTTTCACTTTTAGAAGTCACCGGGAAGGTGGAAATAAAATTATAGAAGATACTTATTATAAAGAACTTCTTGAAAATGTTATCGGGACAAAAGCAATCGACCTAGTGGATGTGGAACTATTTTCTGCAAATGTAAGCGAAATCGTGGAAACGGCCTCTGCTCATGGCGTATATGTAGTAATGTCCAATCATGATTTTGAAAAGACACCTGTCAAAGAAGAAATTGTATGGCGCCTACGAAGAATGCAAGAACTTGGAGCGCATATTCCGAAAATCGCCGTAATGCCTAAAATTCCAACCGATGTACTGATTTTACTTGATGCGACCTACACAATGAGCAATCTTTACGCGGATCGACCAATTATTACGATGTCCATGGCTGCTACTGGAGCAATTAGCCGAATTACTGGACAAGTTTTTGGATCTGCTGCCACATTTGGTTCTGGAGTAGAAGCATCTGCTCCGGGGCAAATACCTGCTGAAGAGTTAAGAAAAACATTAAATCTTTTACGTACGATTTAAAAAGCAAAATAACGAAACTCTTTATATTTATAATGGAGAAATAAGGAGTTGTGGAAAGTTGATATGTGATATGGAAAGCAATCAAATTATTTTACCCATCCCACCAGATTTTAGTTTCATCCAAAATCTAGGTTATTTGCAAAGATCGACGAATGAATGTATGTTCCAAATTCAAGACAATAAAGTGAGAAAAGCGATTGCTACGGATGAATTAATAGTACTAGTAGAGATTAGGGAACGAGATGAACACTCATTAACGATTGAGTTTTTAGGAAATACAAAACCAACTACTAACCAAGCGATGAAACAAGTAACAGCATACATTACGGAATGGTTTGATTTCCAAACAGATATACAACCTTTTTATGCTTTAGCCAACAGTGATACGCTTCTTCAACAAGCGATCGATGCATTTAGTGGACTGCGAATTATCGGTATTCCGGATTTATTCGAAGCAATGGCCTGGGGTATTCTTGGACAACAAATAAATCTACCATTTGCCTATACATTGAAGAGACGTCTAGTCGAGAAATTTGGAACTTCGCTGACTTACGAAGGTGAGCAGTATTGGGTTTTTCCAACGCCAAGTGATATTGCAAAGCTAACAGTAGAAGATTTAGTAGGATTAAAAATGACCGTCAAGAAATGTGAGTATTTAATAGATGTAGCCAATCAAATAAATACGGGGCAGCTTACGAAAGAAATGCTTCTAGAAACAAAGGATGTCAAAAAAGCGGAAAAGATACTGACGAACATTCGTGGAATTGGACCATGGACTGCAAACTATGTATTGATGCGCTGTTTGAGATTCCCTTCTGCTTTCCCAATAGATGATGTTGGATTACATAATGCGATTAAACATGTAATGGGTTCTGAACAAAAGCCAACAAAGGATGAACTATTAAGACTTTCTGTGCCTTGGAAAGGCTGGGAAGCTTATGCGACATTCTATTTGTGGAGATTTTTATATTGAAGAAAACGCCCCTTTTCATTGAAAAAGGGCGTTTATAATATCTATTTACGGGAGAAGCACTTCTAAAATATCTTCTGATACATAAGTTTTATTATTTTTTAATACAGGATTTTCTGCAAATTGTCGTAAACTTCGGTTATAGCTATATGTTTTATCTCCCACTGTAATAATTAGTGAGCTATTCCCTCTTTTTAAGTAAGTACCAAATCGTTTTGAATAAGTTAGCACTTGATAGTCAAGTTGCTCTGCAACTTTAACCAGTGGAATCATTTTTGTTCCATTTTGTACAAAGTGATCTTCTTCAATAATATGTTGAACTTCTGTCATTTCTGGTGACAGATTACTAAGTGCAACTATCTTGCTTGGCGGTGTTTGTGCCGGTATGCTCATAGTTGTGATTGTATAAAATACAGCTAACTCTTTTCCTTTTAAATCAGCTTGTTCAATCTTCTCGCCTTTTTCATTTACTAAAATTGTTTCTTCTCCAATGTTTAGCTTTAGTTCTTTATCTAAACTTAAAAACTCATCGTCAAACTTAGATACTTTAACAGAACCCATCTTCTCTTCGTCATGAACGATTACTAGTTCTGGCGATATTCGTGCTGGATAAATCAAAATCATTGGCTTGTTTTTGTCATAGTAAGCGTCTATACGTTGCCCTTTTTGAAATGATTCTTTTTGAATTGTTTTTGTTGTTCCGCTATTAAATGCAAGTGTATCATTATCGATTGTGAAGATGGTCGTAATTGGCTCTTTTTCTTCTGTTTCCACTGTAAGCGTTACTTTCCCATCCTTTGAAGCTACATCTTTAATCTTCCCCGAAGATTTCATGTAATCCGATGTGTCCTGTGTTAAAGGCTCGCCAATTGTGATGATTTTACTTGGCGTTGTTTGAGCCGGAATACTTCTAGTTGATGCTGTATAAAATACAACTAGCTCTTTTCCAGATAAATCGGCTTGTGTTAGTTCTTCGCCTTGTTCATTTACTAAAATGGTTTCTTCCCCAATGTTTAGCTTTAGTTCATTATCTAAACTTAGAAATTCTTCGTCAAACTTAGATACTTTAACAGAACCCATCTTCTTTTCATCGTGGACAATTACTAGTTCTGGCGATATTTGTGCCGGATAAATCATAATCATAGGCTTGTTTTTGTCATAGTATGCGTCTATGCGTTGCCCTTTTTGTAATGCTTCTTTTTCTACTGATTTTGTCGTCCCGCTATTGAACAAGAGCGTATCATCGTTCAATTTGAATATCGTAGTTTGCGGTTCTTTTTCTTCTGATTCCACTGTTAATGTCACGATGCCATCTTTCTTCTCAATGTCTTTAATTACTCCGGAAGACTTCATAAAATTGCTTGTGTCTGTTTGTTCCACCGTCGTTTCGTCCTCACTTTGCGCATTCGCCACTGGTTGATGGAAAACAAGTCCAGCCGCAAGGATAGTTACTGCAAAAATGCTTAGTTTTTTCATTTTATCGCTCCTCCATTCATAGAATTTGACGATTAACCTAGGAATACGTTACATAAAAAAGTGAAACATTTTCCATTCCATTCCGTATAACGTAACTAGAAAAGAAAAAATAGATGGGAGCTTAGTTATGACATTATCTATTAATCAAGTAACAAAAAGGTACCAAGACTTTGTAGCCGTTGATAACTTGACCTTTACAATTGAAAAGGGAGAGATTTTTGGATTAATAGGACAAAATGGCGCCGGTAAAACGACGACATTCCGTATGATTTTAGACCTTCAAGAAACAACAGAAGGTACTATTATGTGGAATGGCACACCTATCAATTCGATAAATCGAGACCTTTTAGGATATTTACCCGAGGAACGAGGCATTTTCCCTTCCATGACGGTAGAAGATCAGCTATATTTCTTTGGTGAATTAAGAGGAAAACTTCGAAAAGAACTAAAGAAAGAAGTGGATTATTGGATTGAACGTTTCGAATTAGAGGATAAACGAAAAGCGAAAGCAGAAACCTTATCCAAAGGAAATCAACAAAAAGTACAGTTAATAGCAAGCTTCATCCATCAACCAGAGTTTCTTATTTTAGATGAACCATTTAGTGGGTTAGACCCAGTAAATAAAGATTTATTGAAAAATGCTATTTTAGAATTAAAGGAAAAAGGAACGACTATCTTGTTCTCCAGTCACCAAATGGATAACGTAGAGGAGCTTTGTGATCATTTATGCTTGTTAAAACGAGGGGTCTCTTTATTTTCCGGTAGTTTATTAGACTTGAAGAAGCAATACGGGAAAACAAAATTGACAATTCGAACGGATGTCGGAAAAGACGTGCTTGGAAAGTTGAATGGCGTGAAGGATATACAACTCGGAAAAGATCAGTATATTTTAACGTTAGAAGATGAATCGTATGCCCAATCTATATTCGACTTTGTATCGAATGGGAAATATATAGAGAAATTTAGTTTAGATTATTTAACATTAGACGAAATTTTCAAAGATAAGGTTGGTGGCCCGAATGTCTAAGTTTTGGTTGCTTGTAAAGCAATTATATACACAAAAAGTGAAAGCCAAATCTTTTATTTTTTCAATCGTCCTTTATGTCGCTGTCATCAGTGGAGTAATGTTTTGGTCAGATATTAAAGAAGCCTTATTCCAAAGCGAACCTTTACAAGTCGCTATTTTGAATGAAACAGATGCGGATATTGAAAGTTTCTTTGAATCGACGAGTGATATAGAGTTTTCGTTTCCGAAAGAAGAGATAGCAGAAATAGAGCAGCAAGTGATCGATGGTGAATACGAAGCGGCTGTTTTTGTCCGAGATCAAGACAATTCTTTAGCAGCAGAAATCGCAACGTTCGAACCGCTTAAGTTTAATGATCAATTAAGTATTTCTTCTACATTGCAATACGCCGGGAAAATATATGAAGTGCAACAATTAAATTTAACCGCGCAACAAGCAGAAAAAATCCTTCAATCAGAAACGATTATTTCTGGGAAAAATTTAAATGTCGACTCAGCATCTGGGAAAAGTGAAGATGAAAAAGCTGCCGGTATTGGTGCATCTTTCTTAGTAGGTTTCCTGATCTACTCGTTCGTGATGACATTTTTATCGATGATTACAACAGATGTTGCCTCTGAAAAAGGTTCACGTGTTTTAGAAGTACTGCTTGCGAGTGTTAAACCTTCTACTCACTTTATGGCCAAACTAACGGGGACTTTTTTACTTGCTTTAACGCAAATTGGAGCACTTTTAGTTGTCCAAGGTTTGTTATTTATGTTCATCGACGGTGGTTCGAAATGGGATATGGTCGTGGACATTGCAAATGAATTATCCTTTAGTTATATCGGATATGCCGTGTCGTTTTTATTGTTAACGATTATTCTATACTTAATATTAGGAGCACTCCTAGGTTCACTAGTTTCCAAAGTGGAAGAGTCAGGCCAAGCAATGATGCCTGCCATGATGGTTGGGATTATTGGTTTTTACGTGTTAATCTCGGGAATGGCTAGTCCTGATACGATGCTTATCAAAGTTTTCTCATACATCCCTTTCACAGCAGGAATGGTAATGCCCCTTCGAATTGGTGCAACCGATATTGCTTCAGTTGAACCAATTATAGCAATGCTCGTGTTAATCGGAACCGTTATACTAATGTTCCTAGTAAGCCTATCATTCTACAAACGAAGCGTACTAACATACAGCTCAGGTGGCATTATCCAAAAAATTAAAACTGTTCTTAAAGTGACAACATAAAATTACTTGGCATTTTACGCTAGTTCCCGGTGCCACCCCCTCCTGAAAGCTTAAACTTTCAGGAGGGCTTTTTTTGTTTGTTACAAGATTGTTACTGGTGCCAGGCACCAGTAACAATCTTGTCATATTTCTAGGGCTCAATTAATCTGCAGGCACAAATTTGGTAGTTTCTTGCATAAAATAGTTCATGAAAGAAAGGATGCGGATATATGTGCGGAATTACAGGGTGGATTCATTTTAAGAAGGATTTGCGCAATGAGAAAACAATTGTGGAAAAAATGACCGGGACGCTTGGCAAACGAGGGCCTGATGATCATAATATTTGGGCTGCAACTCATGTATTGCTTGGGCATCGACGATTAACGGTAGTTGATCCTATCGGTGGAAAGCAACCAATGATTAAAACGTATCAATCTAACCAATATACGCTTTGTTATAACGGTGAATTGTATAATACAGAAGACCTTCGCAAGGAATTATTAAAACGAGGACATTCTTTTTCGGGCCATTCGGATACGGAAGTGTTATTGACCTCTTATATTGAATGGAAAGAAAATTGTATAGATCATTTCAATGGAATTTTCGCTTTTGCTATTTGGGATGAGCAGGAGCAAAAGCTTTTTATCGCAAGAGATCGTCTGGGGGTAAAACCACTTTTTTACACAGAAAAAGCTGGCGGCATACTTTTCGGTTCCGAACTAAAAGCACTTCTTGCACATCCAGAAGTATCTCCAACAATTAATCGAGAAGGGTTAGCAGAAATAATTGGATTAGGGCCCTCTCGCACTCCCGGTTCAGGCGTTTATGAAGGAATTCATGAATTGCGCCCTGCACATGCACTTACTTTTTCTAATAATGGACTTCGTATTTGGCGATACTGGAATGTACAAAGTGTGGAACATACCGATTCTTTAGATGAAACTGCGGAGAAGGTACGATATTTAGTAACAGACGCAGTGGAGCGCCAACTCGTATCAGATGTTCCCCTTTGTACATTTCTTTCTGGTGGCCTTGATTCAAGTATCATCACTGCAATTGCCTCTCAAGCTTTCACTCGTGATGCAAAAGGCAAACTCCACACATACTCCATAGATTACGAAAACAATAATAAACACTTCAAAGGAAACGCATTTCAACCATCAGATGATCAACCGTGGATTCGAAAAGTTTCTAGTAAATTGAATACAATGCATCATCATGCCGTTATCAGCCAGAAGGAATTAGCAGAATACTTAACAGAGGCTATGCATGTGCGTGATCTTCCCGGGATGGCGGATATCGACTCCTCATTACTCTGGTTTTGTCGGGAAATAAAACAAGACTTCACAGTAGGATTGTCCGGAGAATGTGCCGATGAGATTTTCGGGGGGTATCCTTGGTTCCATCAAGTCGCGAATGCTGAGAAAGGGTTCCCTTGGATTCGCTCTACAAATGAAAGATACTCTTTGCTAAACGACAGCTGGAAGAAAAAGCTAGCTATACATGAATATGTCCAACATGCACACGATACGACGATTGCGGAAACTCCCCTTTTAGACGGAGAATCTTCTATTGAATCAAAACGACGTGAACTATTCTATTTAAATATGACTTGGTTTATGACCACTTTATTGGATCGAAAAGATCGTATGAGCATGGGAGCTAGTTTAGAAGTTAGGGTACCTTTTGCGGATCATCGATTAGTCGAATATGCATGGAATATTCCGTGGGACTTCAAAATGGTTGGCAATCAGGAAAAAGGCATTTTAAGAAAAGCATTTCAAGAAGATCTCCCGTATGACGTACTTTACAGAAAAAAAAGTCCTTATCCGAAGACGCATAATCCTGTTTACACCGAGCTCGTCAGCAACATTTTGAAAGAACAATTACAGGATAAAAGTTCAATTCTGCATGAACTTTTCCATCCAAAACGCCTCTCTGATTTAATCGAATCCAATGGGGATGCTTTTAAAGTACCATGGTTTGGCCAATTAATGTCTGGGCCGCAACTATTAGCTTATTTAGCGCAACTGCATATTTGGTTTAAAGATTACAAGGTGCAGCTTGTGGATTAACAAAAAGAACCTACTCTTCATTTTAAGCAGAGTAGGTTCTTCTTTTATTTAGTTGCAATTTCACGGAAATAAGCATCCAGAAATGGTACAAGGTAATCCAAAACGGCTTCGCTTGGATTTAATTTTGCATGATGAAGTCCAAATGGTGAGTCTACTCCTGCCCAAAATAAAACACCTGGAATTTCTTGTAAAAAGTAGCCAAAATCCTCCCCTGTCATAGCAGCATCACAAACGATTGCGGTAGTCGATGGATGTTGCTTGGCAAATGTTATGAATTCATTTGCTAAAGTATCATCGTTTTTTACTTGATAATAAGATGAACCATAATCGATTCGAATATCGCAATCAAATGCTATTTCAGTGGCCTGGCAGAAAGATTCTATTTTTTGTTTAATAGACATCATTGTTGCTGCATCCATCGTTCGAATCGTTCCTTCTAATCGTGCTTGACCAGAGATGATATTCTGAACAGTGCCTGAAGACATTTTCCCGATTGTTAAAACTGCAGGATCCATTGGGTTAACGGATCTACTGACAATCGTTTGAAGTTGCAATAACAATGTGGCAGCTGCAATAGACATGTCTTTTGCTTGATGTGGAAAAGCTGCATGCCCTTCCTTCCCTACTAAATCGATAAACAGTTCGGAAGTATTCGCAAATAACATACCTGGGCGGGTTGCAACTGTCCCTACTGGATATTCAGGTGCAATATGAAATGCATAGATTTGGTCCGGAACTAGTTCTGGATGCTCTTTTTTCAACCACTCTCTCATTGGCAAGGCGCCACCAGGACCTTCTTCAGCCGGTTGAAAAATAATTACTGTATGATCGTTTATTGGTTTATCCACAAGTTTTCTGAGCAAACCTAAAGCCACCGTCATATGCACATCATGTCCACAGGCGTGCATCTTTCCCGCGTGCTCCGATTGAAATGGAAGACCTGTTGCCTCCGCTATTGGCAATCCATCAATGTCTGTACGCCAGCCAATTGTTTTTTTTCCCTCGGTTCCTTTAATTTTCACAACAATACCTGTTTTCCACTGAATGATTGTTAATCTTTCCTGTGGAAGTGCATAAATTTGGTCCAATAAATACGCTTGCGTTTTTACTTCTTGAAAGCCTAGCTCCGGAATGCGGTGCAAATCACACCGAATTTCAATTAATGATTTCATACGCCACCTCTTATAATTGGCGTAGTTCTTGCATAATTTCCGTTTTAGAACGTGTTTGATCATCGATTTCTTTTATTACTCTTGCAGGTGTTCCAGCAACTACTGAATACGGTGGAACATCTTTCGTAACAACTGCTCCGGCGGCAACTACCGCTCCTATACCGACTCTGCAACCTTCTAACACAACTGCATTGGCACCGATTAATACGTCATCCTCAATGATAACTGGCGTAGCAGAAGGTGGTTCAATTACACCTGCAAGTACAGCCCCAGCTCCTATGTGACAATTCTTCCCGACCGTCGCACGGCCACCAAGAATGGCACCCATATCGATCATCGAACCTTCCCCAATAACAGCGCCTATATTAATAACCGCTCCGAGCATAATAATCGCATTATCCCCAATACTCACTTGATCCCGAATAATTGCTCCTGGCTCGATACGTGCATTAATTCCTTTTATATCTAATAGTGGAATAGCAGAATTTCTACTATCGTTTTCTATTACTAAATCTTCAATTTGATTGGCATGTTCAGTAAGCGCTACTTCAATCTCAGCCCACTCCCCAAACAATATAAGTGAATTACCTTCCCCAAATACCTTAGTATTTTCTCCAAAAGAAAGCTTGTCGATTTCTTTCCCTTTTACATATACCTTCACCTGTGTCGACTTTTTTGCATGTTGAATATACGAAATAATTTCATATGCATCTAATTGCTTCATTCTCCATACCTCCCTTAAAAACATGTAGTAATTGTACAGGAATTTTTATTAGAAATCACGCACTTAAATACATTTTTTGTGATTTAATTCAAGAAAAAGTTATTTCTTTTACGCAAATATCGTGATGTCTTGTCTATTTATTAGATAATTCAAAGAAAGCGTTATAAATAAAATTAGTAAAAGTATAATAATGTTAGTCCTCTGTTTGAAATGCCAACAATATTAAATGTTTTTTTCACGAAATGAAAGCGCTGTCAAACAGAACAAAACAATAACTTAATTGGGGGGAAAAAGTTGAGAAAAAGTCTGTTCGGATTTATGACTATACTTCTAGGTATGATGCTATTGACGGTAGCATGTAGTAAAGGCGATACGAATATTGCAATAGGGCCTCCTGCAAGCGAGACAAATTCGGTTTCCAAAATCATCTTGGGTGCCTATGGTCTTGAGAAGGGGGATTACAAAGAATACCAAGAAGGATTTGGAGATGCTGCAGACGGTGTACAAGATGGAAATATCGACATTTCGATTGGAATTTTAGGACTTCCGGCTGCAAGTATTGAAAGTTTGCAAGCATCAGTTGGAGATGTTGTCATGATAAGCTTGTCTGATGATGCCATCGCCAAAATAGAAGAAACCAGTGGATACAGACGCCACACAATTCCAAAGGACACATACGATTTCCTTGAATCCGATGTCGAAACGGTTACAGCGTATGCCATCCTCATGGGTAGTACGGATACAATCGATGATGAACTTGGGTATGAACTTGCAAAGACTATGATTGAGAAAGCAAGCGAAAATACACATGCTCAAGCTAAACAAATGATTTTAGAAAATGCGCTTCGAGGTGCGGAGGGGCTTCCAATACATCCAGGTGCTAAGCGTTACTATGAAGAACAAGGTTTGACGGTGGATAATCCCGTCGCTGAACTTATTGCGGACGAAAGTAGCCGTAAAAATGAATTCATACTAGGTACGGGTAGCCAAGGGGGTACTTATTATCCTCTCGGAGGTGAAATGGCAAGCATTTGGAATAAATACATCGACGGTATCAACGTTACAAACACGGAAACTGGAGCATCAGTAGAAAACTTATCCAGCATCCGAGATGGTCATATGGACCTTGGGATGACCGTACATGTTCCAGCATTACAAGCTGTGAACGGTGAAGCTGCATTTGAAGGAAATGAAGTTCCAAACGCAGCTTTTATCGGACATATTTATCCTGAAGTTATCCAAATTGTTACACGGGAAAGTGCTGGAATTAAAAGCTTCGAAGATTTGAAGTAGTGTTTAGTCCTTTAAATGTCTGAGTTCAAAAGAGAGGTGGGCAAATGCGTGATCAGCATACAGTCGATGCTCAAGAAATTTTAGAGAAATACGACAAAGAAAATCAATTTCGTACAAGGATTGGTAAGTGGGCGTGGGTTGTCACATTTTTAGGTGTTTCTCTCACTATATTTCATCTATATACAGCGTACTTCGGTACGCTTCCTTCCCAAAAGCAAGGGGCCGTTCATTTAGGTACTGCCCTTGGGGTTATCTTTCTTTTGTATCCTATAAAAAAAGGAATGCAAAAGATACAGAAAACTGTTCCATGGTATGATATTTTACTTGCCTTTACATCGATGTATGTAACGTACCATAAAATTATATTTTTTGATTCAATTCTGCAGAGTAGGATTTCCGGATATAGTCTTCCTGATGTACTCATTTCGGTAATAGGAATACTTCTAGTGCTAGAAGCTACTAGGAGAACAGTCGGTTTACCAATAGTCATTGTGGCATTTGCGGCTATGCTATATGCAATTTTCGGTAATTTTGTTCCAACGCAAATCCTATCCCATCCCGGTTTTTCAGTGGATCGAACGGCAACAACTCTTTGGTATAAAGAAAGTGGTGTATTCGGAACACCAGTTCAAATCTCAGCGAAGTTTATTTTCCTTTTCTTATTTTTTGGTGTAATGCTCGTTCAAACAAACATCGGAAAATTCTTTAATGACCTTGCATTTGCCTTGACTGGCCGCTATACAGGCGGAACAGCAAAAACGGCCGTAGTGGCAAGTGCATTACAAGGAACCGTTTCGGGCAGTTCAGTTGGCAACACTGTTGCAACTGGATCATTTACGATCCCAATGATGAAGAAAGCTGGATTCAAGCCTGAATTTGCCGGGGCAACGGAAGCTGCTGCCTCAACCGGAGGACAAATAATGCCGCCCATGATGGGGGCAGCAGCATTCATCATGATGGAATATTTGGGGGTTTCATATGGAGTCATCATGTTGGCGGCTGTTATTCCTGCCATCCTCTATTTCACAGGGATTTTTATCGGAACGCATTTTGAGGCAAAAAAATTAAAGATATTTGGATTACCGAAATCTCAATTACCTTCTTTCAGAAAACTTTTGAAAAGAAACTGGTTTATGCTTCTTCCATTACTCGTTATCATCGCGACGATTATGTATGGTTTTACACCTCAACGGGCAGCCCTTTTTGGAATCATCGCTGCATTTTTGGTTAGCCTTATTCGTAAAGAAACAAGGATGTCATTTAAACAAACAGTAAACGTCCTTGAACAAGGTACAAGAGTCGCACTCCCTGTTATAGCAGCAGTAGCAACCGCTGGTGTCATTGCAGGTGTCGTGAGTATGACTGGTCTTGGCTCAAAATTTGCTTCTGGAGTTATCGCTTTATCAAACGGTTACTTGTTTCTTGCGCTAATTTTCACCATGATTGCTTGCCTTGTCTTAGGAATGGGACTACCAACAACGGCAAACTATGTCGTTACAGCAACGATTGCGGCACCAGTACTTATCAATGAATTTGGAGTAGCACCAATTGCTGCGCATATGTTCGTCTTTTATTTTGGAATTGCTGCCGATATTACCCCTCCAGTATGCCTTGCAGCGTATGCAGGAGCCGGTATTGCAGGAGCTAATCCATTTAAGACAGGTATGAATGCAGTAAAGTTAGCCATAGCAGCGTTTATCGTTCCTTATATTTTCATTTACAATCCGATTTTAGTAATGGTAGATGTCGAACCATTTTTATTAGTATTCTCAGTTGTTGCTGCTCTAGTCGGTATGATTGCTGTTAGTAGCTCCATGATTGGTCACTTTATTCGAAATTCGAGAATTTGGGAAAGGTTTGCCCTATTCATTGCGGGGATTATGCTCATTGTACCCGAGCTTGTTAGCACCCTAATCGGGGCAGTCTTAATCATAGCAATTTGGTTTGTCCAAAAAAAGAGAGCAGACGATGACTATGAATTGGAAAGCTCGTCAGCGGGACAGCCCACATCGTAAAAACGATATCTAAATTTTTCACAATGCCAAGGGATATTTACTTTCTCTTGGCATTTTCCAAATATGTTATTTGTTTTCCACACCAAAATATGACAAAATAATCTTAAAACAGGTTGTGACTAAATGGGAAAGACCGTTTTGGAGACGTCAAATTTAAGTAAAGACATAGAAAATCGTACTATTTTACAAAATGTTTCCTTTCGTTTTAAGGAAAAATCGGCTGTTGCTATTCGTGGATCCAATGGCTCCGGAAAAAGCACCTTATTGAAGTTGCTTGCAGGAATTTATGAACCAACTAACGGAAAGTTAATAAGAAATACAAATAGGATTGCATATGTCCCGGAGCATTTTCCAGAGAACCTTCGATTTAAACTGAAAGAGTATTTAATATTAATCGCTTCCTTTCAAGGTATATCTGAATTGGATATGAAATCAGAGCTATCTGAATATAGTAGTTTGTTTGGAATAGAACCCTATATGAACACACCTCTAAAAAAATGTTCAAAAGGGACAAAACAAAAAGTAGGAATCCTTCAAGCCCTTCTAACCAAACCAGACATCCTTTTATTAGATGAACCTTTAACAGGGTTAGATACGAATTCCCAACAAAATTTAATGACTATTTTAGAAAAGCTGAAAACTAAAATGACGATTATTTTTACAACTCATGAAGACCTGTTAGTGGACAACATTGCAAATCAAATATTATACGTGAAAGATGGAAGTGTATTAATTCAAACAGAAACTAAAAGCTCCTATCGAATAATTAAAACAAGATTTCCAAACAAAAACTCTTTGGCTGAACTTGCATTTGAGGAAATTCACATGGAAGAAGATATAGCGATAATAACCGTACCTATAGATAAAAGCGATTTCCTGTTAAAGGAACTTTTGAATAGAAAGTGTTCTGTACTTGAAGTCAGGGAAAGGATATAACTGTGCAAGGATATATAAAATACCAATTTAAAAGCTATATACGCTCTTTCAAAATAATACCGCCAGCAGCAACCTTCTTCATATGGATCTTTGTTTTATATCATTATAGCGGCGTGGAAATATTAAGTAGTTACGCCGTCACAAGCATTGTCTTGTATCTAGTGACAACATGGATATCCATGAACTTATTTTCAATGGAAGAGGAATCCGAAAAAAATCTTTTATTTGTTCAAGTCGGGAAAGTTAGATATTTACTTGGCAAATGGATTATCATTCTACTTGTTACGTTTGTATTAATGCTATTTGCAATTTTTTATCCAATACTATTGGATAGTTTTAAAGAAACATTACAACCAATACATTTAGGACTTTCTATATTAATACACCTTTTATTAGCCATTTTCGGTATTTTAGTTGGTTCTTTTTCATCCATCACTTCACTTATTCCAAAGAGGTACGCATGGCTTTCCGCCGTTCTTATTATTGCCATCAGTCTTTCATACGATGGCATAGTGGAAAAGCTGTCATTGTTAAAGTGGCTATTATTAATATTTCCTCCAGTAGTAAATGTTATTAACTTCTTTGAACCGGATGACTTAAATTATTTTGGGAAAGAATTTTGGACTATCTCCTCGTTCGGGGCCATATACTGCATTATTATCTTTTTTTCATTAGTGAAGTTGTTTTTAAAAAAAGAAAGTTAAAATATGCTATAATGAATGCAACTAATTTTGAGAGGATGATGGGTGGACAATGGATATTTAATCTTATTTCTTAAGTAGAGGTTTAACAAAATAAACACTACAAAATCGGAAATAGGATTAGTCTGCCCATTTTTCAATCAAATACGAATGATTCTCTACAATACTCTAGTTTGTAGTGGTTTTTTGCGTATTTTTTAAAGGCAACCAGTCCTTCCGATTCATATTCGGAGGGATTTTTTTATTCCTCCAAAAAGGAGCGGATCATATGACATTACAGGGTAAATTATTAGATATAAATATCACATTTAGAGATAAGGTCATCTTGGAAAATCTAACAGCGGACATTCAAACAGGGGCTGTTATTGGCATAGTAGGAAGAAATGGTGAAGGAAAGTCTTCCCTTCTTTCTGTACTAGCCAGCGAAACACTTCCTACTAATGGATATATGGACTGGTTTGGACCAGCACCTACTATCAGTTATTTTAAACAAGAGGATGAACAATTTAAGAACAATGATTTTGCGGATGATGAACGGGCATATCTCAGTAAATGGTCTGTTCCTGGGAATAGAGAGTATGATGATTTAAGTGGCGGAGAAAAAATGAAGAGACGTCTTTCCCGCGCATTTGCGGAAAAATCACAACTTCTTTTATTGGATGAACCAACCAATCATTTAGACCAAGAAAGTTTATCTTTCTTAAAAGAACAGATATTGGCCTATCATGGAACAATTATTTTAGTATCGCATGATCGTTATTTTTTAGATGAGGTAACTAATTGGATTTGGGAAGTGGAAAATAAAAAGTTAACAGTTTACGCGGGTAACTATACATCTTTTCGACAAAAGAAAGAAGAATCTAGACTTTCACAACAAAGACTGTATGATGCACAACAAACTAAAATCAAACAAGTGGAAAAACAAATGTCAGCACTAAAAAACTGGTCAGCTAAAGCACATGCAGATTCAACTAAACATGAATTTAATAAAGAATATTACCGAGTGAAAGCAAAGAAAATGGATATCCAAATACGTTCTAAAAAGAAACGCTTAGAGCTCGAGCTTTCTAAAAATACAATTGATCAACCTGAAGCAGAAAAAGAAGTGACCTTCTCTATTGAAGGAAACAAGAAAAAAGGAAAGCGAGTAATAGAAGCCAAACGCTTGAGTAAAACATTTGAAGACAAACTGCTGTTCCAAAATGCCACTTTTACCGTCCAGTCTCAAGAACGAATTGGCATTTTAGGATCCAATGGGAGTGGAAAATCGACATTTTTCCGCATGTTATTAGGAGAAGAAAGTGTCCAAGGAGAACTTTGGAAGTCAGAAGCAATGAATATCGGCTACCTACGTCAAACTGTATTTGACTTACCGGAAGAAAAAACGCCATTTGAGTTATTTGGTCCCACTGATTTTGAAACAAGAGGGCAAATTCAAACCCTTATGATGAATTTAGGATTTTCAAAAGATCACTGGTCCCGCCCGATTCGCACCATGAGTATGGGAGAGCGAGTAAAGTTAAAGCTAATGGAATTCATATTAGATCAAAAAGACGTTTTACTATTAGATGAACCAACAAATCATTTGGATCTTCCTTCTCGAGAACAACTGGAGAGAACCCTGTCGACTTATCCTGGAACAATTTTATTAGTCACGCACGACCGTTATTTTTTAGAAAAGCTAACAAACAAACTACTCATCTTTGAAAATAAAGCGATTCGAAAAGTAGAAATGGGCTACAACGAGTGGATGCATAAAACAAATGAATCCTCCCGTGAAAAAGAGCTACTAAAACTAGAAACCGAACGCCAAGCAGTATTAGGAGAACTCAGTTACTTGCAGAAAAAAGACGCCAAATACAACGAACTAGACCAACAATTTATAGCATTAACCAAACAAATCAACGAACTAAAGAAAAAATAATTACAAATATGTTACTGGTGCCAGGCACCAGTAACATATCTGTAACAAAACATCGACTTTTGTCAATTTCCCGGGAAATATATCAATGAAACCTTTGGTATGCCTTTTAAACTAATACGCTCTATTTTTATATAGACAAAACATTTCTGTGATCCATTCGCCTTCCCATAAAAAAACTGTATACCAACCCGTTTAAACGGTTGGTATACAGCCTAAAATTTCTACAAATAGTAACCTACATTAAAAAAGTTCTAAATAAATAGATGTAAAGGTTATTTGGATATATTAAATAAATTGAACAATTTCACTTAATGGTAGACGGGATGAACCGTATGCTGGTGCGGCTGCTTTACCAATGGCAATGAGTACGATCGGAAAAATATGCTCAGGTAATTGGAATCTTTCTGCAAACTTCACTTTATCGAATCCACCCATTGTTACCGTATCTAATCCTTTTTCTTTTGCAACTAACATCAATTGCATTGCAATGAGGCCAGCATCAAAAGTAGCAATATTTTTTCTCGTTTCCAATGAAGCAAAAGGATAAGTGCGATTTGTATTGTTAATCATTAAATCCTTTGTAGCCTCATCCATATAGCCTTCATCTACATTTTGTCTATATATTTGTTCGACATTTTTATACATTTCAGCATTTCCTAATACTGCAATAACTGCCGAAGAAGTTTCTACTTGTTCTTGGTTATTCGCTATGGCGCGAAGTTCTACTTTTGTTTTGTCATCTTGAATGACAAGGAATTTCCAAGCTTGAAGATTACTCGAAGATGGTGCAGATGTTGCTTCTTCAATGATTTCCTCTAACGCATGTTGTGAAATTTTAAAATTGGGATCGTAAACTCTAACTGATTTTCTAGCATGCATAATTGTATATAGATTTGAATCTTTTTCTGTCGACATATTATTTCCTCCTGAAACTTACTATTAGTAAGTTTCTGTACTAAAAGAGCTTACCATTAGTAAGTTTATTCGTCAATAAAAAAGTTCTATATGCTACAATAAGTGAAAACGAATGATTTAATGGAGGTTTTGTTAGTGGATAAACCGAATGATACCAATATAAATAATAGCTATTGCAGTAACTATCATCAGGCCATTGAATTTATCGGTAAACGTTGGATGGGGATGATTATTTACACATTGCTATCCGGATCAAAACGTTATAACGAAATTCTTTCAAGCATCCCCGGTATTTCTGACCGATTACTTTCTGAAAGACTAAATGACTTAGTTGATGCCAAATTAGTCAATAAAAAACTACTTGAATCCTCTACCAAAAAAGTAGAATATGAGCTTACTGCAAAAGGTTTTGCCTTCAAGGAAGTGATTGTTTCTTTACAAAAATGGATTGATATTTGTGAATTTGAAAAAAAATCTTGAGATCGCAGCAATCGTTCTCAAGAAGTGTAGATTGAAATATATGGATTGATATATTTGTAAGTCAAAGAATTCTCTCCCCTCACTTTTTTCATATACATTTGACTAATTTGTCTACAGTAATAAGCCTCACTCTTAGTTGAGTAAGGCTTATTACTGTTTATGAATACCTACTTCTCTTATTGCCGCACCTTAACCATCATGCACTTTCAAGCTAATCGGCTATACCCCTTCGATTTTTCTACTACCTGTAATTAATTTCTTTGTATTTACATTTAACTAAACCAAACATATAATATAATAAATCCAATACGGAAAGTAGGCTTTAATATGAGAACAATTCCAAAACCTCTAGTCCTGGCTAATCAATGGACAATTGTTTTGTCTGTAATTATTGCGCTTTTTACCCAATCGGCATGGATTTTACTCGTTCCACTTATGGCAAATCTTTCGAGCTTATTAACTGGTTTTCATCCGATATTAGTTATCATAAAACAGTTTTTACCTAAACCTGCACATGTCTATCTTCAAGAAGATTATGCCCAACTAAGATTTAACCAGTGGCTAGCAGTAGGCTTCTTATTCATTGCAACTATCAGTTTTTTATTCAATTGGTCTATATTATTTAATGTAGCTACAATCATGGTTGGTTTAGCTGCACTCATTGCAATTTTTGGTTTTTGTATTGGCTGCTTTGTGCGTTTCCAATACCAACAATGGAATTATCGTAGAAAAAAATCCGCAACATAACAACTAAAAAACAGCCTACTGATTTTCAGTTTGGCTGTTTTCTTTTACTCAAATTTTAAATTTTTCTTTAATACACTTGCACTTTCTTCACCTAGTTTCCCAAGGGAGCTTTCATTCCTATTAATAATAGTAGCCGTTCCATTCTCTTCAAACCAAATAAAGTATTCAACTAGACTCTCAGGCATATTCTTATCTACTTCCATGAACAAAACAACTTTAACATCTTCTTTTCTCGACATTTCTGCTTTTACATTCTGTTCCCATTCAATTTGTTCAAAGGCCTGATTTAACACATCTATAGTCTCTTGATCGGGGATAATCATTTCCTCATCATTCATTTTAAAGACATCTACTCTTGTTAGTTTACCTACATCTTCCCTTTCATTTCCACTACAGCCCATTAAAACAAAAATGCTGACAAGAGGTACAAACCATTTTTTCATGATTAAACCCTCCCTATTATTTATTCACGCCGAAAGTCATATTTATCTTTAGAAACATCCAATTCATGACCATTGATGACAACAGTACCGTTATCTATCCAAGATACATCTGTTGTTTCTTCAGGATAGTTCCAGTAAATATTTTTCTTCTTTTTATTTCCATCGTTAAACACAAGTTCTCCACGGATAGCATAGCTAGTCGTAGCTCCTCCATCGGAAATATATGCTTTTAATGTGTACTTTCCATCAGGAGAGGATTCTTCCGTCAGAAAATTACCAGTAGGCAATCTGTTCATATCAAAGAAAGCCCAATAAACAACAAAGCTTATTAATCCACCAATCAATAAAATGGGAGCTGCCAATACGAGCGAAATTATCTTTATTTTTCTCTTGAACAATTTATCTACTCCTCTATTTCCCTACCTTCATTGCTGTTTCGCTAATAACTAAACTCAGCTTTAAACGACTAAACCATTTATCGGATTCACTAACATGACGATTCAAACCGTTTATTTCTTCTTGATACGCTAATCCTTCCACAGAAAGATAATCCACTTGGCGTTTGGCGATTCTGGATATAATCATTGGCCATTCCGCATCCGTCATCTTTTCTTTTGAATATTTACTAATGAATTCGGCATTGATTTGCGAAAATGCACATGATCCAGCAGTTACATCTACTTCTTTACCCAATTCAATTGAAAAAATTCGATTCGTAATTCTTTCTGTCTCAATCCATTCCACTGGATGAGTATTCATCGCTTTGTCTGTCCGACCAATGATTAAATAATCATAATTTGGTATATGTGCAACAACTTTTTTTAATTCAGTTAAATGTTGTTTTCCCCATGTTAAAATTCGATCCAAGTCACAATAATGATAGTGTCGACTATTTCCAGTAAGCGCAAACTTTAGCGCTTCCCTTCGAGCATATGCTGCTCCATTTTTAGGAATAAGCTTACAATTAAACGTACTCTTTTGAACCTCTTTTATTAATTCCGAAGAAGATTCCTCACTAATCGTTATAAATAACTCAGCGTATACTTCTTCCAAACTTTTTTGTAATTCTTTAAAGAGTTTAATATTTTTCCCATCTGGATCATGCGTTACAGTGACAAGCGCCGTAGCTCGCAAGTTTTTCATCCTCACTTTCTAAATCCCATAAATTAAATACTAAATTTTCAATTAATATTTCCATTTAGAATACTAGACGCTTTACACTCAGTTCTGTTCCTCATTTAGTCACACTCATTGGCCTAGCTAACATTTTCTCCTTGAATATTATTTTTCCAACTAAACTCGAAAATCCAACTGTTCCTATCCCGATAAGAAAAAAAGGCTACCCCAAAAGCAGAAAAACTACTTAAGTGGCAACCTTTTCATCCTATTATTCTCCCAAGTCTACGTTATGGAATACTTGTTGAACGTCTTCTAAATCTTCTAATGCATCAATCATTTTCTCGAATTGTGCTTGTGCATCAGCTTCTAATGAAATGTCGTTTTGAGCAAGCATCGATAACTCCGCTACTGTAAATTCTTCAACACCAGCAGCTCTTAACGCTTCCTGTACAGCATGGAATTGATCTGGTTCAGCGTAAACAATCACTGAATCCTCTTCTTCTATAATATCACGAGCATCTACGTCTGCTTCCATTAATAGTTCTAGAACTTCATCAGCTGTTTTTCCTTCTAGACCAATAACTGCAGTTGCGTCAAACATATATGCAACCGAACCGCTGACACCCATGTTACCACCATTTTTACCAAATGCTGCACGCACATCAGATGCTGTACGGTTTACGTTATTTGTCAACGCATCGACGATTACCATCGAGCCATTTGGACCGAAACCTTCATAACGAAGCTCGTCATAGCTTTCTTCCGATCCACCTTTAGCTTTTTCAATTGCTTTATCAATAATATGCTTTGGCACACTGTACGTTTTCGCACGTTCTAATACTACTTTTAATGCTTGGTTAGAAACAGGATCTGGTTCGCCTTGTCTTGCAGCTACATATATTTCACGTCCAAACTTCGCGTAAATACGGCTAGTATTTGCATCTTTGGAAGCTTTCTTTTCTTTAATATTATTCCATTTACGACCCATAAAGTCCCACTCTCTTTCGATTCATTTTCTACTTTTAGTATTATACATTAATTAGTTAGTCGTTAGCAAAAAATAAATACATTAACTTCCATATGTTTCTTGTGTCAATCTTATACATCTATTTATTAATTCTTTTAACACTTCCACATCAATATCAGCAACTTTATTAATATACACACATGCTTTTCCAGAAGTATGCTTGCCGAACCTTTGCAATATGGCGTCACATTCCGCATCACCAGTAGCTATATACAAACTAATTTTCGCTTTACGCGGGGAGAATCCTACTAGCGGCGCATCTCCTTCATGCCCACTTGCGTATTTATAATGATAGGACCCGAACCCAATAATACTTGGTCCCCACATTTTCGCCTCATAGCCAGATACTTCACTGAAAATTTCTAGCAACTTATAAGCATCTTCCCTCTTTTTAGGACTGTCCACATTTTCAATAAATTCAATGACACTATTATCCGTTTCTTTCATCTTTGGTTCGTACTTCGCCAAGTTAACATCCCCCTTAAAATATGAATGAAATATAATATTCATTTTACAGGTAATTGTTATTTTTGACGAATTACTTCTAGTTAAATAATGGTATTATGAAAAACGAGCCTCTCTCGATTACTCGAAAAATAGCTCGTCCCTTATCTATCTAGATGGTCTGATTAAGAAACCACCATTAAATCTAGTTGGTTCGTATGAAATGATAAAAGCCTTAGGCGATAAAGAAAGAATATAGTCTCTTAGTTTTAGTTCGTTTTTTCGTTTTGCCAGTACTTTCATACAAAGTCGTTTTCCATCTTTTCCGTCCGCAACCCACGACGTGACACCGTATCCTTTTGCACGAACTTGTATCGGAATTTCGATCTCTAATGAATCAACAATCACATCAAATACCACATAGCCCAGTGCCAATCGATTTTCAATAATACTTCCACAATATACGCCAAGACCCCATCCAACACAATAAGCGACAATATTTAAAGGTTCATCCAGATTATCCAGCACCATAGTTAAACCCATTAAATAGACAAAAACTTCTGCCATAGACAAAAACGATGCGACTACTCTGTAACCTTTAATCACCAAGATTAAACGTAGTGTAGTGAACGTCATGTATGCAACGTTAATAACAATAATAAGCAATATGATATTCATATTCACTTCCACCTTTCCTTCGTAATACCGTGGCTTTCGATCAAGTATTCAAATCATTATACAGGATTTCTTTCAAAATGGTATTAAAACTCTTTTCATTTTTTGTAAATAAAAACAAGGGCATCCCGTCTTTGTCAGAATGTCCCCTCTTTAGTTATAATTCTTTCTCCAACACAATCTTATGTGTCCCTTTTTTACTCACAAATGTTTCTACCACATCGAAGCCAAATTTAATATTTAGCAATAACATTGCGCGCCTTTTGTTTCGGGAAATAGTCCGGACTTTTGGATAGCCAAGAGATTTTATTTTCTCATGTTGCCGGTGCATAAGTTCAGATGCAATGCCTTTTCCACGATAATCTGAATGTACCCCACCTAGCCAGCTATAAAACGTGTGATCATTAAACTCATATCCCATTTTAAAACCTATAACACGTTTACTGTCTATTGCTACAAATATTAATAAATTCTTCTTCTCGGTTAGCTCTTCTAACTTTAGCTCTGCACCTTCAAAAACATGCTTAGGAAGCTCCATGATGCCGTTCAGCACATCAGTCTCTGGCGTCTCTTGATAATAAGTATATTCCATCTATTCGTTCTCCTTTAAAATGGGTGCTATATTTTCTTTTCTGCTATTTTCTTTAATTCGTTAGCTCTGGAAATAATAAAATTCTTCATGTATCTTTCTAAAAATAAGTGATCGGCTACCTTTCCTAGTATTCCAAAGGGGGCTCTATACGTAAATGTATCTTTCATCATTGTTCCGCCACTATTTTCAGTGAATGTATGGATATGTGTAAAAGAATGAAAAGCTCCTCGAATCATTACGTCCGTAAACGTATGTGGTGCTTCCATGGCTATAATTTTTGCGGTTAGTTTTTGTGTCACACCAAAATGTGTTGCTTCCCACGTAACACTATCTCCCAGCTGCAATAATCCAGTTGTTACACCTGCAACTGCTCTTTCGTTTGTATGTGAAGTTGTTTCCATATGCTTTTCCACGTTTCGGGCAAGGTCAAAACATTTTGCTATCGGGGCTTCTATATATGTTTCGTGAGTTATCTTAGGCATCTCCCTTGTCCCCCTTTTATTATTTTTTCTTCATGTCCCTCTTGTCCGTCTTGATGTGTATCCAATCAATTATTTCCCCAGATTGCTTTAATTTCATTCCAGTTAACTGATTACCAAATACGGCGGCTGTGTCAATATTCCAAGAATTACTTTGTTTATCGTATATAGGCCAATCACAAGGTGTATGACCAATAATTTGTAGTTTTTGTATATCTCTCAATGGGCTTCTGTTCCATAAAATACCGTATTCGCTTGTTTCATGGAATGGTTTATTTGCTTTTTCAGATATACCCGCATGGCTGATAAAGATGTGATCATTTCCCCAATATAAAGGCATAGTTTGCAACCATCTTACGTCATCTTTTATATCTCGACCAGCCGCTAAGTATTGATGCATTGTTTCTGAACCACCTTGTTTTAACCAATTATTATTTGGTGGGTTTGTTATATGTTCTATCATCTCATATTCATGGTTACCTTTTATAAAAAATGCTTGGTCCGCATATGCTTTCTTTAAGTGCCTTGCTAATTTTACAACTTCTGGCGATCCGTTTCCTCGATCTATTAAATCTCCTAGCTGAATCAGAATTTCCGTTTTTCTATCCCATCGATCTATCATCTTCAAAAATGTTGCGTAACAGCCATGCACATCCCCAATGACAAATAAATTCAATTCACTGTCTCCTCATCCTCGCATTTTTAACACTTTCTAACTTGTATGAGACGCTCTTATTTTCTATTCTTTTTCATTAATGAAAAAGAGCCATCATTTAGACAGCTCTTTGTGTTCTGTTTTCATCTTATCTAATAATGCTTGGCAACCTTCTAATACCAGATCATACGTTTCTTGAAAATCAGCTGTATAGTAAGGATCCGGCACGTCTTTTCGATGTTCAGTTAAATCTAAGAAACGTATAACTTTTGAATGATCTGGCTGTCCAAGTATTGCTCGAATATTGATCACATTACTCTGATCCATTCCAATAATATACTCAAATTTCTCGAAGTCCTCTTTTTGCAACTGCCTTCCAGCCATTCCTTTCGTAGAAATATTATATTCCGCAAGCTTCATAATTGTTCCGCGGTGAGGTGGTTCCCCTATATGCCAAGCACTTGTTGCTGCAGAGTCTACTTTAATTTGATCACTTAATTTCTCTTTCTCTACTAAATTTCTAAAAACTGCTTCTGCCATAGGGGAGCGACAAATGTTCCCTAGACAAACAAATAATACGTTGATCATTCTAATACTCATATCTTGTTTGATCGCTTTTGCGTTTCCAAGGTTACATAAAAAAAGTTCAGGTCTTTGTTGGATTTCCACTATCTCCATATTAACTCTTATCCTTTAGTTTGATATATAATCATACTAGTATGAGTTAGAATGTTCTGTCTACTATTATTAGATTGGAAGGTGTATTTATATAAGAAACAGAGGAGCAACTGTCATCATTGAAAACGGTCGAATCGCCTTAATCAAACGAACGAAGCCCCATAAGACCTACTATGTCTTTCCAGGTGGAGGGATTGAGGATGGGGAAACGCCAGAGCAAGCGGCAATTCGAGAAACGTATGAAGAACTAGGTGTTCATGTACGAATTCAGCGTCCTTTAAAAGTATTAGAGTATAACGGAAGACAACATTTTTTCTTTGCTGATATTATCGGTGGCAAATTCGGAACTGGGACAGGAGAAGAATACTTTCATACTTCCGTTCAACGAGGGAGCTATGAACCTGTATGGATTAATATGGATGATCTTTCTTCATTAGATGTTCGCCCGAAAGTAATTGTGGAACTTCTTTTAACCGAATAAAAAACAGTCCAAAGTGAGCAGATAATGACAGGATTCAGTAATAGTTAAAGTTTATGATGTATAAGGGGTGAGGGTCATAGGATGGGTTGAGTCGATTCAAAAAACAATTAATTATATAGAAGCAAACCTACTGGATGAGTTGACGATGGATCAAATCGCAAAAGTGGCAAATTCGTCGGTATTTCATTTCCAACGAACGTTTTCCATATTAACAGATATGTCCATCGCCGATTATATTCGTCGTAGAAGATTGACATTAGCAGCGCAGGAATTAATAAATAGCGATATCAAGATAATCGACCTTTCCTACAAGTATGGCTATGACACGCCTGAATCTTTTACGAAGGCATTTCGCAAGCAACATGGCGTGACGCCCAGTGATGCACGAAAGAATCTAGGTAAACTACAATCGTACAACCGCCTAGTAATACAGGTGAATTTGAAAGGAGCCGAACCAATGAACTATAAAATTGTAGAGAAAGAAAGTTTTCAAGTAGTGGGGATAAAAAGAACGTACAATTGTAAAACAGGTGAAAATTTGAAAAACATCCCACTATTTTGGGATGAAGTGAATGCGAATGGTACAGATGATTTGCTATTCCAATTAAACAATGGAGAAGTTGAAGGTGTATTAGGCGTTTGTGTGGTAGATGAAAGCCAGAAAGATAGTGGCTTAATGGACTACTGGATCGCTTCTGCGCATGTTGGAGATGTTCCGGAAAACCTATCTTCACTAGAAGTCCCAGCTTCGAAATGGGTTATTTTTGAAGTACATGGTGCAATGCCACAAGCCATGCAAGATACATGGAAACTAATTTATTCCGAATGGTTCCCTTCAAATCCGTATGTTCCAGCGGGAACTCCTGAGTTAGAAGTGTATTCTAGTGGGAATGCTTCTAAAGATGATTACTATTCTGAAATCTGGATACCGATCAAGTAAAAGACAACCCGAAGAGCAATTTAGTTGCTCCTCGGGTTGTCTTTTAGATACTTTAATTAGCTAGATTTAATTGCCATGAAACTCCAAACTTATCTTGCACCCAGCCGAACTTTTTGCTGAAGCCGTAATTGTTAATAGGCATTAAAGCTTGTCCACCTTCCAAAAGCTGTGCATATGCTTCATCAAGTTCCCCTTCAGAATCACATTCCACGAACATTGAAATCGATGGTGTAAAAGTGAATGCATGTTGGATGGAGCTATCATGACATAGAAATTCTTGTCCATTAATGGAAAATACCGCTTGCGATACTTCCCCTTCTTTCCCTGGTCCTTCCGCTCCGTAACGAGCTAAACGAATGATCTCCGATTCTTTAAAGATAGATGTGTAAAAATTAATAGCTTCTTCTGCTCGTCCTTCGAACATTAAAAATGGCGTAAGTTTAGACATATAGTTTCATACCTCCAGTTTTTACTTTTCTATTACCACTATAGCTTATTTAAACAGACATATGAAAACTTTCTGTTTTTATGTTACTGTCTTCTTATGAAAAAAATTATTCCTTTACTCTTTTTACTCGTCATTGTTTTTATTTCGTCTGGCCAAACAGCCGAACAGCAATCTCTTATACCAGTGCTTGAAAAGTGGCTCCCGAATAAGCCGCTGGAATCTTTCCTTTCCTATTTTCAAATTCCTTACTGGGGCATTCTAGTTTCTATTGAAGAACGGGGATACTATGCATTCGTCGAGTTTTTGATTCGAAAAGGGACACATTTCTTTTATTTTGGAATAATCTCCCTTGCCATCTACGCTGCTTTGCCTAAATTTAAATATCGAACAATTACAGCTGTTGTTCTCACTATGCTTTTTGCAGTAGCGGATGAAATCCATCAATCATTTACAAGTGGACGCACAGCTTCTGCTCAAGATGTAACACTGGATACTGCTGGTGCTATAACTGCGCTTACTTTATTGACTTGTATACGAGTATTAAAACAAAGAAAATCCGCTAAGGAGCAGTCCTAGAGCGGATTTTCTTCTATTCAAATATTCCTTACACGCAATGCATACTTAACGATTTTGAAGATAATGGAAATCGGTATAAGTGAACTAAGCAATAACATTCCTAAAAAAACTTGATCCACGGTACTTCTTTCATTTACATAGAAATTCGAAAGATTAATCCACCAAGCATAAGATAGAATCACTAATAGATATCCAACAAAACTAGCATTCACTAACATTACTTTGCGAACTTGTCTTTTTTTCTCCGCAGAATCATATGTAAAGCGTGGTTGCTCCTCACCGATTTCATACTCTTTTTGCCATATAGAATACTTAGCAAACCAAGAGGAAGAAGTGAATACTAACTTCCATCCTGCATTTTTATGAATATCATAGTAATTCGGAGAAGCTTTTAATTGATAGTCATAGACGTAAGATACAAGTTTCGGAGTACTCTTCTGAAAAACAAATTCTGATCCTAATTTACTTACACGGACGAGGCGATTTCCTTGCATCGCCATGTCTGAAAGCCAGTTTTCCAGTAGATCTGGTGCATGCATCCAGCCAAATCTCCATTTAGAAAATGTATTCCCAACAGACGGTAATGTGTCAATAGATGCCCTAAAAAACTTAACATTGAATGCTCGTAATTTTTGGGTCATATATATCGTCAGAACAATCACTGCGATTACTTGTAAAAAATAAAGAATAGTAATAGACCATAATGGACTCGGCACAAAGGTAGATTCTTCCGGAAAGAATAACAGGGACAACATCGCTACAATAAATGATGTCAGCTGAATTCCATACAATATAGCAATACATGACAACACGAGAGAATGAATTCTATTCCTTTTCAAGACTCCTTCACGAGATGGGTACATATGAATTGCCTGATTACTATTTTTAACGAATTTCCATTTCTTCTGGGTCACGGAGTTTTCCCATCCGGCACCTTCAAGCCTTCCTGCCAATTTGCTTTTGGAAGCATCATATATGATTTGGTATTCTACTTCTTCCTTTTCTGCTTCTTCAAATAAAAACTTACGTGAAAGTAAATTGACACCGACTAGTTTTTTTCCTTCTAATGCATATGAGGATAAAAAGCTTTCCGTCTTTTCCAAATCATAACTCCAAAAAGGCCTCCATTTTTTAATCATAGAATCCCTCCTCAAACTTTAAAGCATTCGCGTGTAACTCTTTCAATCTGCTTATTTCGTTCCTCATTAGTTCTTTCCCAATAGGCGAAACTTCGTAAATTATTTTTCTGCTTTCATCTGCATACACGGTAACAATCTCATCTCGTTGCATTTTCTTCAAAGTTCCATAAATGGTTCCGGATCCAAGGATAATTCGTCCGCCCGTTAACTCTTCCACATGCTTAATAATTCCATAGCCATGTCGGGGCGTGGTCAGCGACAATAAAATATAAAATGCCGTCTCTGTCATTGGAATATAGGATTTAATCACTTTATCGATTTTCAATCAGATCACACTCGCTCTAGTTATTCACTATGTCGTACCGCTACTGTATCACGTCGCGACATATCATGTCAATATTGCTCTTATGTTTGGGAAGAAGACTTAGAGCAGTAAGGGAACACCACTGCGGGCCTATACTAGACTCGCTGCTTATAGCATCATTGCTTACATATTCAGAATGGACTCACTAAAGATAAAACTTTATATAGCATTTCTGATTGCTTGTATCCAATAAACGTCTTAGAGCAACAAACCAATGTTCTAAAGCAACTAATTCAATAACGAAAGCAATCAAAATAAGCACGAGAGCAACTAAATTGCCGATGAAAGCAACTAATTCTCATAACAACTCTTTACTTGGAGAGAGACGACAAAGACTACGACGCACTTTCCCTATAGTACGTACAAAATCAAAAAGAAAATCCGCTAAGTCTCAGTTCTTCAGCGGATTTTCTATCTATTATTTATTTTCGAGATCTCTTCAATAAAAAACCAAGTCCAAGCGTAACCATACTAAAAACCGTTAAAATGAAATAAATATTAATAACCGGTTTAAACTTCACTTTTTCAGATGTGATTTCAAAGACACCTACTGGTTTAATTGCAAAATGGCCCCCTCCACCTTCACCTTGGGCAGCAGAGGTTTTTTCATTCGCATCTGAATAACCACCGCCACCCCCAACATAATAATTTACTTTTGCAACGGGGAGCACTCGTTTATTTTCAAGTTCAATAGGTTCTCCATAAACTAATGAAGCATCTTTTGCACGAGAAAATTTATCGAATATAGACCGAATAGGAGAATGGTAAATCGCGTGCTTTTCGCTCATATTTGAGCTATCCACTAACTTTTCTGTTCCTATAACCCTCTACCTCCTTTGAATAATTCGATAACTACTTCGACATTTTTCATATAAACCCTTCTATTTCAACCTAAGTGCCATATGGTTTTCATCGTAATATGTATTGGCCACTTTTAATGCTTTTTCCTCTACACCAAAAACTTTAAATCCTAATTGGCTATATAAGTTCTTTGCTTTCTCATTTGTTGATACGACAGACAAATTTATCTGTTCGATTTCTTCTATTGATTTAGCTTTATTAACCGCTTCTATAAGCAATGCTTTACCAGCTCCTAGTCCACGAGCCTGTGGGCTTACATACATGGCAAAAATATTTGCACGATGCTTCATTTTAAGATAGCTTTCCTGAGTCAATGTAACCATTCCAACAAGCTTGTTTTGATGGAATGCTCCGAACGTGTAGTTTCCGACTGTTTGAAGATTTTTTTCTACTTGTTCGATAGGATTGGCTCTTTTTATAGCTTCCTCGTAGCTTGTTGCAAATGCTTCCGGGCTTTGCTGTAATGCTTCTAGCCTTAAATCCCAGTATGCACTTGCATCAGTTGGTGTTAATAGTTTGATCTCCATTTCTTACTCCTTTTTTACAGAAAACTTTGTTCATCTATATTCTTCTTTTAATATGGAACATATAGCTGCGTCACAAAAACGTCCTTTTTCAAAGGATGACTTTCGTAATACACCTTCGTATATAAATCCAGCTTTTTCAAGCGTCTTTTTGGAAGCTGTATTTTCCGGGTCATAAAGGGCTTCAATGCGGAAGAGTCCCATTTTCTCAAAGCCGTATTCCAATACATGCTTTAATACTTCCGTCATAACTCCTTTTTGCCAATATGCTGGTGTCACTTCAAATCCTACTTCTGCTTTGAAATGCTCTTTTTCCCAACTATGATAACCACAGCTACCGATTATTTTATTGTTATCCTTTGTCGCAATTCCCCAGCGAATGCCCTCATTAACTTCAAAGCGTTTTTGCCAGTTTTCAATTAATTGAATGGCTTCACTCTTACTCGTAAACGTGTCCAAATCGTAATACTTTGTCACTTCATCTTGTGAAAAGTAATGGAATACTTCATCAGCATCGTCCACTTCTATTGGTCGCAATAGAAAACGCTCTGTTTCTAAACGCGGAAAATTATTAAAAGTTTTCATAGAATCCCCTCCTACAAAGATTATTCGTGAAGAATATGCGAAAATCCTTTGTAGGAGAAGATTCCTTTTTAAATTTAGCGCTCGCTTTTTAAATGCCCCAGCAATTCATCCATGCCCATTTCACCAATAACTCCAACTTTATGTTTTCTCACGGAAAGCTTGCCATGCTCCATTTCTAAATCTCCTACAATGAGCATATACGGATGCTTTTGTAATGCTGCTTCTCGAATTTTCAATCCAATTTTCTCTACACGATCATCGACTTCCACACGATAGCCTTCTTGTTCAAGTTGTTGCTTCACCTTTTCTGCATAGGAAACATGTGCGTCTGCTATCGGTATAATCTTCACTTGAACAGGAGCTAACCAAAGTGGGAAACTTCCTTGAAAATGCTCCAGAAGAATTGCCATAAAGCGCTCGATGGAACCATAAATCGCTCGGTGAATCATAATTGGTTGTCTGAGCTGATTGTTTTCATCTATATACTGACATTCAAACTTTTCTGGCATTTGAAAATCAAGTTGTACTGTTCCACATTGCCAGCTACGGCCAAGAGAGTCTAAAATATGAAAATCGATTTTCGGACCGTAAAATGCCCCGTCTCCTTCATTTACTTGATAATCTAGCCCCTTATTCTTTAGCACAGATTCAAGTGCATGTTCCGCTTGGTCCCACGCCTCCTCAGATCCCATAAAATCTTCCGGTCGAGTAGAAAGTTCTATTTTATAACTAAAGCCAAACTCAGAGTAAAATTCATCCACTAAGTCGAGTACTTTATCGATTTCACTTTCAATCTGATCTTCTCGCACAAAAAGATGCGCATCATCTTGTGTGAATGCCCGAACTCGTAAAAGTCCATTTAACGATCCGGATAACTCATGACGGTGAACTAATCCGAGCTCAGCGTAACGAATCGGAAGCTCTCTATAACTTCTCTTTTTGCTGTTGAAGATAAGTACTGCCCCCGGACAACTCATCGGTTTTATAGCATATCTTTGATCATCCACATTAGCAAAATACATATTTTCATGATAATGATCCCAGTGACCTGACTGCTCCCAAAGCTCTTGCTTCATCATAATAGGTGTTTTAATCTCCTGGTAACCCGCTCTTTGATGCTTTACTTTCCAAAGGTTCTCCAGTTCATTTCTTAACACCATACCTTTTGGTAAATAAAGCGGCATTCCTGGTGCTTCTTCACTGGACATAAATAACTCTAATTGTTGACCTAACTTTTGATGGCTTACTCTTTCTTCTGCTTTAATTGACATGTAAATTCCTCCTATAAGTTAAAAATCAAATTTGCCTCGAGGTATATGTGCCTAGATTTTTTAAAGCTTGCTCGATAGATTCCAGTAAAAATATCTGGCATCCATTTTATTCAGCTAGGCTTTTCTTCCTCTCCAAAAAAAATAAAAAAGACCACACCCATCCCTGGTAAGGGACGAGTGTGGTCGTGGTTCCACCCTAATTTTGTAGCACAAAATTTGTACTACGCTCATAAAAAGATAACGGTTCTCCCGATTAAGGTTAATTGCAAATATTGCTTTCCCCTTAATAGCTCCAAGGTGGTAAATCATTCATTTTTCTTTAAGGGCTCCCAGCCAATGACCCTTTTCTCTGATAAGAATATACCGAATAATTCATGTCCTTTTCACAGCTTTACTATTTAATTTTGGATACAAAAAGACCACACCCATCCCTGGTAAAGGGACGAGTGTGGTCGTGGTTCCACCCTAATTTTGCAACACAAAGAATTGCATTGCGCTCATACAAGATAACGGTTTTCCCGAATGTGGATAATCGCAAAGTTCACTTTCCCCACAATAGCTCCAAGGTGGTAAATCATTCGTTTTTCTTGAAGGGCTCCCAGCCTATGACCCTTTTCTCTAATAAGAAAATGAAAATGATTCATGTCCTTTTCTTCGCTTGTTTATGCTTTATAAATTATTTTGTTTAGTATATGCAATAAATTTTAAATAGTCAACGCAAATTATTCATTTTAATTTATAATGACAGTAGAATCTTTCCAAAAGAGGTGTTGTATTGAATTTTATTGCATGGACAATTATCGCTTGTGAAGTAGGATTTTGGGTTGTTATTTTACTAGGTCTCGTGACTAGATACATTTTTAAAAAAGAACGTCTCGGATTATTCTTTCTTGCGTTAACACCAGTCATTGATCTAATTTTACTTGCCATTACATCTATCGATTTATATAACGGAGCGACCGCAACCTTAGCACATGCGATTGCAGCTGTATATCTTGGTTCTTCAATCGCCTTCGGTAAAAGTATGATTCGCTGGGCAGATGAAAACTTTCGGTACTATGTACAAAAGGAAGGCACAAAACCAGCACGCAAAACAGGGATGGATTATGCGCGACATTCTTTAAAAGGAACCTTTCAACATCTACTTGCATTTATCATTGGCGGTGGGCTGCTTCTCCTTTTAATTTATTTCATTGATGACCCTTCCAGATCAGAAGTATTGTGGGGTACATTGAAACTTTGGGGTCTAGTTCTGGGCATTGACTTTGTCATTTCCATTTCCTACTTTATATGGCCAAGGATTTCCAAAACAAAATAAAAGGCATGTCCCTAGTTTAGGGGCATGCCTTTAAAGTTTTCTATACAGCTCGTTTCCAAAAACGATGCTCAGCAATCGCTTGGATAAAACTTTCTACAAAGTTATTTTCCTGTTCTCCAGTAATTACACCAGCCTGACCTTTTAAACCGAGCTCATCGAGCAGTTGGTCTCCATGAAACGAGGCAGCAATCGGTTTGAAATGAGCATATGCTTCCTTCACAAAGTATGCGGCTTCTTTTTGGTATGCCGGTGTTATACCTTGTGGACTTGCGACAAACACTGCATCAAATAATACGGAATCTGCAGTAGCAAAAGTATGATTTGCCTCCAGTGAAGATCCATCTGCTCCTTGAATCGTCCCCTGATGGTCACTGACTGTTTCAATCAGAGTCCCATTCGCTTTTAAGTTATCTAAAATCGAAGGCAATTGCTCATCAAACCCTTCTGAAACTAATACAGCAATTTTTCTTGTATCTGGTTTTTTTGCCGAATTGGATTGACTTAAGGCTGGAGAAGTTTTGCTATTGTTAGTCAGTGCATTAGTCGTCTGTACAGTCAGTCCCAAATTTTTGGCAACTTGAGATGCCAAGTCTACATCCACATTTACAAGCATCTCTACAACTTGCTCGCGAACAGTCTTTTCTTTACACATGCCAAGCTCGAAACTAAATGCATTTACAATGTGAAGCTTTTCCGGTTCACTCATACTGTTCCAAAACATCGTTGCTTGGGAGAAATGATCCTTAAAGCTTTCGCTTCGAGCACGAACTTTATGACCATCGACTTTTTCCTGATAATGTGTGTAACCCCCGTCTTCCTTGCTAACCGGAGTCGGTGTATTACCTGCAAGTGAGTTATTATGATAGCTGACCTGTCCAACATTTATCGTTTGTCTGCCATATCCATCACGCTGATTATTGTGAAAAGGACAAACGGGTCGGTTAATCGGTAGCTCATGGAAGTTCGGACCTCCAAGTCGGATCAATTGTGTATCTGTATACGAGAATAATCTTCCTTGTAAAAGCGGATCATTAGTAAAATCAATACCAGGCACTACATTTCCAGGATGAAATGCCACTTGCTCCGTTTCCGCAAAAACATTATCTACATTACGATTCAAAGTCATTTTACCAATAATATTTACCGGCACATCTTCTTCTGGCCATAACTTCGTTGGATCTAAAATATCGAAATCAAATTGGAATTCATCTTTTTCTTCGATTATTTGCACACCTAATTCAAATTCCGGATAATTTCCACTGTCTATTGCATCGTATAAATCCTGTCTATGGAAATCTGGATTTTTACCATTCAATTTTTGCGCCTCATCCCACACGACTGAGTGCACTCCTAAAACCGGCTTCCAATGGAACTTTACAAAATGAGATGTCCCTTGATCGTTAACGAAACGGAATGTATGTACACCGAATCCTTCCATCATCCGAAAACTTCTAGGAATTGCACGATCAGACATTGTCCACATGACCATATGAGCGGTTTCCTGATTGTTAGCTACGAAGTCCCAAAATGTATCATGTGCGGTTGCCGCTTGTGGAATTTCATTATGTGGCTCTGGCTTAACCGCATGAATTAAATCTGGAAACTTAATGGCATCTTGAATAAAAAAAACTGGAATATTATTTCCTACTAAATCGTAATTGCCTTCTTCTGTGTAAAACTTTGTTGCAAATCCACGAGCGTCTCGTGCTAGTTCACCAGATCCACGGGAACCTGCAACTGTTGAAAACCTTACAAAAACTGGTGTTTTCGTTCCCGGCGTTTGCAAAAATTTCGCTTTTGTATAGGCATGCATCGATTCATATAATTCAAATTCTCCATGAGCACCATATCCTCGTGCATGTACTACCCGTTCAGGAATTCGTTCATGATCAAAATGGGTCATTTTCTCACGGAAATGGAAATCTTCTAAAAGAGTAGGTCCTCGTTCACCGATTTTTAAAGAGAATTCATCCTCTGAAACTTTTAGTCCCTGGTTCGTAGTCATCGCTTTGTTTTGATCATCCGCACGAAACTGTTCTAACTGTTCATTTTTGCTGTTTCCATTCACTTTATTATCCAAACTAGTTCCTCCTTCATCATTTATGCCCTCCATTACTTGCATACCCTATTTTTCTATGAAAAAACTTTTTTAATTAAACCATATTAATTTAGTAGGATTTATTATTGACTTCAACTAGTTAGAGTAGTAAGATAATTTCAATAACTGGCTTCAAAATTTTTTATTTACCTACAATTCCAAGCATTCCTATATGCTTTTATTAATTGATTTGAAGGAGACGAATATTTGTGCCTAATTTATTTATCAAAAATGAAAAACAGCAAGAATGGCTCCATCATTTAGCTGGATTAGAAGAAAAATTTAAAAGTAAATCTGCTGAAATTGATGAGCTTTCTATTTTTCCGAAAGAAAATATAGAAGATTTAGTGAAGCTTGGCTATACGAGTATTACATTACCTAAGGAATATGGAGGCGAGGGACTTTCCGTTTATGATATGGTGCTTCTACAAGAGACAATAGCGAGCTACGATGCAAACACTGCATTATCGGTCGGCTGGAGTTTAGGTGTAGTCGGTGACCTTTTTGAGAAGAAGCTTTGGACTAAAGAGAAATTGGATTTCTTTTCTAAAGAAGTTTTGAATGGTGCACTGATAAACCGATCTGTTAGTGAAGCGCAAACAGGAAGCCCAACACGTGGTGGACGTCCAGGAACGTCAGCAGTAAAAAATGGAGACACTTGGATACTGAATGGGCGAAAAATTTTCACGACAGCTTCTCCTGTACTCACTTACTTTTTAACTTCTGCATGGATAGCAGAAAAAGAAAAGGTTGGGTTTTTCCTTATTCACCGTGATACAGAAGGAGTTTCCATAGAAGAAACATGGGATGTTGTTTCTATGCGTGGCACTAGTAGTAATGATTTAGTACTTACAAATGTCGTGGTCGACCAAACTGACTTAGTGGAACTTCCTGAATTAGTAAGCGGTGGTAAAGTGAACGGATGGTTACTCCATATTCCTGCTACTTATTTAGGGGTCGCTCAAGCTGCTCGTGATTATGCTGTTCATTTTGCTAACACGCATTCTCCCAATAGTTTAAATGGAACAATTGCACAGCTACCAAATGTCCAACAGCTAATTGGTGAAATTGACTTGGAGCTAACGAAAGCACGTTTTGTCATTTACGGAGCTGCCTCTGCTTATGACAACGAAGCCTCCAGAGATTTACTAGCAAATGAAGTATCAGTTGCCAAGCATGTCGTAACGAATTCAGCTATTACGATTGTTGATAAAGCAATGCGCTTAGTCGGCGCAAAAAGCTTACAACGAACAAATCCATTGCAACGCTATTACCGAGACGTTCGTGCAGGCCTACACAATCCGCCAATGGACGATATGACGATTAAAAAATTAGCGCAGTCTGCATTAGAAGAAGATAAAAATAAAAGTCTTATGAAACACCAGGAGGAACATACACGATGAAAAGGTATTTACAACTAGCTGCTGTAGGTTTAGCTTCTATAACAATTTTAGCCGCATGCGGTTCAGATGAAGCTTCCCCTTCTAGCGAAAATAATGATGTTCGAAAAGTAAAAATAGCATATGACCAAGCTACCAAACCAATTTCTTGGTCAGACGAAAAAGGAAATGCAACCGGCTATGACGTAGAAGTAATGAAATTAGTTGATGAGTTATTACCGGAGTATGAATTTGAATATATAGGAACGACAAGCGATGATTTGTTAATAGGAGTTGAACAAGGTAAATATCAGGCTGGGGTTAAAAATGCATTTTGGACAGAAGAGCGTACAGCGAAATTCATCTTCCCAGAAGAATTCCTTGGGTTAAGTAGCACAGGTCTTGTCTTGAAAAAAGAAAATGAGAATATCAAGACTTTGGAAGATTTTGCTTCCAATGACTTGTCTCTTGCTCCTATTGCAGCAAACAATGCACAATATACCATTATTGATGAGTACAATAAAGCAAATCCCGAAAATCCAGTAAAACTACAAGCTGGCGATGCCTTCTCTGTAGACGTAGTCCAATGGGTAAACGAAGGGCGTGTAGATGGTGGTATCACACTTGAAGGCGTATTTGAAAAGCAAGTACTGGCAGAAGATGGACCATATTACAATTTAAAAGATGAAGTTGTCTACAATGAATTCGCAGTAATAAAAACATGGCCGTTATTTAACAAAAAAGAGCAAGAATTTGCAGACGCATATGACAAAGCTATTAAACAATTAAAAGAAGAAAAGAAAACAAATGAGCTCAGCACAGAGTTTTATGGCCGTGACCTATTTGAAGTTTTAGATAGTGTAAATCGATAAAGTGAAACTTCAATCAGTGGGGGATTTCTTCATCCCCCACTGATTGTTAGTTGAACCATTCGGGCTTTTACGGGCATTTGATCTCCCACTTATCTTTTCGCTTTTCTTAAATCTTGAAGCGGGAGTCTTACTGCCCGTTAATGCGGGATAATCTGCAAATTGCCGAGAGAGGCTGCCTACGCGTCGGATACGCCGGTAGCCTTTCATCATTTTAGAAAGGGGAAAAATCTTTTATATGGAAAAGTATTTTGATGCATCCTACATCTGGAGTTCACTTCCGGCATTGCTCCCATTTTTAAAAGTAACCTTCTTCGTTGCGGGGCTTTCCATTGTTTTCGGTACATTTTTTGGATTAATACTAGCTGCAATGAAACTTGGAAAAAATCAACTAGCAAAGAAGCTTGCAAACTTCTATACGACGATTTTAAGATGTACGCCTTCCATCGTCTTATTATTTTTGGTCTATTATGGTGTTCCTGCACTTGCCGATAATGTTGGTCTTTATTTACATGATATCGATACAGCCATATTCGTCATCATCACCTTTACTTTGCAATTTGCTGCCATCATGTCGGAAGTTATTCGCTCCGCTTATGAATCCATTGAAAAAGGTCAATATGAAGCCGCAGTTAGTGTTGGCTTAAGCCCTTTTCAAGCATATCGACGTATTATTTTCCCACAAGCCCTTGTTGTAGCACTTCCTAACTTTGGAAATGGCATGATTGCATTACTCCAAGAAGGCTCATTAGCATACACCATTGGATTAATCGATGTCGTCGGGAAAGCAAATTTAATTATTGCAACAAATTATAATACACATGCCCTAGAAATATTTATTGCATTAGCGATCATTTATTGGATCTTGTCTATCCTGATTGAGAAAGCTTTTAAAATGCTAGAAAAAATGTTCAGTAAAGGTAAGCAAACGATTAAAACGTCTTGAGGAGTGTAAAGAATGTCGGAAGGTTTAAATTTCCAATTTTTAGTGGATACATTTTTTGTTGCATTATCCGGTGTACCAATCACTCTTTTCGTCACTGCTGTAGCTTTGCTTGTCGCATTGCCGTTAGGATTCTTATTGGCACTAACGAGGATCAACCAAATACCAATATTAAATAGATTTTCACAAGTGTATGTTTCTTTTGTCAGAGGTACACCGATCATTATCCAAATTTTCATCGTTTATGCAAGTGTTCCGTTAATCTTAACTGCTATGACCGAAAAATATAATTGGAATTTCAAAATATACGAGATTAATCCAATCTGGTATGCCTTTATCGTCTTTTCTTTTAGTACTACAGCCATTTTAATCGAAGTATTTCGATCTGCGCTAAGTACAGTAAATAAAGGTCAATTAGAAGCAGCGCAATCTGTGGGTTTAACTAATTTTCAAGCTTATCGACGCATTATAATTCCGCAAGCATTAGTAGTAGCATTACCTAATATTTGTACAGCAACGGTGAACTTGATAAAAGCAACGTCTCTAGGCTACGCCATGTCATTACAAGAAATTACCTTAAAAGCGAAAGTTGCAGCAAATGTCGGTTATAACTACGTGGAAGCGTATCTTGATATCTTCCTTGTTTATATTATCTTGTGCAGCTTAGTAGAGTATGGATTTAAATTGTATGAAAAGCGACTACGAAAATACCAATATGCAAGTAGCTAATGAGGAGGTTTGACCATGTTAGAAATTAAAGATATTCATAAGTCGTTTGGGAAAAATGAAATATTAAAAGGCGTCGACTTAACAATAGATAAAGGCGATGTAGTAGTCATTCTTGGTCCAAGTGGTTCCGGTAAAACTACTTTACTACGCTGTATAAATTTTTTAGAAAAAGCGGATAGCGGAAAAGCAACTTTTGGCGAACTAAAAGTAGATTTACATAATGCTTCCAAAAAAGACATTCATGCTATCCGTCAAAAAACGGCTTTCGTATTTCAAAGTTATAACTTGTTCAACAATAAAACGGCTCTAGAAAATGTAACAGAAGGCTTGATTATCGGGCGTAAAGTACCAAAAGCAGAAGCAAATGAAATTGGAAAAAAAGCACTAGATAAAGTAGGATTATCCGATAAATATGATTCTTACCCTAGTCAGCTATCCGGTGGACAACAACAACGTGTTGGAATCGCTCGTGCAGTAGCACTGAATCCAGATATTATCTTATTCGACGAACCGACCTCAGCTCTCGATCCAGAATTAGTAGGTGAAGTACTAACCGTAATGAAGAATATTGCAAATGAGGGTACTACTATGCTTGTCGTCACGCACGAAATGTCCTTTGCAAAAGACGTGGCAAAACGTGTTATCTTCATGAACGGTGGGGTTGTCGTAGAAGAAGGAACTCCTCATGAAATATTTGTGAGCCCTAAAGAAGAGCGAACAAAGAAATTCTTGAAGCGTGTATTACCGGAGGATTATACGTTTTATATTTAGGAGGCATTGCATGGGACACTGGACTAAAAAAGACCGATTTAATGCAATTCTTTCAGGGGAACGAGCCGATCGACCAATCGTTATTGGTTGGCGGCATTTCATCGAAGTGGAAAACCAACCTTTATTGTCGGCTAAAGCACAAGTCGATTTTACGAATAAATTCGATTGGGACATCGTCAAATTCACTCCTCGAGCAACTTATTATAGTGAAGTTTGGGAAAACGAATATGATTATAATGATTACCAAGCAATTGTACCAAAGATGATAAAACCAACCATTCAGTCCATAGAAGATCTGTGGAAAATTGATGAGCGGAATAGTTCTGCTAGTCCATTAGCTGAACAGGTAGAGGCAATTCGTCGAATAAAAGAGCTCGAGCCGGAGCGCCCAATCGTGCAGACCGTTTTCTCTCCCCTTTCCGTCCTATTCTTTTTGGCTGGGCACCTGCCTTTTGCCAATGGTTCCTTATATGGAAGTACAAATCCGCTTCCGGTAAAAGAGTTATTAAACGGAAAAGGTCTACATCATGCATTACGAGCAATTTCCTTGTCCCTTGCAGACTATGTTATGGCACTCGGACGAGCGGGTGTTGATGGAATTTTCTATTCTACAATGGGAACTGCCCATCCAGCTATATTAGATGACTTTTCCTTTCACGAACTTTCACAACAATATGACCTAATTGTTTTGGAAGCACATGAAACAAAGAAAACAATTCTCCATACTTGCGGAGCGCACTCACAACCAAATAGATTTCTCCAATATCCAATTCAGGGGTTAAGTTGGGATACCAATGCCCAAGGGAATCCTGATTTATCCACGCCATTTAACAAAGTTAAAGTTTGTGGATTAAATCAACAATTATTTGCAGAAAATAATGTAGAAGAAATAAAAGAGCAAGCAAAAAGCGCATTAATCTTAATGCAAAACACACCATTTATTTTAGCGCCTAACTGCTCCATTCCTAATAATGCAACAGAGGAAGCGCTGTATGCATTTCGAAATAGTATACATGACTAAAAGCTTAATCCCAAGCCACTATAAATTTTATAATGTCCTCTAGCAAAAATAAAACCGGATGAAGATTTCCTGATCTTCGTCCGGTTTTATTTCTGTATATGCTGCAAATGACTGCTCGTTTTAGTACGGGCTATGATTTACTGGCTCATTTCTCCCCCTTTTAATTCACAATATTCCAAAAAACATATTGACAAAAGAAACCGTTTGCAATATTCTGAATAACAATTAGAGAAAACGTTTTCGTAAAACGTTTTCCTAACAAGTAGGAACAGGTGATTATAGATGGAAAAGTTAACAATCAAGGATATAGCTAGGGAGGCAGGTGTTTCGATCACAACAGTTTCACGAGTATTAAACAATAAGGAAGATGGAATGACCCAAAAAACGCGGGAGAAAGTCCTGAGAGTAATGGAAGAGCTAAATTACCAACCAAATAAGTTAGCTCGCGGTTTAGTAACAAAACGCTCCAATATGCTCGGATTAATAGTCCCAAATATTACTAATCCCTACTTTCCTGAACTTTGTAGGGGTGTAGAAGATGAAGCAAACAATAGGCAATATAGTCTCATTATTTGTAATTCAGACGATCAATCCGGGAAAGAAGAAAATTATATACGTTTGTTAAAAGAGCAACAAGTAGATGGCATATTACTTTCTAGTAAGGATCGTTTATCAAAGACTAGTAAAAATCAGTTACAAAACGGCAAAATTCCTTATGTACTATTTGACCGTGGAGAAGATGGAACCGACTATTCAGGTGTCTTTTTAGACAATGAAAAAGGTGGTTATCTAGCAGGGAAACACCTGACAGATTTAGGTCACTTTCAAATTGCCTGTATGACGGGACCAAGTGAAATTCAAAATTCCAAACAAAGACTTTCTGGGTTTCAACGAGCACTAAAGGAAGCTACTGTAGAACTTCCTACCTCCTCCATCTTGGTTGGTGACTTTCAAATGGATACCGCTTATCGAGTAGCTAAAAAGTTTCTACAGGATAATATGGTAACCGCTATATTTGCCAGTAACGACTTAATGGCCTGTGGTATTTACCAAGCTGCACATGAATTAGGAATTCAAATACCTGATCAACTATCCATCGTTGGTTTTGATGATATTCCATTAGTAACCGCATTAATCCCCAAATTAACTACTGTTCGACAAGATACATACGAAATGGGGAGAAAAGCAACAGAACTACTTATTAACAAAATAGAAAATAAGACTTCAGAAAGTGTAATATTTGAACCTACTTTAATAATCAGAGAAAGTACAAAAAAATTATAATGAGGTGGAAACAAATGACAATACCAGTAATTATCGATTGTGATCCAGGAATAGATGACGTAATGGCGCTAACACTCGCTTTTGCTCATCCCGAACTAGACATCAAACTCATCACAACAGAACCAGGAAACCAAACACAAGCAAAAACAATTTACAACGCACTTGCTTTTACTAGTTATATGAAAAAAGATATCGAGATTGCTAGAGGTTTAGATAATCCTTTTTTCCGTCAGCTTGAAATCGCCGATGAAGTACATGGAGACAATGGACTTGGGGATGTCCATTTTCCAGAACCAACTATCCAATTAAGTAATAGAACAGCTATAGAAGCAATGAAAGAAACACTTTTATCTAGTGATGAACAAATCGTTCTCATTGCGACAGGACCTTTGACAAATGTCGGTGCCCTACTCCTAGCACATCCAGAAGTAAAATCAAAAATTAAATATATCTCTTATATGGGTGGAGCCGCAGTAGGTGGAAATATGACCCCTACTACAGAATTTAATGTGTACGTCGATCCACACGCTGCAGACATTGTCTTCCGTTCAGGCATTCCAATTATTATGAGTGGATTAGACGTAACCCATAAAGCATACGTTACAAAAGAAGAACTCAATCGAATCGAAGCAATTGGCTCTGATTTTGCACAAAAAGTTGTTCAGATGCTTCGTTTTTATGTACACGCAGCTAAACAGACTGCCTTTCATGAGGAGGGCTTTGAAGATCATATACGTTTACATGATCTATGTGCAGTATCTTACGTCTTGACACCTGAATTATTTGAAGGGGATGACTGTTATGTAGCAGTTGAACTGGAAGGCAAGTTGACAGCTGGAACAACTGTCGTAGACTATGCACAACGAACTGGGCTTCCGCATAATGTGAAAGTATTACATACGGTTCACAGAGAGAAGTTTGTTGAACAATTTCTGAGTGCCGTTCAAACAATGAGCCGACAAATCGGTTAAAAAAAGCAAAGGGGGAAAAATTCATGAAACGTAGCTTTAAAGATGATTTTAATATGATGGCAATGCTGTTAATTCCGATTGCAGTAGCAGTGAACCTAGTAGGATTTCAGTTAGCCAATGTACTTCGCTTACCAATATTCTTAGATACGATTGGCACAATTATAGTTGGGGTTATTGCAGGCCCTTGGGTTGCCCTACTTACAGGACTTATTACAAATTTAATTAACGGTATTTTTAATCCTGTTTATTTTCCTTACGCATTAACTTCTATAGCAATTGGGGTTGGCGCAGGTTACCTTTCTAAATACGGTTTTTTCAAAAGTGTACCAAAAACAATTATTTCTGGAGTCATTATTACTTTTATAGCAGTTATTGTTTCAGCACCTATCACGGTGTTTGTCTTTGGTGGAGTAACAGGAAATACTTCATCCCTTATTACTGCAGCTTTCTTAGCTTCAGGACAGGAATTATGGTCCGCAGTCTTCTCTTCTAGCTTTATCACAGAGGTTGCAGACAAAGTTGTTTCTGTTTTAATCGTTTACTTTATCGTAAAAGCCATGTCAGATCGTTATTTATCCAAGATGAATTATGGGGACTTGTACATGAAACGAAATAACAGAAAATAATTCTTATTCTTCCCGTTTAACTATTCATTTCTTGAACGGGAAGAAATTATTTTTATAAGGGGCGTATGTAACTTGAAACAAAATATATTACTTCAACTTCATCCTATGACAAAGTTCTATTTCACTCTCTTTATCTTTGCGGTAGTGCTCATATCGCCTGGATATATATTTTCTTTTGCCATCTTCCCTATTTTAATACTAATAGCAATGCTTGCCGGTGTTGCAAAAGAGTTCCTCAATATCGTTATTAAAGCTTTGGTTACTGTTTTAATCTTCATCTTCATTATGCAAATGTTTTTCTATCCTGGGGAAAATGTGCTTTGGGAATGGGGCATCTTTGAAATAAAACAAGAAGGAATAAAATATGGTCTATTACTCACATCCCGGATTCTTGCAATTGGATCTGCTTTTATTCTATTTTTCCGCATGACAGAAGTACGTGATTTCGTGAAATCATTAGAAGATATAGGATTGCCACCAATGGGAGCATATGTCGTATTATCAACCCTTCAAATCATTCCAGAAATGCGTCGCCAGGCAAATACCATTATGGAAGCGCAAAAAACACGTGGTGTCGAAACGGAAGGTTCCATATTTGTACGTGCTAAAGCGTTTATACCAACGCTAACTCCGCTTATCTTATCTTCTATCGCAGGAACAGAAGAGAGAGCAATTACATTGGAATCTAGGGCATTTTCTGCTCCCGTTAAAAAAACAAGCTTACACCAACTATCGAAAAGTAACATGGACCGAGCTCTTCCAGTTGTCTTTGCATTGGTTGTTATTGGTCTAATTGTATGGAGGTTTTTCTTATGACAGCTATGATTGATTTAAAAAATGTATTTTACCGCTATCCAGTCAGCGATGACTCCGTGTTAAAAAGTATTTCATTTTCAATTGAAAAAGGAAAATTCACTGCAATTATCGGCAATAATGGCTCTGGAAAAACAACATTATGTAATACAATACGAGGCTTTGTCCCCCATTTTTATAAAGGAGATTTGGACGGAGAAGTAATAATCGATCATACAAAAATAACAGATTACCAGTTAGGGCAACTTGGAGAAAAAGTAGGATATGTATTTCAAAATCCATTCATTCAAGTATCGGGAGTAAAAGACAATGTATTTGAAGAAGTAGCCTACGGTTTAGAAAACCTAGGTATTCCGGTCGAAGAAATTAAAACTCGAGTAGAAGAAGTACTAAAACTTGTCAAAATCGAATATTTACGAGACAAAAATCCATTTGAACTTTCAGGTGGACAAAGGCAAAGAGTAGCCCTTGCGTCTATTATTGTAATGGATCCAGAAATTTTAGTAATAGATGAACCAACTTCTCAACTCGATCCTATTGGTACACAACAAATATTTGAAATTATACGGCTGATGAAAGAGCGTGGAAAGACAATTGTTTTAGTAGAACATAAGATGGATCTGATCGCAGAATATGCGGATGATCTGCTTGTCATGCACAAAGGAGAACTTGTAATGCAAGGTCCTGTTCGTGAAGTATTTGCAGATCCTGAGTTTGAAAAATATCAAATTCAATATCCACATGTTACAGAAATTGCTCTTCAATTACAGAAATCAGGTATCCCCCTTTCTTTCCTACCGATTCGTGATGAAGAACTAGCCGATGCTTTAAATAGAACGGAGGTAGCTGCACATGACTGAACTTCATCTAACTAATGTGAGCTTTTCATATCCAGATGGAACAAAGGCGCTAGAAAACCTTACACTCTCTGTCACATCTGGAGAACGTGTAGCCATTGTAGGACAAAATGGGGCAGGAAAAACGACAGCAGTCAAGTTAATGAATGGATTATTAAAACCTACAGAAGGCTCTGTTCTAGTAGGAGATTGGGATACAAAAAATCACACAACAGCACAAGTTTCGAGAAAAGTAGGCTATGTTTTCCAAAATCCGGATGATCAAATATTCCATAATGATGTAGAATCTGAAGTTCGTTTTGGTCCTAAAAACATGGGATTTGAACCTGAACGAGTAAATGAACTTACTGATTGGGCGATGAAATTATGTGGAATCTCTGAGTTCGCAGAAGAAAATCCTTATAACTTACCCTACTCTGTTAGAAAGTTTGTAACAATAGCATCGGTATTAGCTATGGATTCAGATATTATCATTTTGGATGAACCTACTGCTGGACAAGATAAAATTGGTTTACAAGTTTTAGGGAATCTACTTCAAGCGTTAGATGAAAAGCAGAAATCTGTTATTACAATTACGCACGATATGGAGTTTGTAACAGACTATTTTACACGCATTATTGTAATGGCAAACCGACAATTAGTAGCCGATGACAATGCACAAAAAGTCTTTTATAATACGGAAGTTTTAGAAAAAAGTATGTTAAAACCTCCCGCTGTTGCCCAAATGGCAAAATTACTTGATTTCTCTCCAGGCATTTTATCAAAGCAGCAATTAATCGAAGCAATTTTAGCACAGCGCAGTTTATGAAAGGAGCGAAATAATACGTGAACATTACTGTTGTAGGCAGTACAAATATAGACCTTGTATACACGGTACCACATATCGTGAAAGCCGGAGAAACATTACACAGCACAGAACATGAACTGTTTTTCGGAGGAAAAGGTGCCAATCAAGCGGTAACTGCTAGTCAATTAGGGGCTAATGTCGAATTTATAGGTAACGTCGGAGCAGATGATTTTGGGGAACAAGTAAAGCAAAACTTACAAGTAAAAGGGGTAAAGACCGAAGCTGTACAAAAAATCGGATTAACTGGTCAAGCCATTATTCAAGTAGCCGATTCGGGAGAAAATTCTATCGTACTATTTCCTGGTGCAAATTTTCTTGTTACAAGAGAACAAATATCTGCAGCAAAACACAAAATAGAAGCAAGTGACGTTCTTCTCTTACAATTGGAAATCCCTATACCTGTGGTCGAGGCTGCTGCAGACATCGCTTCACAAAAAGGGATACATATTATTTTAAATCCAGCACCTGCCCAACAAATAAGTGATTCATTACTAGGTAAAATTTCCATACTAACACCAAATGAAACCGAGTTAGAGATGCTAACTGGGTTAAAAACTAACACAGAAGAGGGTCTGTTCCAAGCTTGTTCTCTATTGATTCAAAAAGGAGTAGGGGCAGTTGTAGTGACATTAGGTGAAAAAGGTTCCTATTATATGAATAACAATGAACATGGATATGTACAAGCAAATCAAGTAGAAGTAAAAGATACAACAGGCGCGGGTGATGCGTTTAACGGTGCATTAGCAGTAGGTTTACGTCAAGGAAACTCATTACGTGAAAGCATTTTATACGCATCAAAAGTTGCAGGATTTGTTGTTACACAAATGGGGGCACAGCCTACTATCCCTCCTTCTTTTCGAGTAAACAAATAATGAAATCGATCATTTATTTAATCGTTCTCAGTTTTTTATGGGGGTCTGCATTCATGTGGACAAAAGAGCTTTTAGATGTTTTTAAGCCCCCTACTATTGTTTTTTTTCGTTGCTTATTTGGTTTAGTTGCTCTTTTACCGTTTGTATTACTCAAAAAAAATCGAATGCATCTGAAAATTCGTCCATTTTTTGTATTCGTGCTAGCTTTAGGCGCTGCCATCCCTTGGAATATTATGGCCTTCTCTCTTCAAGGAATTGATACAAGTTTAAGCGGAATATTAAACGCCACTACACCTTTATTTGCTTTATTGTTTTCCATAATTATTTTGAAAACAAAGCCTTCTTGGAACCAAACAACTAGCCTGTTAATAGGATTTGTGGCAGTTACCGTGTTAATACTTTTTTCTAGTCAATCTACTGGCGTTCAGTTTTCCATTTTCCACGCTTTTCTTATGTTCGCTGTTACAATGGCATACGCATTAAATTCTATATGGATAAAAAAGTATTATACAAATATCCCTACTATTCTCTTAGGTTTCTGGACACTACTTATCTCGGCAATATTAAATGGTGTTATCAGTGTCTTTATGGAACCGTATGCATTTAAACACTTAGGAACTTGGGAAATAATCTTACCACTTCTTGTATTAGGTTGCCTGTGCGCTGGGCTTGGCTATGTTATTTTTTATCAAATCATTTCCATTGGAGGACCTATTCTAGCATCAATGGTTACCTTTATCAGTCCTTTTGTCACAATCGTTCTAGGTATTTTCTTTTTACAGGAACCATTCCATTTAGGAATAGTAATTGGGATGCCATTGATGATTTTAAGCTTACTGCTCATGAATATACATATATTTAAAAGAAATGTTCCATTGATAGAATAGGATATATCCGACCAAAAATAATAAATGAGAACAATACACGTAATAGGGATACTGCGTCTTAAATTATCCGCTAAGATTTTTGCTACGGGGTGGACGCTTTCCGTGGGGTGAGTGATAAGCCATCACTGGAGACGTCACCCCTACGCAAAAATCAATAGAATTGCTAACTTTGGGAGTGACGATATTAACAATAGATGGTTGAACGAGTCAATATAATCTGCCAATACGACGAATAACACTGTTGAATACGACAAACCTGTCTAGAGATGCCCACAAGCGAGTTTAGAGGGCTTGTAGGCATATTATTCCTATAATATGCCTAAATCATAGTCGTCTCACTTCAAGTAAAGAGCTATTGTAAGAATTAGTTGCTTTCATTTGTGGTTTAGTTGCTCTCGCATCCATTATAGTTGCTTTCAGACTAAAAATAGTTGCTCTCAATAGCTGTTTGATTGCCCTTAGCCATTCTTTGTAATCTCATACGATGACACGAGATCTTCAGGAGCGTTAGCGACTTAGTGGCTCTTTGCTCTTTCGGTGGATTTCGTTGCTTCTAACCAGTTACCCTCAGAAAAAAAGCTATCTCCGAGAATATATTCCCGAAGAAAGCTTCCATTTGTTTTAGGTTAACCCATAATATTGTAGCCAGAGTCCACGTAAACGACTTCCCCTGTTACTCCACGAGATAAGTTTCCTAGAAGTCCAACTGTCATGTCGCCGACTTCTTCCGCCGTTACATTTCGTTTTAGTGGAGAAGTTTCTTCGATCTTATGCAGGATTGTGTTAAAAGAAGAAACTCCTTTTGCTGCTAGTGTGCGTACTGCTCCCGCTGAAACAGCATTCACGCGAATATTATGTTTCCCTAGATCAAGAGCCAAATATCTAACAGATGCTTCTAACGATGCTTTCGCAATTCCCATTACGTTATAGCCTTCTAATACGCGCTCTGCTCCTAAGTACGTCATCGTTACAATAGAACCGCCTTCAGTCATAAATGGAGCTGCTTCACGAGCTGCTGCGATTAGAGAGTAAGCACTTGTATCTTGTGCAAATGCATAACCATCTCTCGTTGTTTGAAGGAAATCATTTTTCAAATCTTCAGCATGTGCAAATGCTACGGAATGCACAACTCCGTGAATTACCCCTACTTCGCTTCCAATTTTTTCGAAAGCAGTTTTAATGCTTTCATCGCTATTAACATCGCATTCCACGATTAATTTTGCTTCAAAGTCATTACTCGCTAATGCTTTTTCAAGTTTTCCTAAAGAACGTTCTTTACGGTAGGTGAAAATAACATTTGCGCCTACATCGAATAATGATTTTGCTACTCCCCATGCAAGACTACGCTCGTTCGCCACACCCATTACTACGATATTCTTATCTTTTAATTGGATTAAATCTTTCATATGAACCTCCATTTTATTATGCTAATATACTATACCTATTATTAGTACCTGTTACTAATTTTATCATACCATATTTCTCCCCTTTTGCACTATTCTCTCTTAATTTCAGTTTTGGTTTTTCAAATGATTGATGTTTTATAATGTAAATTAATAAAGTAGATATGAAGAAAGAAGGCTACGGAATATCGTTAGCCTTCTTTTCGTAGTAGCAATTCAAAGCATGTGCCTTCATCTGTACTCTCAACTAAATATAAGTCACCTTTCATCGATTGTGCCATCATTTTACTCAAAGGCAATCCTAAACCAAGCCCCCGAATACCATACTTTTTATTTTCTCCTCTAAAGAACCGCTCGAAGATAAAAGCTTGCTCTCCAATTCGTATTCCTGAGCCTGAATCTTTAACGAGTACAGATACATACTGCTCTTTTTCAGAAAGCGATATTGTAATCTCACCTATTCCCGTTATTGCTTGTTCTGCGTTTTTTAATAAATTGGTCATGATTTGTTGTAAACGAACTGTATCAGCAGAGATCATTACTTTTTTATGAAGTAATTGTTGTTTCACCACTACATTTGTTTGCTCCTGTATCGCTTTCCACTGTGTAGTAAAATCTTTCATAAAGTTATCAATATCTAGCCGAGAAATTTTCACGGGCACCGCATCTACTGCAAAGGAGTTGAATGCTAGTAAATCACCAACCATTGTTTTCATCTTGGTCGTTTCAACAAGCGCCATTCGAATAAACTCTTCTGCTTCTTGTCCAGTAACCACATCATCATTTACTGCTTGCAATAATCCACTAATCGACGTTACTGGCGTTTTCAGTTCATGTGTCACACCTGCTAATAATTCAGTTCTTGTTTTTTCTAATTGCTCTAACCGCCCTGCCATTTGTTTAAATGAAGAAACAAGCTCGTATACTTCTTTCTCCTTAATATGGTCAGATAAATTGATTTCATAGTTACCACTTTGCACTTGCTTAGCTGCTTCTGCTACTTGTTTTATCGGATGCGCTAATTTTCTTGACAGAAAATATATAGCCCACCAGCCAAGCAATGCAAGTCCAACTATTAGTATAGCTAGCTGACCATACTCTTGTTTAACCATCGTTAATTTTTCTTTTGACTCAACCATCAATATCCAGCCAACAAGCTCATCATCTATCTCAATTTTCTTTTTTACCGAATAATATTTTTTGTTGTTTTCGGGAGAAATAAAGGTTTCAATTTCATCTTTTCCACTTATTAACTGACTAAATGTCCTTTGCTCCCCTTGTTTTAATGGCAAACTACTTGATATTACTTTTCCATCCGTATTAACTATGTACATGGATGGGTTAATATTTTGTATCCTAAACCGATCTTCAGCAAAGTTTGGCACTCTTTCATTTGGAGGAATTCCAGGCATATTTACATCTGTAATCCGATTCACCATCTCTTCTGCCATAAACTCCATCATTTCTAAACGATTTTCGAGTGTCGTATGTCTTATCCATAATGCTGAAATAAAAGAGATTATTAACAATCCTATTATTAATGTTAATAAATATCTACTTGTCCAATACGACAACAGAGTCACTCTCTTATTTTTGTCTAACATTGAATTGATACCCCAATCCTCGTAATGTCCTAATCTCACCTTCATCTCCCGACCAATCAGCTAGCGCTTTTCTGAGACGCTTTATAGATAAATCAACTGCTCGATCACTTCCGTCGTAATCCCATCCCCAAATATGTTCAATTAACTGATCTCTAGTAAATGTTTGGTTCGGTTGCTTAGCCAAAAAAAGCAATACTGACAAATCCCTTGGTGTGAGAAATATTTCTTTCCCATCCAGCATTACAGAATGACCAGTAAAATCTATATGAAGCTTACCAAAGTTGATAGTTGATGGTTCTTCACCAGATATCCTTCGCAATACTGCCTTCACTCTTGCGACAACTTCATCAGCAATAAATGGCTTTGTAATATAATCATCTGCCCCTTCGCCAAAACCTTCTAGGCGATAGTTAACATCTCCTAATGCAGTTAACATAATAACTGGGCAACTCCCTAGAGAACGAATTTCTTTTAAAATAACCCAGCCGTTTTTTCCAGGTAGCATTATATCTAACAGTACTAAATCAGGATCTTCCTTTTCAAATACCTCGATTGCTTCACTGCCAGTGTAACACTGCACTACTTCATAATTTTGATTCGTTAAATACGCTTTCAACACTTGGCTAATGGCAAATTCATCTTCGACTATTAATATTTTTTTCATCCGCCTAGCACACCCTTAACTGAGAGTTTCTAAATTTCTTACATTATACCACCTCTTTAAGTCAGAAAAATGTCGGCCAGAATCTCACCCATTTAAATTATTTACATACATTGAATTCCTCAAGTTGGCAGCTTATCTACTAAAAAGAAAAGCTCCCAAATCGAAATTTTCGACTTGGAAGGCTGTTTTTTCATGAAATCATTCTTATACTTCATTGAGTTTACATAATTGAAACTACATTGAACTACTCATTTGTAGCATCCTCAGTTTTATCAGGTTGTTGCCGCTCTTGGCCCCTACCAAAACCACCTCCACCTTGCATATTACCTCTCATTCCACCACCCATCATAGATGAGCCTTCTTCTGTCACTCCACTACTATTTAAATAAGTCATAACTGTTGTGGCTGAATAGGTCACACTATTTGTTGGATCTGTTGTAGTTGCATTCGTATAGACCCCATTAACAACTTCACCTGTTAAAGTACCTCCATGACTTAAAGTTGTTTCTTCATTTATCTCTAAGTCTGGAGAGCTAATTACTATCATTTGATAATTTTTTTCAGGTGCTACCGTGATAATTTGTTCACCATCACTATTTGTTACAGTAACAGGCGTGTTTGCTTCAAGTGTCTCATCAAACGTCATCATAATCGTATTTTGTGTTGATCCATCAGATACACCTAACGGCATTCCAGCACTACCAGAAGCTATTAATGTTCCGCCTTGCATTAAAAATGTTCCATCATAATCTAATGTCCCATTCATATTCTCAGTTGGACCATAAACGATAGCGGTACCACCCGTCATCGTAATATTCGTATTGGAATCTAATCCATCACCATCTGCATCGACATATAGATATCCTCCAGAAATCGTAAGCTGGCCATCTTCTATTGTAGAGTCATCTTCTTCTATTTCCTCAGTCTCCGTTGTAGTTAAGGCTCGATCGAAAGCCCCAAACATCTCATTCATACTACTACCACCATTTACATTGACACCATCATCTGTTGCTTTAAGATGAATGGTACCATCTGAAATTTCAATATTAGTACCTTCTATACCCTCAAGGCTTTTTAGTATCTTAATATTACCACCAGCAATAAATACATTACTATCCGCATGTATACCATCATCACCCGTTGAAAGAGTTACTTCTCCACCTTGAATGGTCAAATCTCCATTACTATGCAGTGCATCATCTACTGTATCAACTGTGATTGTGCCACCTATGATATGTAAATTTGTTCCTGCTTTTATTCCCTTTTGACTTGTAGTATTAACATTTGAAGCATTAGTGTTATTATCTTCTGTATTTTTTTCTACTGGAGTATTTTGGTCAGCACTTACACCAGGAAATTTTCCACCTTCAGGTAATTCACGATCCTCCGGCATTCCACGATCCTTTCCACCACCACCTTGAGGCATCATAGATTCCAAAGTCGTTGTTAAATACTCTCGAATTTCTTCTGTTGTCATGCCTTCAATTTCAGTTGAAATATCAATCGGGAAATTCATACTTTCCATATTCTCAACAAATGCTTCTACTTCGTCATCTGTCATTGAACTGAAATCCATCCCCATCCCTGCACCCATATCCGGCATCGTTCCTGCACCTAGTCCTCCGCCCATTCCCATGCCTGATTCTGATGAAGTCACAACTTCTGGACTTCCATCACCTGTTTTAATGGAATACTCTCCATCGATTACTATAATTTCCTTTTCGGCTTGTATGCCGTCACCCTGTGCTACAACTGTTAAATAGCCACTTTCGAGAACAATATTTCCTCGACCTTCATCCTCATCATGGGATGATTTTACACCATCGCCATCTGCAGTTATATTAACTGTCGCATTAGACATTGCAAACACATCGCGACCGACAACACCATCATCGACTGCAGTTACATTTATAGTACCACCTGTAATAATCAAATCATCACGGCTCGTTATCCCGTCTTTGAACTGACCATTAACCGTCAATATACCGCTACCATTGATGACTAAATCATCCTTGCTAAAAACAGCTGCTCCGACTTCTGTGTTTGCTTCGTCTTCATAAACATAGGATGTTGCATCAGTTAAATTATTTTCTGTATCTTCTTCAAGTGAGATAATCGTTTTATCTGATTGCTCGATATTAATTGTTGCACTAGTGGATGAAGCAATATCTACACCATTTAATATTAAGCGTACATTTCCAGTATCCTCTGTATTAACCTTAATTTGACCATCAGAGAGGGTTCCTTCTAATACATAAGTACCTGATGTATGAATCTCTACATTTTGCCCATTTATAATAACGCCACCAGAGCCGTCAAATGTTGTTGCCTCATCATTTAAAGTTATTTTGGTAAATATATCATCTTCCCAGGGAGTGTAGTAATCTTCTGAATCATAATCTACATATTGAGAAATTAGTGCTTCCTTATCCACTGATGTCTCTGTATTACTCTTTTCATTACATCCGCTAGCAATTAAAACTACTGATAATATTAGCGATATTGCTATTTTTTTCTTCATCCTATTACCTCCTATAAAACAAAGGTCTGTAAATTTACAGACCTTTTTCAACTATGCTGTAAAATTACCATCGTAGCTTAGCATTACTGCTGAAGATACACCCTTTACTTGTGAAATATCTGAAACTATTTTTGTATCATTTTCTTTCACACGTATTTCATACGTTACTTCCGTTTCATAATCCAAAATATGAGATTTCGATTTTAATGCATATTTCTTCGTTGAATTTCTTAATAGTTGATTAATAGAATCTGCTGCTTCACCATTCGAAAATTTCACAACTAATAAATATGGATTTTCCACTACAATTTTATTTGCAAATATGATAATGACCAAACTTATTAAGATTGTGCCGACGATTCCCAACAAGATAAAACCTGCACCACATAAAATCCCTACAATTATTGACCAAAATAAGTAAACTAAATCCATTGGATCCTTAATCGGCGTACGGAAACGAACGATAGATAACGCTCCAACCATACCAAGTGATAATAGAACATTTTGACTGATACCCATGATGACTAGCGATGTTGCCATTGTCATAATCATCAGTGAGATATTAAATGTATGAGAGTAAATTACTCCATTAAATGTTTTCTTATAAACTACATAAATAACTATCCCCAATAGAAATGCTGAAATAAGACCTATTAGTGAATCAGTTAAAGAAAATGTAGTTGTTTTTTCTATAAAGCTTGATTTGAAAATATCTGTAAAAGTTGTTGATGTTGCCATTTTATTTCCTCCTAATTTTATCTAGCTGGGGATAAAGAATCCCCAATCAGTTGAATTTTCACTTTATATATACATGCGGCTTAACTGATATTTGGAATAAGCCTCATGTTTGGTATTAATACCTTGAAGCATCATTTTCACAACATCTGGTAAATACTCGTCAAACTTTACCTCTAAAATGACCTCTGTCGGATCAAGCACATCTACCATCGGTAAATGCTTATTGAACATATCTGTGTTGCGTATGCTTGTTTGCACTTTACTATCAAACGTCACTCTTACATTCCCATATAAATAAACGTAAGCCTCTCTTTCGTAATCTACTACTGCCATTGGTTTAATTAAGTTTCCTGTCATTTCTGAGTACAAGTCACAAATTAACGAGCGGTCATCTTTTTCCATCCACTGAATATCACCGATACGAATTTTTTCAAATTCTGACTTCGTCATAATACACTTAGATTTAAAAGTTAGATTATTACGCTTACTTTTCCGTTCAAGATTAATAATCCCATCACTTTTTCCATAAATACGAACACGGTATTTATCTCTACTTAAATAGCCTTCCTTTTTTTCGTTCATTACTTTGTTTTCAAAGTTATCAAAGTAACACGAACGAATTAAATATTTCCCGGTTGGACCAGAATGGGTATCTAAACTCATCACATATTTCAGTCTATTTTTTAATAACATATAATCTATATATGTGATACCGTATTTCAGTTCTTGTCTACCATTGGGATTAAATGATGTATGAATAGGCATGAATACACTCCTTTTTTTAGATTTGCAACGCTTTGGAAAAGATCAACTAACTTGCTGATAAACATACTTTAACTAAGGAATATGTCAGCAATGCGTCAAGTAAATATTTTGTAAATTTTATTAGTAGTACAGAATTCAGCTTTTGGCATAGTATTTCTAGTTATTTTAAATTTCTCGTGATTATATTTAATTGAAAAATTTAAAAGGATGGGAGTGACTAACATCGCTTCCATCCTCTTTTTTGATTAATAAAAGTATCCAACCAACTATATACTCCAAAGCAGTAAGCGTAGTTTTGTTACTATTGTCCATCTTTGGAGATAGCCTATTTAAACGGCGTAAAGCATAACAATCCTACTAGTAAGACTAATCAGCCATAACCTAAGACATGATAAAAAAACAGAAAAAATCATCATTGATTGGTCTGTTTTCAATTATGTAGGCAAAATACTCGAAAATAAATTGACAAACGGAATCACCTGCAATACTCTAAATCTTTAGGAAAGCGCTTGTCTGACTTAGGTTTTTCTCAAATCGCAGGCATGATCAGAGCATCAGAAAATTAAGAGGTGTATATAAATGACAGTACCGGTAATTATTGATTGTGATCCAGGAATAGATGATGTAATGGCGTTAACACTTGCTTTTGCACATCCGGAACTAGATATCAAACTAATCACCACTGAAGCAGGTAACCAAACGCAAGAAATAACCGTCCACAATGCACGCACATTTACGAGTTATATGAAAAAAAATATAGAAATTGCCAGAGGCCTAGATCAACCGTTTTTCCGAAAACTTGAAACTGCTGATGACGTACACGGTGAGAATGGACTTGGCAATGTAGAGTTTCCAGAACCAACTATTCAAGTAAGTAATCGTCCAGCAATTGAAGCGATGAAAGAAATTCTGTTATCTAGTGATGAACAAATAATACTTATCGCGACTGGTCCCCTTACAAACGTCGGGGCTCTTCTACTTGCGCATCCAGAAGTAAAATCAAAAATTAAATATATCTCTTATATGGGCGGAGCTGCAGTTGGAGGAAATATGTCTCCTACAGCAGAATTTAATGTATATGTAGATCCACACGCAGCAGATATTGTGTTTCGTTCAGGCGTTCCCATTGTCATGAGCGGGCTGGATGTTACGCATAAAGCATACGTTACATTAGAAGAGATAAAAGAAATTGAAGCAATAGGCTCTGATTTTGCTTCTAAAGTTGCCAATATGCTTCGCTTCTACATATATTCAGCTAAGCAAACCGCTTTTCACGCACCTGGCTTTGAAGACCAAATACATTTACATGATTTATGTGCAGTGTCTTATGTATTAACCCCGGAGCTGTTTGAAGGCGATGACTGTTATGTTGCAGTAGAATTAGAAGGAAAATTCACTGCCGGAACTACGGTTGTAGATTATGCGCAACAAACAGGGCTTCCACATAATGCGAAAGTATTGCACACAATCAATAGAGAAAAGTTCGTGGAACAATTTATAGATGCAGTCCAAAAAATGAGTCTTTAAATAGGCTAGCAACAGCCAATTCTAGTAAAATGTAATTATAAGGAGCGGAACAATACATGAACATCACAGTTGTAGGTAGCACCAATATGGACCTTGTATACTTGGTTCCGCATATTGTAAAAGCGGGCGAAACGTTACATAGCACCAAACACGAGCTATTTTTCGGCGGTAAAGGAGCAAACCAAGCAGTAACTGCTGGTCAATTAGGTGCAAATGTTCATTTCATAGGTAATGTGGGAGCAGATGATTTTGGAGAGCAGATAATACAAAATTTGCAAAACAAAAACGTAAATACTGCCGCAGTACAAAAAGTTGGAATGACGGGGCAAGCCATTATCCAGTTGGCAGATTCGGGCGAAAACTCGATTGTTCTTTTTCCAGGGGCAAACTTTCTTGTCTCAACAAAACAAGTAGAAGAAAATACTGAAAGAATAGTATCAAGCAATGTCCTTCTCCTACAATTGGAGATTCCAATGCCTGCAGTCGAAACCGCTGCTACTATTGCTTCACAAAAAGATGTAAAAATCATTTTAAATCCAGCCCCCGCACATCAAATTAGTGATACATTATTGAGTAAAATATCTATATTAACACCAAACGAAACAGAATTAGCAATACTAACAGGTTTGAAAACAGAAACGGAAGAGGACCTGTTTCAATCATGTTCCCTCCTCCTCCAAAAAGGCGTTGGAGCGGTAGTAGTAACATTAGGCGCAAAAGGCGCTTATTATATGGATCACTATGAGCATGGGCATGTTCAAGCCAACAATGTAGGTGTAAAAGATACAACTGGTGCGGGAGATGCTTTTAATGGTGCTTTAGCAGTAGGATTATGCCACGGAAACACGCTAAAAGACAGTATACTTTACGCGTCGAAAGTAGCCGGATTCGTTGTCACTCAAATGGGAGCACAACCATCGATCCCCTCTTCCTTCCAAGTAAATAATGTATAAATATAAACTTGCAAAATGGAAATACGCTAGATTCTCCCTACTTATTTCACTATCATTGCATATAAAAAAGCCAACTATTTCCCATATAATAGTTGGCTTTTCATATTAGATTTTCTTTTTAGCTTCTGTTTCTTTGTCATCTAATTTAAATTCTTCTGTTACATCGTCTACAATATCTTTTGTTGAGTTTTTGAACTCTTTTAATGTTTGTCCAACCGCTCTACCTAATTGAGGCAATTTTTTTGGACCAAATACAATTAAAGCGATAATTAAAATGATGATCAAACCTGGTATCCCGATATTTGGCATGTTATTTCCTCCTAGCAAGTTTATATAAATTAATCATGCGACATATAAGCAATAGTTGTTTTTATTACGAAAAATCATTGTTGTTTTGTATCAATTACACATTATACTCTTTCATTTCAAATTGTAAATACATAAAGGCGGAAAATTGCTAGGTAATGATTATATTCAAGTAGAAACTTTAATAGTGTATTCCTTTAATTAGTCTAACTTACCGTCCTGAAAAAAATTAATTTGTACTAAAAAATTGTTTAGGATATGAAAATCCTATTCTTACGGTACTGCTAAAGAAATTCTTAAGTATACGGAAAAAAGCGGATCACTTATTTAATTAATCATTACAACTTTTCATAGAATTAGCCAAAACTAAATGCTACTCGCTTCTTTATATTAAAGATGCGAATAGCTTTTTAATTTTATTATAAATACTAAAACTTATTATAATTCTTAGATACAAGTTGCAAATATAAGTATTTAAGATATATTTTCAGAAAAATAAAACAGTAAAAAGATACTAAAAAATTGTGGACTTTTTATGAACAATAGGAGTAAAATTGGTTCTGTTGTTTTTTATCACTATTTTTAAATATTTTTTTAAGATATTAAGTTGATTATTTGAATTAGAAAGGAGATCTGATGTGACTCAATATAATTTAGAAGAACTCAAAATGTTAAATCAAGTACTCTTTGCGTTATTTTTAGTGGCTGACTTTGCATTATTTCTTTTTTTCACTAATAACATATTTCCTTGGTTCGCATTATTAGGGACTGGAATTGGGCTAGCCATCATTGTTCTTTGCTGGACGGAAAAAAAATATACATACTTTATAGCAACTTTATTAGTCTTTACAGCTATATTTTCAATTGTGTATAACTGGCATTCAATCGTTCACTAAATATTGTTTCATTCCTACTTTAATATTTACCTAGGTAATATAACTATCTAATTATTCTATCATTTCACTCAGGAGGTTTTATTATGTCAGAACAAGATAAAAAGAGTCCTATTTTAGATAAACGCTCTTCTAGACGTACGTTTATCAAAAATTCTGGATTAACAGTTGGTGGAGTTGTTTTAGGTGGTGCACTTGGAAGTCTTTTAGGAAAAGATTCCACAACTCAAACTACTGAAACACATGTTCATTCTGAAGCAACTGTAGCGAACTTTAACCAAGCACTTATGTATTTCGACAAAGCACAATTCGATACGATTGAAGCTGCAACAGAACAAATATTTCCGAAAACAGATGTAGGTCCGGGGGCGAAAGAGTTACTTGTTGCTTATTTCATCGATCACCAACTTGCTGGTAACTGGGGGCTAAATGCAAAAGAATATATGACCGGGCCTTTCTTCCCTGCAGAAGCGACTTCTTTGTTTGGTCATCAAACACATTTAAATAGACAGCAAATCTTCAATTTGGGAATTGAGGCTTTAAATGCTGAAGCTCAAAAAAACTATGATGCCAATTTCGCTGGACTAAAGGAAGAAGAACAGATTGCTATATTAACTGCTTTCGAAGCTGACGAAGTAACTTTAAATGGTGCGGTAACATCTGGCTTCTTCTTCAGATTATTAAAAAGTGCCACTATTGAAGGTGTTTATGCTGACCCTCTTTATGGAGGCAATAAAAACATGGAAGGCTGGAAAATGAAAAACTTCCCTGGCCATCAAATGAGCTATACGAATATTATCGAAAAAGATGAGTTTGTAAAAATGGACCCAATGAGCTTAAATTCACAACACAAACATTAATCAACTCGAAAGGAAGCAAATAAATCATGGCAAAAAAATTACCGAAAACAGACATAGTTTTGGCAGGTGTGGGCTGGACAGGTGGCATTATCGCAGCTGAACTTACTCGAAAAGGATACAAAGTAGTAGGTTTAGAACGTGGGAAAGAAAGAAAAACAGAAGACTATTTAATGGTTCACGATGAGCTTAGATATCAACAAAGAAATGAAATGATGCAAGACCTTTCAAAAGAAACTTTAACAGTGCGTCATGACCGTTCTAAAAGAGCATTACCTTACCGTCAACACGGTTCATTCTTAATCGGCGATGGCGTTGGTGGTTCCGGAGAACACTGGAATGGTTTAACGTATCGCTTTTTTCCGTATGATTTTGAAATCTATACAAAAACTGTAGAACGTTACGGGAAAGACAAAATCCCAGCAGATATGCCTCTTCAAGATTGGGGAATCACTTACGATGAGTTAGTTCCATATTTCGAGAAATTTGAAGCAATGGCTGGTATTTCTGGGGAAACTAACCCCCATCCGGAAGTTCCAGAAGTTAAGTATCCTACAGCGCCTCTTAAAGAAACGCCTTCTATGAAGATGTTCCGAGAAGCTTCTAAAAACTTAGGGTACCATCCTTACATTGCTCCGGCAGCGACACTTTCGGAAAGCTATACAAATCCGGACGGGATTTCACGCGGAGCATGTCAATATTGTGGATTCTGTGAACGCTTTGGCTGTGAGTACGGTGCAAAAGCATCACCAGTAGTAACAGTTCTACCAGTAGCAAAAGAAACAGGCAATTTCGAAGTAAGAACTCACTGTGTCGTTCGTAAAGTATTACATACAAACGGAAAAGCTACAGGTGTTTTATATGTTGATACACGTACTGGGGAAGAATATATCCAAGAAGCAGACGTTGTCGTTGTATCTGCCTATATACTTAACAATATTAGAATCCTATTAAACTCACAACTGGGCCGTCCATATGATCCAGAAACGGGAACCGGTGTAATCGGTAAGAACTACGCTTATCAATTGACATCAGCTGCATCTACTGGTTTCTTTAAAGATAAAGAATTCAATTTATATGCTGGTACAGGTGCACTTGCGGGAGTATTGGATGATTTTAACGGAGACAATTTTGACCACACGGATTTGAACTTTATTCATGGTGGTAATATTGCGCTTGGTCATTACGGAAAACGTCCAATCTCGAACAATTCTGTGCCTAAAGGAACACCAGGCTGGGGTAAAGAATTTAAAGATGAGTCTATATATTGGGCGAATCGAAACTTGTCTGTAGGCTCTCAAGGTTCCGTTATGCCAAATAAGGAAAACTATATCGATCTAGATCCTACATACAAAGATCAGTTCGGTGATCCATTAATTCGTATGACATTTAACTATAAAGAGAATGAAAGAAATCAACAAAAATTTATAAGTCAAATAACTACGAAGATTTTAGAAGAAATGGGTGCCGATATTATTAACTCACCTGGAGAACAAGGCGATTGGGATACGACCAAATATCAAACTACCCATAATACAGGTGGAATAATCATGGGTGCCGATCCTGAAACAAGTGCATTAAATAACTATCTTCAAATGTGGGATTGTGAAAATGTATTTGTACCTGGTGCTAATGCATTTCCTCATAACTCAGGTATGAATCCTACAGGAACGGTTGGAGCACTTGCCTATCGTGCTGCGGAAGGTATTGAAAAATATCTAAAAAATGGTGGACCTTTAGTTTAATAAATTAACAAACATCTTTTCATAGAATTAGCCAACAACTAAAAGCTATTAGTTCTCTCAATCGAGAGTACTAATAGCTTTTTAAAATTGTATAAATGAGCTACCCTTTGCCTTTCTACTAAAACTATATTCACATAATAGTCGAAATAGGTAGTATTTACATATAATTTTTTCGCAATATTGATGTAACTTGTGATACAATGAATGATAAAATTATTTACATATGCGAGGAGTGCTTTTAATTGAATATCGAACCATCTAGAAAAATGTCCATATTTGAACCTGCTATTTTCGGTGATTTAAAAGCAGCCGCCGCAACAAAACAAGCAGCTGGTTATGAAGTGTACGATTTAAGTTTAGGTAGTCCGGACTTACCTCCAGATGAAGAAGTAAGAAAAGTCCTATCTGAACAAAGTTTCTCTGAACATTCCTATGGCTACATGCTTAGTGGAACAAAACGTTTTAACCAAGCGGTAGCGGATTATTATAAACGACGTGTAAACGTTACACTGAACCCAGAAACCGAAGTTTTACAAACAATGGGTTCCCAAGAAGGTCTTGTTCATCTTCCAATAGCATTTTGCAACGAAGGAGACATTGTACTTACAACGAACCCTGGATACGTTGCCTATGACGCTGGTATTAAGCTTGCAGGTGCGGTTCCTTACTATATGAATCTATCTGCTACGAATGGCTATTTACCTAATTTAGATGCAATTCCAGAAGAAATCGCATACAAAGCGAAGCTAATGATATTGAATCTTCCAGGAAACCCTGTTCCAGCAATGCCTGATGAAGCCTTCTTTGAAAAAGTTGTAGCTTTTGCCAATAAATACAATGTGATTATTTTACATGATGCCGCTTATTCTGAATTTTATTTTTCTGGGGATGCACCAACTAGTTTTCTAACTACCCCTGGAGCAATGGAAGTTGGTATGGAGATTAACTCATTATCTAAAAGTTTCAGCTTAGCTGGTACACGTATTGCATATCTCGTAGGAAATGCAAAAATGATTAGTATTATGAAACAATTGAAATCTAATCTGGACTTCGGTATTTTCGGTCCTATTCAAGAAGCAGCAATTACGGCATTGAATAATGCAGAAGAAATTACTGATCGCCTGCGCAAACTATTTGCAGAGCGCCACAAAGTATTGATGCAAGGCTTAAAAGATTTAGGATGGACTGTTGCACCTTCTAATGGCGGTATGTTCGTATGGGCTAAATATCCTTATGATATGGATGATAAAGAATTTGCTTTTGAAGTCATCCAACAAACCGGCGTCGTTATGGTACCTGGTACAGTATTTGGATCAGCAGGTGCTGGCTTCATACGGGTTGCGCTTGTCCAAGACGTGGAAACACTAAAAAATGCAGTTGAGCAGTTGAAAACATTAAATCTCGAAACTTGTGCTACGTTAGTGAGTAATTGACAAAAAAGACCAAGGAAAGCATCTACTTAGCTTTCACTTGGTCTTTCTTTTTCTTCTATTGGTTTTACGAGGGCAAACTTTTCCCATCTTCTACCCTTCCATCTAAAATACATTATGATGGCTCTTGTCCATTCATCGGCTGTTATTGCTAACCAAATTCCCGGCAAGCCTAAATCCAATACAAAAACTAAAAAGTATCCTAATGGTAAACTCATCATGACCATAGATAATGCACCCATAGCTACTGGAAACTTTGCATCTCCTGCCGCTCGTAATGAGTTAATAATAACAATGTTCATCGTACGACCTGTCTCTAGCAAAATGCTTAAGATTAATACAGATGCACCGATTTTGATAACTTGTTCGTTACTCGTAAACAAACTCATCAGCGGAATCCGGAATAGCATGACAATCGCAACCATCACGAGCGTGAACAATAATGCCCACTTGACACTTGTCCAAACAGACTTATACGCTTCGTCTTTTTCATTCGCACCAACGAGTCTACCGACAATGATTGCCGTCCCCATTCCGATTGCTATTGCAAATAAATACGTGAACATTGATATATTCACTGCATATTGTCTTGCTGCTAAAGACTCTGCTCCTAAATATGTTACATAATAAAGGAATACAATTTGGCATCCTTGATACAAAATCTGTTCGAAAGCAGATGGTAATCCGATTTGTAAAATTTTACGAATATACTCTTTGGACATAGTAAAGTAATAAGCTACTTTCACCCGGTATTCCATTACCTGGTACAACAACCAGAAGAACACAAGCATAGCAACAAGTCGGCTTGCTACTGAAGAAATTGCAGCACCTTGCACACCCAATTCTGGGAATCCAAATTTACCGAAAATCAATGCATAATTACCGACAACGTGAATGATATTCATCCCTAAAGACACAAGCATCGTCTGCTTCGTATATCCATGCACTCGAATAATTGCTGCCAAAGCATTAATGACAGCTTGTAGGAAAATTGCTCCTCCAACTATCGATAAATATTGATTGGCATAAACAAGGACATCCCCTTGCAAATTCATCGCAATCATTATTTTCTTAGAGAAAAGTATAAAGCCTATACTCAATACTATCCCAACGCCTAAATTCAATGTCACTGCAAGCCCAGATATCTTAGAAGCTTCGATGAATCGTTTCGACCCTAGATATTGCGACACTACGATTGCTGCCCCGTTACCTACTACTTCTAGGACTAAAATAGCAATTTGTATATATTGGTTTGCCGCTCCAACTCCAGACACCGCATTATCTGAAAGTGCACTTAGCATAAATGTATCGGCAATTCCCATTAGCATAAACAAAAATACTTCTAAAAAAATGGGCCAAGTTAAATGAAATAGATTTAACTTCTCCCCTAGACCTTTCTTCTTTCTTATCACCATTTTCTAATTCCTTCTTTACCTAGTCATTTTTTTCATAAGAAGAATCTTACCATACACATAGGTACGATGCTAGTTAAAGTTTCACAATTGTTCCATAACAAATACAGCGTGAACAATTTCGTTCACGCTGTAAGTTCAAATATTATTTTTTTAATGCATCATATCCAGTACTGTTTGTACAATAAGGAATACATTCAAAATGATAATAACAATTGCAATGGCCCATGCAAAAAAGCTTGTGATTTTATGATTTACTAATGATCCCATAACTTTCTTGCTACTCGTAAAGACGATTAATGGAACTAAAGCAAATGGTATACCAAATGATAAAATCACCTGACTTAAGATAAGTGCTGTTGTGGCATTTACTCCCATTGCAATGACGATAATAGGCGGAATAATCGTTATCGCTCTTCTCAAATATAGAGGGATACGCCGCTTAATATACCCCTGCATAATGACATCTCCCGCTAGAGTGCCTACAGAGGAACTAGCTAACCCTGATGCCAACAATGCTATACCGAATAATATCGCTGCGAATGGTCCAATCATATCTCCAAATAATTGAAAGGCTACATCCAAGCTTTCGACATGCAATCTTTCTTGAAAAAACAATGCAGCCGCAACAATTAGCATACTGGCATTTACAGTACCAGCAATCACCATAGCTATTAAAATGTCTACAAATTCAAAGCGAAAGATTCTTTTTTTCTCAGATTCTGTTCTACCAATAATTCTTTTCTTAGTTAAAGCGGAATGCAGATAGATTGCGTGCGGCATTACAGTTGCCCCTAGTATCCCAGCAGCTAACATTACACTGTCAACTCCATCAAATTTTGGAGTAAAAAGGCCAGCAATAACAGAACTAGCGTCAGGTTTCGCTAAAAAGACTTGCAGACCAAACGCAATAGCTACTATAAAGAGCATTCCGGTTATTCCTGCTTCAAATGAACGTACACCTCTACGTTGTAATTCAAGAATTATGAAAGATCCTACCGCCGCAATTAATGCGGAAGGTAATAATGGGATGCCAAACAATAAATACAATCCCAGTGCTGCACCGATAAATTCGGCAAGATCCGTAGCAATTATTATGAGCTCTCCTTGAATCCATAAACCAATCGATACTGCCTTCGGAAATTTCTCACGAGATACTTCTGGAAGGTTTTTACCTGTTGCTATTCCCAACTTGGCAGATAATGATTGTATAAGAATTGCCATTAAATTAGAAACAAGCACTACCCAAAGCAGTAAATATCCGTGTTCAGAACCTGCACTAATATTAGTTGCGAAATTTCCAGGATCAATATATGCTACTCCTGCGATGAAAGCAGGACCTAGAAAAGGTAATAATCTACTTATTTTATTGGGAGTAGACCCTAACTCTTCGTATTTTTTATATTCACTATGTTCTTGTTTATTCTCCATTAGACTCACCCCTACTATTCTTAAGGAGATTTAAGGGTTTTTAATTTCCTTTTATCCAAAAAGTTTCCCTGAGGAAAATATAAACCCGTATTACAAAAAAAGCAACAGATACACTCCATTTTTTTGAGTGTATCTGTTGCTTGCTCTTTATGCATTTTTTAGCTCTAGTCTTTTTGCAACTAAAGATAGTCCGTAGTTTACAACGAAGTACATAAGTGCGATTAAGATGAAAATCGGAATCACATAGCTTGTTTGTTGCGCTTGAATGATTTTCGCATGATGCAGTAATTCAGGAAGTGCTATTACAACTGCTAGCGATGTATCTTTGAGTAGTGAAATAAATTGACTCACAAGATTCGGCACCATTCTTCGCAGCGCTTGCGGTAAAATGATAAGTCTTAAAGCTTGCACATAGGACAAGCCAGATGAACGAGCTGCTTCCATTTGTCCTTTTGGAATGGAATTTAAACCACCACGAACAATTTCTGCAAGCATAGCTGATTCAAAAACAGTTAATGCCACAATGGCAGAAGCAGTAATACTCATATTAATACCGATCTCGGGTAGAGCAAAGTAAACAAACAGGATGATTAATAAAAGTGGTAAGTTTCGAATAGCTTCGACTAATACTACTAATACTTTTGATAGAACAGGAATTTTAGCAAATCGTAATGTTCCAACTAATCCCCCTATAATAAAGCTAAGAATGATGGAAATAAACGCTACTTTAAGCGTTACATAAAATCCTTCTAATAGAAATAGCAAATTAGTGGAAGAAAATGCACCTAAAAAATCCATTATGACACCTCCTTAGTGGCTTCTTGCAAGACGTTTTTCAAGGTATCCTACACCTGTACTTAATGGAATTGTAAGCACTAAATAAAATAGAGCAACAAATATGTATACATCAAAAACTACATATGTCTTAGCTGAGATAAGATCTGCTTGATACATAAGATCCGTACCAGCTATAAGCGCTAATATAGATGAGTTTTTTACTAAGTTGATAAACTGATTACCGATTGGGGGAATTACAATTTTAACAGCTTGAGGTAATATGATTATCCTCATCGTCTGAATATAGCTTAATCCTGATGATCTTCCTGCCTCCATTTGCCCTTTAGGAACTGACAATATACCAGAGCGGATAGCCTCTGCAATGAAAGCAGACGTATAAATTGCGAGTGCGATAGTCCCTGCCGTTAATCCCGAAAATTCAAGTCCGAGCACCGGAGTACCAATATAAAAGAAAAAAGCAATAACAACTAGTGGGATATTACGGAAGAACTCTACATATGCGGTCCCAAACCATCGTAATGGTGCGATTGGTGTAATTCTCATAACAGCAATAATTGCACCTATTATGAAACTGGCAACTAGGGCAACTAAACTAGCAATAATCGTAATTTTAAATCCATACATAAACATATCGAAATAATTGACTAATATAGAGAAATCCAACATCTCTCTCACCTCACTTAACATAATCAGGATGAACAATAATGCTCATCCTGAATGAAAAAACATTTAGAAACCTACTGAAATCATTAGTAATTCATACCCTCAAACCATTTATCATGCACTTTATCGAATTCGCCATTTGAATGAATTGTTTCAAGTGCTTTGTTAAGTTTATCTAATAACTCTGTATTTCCTTTTTTAACGGCAATTCCGTATGGCTCATCCGTGAACTTTCCACCAACTAATTCAAAAGAATCATCTTCAGAAGCCATTCCCATAAGAATAGAGTTATCTGTTGTTAAAGCGTCACCTTTACCAGCTTTTAGTGCTGTAAATGCCTCTGCATAGTTTTCAAATTCTAAAACTGGTGCATCTGGAGCAGCTGCACGGATATTATCTGTAGATGTAGATCCTTTTACTGCAAGTACTGTTGTATCTTTTGTTAAATCATCAATGCTTTGTACTGGGCTTCCTTTTTTTACAAGTAAAGATTGACCTGCTTCAAAATAAACTTCAGTAAAGTCTACTTCTTTTTTACGATCTTCTGTGATTGTCATTGTAGCGATAATTGCATCGATGTCGCCTTTGTTCAATAATGGAATTCTTGTTTTGGATGTTACTTCTACAAATTCAACTTTGGTTTCATCACCAAGAATCTCTTTAGCCAATTGCTTTGCAATATCGATATCGAACCCTTCTACTTCACCGGAAGTTGGGTTTTTTAATCCAAATAATTTTGTATCATATTTTACACCGAAAACAAGTTTGTCACTATCCCCACTAGTTGCACCCTTACTTCCCTCATCATCAGTACCACAAGCTGCTAAAAAGAATACTGACATAAGCGCTAACACTGCAAATTTAAAAAACTTTTTTTTCTTAAACATTCATACATCCCCTTTAATTGATTAGTGATTTAAAATACGGCTGAGAAATACTTTCGCCCGTTCTTCCTTCGGGTTTTCGAAAAACTCTACCGGCATTTCCTCTTCTAAAATTTTCCCTTGATCCATAAACACAATTCGATCGCCCACTTCTTTTGCGAATCCCATTTCATGCGTCACGACGACCATCGTCATCCCCTCTTTTGCGAGCGCTTTCATTACATCGAGTACTTCTCCAACCATTTCTGGGTCAAGTGCGGATGTCGGCTCATCAAAAAGCATAATTTCAGGTTTCATCGCAAGCCCTCTAGCTATAGCAACACGTTGCTGTTGACCTCCTGATAATTGAGAAGGAAAAGAGGATGCTTTATCTGGAATCCCTACTTTTTCTAAATAATACATCGCGGTTTTTTTGGCTTCTTCAGCTGATTGTTTTAGAACATTTATAGGGGCAAGTGTAATATTTTCTAAGACTGTTTTGTGAGGATATAAATTGAAATGTTGAAATACCATTCCAATATTTCGTCGAAGTTTATTAATATCCGTTTTCTTTTCATTTACTTGAATATTATTCACTTTAAGAATTCCATCGCTAGTTGTTTCGAGCCCATTTATACATCTTAATAGCGTACTTTTACCAGATCCGGATGGTCCAATTACTACAACAACTTCTCCATTCTGAATGGTAAGATTAATATCTTTTAGTACATGAAAATCCCCATAATACTTATTTACTTGCTCAAATGAAATCATGTAATGCCCCTTTCTAACTTGCCTCTCTTTTAAATAATCAAAACTTTTAACCTTTTCGGTTTTTTCTAAATAATAATGTAATTATATATGTATCATATTGGAAAGTCTACCTAATTTATTATTAATCTATTAATAATGTACACTAACCATTGTGGCTAATGCGTTTCACTTTAAAACTCCCCTCATAAAGGATTAGTTTTGCACTATAGGGAAAGTGCATCTTAGTGAGCTTAATAAGGAGGTCGCTATATTTCCGCTGGACGAGTGACAAGCCACGACGTCGCTATCGCTTTTGCAGATTCTCACATAGTCATTCAAAATTATGTTGTTATTAATTAATAAATTCCAAAGAATGGCTAAGGGCAATCAAAGAGCTATTGAAAGCAACTAGTTTCAGTACGAAAGCAATTAAAATCTGTATGAGAGCAACTAAACTGCCGATGAAAGCAACTAATTTCTCACAATAGCAAGTTTACTTGGATTGAGGCAACGATAATTCCCCTGAACTCTCCTAGCCGGCATTTGCTCGACGAGTTTGTCTCATTCAACCATTTATTGTTAATTACGGACACTGATAAGTCAGTGTTTTATCATTGGATTTTCGCAGCAGGGAGGCGACTCCAGTAGGATCAAGTGAGTAAAATGAGACTTCACAACGTACGCGCATAGGCGCGGCGGTGAAGGCTCATCGCTCACCCTACGGAAAGCGTCCGCCCTGCTGCGAAAATCCCTGCGTATACTTTATACAACTCACTACGACGCACTATCCCTATATTGCGTTTAACTATATTGTTTAGAAAAACTTATCCATACCCAATAGAACTTATCATTTTCTTAAACGCAAAAAAACGTTTGAATAGACTGGCTAGTCAAACGTTTTTGCGTAACTATCTAGTTATCCTCATCGATAATGCCTACATGCTTATAGACATACGCTTTTAACTTATCCTCTGTAAATGCTATCTCATAGATCAGAAGGTTATCTTTCACATATGCTAATTTGTTTCCGTCTGTTGATTCTGATTGAATGTGCAGGATATTATCTATATATAATACCCCTTCATTCGTAATTCGTTGTTTCTTATCTTCTTTTGTACTGTCGACTAAGCCTTCCTGTTTAAGCTCTTCTAAAGCATTTGCATGGTTTTCCTGAAGACTATCTTGCAAGACTTGTTCCAATTCCATCATCGATTGTTCATTGTCCTCTATGAAATTGTAAATATAATAGGCAAGTAAAACTTGTTCTTTTAGCGTTAGTTTTCCCATCTGTTTTCCTCCTCAAGTTACTCTGTATAGTCATTATTCCTTTTCTCGCTCATTTTCAAACTTCTATTTTCCGATTTATATTTGGTTGGACTAAAGTGTAAATAATACCCCCAAAAATAAATAAAATACCAATAGATTGCAAAAACGATGGGCGGAAATCTAAAATAATTGTATCGAGTAAAATAGCAACAACTGGATCTACAAAAACTAGAGCAGATATAACCACTGTTGATAATTTGCGAAGGCTATCAAAAAATAAGTAATATACAAATCCCGTATGTATCAAGCCAGTTCCCAATATGTAAAGCCAATTTGAACTATTTAAACCATGAAATACATCGAAATTCATGAAAGGACATAATATCAAAATACCTATCGCCGTCTGTACAAATGTCATGGCATACGCACTTAAACCATTAATCCCTTTTCCAAGCAACATCGTCAACGCGTAGCACAATGCTGACAACAAAGCCCACACAAAACCTGAACTCATGAAATCGGTTAGCGAAGTGAAATTTTGAATACCGATAATAAAGATACTGCCGAGAAAACAAACGATAATTGCTAGCAAAGAAGTAAGTGTCATCTTCTCTTTTAAGAACAAGCTGCCTAATATCAATACAAAAATAGGAGCTAAATTATAAATAGAAATGGCTACTGTAATCGACATTTCCTCAAATGCTTTAAATAAAAACACCCAATTTAACACTAGAAAGATACCACAAATGAGCGTTTGTATAACTTCACGTTTCTTCCAAACTTCCACTTTGTGTTGTCCGGTAATGAACCAACAAAAGCCTAAAAAAAGTGTAGCACAAATACAGCGTACAAAAACTAACTCTACTGCTGGTATACCAGTTTTCACTGTAAAAAAACCAATTGATCCGAAAATCGCCATTGATAGCGTCATCTTGAACATTGCCGCTCCGTTCATCACACGTCCCCCTCCCCTTTTAGATGGGTGTCTTCTTCATCTATAATAGCTGATGTTCCTGTGCTTTCAGTACAGCTTCCATTCGTGATTCAACTCCCAGTTTGGAGAAAATTTTCGTTAAGTGATGCTCTACCGTCCGTTGACTCATAATTAAATTTCTCGCTATGATTTTATTCGTATAACCTTTTTCTATTTCTCTTAAAATAGTTTGTTCTTTTTCTGTTAAACGAATATTCACTAAAGGAGTTTCATTATCAAGTGCATCTGTTGTGGGCATCTCTATTCTTTTAAGTTGACGGAATAGGCATAATGGAAGCACGACCTCTTCTCGTAGCGCGCATCGAATCGCCGTAATAATTTGATCTCCTGTTGCGGTTTTACTTAAGAAGCCGGAAACTTTAGCTTCTATCAACACATTGTAATGAGTTTCGATGTCAAATCCAGTATAAATTAAGATAATAGAATCCGGTTCTTTCTCTCTAATTAGCTTCATCAATTCCAAACCATTTAATTCGGGCATATATAAATCGATTAAATACACATCGTAGGTTGCTCGCTCTAAGTGTTTCATAACCTCTAGACTGTTTGTCAGTACAGTAACATTCATATCCTTTTGTTGGTTAATAATAACCTTTGTCCCTTCGCTTACAGACGGATGATCGTCGACAATTAGCACCTCAATCATTTCAAATCATCTCCTTTTCTACTTCAATTCTGATCTTCATCCCTTGGCCTATAGATGTAATTATTTCTATCCGACCATCGATACTTCTAATTCGTTCTTTTATCCCCACTAGACCCATGGAGCTAAATGAGCTGCCCCCATTTGTTAGATCAACTCCGACTCCATCATCTTCATATTGCAAAATGATGGAATGATCAATTTGATAAAAATCGATGCTTACTTTTTTGGCTTGGGAATGTTTCATTGCATTATTAAGTAACTCTTGAAAAATGCGATAGAAAATAAGCTCCTCCTCCTTGCTTTGGTGAATATTCTCCCCTATTGATACATACAGAAGAAAGTTACAACGAAGTTTGGTTTGGCGGATCAACCTGCGTAGTGATTCCTTCAATCCTTGTTCACTCAGTAATGGCGGTCTTAGCTCCATGCATGTTTCTCTAATCAGATGTACATTATCCAACATTTGTTCTTTCATCTCGCTCAATTTACCTTTTATCACTGGATCATCCAACATTTCATACACGCTATCCACTTCTCTTAGCAGCTGCAATTGTTCTTGCAATATGGAGTCATGCAAATCATTGGATAAATTTGCCCGCTCTTTTTCCGAAAGTGCAAATAATAATTTAGATAGCCATTTCGGATGCTCGTCTGTTTCTCTCAATTTCAGTTCGTCAATTTGTTCTACTAATCCTTCAATTAGTTTCATATTTTCCACGACTACATTTGCAAAATAAGCCATCATTTCAATCCATATTTTCTCATGGACTTCCAATTTCATTCCCGATTTTTTATCATCACATAAAATAAGTTTTTTAATACCAGTATAACTACCAACGACTACAGCAAAACCTTTTGAAAAAGTGTAAATATCCCCTATCGATTTGTTCTCCCATTCCACTGTCTCTAATTCCGTTTGATTTATAAAAGTAGCGGACGATAAACATTGAACTTTCCAGGTCTTTGTCAATTCTTCTTGATACATTTCTACAAAAGTTACACTTTTTAGGTTCAGCGTGTTTTCCATCTCTTTCAAAATCCGATTCACAACCATTTGTACTTGGTGCTCGTCTTTCGTTTTTTGGTAAAAGGTATACATATTTGTTTGTAAATTGCCTCTCGTTGAAAACATATACTTTCTATTTGTGTAATCCAATCGTTCTTTAACGTATAAAAAGAGAATGATTCCGCTAAAAAGTACGATAAACAGAAAGAGAATTTGTTCGAAGGATATACTTTCTTTCAAAGATAAGCCAATAATTCCACAAATGATGATTGAGAATGGAAAAGCTAGTACAGTGTAATACTTAAACCGGTTTAATATATAGTCTATATCAAACAGCCTTTCTGTCAGTTGTAAATAAATAAAGCCGATAGGAATGAAAACTAAAAACATAACGGCCCATTCAGCATTCACTATGTAACTTGAAAAAAAGACTGCCGGGATTGCATATAAAAACGTAAATGGACTAAAGGCTAATATAAAGATGAAAACAAGTAACTTAACCGCTTGAATACCAGGTTGACCCTTATACTTAGAGTAGTTTCTAATAAATAGAGCTAAAATAAATAGTAGCAATAAGCTAAATATACCCAATTCCAATATCAATTCGATCCACTTCAATGAGGGAATTAATAAAATAACGACATTAGTCAATAAAATAAATATCGGAAGGAAAAGTAATTTTCTAAGGGTTGACTGACTGATAAATGTTACTTGGAAATTCTCCAAAAAAACTTTTAAAAACTGGATATAAAGAACAAGACATCCGACAAGCGTTACCCCATTTACTATTCGAGCTATAAGATCTCCACGACTCGAAGCACCTGCACTTCCATAAGCTACAGCGATACACAATAAAAATTGGATTAAAACGAACGCAGAAAATTCTTCCTTTTGTTTTCGGTAAATATAGATAGCTATATATATAGTTAATATCAAATATAGTAAGGGAAAGAGAAAATGTGAGAAAAGCTGATCAGTTAACGATGCGTAAGAAGGAAAGAAGTTTTTCTCTTCGCCATTTTCACTTAAAAAAGAAAGACTCTCTGCCGTTCTAATCATCTGCTCTTTTATAATCTGATTGTTTTTATCCGGGCTCTCACTGTCTATTTTTAACAAAACATCTCCGATTTCAATGTCTTGTTTATATGCCCACCCGTTGTCATATATATAATCGACTTTCCAAGTGTCGTTTTGATGTTTAACATCAATGCCAACAAGTGGTGATTGCAACGTAACATAAGATCCATAAATTATATAAATAAGGACGGCCACTATAGGAAATAGTATTTTTTTGTCTAAATGTCTCATGACTTAACCATCTTTCTCCTTATGTAATGTCACCCGCCGATAAACAGCACGCACTGACTAATCCCAATAAAAAATGCGGCATGTTGAATCGGTGAATCTTCTGCTATTTCCAACTGAATGATAAATTCCTCTTCTACATCTGCTTTCCATCTCGCAATTTCTTTGTCATTCCAGATGTATCGTGACCAGCCTTCCATTTCTTTCTGTATGCTTATTTGCATATCACCATTGGTAATGATTAAATCTGGAATTAGCTCTTTCCATTTATCATAAGCAACTGTATACTTCTGTTGCTGCAAATAGTCGTAAGCTTCATAATAGACCCTGCCTTTTCTCGTCACCTTCTTGCATGTAAACACGAGTTGGTCATCCAAGTCATATACATCATATTGTAAAAAATAGCGATAATCCATTAGCTTGTCTATATATTTTTTGATTCCATTAGAGTAATGCCTTTGAAATTTGTACGTAGCGATATTTTCTTCATTGTATACGGGTGTAAATGGTGTTGTTTCAATAGAAATTGGTTGTGCATATGTATATTTGTACATAATTTGTACTCCTTTTTCTTTAACCATAACACAAATAGAACCTCCTTTAGATAGTGAATTCTAAAAGAGGTTCTCTCTTGGATGATTTAATATGTCTTCTCATCAACGCTGATGAGGACAAGTTTTACAATACTTGCTGCTATTTGTTAAATGTGAATAACAACAAGTACTTCTTCTAACTACTGTTCCTTGCACTTCGCGATAAAATCTGTTTAACGGGTTTGTATCATAATCTCCGAATAAGTGGCCAGGAGCTCGATTCATAATAAATTGAAAATCTTCCTTTGAACGATTAACTATCTCTATTGGTTCAGCCACTAATACTGTTTCATACAACCAAGATATGTAAACCGCTATATTTTCCCATAAAATTAGTTTAGAAACTTTTGTTGTTTGCGACAGTAGATTCAGTATTGGGGAAATATGCTCTTTAAATAGTAATTCTATACAATTTGAACGCCACTCGTCTCTATCAGCTTGTAAAGTTTCCAACTCTAAATGATGAAAGTGGAAATTTGGCAACCAAAGTTTGTCACTTTCATCCGATTCTAACGATACATTTTCATAAGAAATATTTAACTTTTCATTCCATGCTGTCATTGTATACAAATAAAGAACGGTTATAAATGAATAACGTTTCACAAATAATGATGCCGCAACCTTAGTATTAGAAGCACCTATATGAGCACTAAGGATGTCTAAGTAGTTACTTATTGATTGTTCATCTATTATTTCACTAATTTCAATAGAAAGTGGCGATTCTATTTTTTCAGTTGTAAGACGTAGCTCACGGAGCTTATCCAGCTTAGAGTCCAATTACAACACTACTTCCTTTAAAATACATCGTCCTTTTCCAAATGGAATACATAGTGGAGTTCCAAATAATGGATCCACAGTTATCTGACAATCCATTCCAAATACACTCTTCACTAAAGGACAACTTATAATATGTTCAGGTTTCCCTTGTGCGTATATTTTCCGATCTTTTATCGCAACAATATTATCCGCATAGCGGCACGCCAAGTTTAAATCATGCAGCACCATTACAATTGTTCTCTGCTCTTTTTCATTTAATTCATAAAGTAAATCGAGAATTTCAATTTGATGCGTCATATCCAAATAAGTTGTAGGCTCATCCAAAAGAATGACGTCTGTATCTTGTGCTAAAGTCATAGCAATCCAAGCTCTTTGACGTTGACCCCCTGATAGGGAATCTACAGGACGATCCTTTAAATCTTCAATCCCAGTAGCTTTTAAAGCCTTTGTTACTTCTTCCTCATCTTTCTCTGTCCATTGCTTTAACCACGTTTGATAAGGGTATCTCCCCTGCTTTACTAGCTGGAGAACGGTAAGTCCCTCTGGCGCAATAGGCGATTGAGGAAGTATAGACATTTGTTTCGCAACATCCTTTGTAGACATTTTGGAAATTGCGTTTCCTTCTAACAAAACCGCTCCATTTTTTGGTTTTAATAATCGAGCAATAGAACGAAGAAGTGTGGATTTTCCGCAACCATTTCCACCAATAAAAACGGTAATTTCACCTTTTGGAATTTGAAGATCTAATTCATTAATAATAATGCTATCCCCATATGAAAGAGTTAAGTTTTTTGTCTCAATGGCTGTCTTCATTTCATTCACTCCTTTTCCGAAACCTCTATATGAATCATCTATGCGTTACGCGTTTTAAACAATAAATAAATAAAATATGGTGCTCCTATTCCCGCTGTAAACACACCTGCTGGAATTTCTAATGGAGAAAACATTGTTCTTCCAATTAGATCCGCTAGCATAACTAATATAGCACCGATGAATGCTGACACGGGTAATAATGCTCCAAACGAAGAACCAACTAATCTTCTTGCCATATGAGGAGCCATTAAACCGACAAATCCAATACCACCTGCAAATGCTACAGATCCTCCTACAAGTGCCGTACTAATCAATAACAATATAAAACGGTGACGCTGAATGTGACCACCTACACCAGTTGCAATATCGTCTCCAAGTTCTAAAATGTTTATATTCTTTACCATAAAAATGGCGATTAGAATAAAAATTATAGTCCATGGCACTAATATTGCTACATTTGCCCAACTTGATCCATATACAGTACCGGTAATCCAAATATTCGCCTGACTCGCTCTATATATAGGACCCATGATCATCATTAAAGTTGTTAGAGCTTGCATAAGAGCAGAAATACCTATCCCTATTAAAACAATTCTTATCGGTGATACTCCATTTTTCCATGCTAGGAAATAAACGAGCATTGCAATAAAACCTGCTCCAGCGAATGCAGCTAAAGGCATCCATTTAATACTTACTGTCAAAGCATTGTTCTGGTCACTAAAAAATGCTAAAAAACTTACTACCGCAACGGAAGCTCCACCAGTAAGCCCTAGAACATCAGGTGATGCTAAGGGGTTACGAATGATCCCTTGAAGTATCCCCCCTGCAACCGCTAGTGCCATTCCAACTATTAGTGCAACGATAATCCTTGGTAAACGAAACGACTGAACGACAAGTGTCTCCATTTCTGTTCCTCCACCAAAAAACACCTTTAGAACAGCAAGAGGGCTTATTTTCATATCGCCCATTCCTGTACTTATAACGAAAACAGCTCCTGCTACTATCATCAAGACTATTAATACAATAGTTGCTTTATAATCTAAAAGAAAAGATACTTTTCCTTTCATCGGTCTAAAATTTTTATATTGGTTCATCGCGCATTAAACCCCTTTCTTGCAATGTAGATAAAGAATGGAGTTCCCATAATCGCCGTCATTACACCAACGGGAACTTCCTGTGGCATGATAATATATCTCGCCATTATATCTGCAGCAAGTAAAAGAATGCCTCCTAAAATACCAGCAAAAGGGATGAGCCAACGATGATCAATTCCAACGATAGATCTTGTTACGTGAGGAATAACAATGCCAATAAAACCAATCGGACCCGCAATTGCTACTGAACCTCCTGCTAATAATATGACAATGATTGCGACCATTATCTTTAATAACCCTGTATTCAAACCTAATCCTTTTGCAACATCTTCTCCCATTGATAAAACGTTCATCTTGGAAGAGATAATGAGCGATCCTAGCCAACCTATCAATAAATAAGGTAAGACATTAGTTAGAATCTCCATTTTCCGTCCTTCTACAGACCCCGCTAACCAAAACAAAACTTGCTCGAAGGCAGCCTCATTAATAACTAGAAAACCTTGAGTAAAAGAAGCAAACATAGCTGAAATTGCTGCGCCAGCTAATGTTAATTTCATGGGTGTTAATCCTTCTCTACCTGTAGAACCAATTGTATATACGGCGATCGCTGCGACAGTTGCCCCTAAAAAGGATATCCATGTAAAAGCTTGAAGATTCCCTACAGAGAATAGAGTGACTGCTAGGACTACTGCGAACCCCGCCCCTGCATTTACTCCAAAAATTCCAGGTGATGCAAGCGGGTTTTTCGTCAAAGTTTGCATAAGAACTCCAGAAATAGCTAAACTGCTCCCAACGGCGGCGGCGATTAATGACCGTGGTAATCTAACTGTTTCAATTATTATATGTTCGTTTGAACCGTTATTATTTTGAAAAGCATCCAAGACCATTCTCCATGTTGTATCCGTATATCCGTAAACAATGCTTGCACACATTAATAGTAGTAATAAAAAAATGGCAATGAAAAGTCCAATTAACCTTTGTCCATTATTTTTTAACAACATAACAAAAACCCTTCCAACAACTTATTAGTAAAGAATTTTACACACTTTAGTCTATTCGATGTTAAATACACTGTCAATGAGCCTGAAAATCATTTTCAATTACATATTGACATGTTCATAGGATGGTCTTATTATAAAATTTGTTATGAAAACGATTATCATTAGCACCATACTTAGGGGGAACTATTTAGATGAAGTCTTTTAAATTCTTATTCATCCTTATTTCTATCGTGAGCATTTTATTTCTAGCTGCATGTGGAAGCACGGAAGAAAAAGCAGATGATACACAAGACACAGGAAATAAAACAGAAGATACTCGCTATACTATTGAACATGCAATGGGTTCAACTACTATTGATAAAACACCTGAAAGAGTAGTAATCCTTTCTAATGAGGGAACAGAAGCACTTCTTGCATTAGGAGTTACACCTGTAGGCGCTGTACAATCTTGGCTAGGCGATCCATGGTATGAGCATATTTCAGATAAAATGAAAGAAGTAGAAGTAGTAGGAACAGAATCAGAAGTAAATTTAGAGAAAATTGCAGCTCTAAAACCAGATTTAATCATTGGTACGAAAATACGTCAAGAAGCAATCTATGATCAATTAAGCGCTATTGCTCCAACTGTTTTTTCTGAGACTTTAAGAGGCGACTGGGAAGATAACTTTAAATTATATGCAAAAGCTCTAAACCTTGAAGAACAAGGAAATGAAGTATTAAGTCAATTTGATGCACACGTAGAAAAAGTAAAACAAAGCCTTGGCGATAAAGTCAATCAAGAAATATCCGTTGTTCGTTTTATGGCAGGAAAATCACGTATTTACTATACGGACTCTTTCTCAGGAGTTATTTTCGATAAATTAGGATTCCATCGTACTGCACCGCAAGCTGAGTTATTCGAAGCAGATACTAAACTAGGAAATCTGGCAATAGAAGTAGGGAAAGAAGTAATACCTAAAATGGATGGAGATATTCTATTCTACTTCACATATGCACCACAAGGTGACCAGGCTGCTCTTGACACAGCAAAAGAATGGACAAATGATCCACTTTGGAAAAATTTAAGTGCAGTGAAAAGCGGAAACGTTCACGAAGTTAGTGATGCAGTTTGGAATACAGCTGGTGGAGTTTTAGCTGCTAACTTAATGTTAGATGAAATTGAAGCTATTTTTGAAAATAAATAATTTATTATAAAAAGGCATCATTCCCTCCAATTTTTAAGGGAATGATGCCTTTTTCAACTTATATATAGTAGATATACATTCTATCTTCCACAACACCCTCCACGCTTAGTGTTTTTAACTACTTTTTTTCCATCTGCTAAAGTGTTTATTACGGTAGGCGTTTGGGTAGTGTTCGTAGAGGCTTTTTTAATATATTGAATACTTGCCTTATTCTTTTTCAATGTAATTCACCTCCATCGCTATGGTGTAGTATATTAAAACTAGTAAATAAAGGTAGGGCTAATATTATGTTTCGATTAAAAAAGGACATTTTGAATACGTAGGGTGTAAAATGTGGTAGCACTTTGCTTCGGGAGGTTCTGACTTAAAAGAGACAATTAGCATTTTAATATCAGAATCTGGGTGGTTTATAATATCATAACTAGAAGGTATGGCTGCAGTTGTTGGGTGGGAGTGATAGATAGCTATCACATTTTCTTTCCGCTCTGCAATTTGCTTAAGCGTTTTTTCCACCATTGTCTTTGAAACAAAAAAACGCCTATCCGATTTTAGTTCATTTTCTAATACCCAAAATGAATTTACTTTTCCATTAATACCGGCAAGTAACCCACACGATTCATACGGAAGATGATTACGTGCATGGTCTATCATTTCTTTTAAAAGAAATTCTGAAATAATCACTTGTTTTATTTTCACCTTAACTTTTCTTTAGGAAAAAATTAAAAAATGATAAAAAATCCCTATTTTTCGCTTTATTTTCTGATTGTTCCATTACAATTGATTTATCCACTATTTCATTTACCATCTCATCTTTATCTTCTGTTATCATCTCGACCGTATCTTCTATTTTTACCGCGACTTCATCCTCTACTTTTATCTCGTCTGTATCTTCTACCTTTGCCTCTACTTTCATCTCGTCTGTATCCTCTACTTTCATCTCATCTGTATCTTCTACTATAATTTCACCTATATCTTCTACTATCACTTTACCTGCATCTGTTACTTCCATCTCACTTACATCTTCTACTACCATTTCAACTGTATTTTCTATCTCTTCAATTTTCGCTTCGTTCTGTACTATATCGAAAGATTTTCCAACATTTGTATTTTCTTCAAATTGAATATCATTTGCTATAAATGAAATAGAAGGGTTTACATTTACTTTTAATGGAATAGCTTGTTTTATTACAACTCTATTTAAAGTATTCGCGGTTCTCGTATGAGAACTCCTATACTGACTATTACTTATCTGAGTAGAGTTAACTCCTAGAGATGGAAAACTTCTTCTACCAATAGTTTGTTGTTTTTCACGATTATTCCCTAAACTTAAGCTTACTATAGGTTCCTGACTAACCGAAACTTCTTGGATATCGTTTGCATTATTAAAAAAGCTCTTGAATTGTTTGTAAGATAGAGGAAGAGCCGATGTTGGGATCGGAGAAGTTAATATCTCGGTATGATTCATTTCGGTTTCAATCTCACTCTCCTCGTTTTCGTTGATGATATTTATCGAATCGTGTAAATCGACTAGCGTATTTATACTTTCAATCAGATTGTTCACTTCATTAGATTTTAGTAAATCCATAATTACAGAAATGTCTTGACTTAATACCTCTACAGTTTGATTGATAGATTCAATCTGAACTGTAATATTCTTCACTCGTTCCCCATACTCCTCTTTTGGAATTTTTTCTGTTCCATTTTTAACTTCTGCTGAATTTCCAGCTTTTAATGAATTTAATGTGTCTCTATAAATCGCGATTTTCTGCTTTAGGTTTTCGATGTCTTGAGTAGAGTATAGCTTAGAATCTTCCATTATTTTCACCCCTTTGCGATATACGACTATACTATTAAGGACGATTGCATTGGGTGACAAATTTTAATAGTTGGTATAAAGCCTTTTGGGGTTGCAAATCTACCCATACCATCCCTCCATCAATAGTTGCTTCCATATTAAGATGTGCACAGAAGTACATGCACTAGGATTTAGATGTAAATCGATTTGCCAAAAAATCATTAAAACAGTCAATTTAAATAATGCCTTGGTAAGCACTTTACCTATACGCTTGAGCACTAACTCCATATGATACTTGTGTAAGCAAAAAAATAATGGAGGTTTTCGCAAATATGCAAGCAAAAAATTTAAGTGGTGGTCAAGAACTAATATGTATAAATGTCGATAAGGTTTATGACTGGATTGTGAAAGAAAGATCGTTTGATTATGTTCTACCAACAGGTAATATTGTATTCCTTCCAACAGCTTCTGTACCTACATCCACAGCTCCACTGACACTCTCTGGTGCCGTCGTAAAATGTGAAGTGACTCCTAGTCCTGTTAGTCCGATTGTCATTGTAGATCGTGAGGATCGTCCATTTGTCATTGATGGAACACCAGTTACGCTACAACAACTTAATATTCGTAAAAACTTTGTTATAACGCTTTGTATTACTTTAGCAGACGGAACAGTTTTGACTAGTGCACCTCCAACTGCAACTGTAAATCCAAGTCTCCTACTTTCTCGTTGTGAAGTAGTAACTATGTGTGCTCCTGATGGAACGGATGTTGAAATAACGTACACAGATCTAGACTGCTTCATCTGTACACCTGGAGTACTCACAGTAGGAACTGGAGCGACACCAACTATTCCTGCTGGTTCTATCAATATTGCAGGTTTAACCCTTTCCATAGTAACTTGCCAAAGCATCCAATCAACATTCCCTGTAACGGTTGAATTCTTGGCTGAGTTCTGTGAACCTAGAGATGATTTACCAACTGAATGCCCTGCACCAGTTCGTCCTCTACAATGCCCAGTTGTTTTTCCTTAATGCCGACAATGGTGATATTAGGTATGCACCAAACATATTATGAAGAGAGGATATTTCTCTCTTCATTTTTTTGATAAAAGGAGTGCGAAGTAGTGAAATACGATACGAATGATGTTGAAGCAAAAATAGCAAAGCTACAACAACAAAAGAAATCATACTTAGATGAAATAAAAAAGTTAGTAGTTGAGCTTAATAATTCTGGTAAACCGAATATAATAAGCTATTTTACTTATTCATTGGATATATCCCATGATCCTACACAGGAAAGCTTATGCCTTGGGTCTTACCATGTAATGAATACAGGCAATAAGTCGATTACAAATCCGTATTTATGCATTAAAATCTCAAATGAATCGCCTTTTTCTTTTTCTGGGAAGTACGTTTATGAAGATTTTAAACAATCACTAAAGGGTCCAGGAGGATGGCAACGCATAAATGAAAAAACGAATAAAGAGGAATTTTGGTTGAAACCTTTAGGTAAATCTTCCATTGAACCTAATGAAATCATTACTTTTTCCAATTTCCAGATTACTTGGACTTCTGAAAAGTCTTATGGAGGCAGTATTATGGGGTTTACATATAGTGACCAAACAAAAGAAGGAGTAACTGCGATTAATCCCATCAGTTTGAACGGGACTATCCTTAAACAGGAGGATGAAAAATGAGAGACCTGAATGGAAATGAACACGAAACTTCAATAAAAAATTTAATACGTCGATTAATGAAGGAACAACTAGACGAGCAACAAGAAGAAAAAAAGGAAAATGACAATAGTTTTATCTTTTTAGAAAGCAATACATTGAATAACCTTATTAATTATCTGTTAATAAACCAAAATAATCGAAAGAATACAGAAATGGTAGACGATAAAAGTATGCTTTCTCAAGAGAAAATTTTGGAGGAACTGGACCGTATCATTGTAGATAACCAACAGGAATTTGAAGAAGTCATCACTCTACTAAAAGAAAAGTTATAATTTTTCTTTCTTCAGGAACATTTGTGATGGGAGGTACTGACATGAACAGTGAAGACATCCAAAGTTACGATACGAAACAACTTCAACAAACGATTATTTACTTAAAAGCAGAACTAGCTAAATCTACTGATCGACTAAAAAAATATGATGATACGCCTGAATATGTATTAATAGAAAAACTAGAGCAAGAAATTTTTCAATTATCAAATGAAAAAGATGCACTATCTGATGAGTTGAATAAATTACAGGAAGAAATGGAAAAGCAGACGCTGGATTATAAAGATCGTATACATTTATACGATATGCAAAGAAAAACATCACTGACTACTATTAATCACTTAGAGAAAACTGCCACTGATTTACGGCAAATGAACAAGCAGTTGACGGAAGTTATTAAAGTATTAAAAGACGGTTTCAATAACGATAAATATAGAATGCAAAAGTATGACAAGCAAGTCTCTTCCCTTCATCAAAAGCTCGCGGAATACAAGCCGACCATTGAGCTGCTAGAGCATAACATTATTCATTTCGTGGAAGATGCAAATAAACAAGTATACTCCCAAATAGAAAAATTAGATACTACCGTCAAAGACTATACTCAATACCAAAAAGAAAGGCTGCACTTAATACGTGAAATAGAACAGAAAGATATAACTATAGAAGAACTCCAACAGGAACTATTGACTATAAAAAAACAAAATGAAAATGAGTTGGACCAAAAACCTATTACTCCAGCGGTTATAGATGAAGACTCCCTTTCTTCCACAAGTATTTCTACTACAGCCCCTGAAACATTTGTGCAATTAGAACATCAAATAAAAGAAGTATTAGGTAAATCGTTAGATTTCGAAGAAAAGTTGGATGCCAAGTTGATCATTATTAATGATTTAGAGCATAAACTAAATCAACTTGCTACAGAAATTGACAACAGAACAAATCCTCGTCTCTAGTATTCAAAAAACACTTCAATAAAAGAGGACTGCCCTCAAAAGACATTTTTCAATGTCTTTTGAGGGCAGTCCTTTTTCTGTTACTAAAAATAAATTATTTCACTTTCTTGTAACGATTCATTTGCTGTGTTAAAAATAAGAAAACACCAAGCAAAACAAGCAATCCACCTACAATTTGCCAGCCAACAAGACGTTCACCTAAGAAGATAGCTGCAAGAATGGTTGCTCCGACTGGTTCTCCTAAAATACTCATGGAAATGGTAGTAGCATTTACATAGTTTAACAACCAATTATTAATCACATGGGAAATGGTTGGTACAATGGCAAGCAGAACAAAGATTCCCCATTCTTTCGCATCATAGCCACCCATCGCTACATTTGTTACTAGGTTATAGACGACTAATGCAATAGCTGCAAACCCAAAAACACAAAAACTATAAATCCAGTGAGATACTTTTTTCACTGCATTTTGCCCGATTAACAAGTATCCGACAACGGCAATAACACTTAAAAAGGAAAGAATGTCTCCAATAATTGCATTTTTACTTAAACCGAAATCACCCCAACCAACCATTACGGCTCCTACAACAGCAATACCCATCGTTGTCAATGCTGCAGTCGTTGTTCTCTCTTTGAATAATATTGCACCACCAACTAACGCTATTATCGGTTGCAATGCAAGAATAATCGTTGAACTTGCGACTGTTGTTAGCTTGAGCGAACCAAACCAAAGTGCAAAATGTAAGGCTAAAAAGAGTCCCGAAAAAAGTAACAAACTCCACTCTCTTTTTCCTATGTTTCTAAATTCCTCTCGCTTAATCCATACAACCGGCACTAATAATAAGCACGCTAAAATCATCCGATACATACTTAAAATAGTCGCTGGTGCGCTAGACCATTTCACAAAAATTGCCGCAAACGATATTGCAATAATGGAAATGATTAAGGGTAACACTATAGACTTTGATGTATTTCCTTCGTTCACTTTTAGACCCGTCCTTTAACTTCCGTTATTTCTATATGTTTTATACTCATATAAATATACTGTATATGAGCAAGAATAGGAAATAGAAGTTATTTAAAGTGAGCCCGCTTCCGCTTTTTATATCGATTCAAAATTCCTTTTACTCCTGTGGATACAAGTAGAGCTACAGATAATCCTATTCCTGTTATGGCCGTTACGAGAGTAATCCACTCAAAAAAGGTATAACTGGCCATTTGAGACCAACTAAAATCTTCTTTCCAGTCTTCTATTACTAAGTTCATCCCGTAAATCCCCGAGACAACCGTGTAAACAGTTAATATGAACAACAGCATATTTTGGCGTTTACCTGCTTGCTTATCTTGCGAACGGTATAAATCATCGACCGTTCGTTTCACCTCTTCAAAAAGCGGATTTAGATGAAAAGCTTCACGCAACATATTTGTAAACTCTTTCCCTTCCGATCGAACCGATACTTCTTCAAAATAATAACGTGAATCAAATTTAGAAATAAGTTGGATTAACTCCTCTACATATCCCCTATCTTTCGCCCAACTCACTTCACTATGTTCAAAAGACAATCTTAACAGCATAATTTTATAATAAAAATGGAGCAACAAATTATAATAATGAATACTCATAAACTTGGCAATATCCTTCTTTAAGAAGTCTTTACTTTTTATCGAAATAGTCGTTTGCGTATGCAAAGAAGTAATTGTATAAGTATTAGGTGCCCATCTGTCATGTAACCACTTCTTCAAATAGCGCTCAATATATATGGGGTTAGTACTTGATATAAATTCCTCTCCATCAGAATTTTTTCCATCCAATTGTCCCATTCGGAATAATTGATCATTCGTGATAGATTGACCCTCATCACCTATTAAAAATGCGGATGAAAGCATGCGCTCATCTTCAAAAAACGGTAGACTCCCATAATAACCTTCCATCTTTTTATTTTCTCTTATAAACGGTTTTAAAAAAGGACATAGGTACTCTAAAATAAGTTCACTTGTTGTTCCGAATCTCTTATGACCCTGATGAATATTAGTTCCTTTTTCTTCTTCCAGTTTAGGCTCCAATACGCGAAAATGACTCATAAAATCTAGCACGTTCGTTAAGCTTTCTTGCTCTTCAGTCATTTCTGTTCGAACGGTGACAAGTCCAATACCAAAAGGACATAATATGATATCCAGACTATTTAGGATAAATCCAAATTCATATGTTTTCGCTTCTAAAGTAAATGGTTTCTTTATTTCTTTTGAGTACCGCAGAAAGCCTCTTTCGTTCACAGAGTGTGGAAATAATTTATCTTCTATAAAAGGTAAAAAAAATTGATCTAATTCTTCATGATTTATTTGAATATCTTCCCCATAATAAAGGTCTTGAAGCTCATGATTATCTAAATCGAAAAATACAAAATGATGTTTTTTCAATTGTTCCATTAGTTCTTTCCGTTCCTTCTCACGAAATGAAAAGGGGAATAAGAAATTCATGAAAGCACCGGTTATGTCTAAATGCTGAATATCTTCCTTTTTCACCACTTGGATACCTCCATATACTTCAAGTTAGCTCTATATACCACCAAGGAATAGACTTTAAACAAAAATACAGTCCTCCCTAATATTTAACTTAGGAAGGACTGGACGTAAGATTATTTAATATTATTTTGATTGTTTTGGTTATTACGATTGCTATTGCGGTTATTTTGGTTATTGTTATTATTTTTTTCTTTACGTTGTGGATTATTTAGATTTTCAAAGTTGAAATCCTCTCCGAACTCGACCTCATTGTTTGGGTTGTTTTGGTTGTTATTACGGTTATTATTGTTTCCCATGGCTGTTCACCTCCTTGACCATATTAGAATGGTCAGAACGATTTGGATTATACTCATTCAGTTGAAAAGTTTTTTATCTTTGTTTCACTTCTTTTTGTTTACTTTTTCTATATCCACTTCTTCTGCAAACTCAGTTTGTAAATTTGTGCGCTGGTAATATCCGGTTTTTTCTTCCGGATTTTTTTTTCGTGGTTCAAAAATATGGTTAGACATATATCGATGCAAAAATAATTCACCCATCATGATGACTAAAGCAGATACAAAGGCAGCTGTTAATAATGCAATCGGTACATCATATACATTGGCCGCAAACAGCCAGACTACGACCAAGGCAAGGAAGAAATCAACAATCGCTGCTAGAACATTTCCAATTCGAGGTAAAACGAACATATCTCCAATAAAACCAACAACAGTCAATACGACGCTTGTCATAAGTATGTCGGTGAATTTTATCTCATAAAAAACACCTAAGATAATCCATAAAACCGCAGTCGTCATCCCAAATTTCATTAAAAAAGCTTTAATATGCAATTGCCTCTACACCTCTCGCTCTTTGTTTGGATCAAACTTATTACTAGGAACATCTTTCATACCTTCACGCTTATACTTTTCGGCAAACCACTCATTTAGTTCGTTATAGCTCATACCTGAATTGGCATTAAGTCTTTTTACTTCGTCAATATCTGTCCCGACAACTGTCAAATTTGCATGTCTATTTTCCATATAAACCATTTCCTTTCTATTATTTGAAGTTTGTATATCAGTCCATTTCACACTAGATCGAGTGCTTCTAAACCATTGGTAACAGAGGATACAAACTAGTCCTACTTCTATAGCATCTCCACCATAATACATAATCATCCCACCGGATTTCGCTTGAGTGGCCAATACGTTCCCTGGAGGATGCGCATAAATATATTTAGACAATATAGAGTGCGCTGCTAAAGCAGTTAATAATACAAGAGACCGATAAACAAAGGATTTTTGAAAAGGAATAGGATCAATATAGATTATTGATATTGTAAAAAGATAACCTGCTAGGAAAATGTGAAGATGAATGAATATATGTAGTACAACATGCTCATGCATGATAGAAAATAATTCAGTTGTATAGAGTAGCCATAAGCCTCCGACATTTATAATAGAAGTGAAAATAGGATGATGTAAAACATTTACTAGACGATTACGCAAAAAACGCGTAAGATTTCTTGCCAACCGAACAGGAAGCGCGCGTAAGAGAAGCGTCATAGGAGCACCTAATGCCATAAGTAGCGGGGCAAGCATACCAAGAAGCACATGACCCACCATATGTGCAGAAAAATCTGCATGAGAACGATCCGCTATTGGTCCAATAACCGATAAAGATGCACATACTACACCCATTGTCCATAAAAGTATGCGGTAAAAGGGCCATTGTTTTTTCTTCTGATTAGATGTATTTACTGCAATGAAATAAAAAATAAGAGCTAGAACAAACGGTGCTACTAGTATCAGTTGGCTAAGAAAAATTTCATTGGAATCATCATGAATATGCATATATAACAGCTTCCTTCATTTAACTTTGTGTTCGATACAATAGAACAATGCCAATGACAATCATAATAACAGCTGTAATATTCCACACTAAATCATATGGAAATACATCGACATGATAGCGAATTTGATGCAGCCTCATTAGTTTATGTTGGATAATACCATCATAAAGTTGAAACACTCCGGCCCCTAAAAATATACCGCCAATCCATCTCTTGAGCCAAAATGCATGCCGTCTATGCAGGTCAGCCAACAAAAAAGAAGATCCAATCGTTGCAAAAAAGCTAAAAGCATGGAATAGACCATCAGAAACTAGTCCTATTTCAGTTGTAGATTTATCATAAAAATGATGCCAATGTAAAAGCTGATGAAATACTGCCTCATCGATAAAAGCCACTATCCCAAAACCAAATAAAATACCTGTCCACATATTACGCTTTGCGTATATCAATTGATTATTAGCCTTGGTAGTATCTTTAACATTGCTCATTGTGGTATTCATTAGAACCTCCGTGTAGTAACTATTTAAATTTTTGTTTAGTTTTCCCTTGAATAGTCCTGTTTAAACGTTTACCAACTAAAACCTAATTTCTGAATTAAACATCTAAAAAAGAAAAGTGAACGGAATATTACTCCGTCCACTTTTCTGAGTTATTCTATACTGCCTTTGTATTTTAATTCTTCAACAGACAGATGATCCATTTTTCTGTCTAAAATAGACTCTACATCCTTAAGTGTTTGTGACATAGAAACTGCTTTTCCCTCTTGGCCAGTGAATGCTTCTGCAACAAAGAATGGTTGTGAAAAATAGGCTTCCAAACGCTCTCCTCTTTCGTATATTCCCAATTCTGTATCTGGAATTTTATTAATCCCATGAACAATAACAATTGAGCGCAATTCACGATAGCGGCGTAGAAGCTTCTGTGCCCGTTGCCTTAAGTTGAAATGGCGTTCATCTAAGTCCACACCTTCAATTATAGAGGATGTTGAATACAGTGGATGGATAGCTGGATAAAGATGACGTGTTGCAAGATCTGCATCCAATTGCCAGACAGTTTCTAAAGGCCCATAAGGCATATCTTCATCGACCACTTCGCCAGAAAGGTCTAATAAAATGGTTGTGATGTTATGAATACTTTCTGCTACCAACTTTTCTTGTAAATCTAAAAGCTCCCCAGATACTATAAAACTCTTATCAGTAATAAAAATAATATTCCCCGTTAGCTCTGCTAATTTTGCAAACGTCTCATCTATGGAGACCGTAATAAAGTCGGCTAACTCTGTAGTACCATCTAACTCACTATGCTCAGTAGTTGGCAATAAAAAAACAGTTGTATAATCACTTTCTTTAAAACGATGCATTAGCTCAGCCAGAATAACAAGTTGCCCCATTCCTGGACGAGCCACTAATCCTGTTGTACCTCCTTTTACTAGTGGTGCAAAAAAATCCAATGTTTTAATTTGCGTTTCAATCATATTTAACTTCTCCCCCCGTATGATTAATTCATCCACTGTACAATTAGCAAGCGTTGCCAGACCAACAAGCGTTCTTACTTCTGCTTTACCTAAATCAATTTTTCCTGTACACAGATTGGATACTGTTGCAGGTCGAATTCCAATCGATTTTGCGGCAGTCGTTAAATTTGGTACTTTTCTTCTAAGTAAAGCGACATTTAAACGAATATCGTCCATTACTCCCCCTCCTTAAGTTACTTTTATAGTAATTTATTTTACCATTAAACGCAATATATTTTACCTTAAAAAGTAATTATTTTTACGTTATAGATAATTAAAAGCACCCGGTTCATCTACAATTAATAAATTGTAGATGAACCGGGTGCTCCATATGATTATCTAATTATTATATTGTAATCGCACTCAACGATTTATTTAGTAAGTATAATACTTTTTCATTAAATTGTGATGGTGCTACTCTAGACATCTCTTCTATTGATTTATATTGGATTTGATGAAACTCCGGATGATTTTCGATACCTCTTAAAACACTATTCATCGCTTGGCGTGCCTTTGGATTCATCATTATATCAGAAAAAGTACTGTTTATAGAAAAAGCGCCGCTAGCTATAGTGAGCTCTTCTACTGTTACATTTTGAAGGTCAGGCATTGTAAACCAATTTGAAACCGAGTAGATGTCTACTATAACCGGTTCTGGTGGAGCACTGGCAACTGGTTCTTCTACAGTAGGTTCCGTAGATTGAATTGATTCCGGATTTGTCTCTTTGATTGGAGCTTGCTCAACATTTTCCCCACTTCCATGTACAGGTGTAATTTCCGGATTTGGTGTTGGTGTCGATACAACTGGTTCTTCCGTTTGTGACATTTCTGGGATTGGTATAGGAATTAGTTTTAACTCAGCTGCTTGTTCGTCCATTTGTGCTTTTGCTTGATTTATTATTGCATCTAAGTTGGCTAACACCGCTGCTTCTTGCTCACTGTTATCGATTTTCATGTTTGATTTTAAGTTGTTGGCGTATGCTTGTAGTGCTTCTAGGCGGCTTTGTTTTTGACTAGCAGTGAAATTTGCAAGTTCATTTTGTGCATTTTTCATTTCTTCTTGTAGGTCTATCTCCAAACTTTTCATAAGACGATCGGTTTCTGAAGCAACTGCACCATCAATTTCTTGAACGGATTCCGCTTTTTTATTATTAAACCAATTAGTGAGTAATCCTTGGATATCTTGATCAGCTAAGGCAGTTTTCACACCAGTTCCCAGGCTAATACTTAAAAATAGGGCTCCAACTATAATTGTTATTTTTTTATAAGGACGTAGTTTTTTATATTTTTCCACTCTACTTAGCATTCTGATTCCTCCAATCTAAAGAATAAGAACCTCTTAACAGAGGTCCCTATAGAATAATGAATAAACTTATATTCCGTTAACTGCATCCTGCATCGCTTGTTTCGCTTCACCCTCTATCTTTTTTGCAGCAGCGGTAATAGCCTCTGTTTGTTCTTGCACCATATAGTTAGTCATAAATTGAGTCCAAATTAGTAAATCAGATACTTCTTTATCCACTATTTTCTTAAGATCTTCAGTTTTTGTTGATACATTGCTATCCAACTTTTCTTCTAATCCTGATTTAGCAACTCTTATCGCTTCTTCCAAATCTGCAACAGCCTTATTTGTCGTTTCTTGAAGTTCCATATTTAATGTTCCTAGGGCAGCTTTTCCTTCTGCTGAGGTATGAGCACTCATATCTGCATCTGCCTGTCTTGCAGCCTCTACACCTAGGTCATGGAGTTTTTTCTTTTCAGCTTCAAACAGTTTGTTAAATTCCGTATCCGCATAACCTTCTAGTTCTTTTCTTTTCTTTGCAAGGGCTGCTTTATGGTCTTTAAGCTCCTTTTCAATGTTACTGTTTGCAACAGCTGTAGAGGTTTCTCTCCCAATGTCAATACTATTACTAGCCCCTGTTTTCATTTTATTATATTCTACCATTGCAACAGTTGTTTTCTCACCTACGTAATTATCTACATTAGTACTCAATTCAGATTTCGATAAGTTAAGTTGCCCAGTGAACCAATTCCCTAGTTTAGTCCCTGCATCAGAAGCTCCAAATGCTATACCAGAACCTGCTATTAATGTTACCGCTACTGTTCCTGCTACTACTTTACCTTTTAGTGTTTTAATCATTTTAATGTCATCCTTTGTTTTCATAGTTTTTTAGAATATCTCTATATTGTTACTGCTAAATTATTTTTCGTTTAGCAATTCTTTTACACGATTTTCTAATTTTAACTTAGAAGCCACTTCTAGTTCTGCCGCTTTATTGCTGATAGCTGTTTGATGCGAAGCTACTAATTGCTCTGTTTTAGTAGTGATTAAACCAAGAATTCTTGTAATCTCATCGTCTACAGCTTTATTAATTTTTTCAACCGTCGCTCCACTCTTGTTATTCAAAAGACCTTGCAAATAGGACTTAGTACTACGAATTTCCGTTTCTAGTTCCGATATTGCCGCATTTGTAGTTTCCTCAATTTCTGTATTTACATGAGCTAATGCTGCTTTTCCATCTTTATCAGTTTGATTCTTCAAATCAGCTTCTGCCAAATTCTTTGCAATAAAACTTGCACCATTTAGTGCTCTATTAGCGTCTTTTTCAATTTTATTAAACTGACTGTCTATTTTATTTTCAATATCCGTTTTTGTAGATTGTACAGAAGCTATATATTTATCCTTTTCAGCTTTAATACCATCTGTTGCAGTACCAGTTGCAGTATCTCTTGTTTTATTAATGTCATCAGTAGCATCTCTTTTCAGCTGATTCTTTCCATCGTTAAACTCGATAAACTTTTGAGCAGAATGTTGTGCTGTTTCCAAAGCAACCTCAGTACTTGCTTTTCTGAACTTTGCATCATACCAATTCTTTATACCAGCACCTGCGTCTGTTGCTCCAAAAGCTACCCCTGTACTCGATAAAAGTCCTACTACAACTGTTCCTGCGATTACTTTACGTTTTACTGTTTTTTTCATATTAATTTCTCCCTCGTCTTATAGTTTTAGATGAATAACTAGATTTAATAACTGAATGAGTGCTTATTTACTTAGTACATCTGCCAATATTTTTTCAACATCTCGGAGAACTTCTTCTTCGATTTCTACTTTGTCCACATATTCATCAAAGTTAACTTTCTCCAACTCGTTAACGGTCTCATCTATACGATTTTTTATATCGCTCGATTTAGCGTCAATGTTTGAATTTACTTCTTTGACTTGGCCATTCAAAAACTGTGTAATGGCGCCAGTAAAATTCTCTTTCGAGTCTGTTAGAAAGCCCTTCATTTCATTTAGTACTTCTAGTACGCCTGACGAAGTAGCATCCTTAAACTTTTCACTCTCCTTATGAAATGATTGTCCATACCATTTAGAAAGGGAGGTTTGTGGTAGACCACTAGCATAAATAGTACTGGATCCTAATAGAACACAAAAAACTAAAATAATTCCTGCAACTTTTTTCAACGTTAGCACCCCTTTCACGTTGCTCTCAACCACTATACCCATATACCTATTCTTTTATAACTAAATTTTTAGAAATAAAAACCTCCTTTTTGATTCTTTTATTGATTTTCTCATTACTTCTCATTCACATTTAGTTAGTTAGTGACAGAAGATTAACATAACTATACTTCTGCTAATTTTGCGGGCAACATTTTCTTCATAACTTCTACTTTTTCTACAAACAAAGTCACAAGTTTTAAGTATATGACCATTTTTAGGGGTATAAAGTTACAATTAACACACTTTTTTTCTTCATATTATTCCAACAACCACAACTAATTACTCACTAATAGACAAATAACAAATTAAAATATCCAATTATAGTTCTTTGTACCTTATTTTATATATTTCTTTTCTCTCACTAATTTTCAACATAACAAATGCCTGGAGCATATCTCAGTTTAAAGAAATAGGATGGTATCTACATCTATACAAGTGCAATTCTATTGAAAGTATTAGAAAAACGATAAAAAAAAACTCCTCATCTAGTTAGATGAAGAGTCCACTTTTTATACAATTTGATCAATTATCCCATAATTCATCGCTTCTTCTGCTGTCATGAAATAATCACGATCGGAGTCTTTTGCAATTTTGTCAATTGACTGGCCGGTTCTCTCAGAGAAAATGCGATTTATGCGTTCTTTTATTAAAAGAATACGCCTAGCACTAATTTCGATATCACTCGCTTGGCCTTGTGCCCCTCCTAGTGGCTGATGTATCATAATTTCACTGTTCGGCAAGGCAAAACGTTTTCCCTTTGTACCTGCTACAAGTATGGTAGCTCCAAAAGATGCTGCTAATCCAGTGCAAATCGTACGTACATCAGGCTTAATGATCTGCATTGTATCATAAATTGCAAATCCTGCACTTACTGATCCACCAGGGCTATTAATATATAGAGAAATATCCTTTTCCTTATCCTCTGCCTCTAAAAACAACATTTGCGCTACGATATTGTTAGCCACGACATCATTAATTTCCGAACCAAGAAAAATTATCCGGTCTTTCAATAATCTTGAATAAATATCATAGGAGCGCTCCCCGCGACTCGTTTGCTCCACCACATACGGAATAAGATTAGACATTGAAAATCCCCTTTCTATGCTACAGTCGAAAATTCCTTTTGCTTCAACCAAGCTATTTGCGACAATAGTGCAGATAACTCTAATTGATAAAATGGAACGAAAAGGAATCCCCCATTTTTCTTCGGAATTGAGATAAGTACATAAGGAGTACTGCCACTCACAAAAGTATGAATAATTGGGAAAGAGTGGATAATAGACTGATTGCTTCTAGCATACATAGATGGTTCTTGTATTTCTTTTTGGTATAGCCGTAGGACAGCATTTGAATTTTGATTACTTAAAGCAGTTACATATGGCAATAAGTTATCTTCATCCAAGTCATAGGAATAGTCATGAATGTTCACTTGTTTTAACTTTTTTCGTGCACGATGAAGAGCTGCTTTTATAGATCCTTCACTATCAGAAAGTAAGCTTGCGGTTTCTTTTATTGTGTAATCGAATCCTAATACGAATAAAACTACCGCTCTTTGTTTAGCCGACAGTTCGCTTAACAATACCATAATTGCCGGAAAAACTGACTCCATTTTAGGCTCATTTTTTTGTGCAAATTGAGATAAATCTTGCCCCATGTCTTCCTCTATTTTTCGTTTACGGTGTTTATCAATCCATGTATTAGAAGCAATGCGGAACAAATATGCCTTAGCCATTTGCTTAGGGATTTTCATCCAGCTTTCATAGGCCTTTGCTAAAGTTTCCTGCATTAAATCTTCTCCATCCCATTTAGTTCTCGTTAGGGAAAAGCAATACTTCTTCAAATCATGCATATAAGGCATAATTGCCATCTCAAATTCTTCTGTTACTTCAATGGGAGTTTTTTCAACAAGCGGCCGCATGTTTTCCCCTCCTCCAAATTTGTCTTTCACTTATATAAACGAAAAAACTTATTGAAAAGGTACGGGTAAGGATAAATAAATGTACTTTCTTTTTAGTCTCGATACGTATCGTGTGTTGGTTGAAACAAGTCCTCATTCGCATATCTTACAATCGAGAAATTATCCACATTATAATGTCCATGTAATACTTTATTATGATGATTGATAATTTGCTCAGCGGTTAATACGGAACTATCCGTTGTGGAGTGTCCATTTCCAACTAATGTCACATCCAAATGATTTACTGTTGCAGTTCTGACGGCTGTATCGATGCAGTGTTCTGTTTTGCATCCCATTATTACCACATGTTTAACCTCGTTTTCTTCTAAGAAACTTTGCAATCCTGTGCCATAAAACGAATTCGTTGCTGCTTTATCAAATACTTCAGAATGAGGTGGTATTGTAATATCTTGATGTATTTGAAAGCCTTCACCTTTACCTTCAGCAACATCCGTATCTCTCACAAACAGTATTAATGCCTTTGCTTCTATAGCTCGGTCGATAACAAAGTTAATATTAGAAACTAACGCTTCTTTCTTAAAAACACTTTTCTCATTTTGATTTCCTTCAATTAATTCCTGTTGCGCATCGATGATTAATAAAGCCTGTTTCAATAAAAACACTCCTCTTCATTTTCAATAAATTTCGCTATTTATTACAATATCCGCGTTTTCGATAGGATTTTCTTCTTGCAAATAATACTCCTCCGCTATCCAATATCTTCGCTTATATTTTTCCAATCGTTCACTCATATTGCCAATGTATGCATCTCTTTGTAATACTCTTTTATAACGTATATTTTCTGGACAATCCAAGTAAATCATAAAATCAAAAAACTTTTTCCAATCTTTTCGTTGAAGAAATATTCCTTCTATCAAAAGGACGTTACATTGCTCTAGATTTATACTTTTCATATAACATCGGTCGTTTTCTTTATCGTAATACTTTAAATTCAAGTGAGAGAACTCTTTATATACTGCTTCCAAAAGCTTTTCTTTTATCTCTTGCACATCCCATTGAAGCGAGTAGTATTCATACCATTCAGGGTGGCCCGTGTTATACCTTTTCGCCCGTTCCACTATTAAATCGTCGATATGAATGACTGCTACCTCATAGGCTGCATTAGTCAGTTCTTTTATAATAGTTTCCGTTATCGTCGTTTTACCCGCTCCGCTTAATCCGTCAATTCCAATAATGCGTGGCCGATTCAGTTCCGATAAGTGTTTCATTCTTTCCAATATGCTATTTGTAATTTGCATAGCTATTATCCATCTCTTTCTACTACTAGCTTTTTAATATTGTCTATCAAAATTTTGGGTTCTTCTAGGTGGATTGAATGACCTACTTTCGTTTGTATATGTTCTGTCTTATTCGTTAATGTCGATAAAAGTAGTTGTTGCTGCTTCCATTGCTCGGAAGGATTTTCAGCGCTTACTACAATTAATGGTAAGTCTTCCCGCAATGGTTTTGATTCTAGTAACTGTTTTGCAGAAAGAGAACTATCTATGTACTCACGATACATAGCTTTATAAGCACCTAATGTGTATCCTATATATTTTAAGTGTTTATCATATTCCTTTGATAAAAATTTCCTTCCCACTTTCTGTTTAACTAGCCTCGGAATCCCCATTAACGATGTGACATAACCAAATATGATAAGCATTTTAAACTTTTGATTTTCATTACCGGCAATGTACTGGTTTTCATGCACTGCGTCCTCTAGTACTAATCCGATTACTTCATCCGGGTACATACTAGCAAACAACCTCATAGAAAGTCCTCCAAAGGAATGCCCTACTAATAGATAGGGTGGCTGTAGATTTAATTTCTCTAATACTTCTTTTATTTCCTCCACACTATCAAGTGAAGTAAGTCTTTTTCTGCTCGTTCTGCTCCAGCCGTAATTCCCTCTGTCATAAGATATAACTTTAGCAAACTTCGAAATCTCTGGTTGAACGTAACACCAATCAATAGATCCTGAACCTAACCCTGCTTCTAAAATGACCGTAACTTCTCCTTTCCCAGATACAATGGTATGTACGTTGGAATGCTTAGTTTGGATCATTTCTCCCGGTGGAGCAGTTTCGTTTATCTTATTCATCGCTAAATTCCATGAAGTTAACGGAAATGCTAAAACCCCTAATATATTTCTTAAAACGGTCGTAATCTCCATTCTATTTCCTTCCTAATTAGAATTTATCCCAAAGAGCTTTTGTATAAGCTAGTTTTAGTCCCGCTCGTTCCATATTCCGATGACTAGCACTTCCAAAAGCAGCCTCACTCATAATATGCTTTGCTCCTTTTTCGATTGCTACCTGAATTCGTTTCTGAATTAATGTTGTTTGCACACCTTTCCCGCGATATTCTGGCAATGTGGTTGCAGCTGCTAGCGTTGCAATTTCATTTTGAATATATAACACAGCAACTCCAACAGGGATATTCTTCACATACGCTACGTAAAATTCCCATCCCGGCACATCAAATAAAACCTCATTATTTTGCTTTATACCATTTTGAATGAAAGAAGGAAGGCCAAAGCCCTGCACATAAATAGACGCAAACAAATCAAACTCATCTTTTTTTAATGGAACGATTTCAATTTCAGGTGGAGGGCTCTGCTCATTTATTTTCATTGCTTCCCCGATAAAAGATGCGTGAAAACCCGACTGGTAAAATCCTCGTTCAGTTAAGGCTCTGAACAATGACTTCGAACTATTGGTTGGTATGATTTCTATACGAAAGTTTATGGAAAGCTTCTTATAAAATCCCACTATTTCTTCTAAATGCGGGATATCACTTTCATTTAACCCTCGAACGGTATTGAACGCTGGTCCGGGAATATTTTCGACTGCAAATGCATTTGTCCTACCTTTAACTAATTGATGTACACCCATCGGATTTCCTTCTATTGCTTGGATTGCTGAAAGTCTAGAATGCAAAGTTTGTATTTCTGTTTGGTCTATTAGAAAAAAATCCATTTTAATGTCCTCGTTTCATCTATTCTATTTATATAATTTCGTCACTAGTTGTTTATTTCCTTTTTATATAATTGTTCCAACGACAAAAAAGGCAACTCGTATGTTCTCGAGTTGCCTTTTTACCATACAAATAAACCAACAATCATTGCGCTTAACAACGAAACAGCCATCCCACTTACGAGAAGCTTCCAAACGTTTTTACCAATAATCGCCGACTTTCCTTCTGATAAAACGGAATTATAGGTTCCATAAATCATGCCAATTGTACTGAAATTGGCAAATGACGTTAAGAAAGTTGTTGCAACAGCAATCGTATGTGGTGGAAGCGTAGCTAAATTATTTTTCAAGTCCATCATCGCTACAAACTCATTCGTAGCCAGTTTAATGCCCATCAATTGCGCGACATACATAGCATCTTGGACGGGCAAACCAAGTAAAAAAGCAAATGGACTGAAAAGAATGGAGAAGATCTTTTGTATCGTAAGTCCATTAACAAAAACACCCAAGATCCCATTTAGACCAGCTGTAAGTGCTACATAACCAATAACCATGGCTAAAATAACAATAACCATATTCATCCCGACTAACATACTATTAGAAATCGTCGAAAAGAAATCCTTCTTTTCCGATTTTGGAGGTACATAAATAATGTCTTCTTCTTTTGTCACATGGACAGGATTTAAAATACTCACCAATATTAACGCATTCAAACAGTTTAATGGTATGGCACTAAACACGTATTCCGCTGGGACCATTGATAAATACGCACCAAGAATAGATCCACTAATACTGCTCATACTCATAATTCCAAAAGTGAGCAATCGATTATCCTTTAATACAGAAAGCTGATCACGAATGACAGCCAATGCTTCTGTGTTACCCAAGAACATCATTTGAATAGAGAAAAAGCTTTCCAATTTAGGCAGGCGGGATACTTTGGATATAACCCAACCACCTTTATCAATAACCCAAGTTAAAATGCCAAAGTAAGATAAAATATCGAAAAAAGTTACGATGAAAATAATGGGAAGTAATGCACTAAAGAAAAAGTCTATTGTTTCATTTGCCATAACAGTTGGGAAAGCAAATGCGATTCCTTCACTGGCACAAGCGATTAACCACGTAAAGAACGAGGCAATTTTATTGATGACCCAACTGCCGATTGTGGTTCCCAACATAAACCATGTAATGAGCAATTCCAAAATAATCAGTGAAGCAATTGGTCTCCATTTCACTGCCTTTTTGTTAGGTGAACATAGAAATACGATGCCCATCACAACAAAAACACCTAAAATATTTAATATAAAGTACATAAACGCAACTCCTAATCAAGACTTCAAAACATAGAAATTCCTTATTCGGAACCACTGAATACACAGAAATATTGAATACTCATATTCAACCTAGTATGAACAAAACTCCTATTTTCATTCGAATTAGGTTAACATTGTATTTAGCATTATTCTTTTCTAAAATAATATCGATGACACTGGAGGTACTAAAATGAAAAAAGGTTATTTAGCTAACGGGTTATTTGGTTTAGGGGATAGATTGATCAATGAATTAGTCGCAAAAGAGGTGCGAGCGGCGATCCCAGGAGTCGATCTATATGTGCCACAAGAAAATATGGCCATTAATGATAAAGCTGCCTATGCAGACAGCCTTGCCATTGCGAGAGCGGATATGAAAGCATTAAAAGAAAGCGATTTTTTAGTAGCTGTTATTGATGGCGTGGAGATTGATGCTGGTGTGGCTGCTGAAATTGGCGCGTTTTCAATGTTAGATCGTCCTATTTTCGGTCTTTATACAGATACACGCCAACAAGGTCGTGACAATACGAAAAAAATTGATGCATTAGTGGCGGATGGAACCGAAAACCAATTTATGTATCGCAATTTATTTGTAGTTGGTTTGATTAAACAAAATGGGATGATTGTAAATTCTGTTGAGCAATTAGGAGAAGCTTTAAAGAATACGAAGTTATAATTTATACAACTTCTACTGGGCTATATACAATTACAAAGCCCTTTTCTGCTATACCATTATTTGAATACTTAGATTATAATAGATTATACATACTTGAGAGGAGTGTTAAAGATGAAAAACGTACAAATGGTGATTGGAAAGTAAAAGGCATACGCCATCTCTTTTCAGTCCAATTCATATACCTAAAACTATGAAATGAAAAGAGGAATTTGATGTTTTATCAAGATAATGAATTGATCATTCGTCCACTTCAAACAGATGATTTACCTAGACTGTGGGAACTAGCTTTTAAGGATGCAACCCCTGAATGGAAAAAATGGGATGCACCTTATTATGAGCATAAAGCAATTCCATTAGATACATTTATGGAAAAGGCAGATTCATATATTGCTCAAGATCGTTTTTGGGCCATTGAAGTTGCAGGCGTCTTCTGTGGAACTGTTTCGTATTATTGGGAACACGAACCTTCCAAATGGCTTGAAATGGGAATCGTATTCCATGAAGCTCCTAACTGGGGAAAAGGTTTAGGGACACGTGCCTTAAAACTTTGGATGGCACATTTGTTTAACACAATGCCTCTTGTTCGAGTTGGCTATACAACATGGTCTGGTAATAAACGCATGATACGTGTTGGAGAAAAGCTAGGAATGACAATGGAAGCCCGTATTCGAAAAGTTCGTTTTTATAATGGTCAATATTATGATTCGATTCGAATGGGTATTTTACGTGAGGAATGGGAAACTTTAAGAACAGAAGTTGCAACAAACATGGAGATAAAATAATAGTTTGCTTTATACGAAGACTAAGTTAGGGCTATCTAACCTAGTCTTCTTTTTTATGAACATTGGGAATAGCACTCGGCTTTCTGTTAGTACGTGCACTGATGTTTTGCTATACTACATAAATAAAATTTATTTTTGTAGGTGAACCAATATGTTGTCCTTTATATTAACTGTCAAACGATTTTTAGAAGCGCTTATAAAAGCTTTCAAGGAACCAATCTTTCTCTCCCTGTTTACTACTTTATTTTTTATCCTTCTTTCTGGTACTCTTTTCTATACGAAAAAAGAAGGATGGGACGTATTGGACGCTATTTATTTTTGCGTGGTAAGTCTGATTCCCACTGGTGTGGAAACAAACCTTTATCCAGCGACGGATTTCGGAAAAGTGTTTACAATGATTTACTTAGTGGTAGGAACTGGCGTCATGTTTATCACCCTACTTACTTTAGGTAAGACAATGATAAATGCGGAAGCTTTAGAAGAAAAAAGAAAGAAATTACGTAGTAAAACGAAAAAATAATAAACTAGCATTTTTGTTATACATTACAAAGCTGAAGATTTTGTGAAGTCTTCGGCTTTTTATTAGTTTCTTTTATGAAATAGTTATTGACTAGTCTGAAATATTATATTAATATTATAACAATTTACAAGTAGTAAGAGATTCAAGTTTTTCAAAAAAGTACTCGAGCTTTATTCTAAGCGCTCATCTTATTGGAGTGCTTTTTATTTTTTAAAAATTCGCAATATATTTAATGCAATATATTTGGAGGTATTTAGAAATGAAACAAACGACAAAACAATATATTATCGAACGGATGTATAAAGCCTCGCAAGGACTAGCAAATGCTGTTCTTGTAACATTAGGTATCGGCCTGCTTATTGAAACTTTCGGCACCTTTACTGGTTGGGAAGGTTTTACAACTATCGGAAAAGCTGCCCAACTAATGCTAGCACCTGCAATCGGTGCAGGTATCGCCTATCAGCTTGGTGGAAATACATTAGTTATTTTCAGTGCAATGGCCTCTAGTACGATCGGTGCCAATGCGCTTCATATGAATGCAGAAAGTGCCTGGGTTCTTACTACAGGACAGCCGATCAGTGCTGTGTTGGCTACCGTCATTGCAGTGTGGGTTGGAAAACGCATTGCTGGTAAGACAAAATTAGATATGCTAGCAATTCCGTTTGCCGCTATTTTAGTAGGAGGAGTCGCAGGTGTTGGATTAGCAGCGGTTACTACTCCACTTTTAGAGCGGTTAAGTAGTTTCATAGCGAACTCTGTTTCAGGATCTCCGCTTATGGGGTCAATAGTTATTGGACTTGTTTGGAGTATTTTCCTTATGTCCCCTGCCTCTTCTGCTGCTATTGCAATTGCTCTGCAACTTGATCCAATTTCCAGTGCCTCCGCATTAATAGGATGTACAGCTCAATTTGCTGGATGGACGGCGATGTCATTCAAACAAAATGATTTAGGTGCAAATATCGCCCAATCATTTTTAACACCGAAAGTACAGGTGCCAAATATCGTTAAAAATCCGCTTCTTGTCATAGGACCATTTCTATCTTCTGTTATTTGTGCACCAATTGCGATATTAATGTTTCATTTTGAAGTCCCTTATACATTAGCAGGCCTTGGTCTTAATTCTTTTATTGCACCTTTAAATATTCTTGCCAACCAAGGTGTAATGGTTCTTTTAATGTATATTGTTTTAGGCGTGATTTTACCCGCACTCATTTCCCTCACGATTTATCATTTGCTAAAAGCTAGAGGATTAGCTAGAACTGGTGATTTACGTATGGAAATTCAATAGTCCATTTTATATTAAAGAGATAAGCCAGAGATTTCTGAATGAATTTCTGGCTTTTTTATTCACTTTCATTCGATTGCTTATCCAAAGTTCCAAGTTTACTTTCAAAGTCACCAGGGTAAATAGATCTTAAGAGGAAATAGACTAGGAGTGATTAATAATGGATGAAGAAAAACGCGTTGAAGTACGTCGAGAAGAAAAGTCAGATTCGGGTTTGGTAGGCGCAACATTTATTAAATACGCTGCCTATCTAATTATCTTTTTCGGCATTCTCTGGTTTTTAATCTCGTATGTTTTTCCAAAGTTTTAATGAATATAAAAATCCCACATTTGCCTTTTCGGATAGAATGTGGGATTTTTATATTCATATTTTATAAAGCATAAACTTTTTGCAGCGTATATGTAGTCTACAAAAGTTTGTAATTTTGCTGGAATGGTTAGGTAACATAATGGGAATACTTCTATTGCGAATGTAGTATACAATTTGAGGGGGAACTATCACTTGTTAGATGCTAAAACAATCGAAATCGTTCAGTCTACGGCACCTGTTCTAAAAGAACATAGTAATGCAATTGGAAAGAAATTTTATGAATTATTATTTTCCAAAGCTCCTGATTTGTACAATCTATTCAATCAAACCAATCAAAAAAGAGGAATCCAACAAGAAGCGCTAGGCTTTGCAGTGTATGCAGCAGGTGAACATATTACAAATTTAGAAGCAATAAAACCTGTCATACAACGAGTGACAGAAAAGCACCGAGCAATTGGTGTTGTACCGGAGCAATATCCCGTTGTAGGGGAAACATTACTGGAAGCAGTAAAGGCTGTACTCGGTGATGCTGCAACAGATGAAATTATAGAAGCTTGGGGAAAAGCTTATGGTTATATTGCGGATGCCTTCATCGATATCGAAAAGAATTTATATGAGGAAGTAGAACATCAGTCTGGAGGTTGGGAAGGATTCCGTAGCTTTGTAATCGATCGAAAAGTAGAAGAAAGCGATACAGTTCGTTCTTTTTATCTAAAGCCACAAGATAGAAAGTCCATTCCTTCTCACGAAGCGGGGCAATATTTAACATTAAAAGCGGAAATTCCTGGTGAGAAATACAACCATATTCGACACTATAGTCTCTCAGATTCGCCAGGGAAAGATTACTACCGTATTAGCGTTAAACGGGAAGATGCCCATAATAATGCGCCGGCAGGAATTGTCTCTAACTTCTTGGCAAATCAAATAGATGTTGGAGATATGCTTCAGTTCTCTGCACCAGCAGGTGATTTTGTACTGGATAAGACAGATTCTCCAGTCGTCCTTATTAGTGGTGGGATTGGAATTACACCGCTCATTAGTATGTTAAATTCTATCGTCGAAAAGCAACCGCAAAGAGAAGTCACTTTCATCCATGCAACAGAAAATAATGCGACACATGCCTTTAAAGAACATGTGAAACAATTAGCGAAGAATCATTCCAATGTGAAATCACTCGTTCTTTACAATATGCCAACAAAAGAGGAACTCGACGCCGCTGACTTCGACAAACAAGGATTTGTTGATTTGGACTTCTTGCAAACGAATGTCCCATCGAAAGATGCACATTTCTATTTTTGTGGACCTATCCCCTTCTTAGAAGCAGTTAATAGAGCATTGCATGAATGGGGAGTAGCAGAGGATCATATTCATTTTGAAGTATTTAATCCTATTGCCATTTTGGGTGGTCAGAAATAGTACATCCTGTCCCTCCCTAACTTACTGTACAATTTTTAGTATATTATATACATCGAACCAATAACGCTTGACAATATTTTGAATTGCGCGTAAATTAATTGTTATAAGTAAAAGCGATGAAGAGAAAAAGTAAAGTGGTTGGATTTCTTACAAGAGAGCTTCGGTAGCTGAAAAGAAGCAGAAATACTCCGTTTGAACAATGGCCTCTGAGCTCTACATTGAACACGCAGTTAATTTGCGCTTGAGATGTAAGCGGGATTTGGTACCCGTTATCAATACCACGGTTTAGAATTCATCACGACAGAATTCTGTACTTGCTGAGGCTATTTATGTGAGTAAGTGGCGAATAAAGGTGGTAACACGAGTATAAATCTCGTCCTTTTCAATCTATACGATTGATGAGGACGGGATTTTTTTATGCTTTAATTCAAAACTTTAAACAAACAATATAAGAGGAGAGTGTCTGACATGACAGAAGGTTTATTAGTTTTACAATCAGATTTTGGAATTAGCGATGGTGCTGTTAGTGCAATGCATGGGGTGGCAAATTCCGTTCAACGTGGCTTACCTATATTCGACTTAACACATCAAATACCACAATATAATATTTGGGAAGCTTCTTATCGTTTATTACAGACGATTAATTACTGGCCTGAGCAAACGGTGTTCGTTTCGATTGTCGATCCTGGTGTTGGTTCCGATCGAAAAAGCGTTGTTGTGAAAACGGCCAAAAACCAATATATCGTCACACCTGACAATGGAACATTAACTCATGTGAACAAATTCATCGGTATTAAGGAAATACGCGAGATTGATGAAACAATAAATAGACTTCCAAACTCTGGCGAATCACATACTTTTCATGGTCGGGATATTTATGCCTATACAGGTGCGCGTCTTGCTTCAGGTTCTATACAATTTGAGGAGGTTGGTCCATCACTTCCTGTATCTTCTATTATTCAGTTTCCATTAAAAGATTCGACATTTGTAAATGAGGAACTTACTGGTATTGTCGATATTATCGATCGTCCATTTGGAAATATTTGGACAAATATTAGTCGGTTGCAATTTAAACAATTAGAAGCGGATTACGGCGAGTCATTCCAAGTTGTGATATCCACAAATGACCACGTAATTTATGAGAACATATTGACATACGGTCGCTCGTTCGCGGCAACTAATATTGGCGAGCCTCTTTTATATGTAAATTCTTTAGACAATATCGCCATTGCCATCAACCAACAATCTTTTGCTGAGACTTATGGAGTGGGTACGGGAATGAACTGGAAAGTTACTATTCGCAAAGCACCTCAAATTGTATATAATTAATTGTCTCTAATATTTATAACCTGAGATTATATTGCAATTGGTATTACTCTACTTTTATTTTCTCTAATGATTGTGTTTATGTTTATTAACAATGGTCGGTTTTACAATCCTTTTGTATAATTTTCAACAATAAAAACTACGAAAAGCCAATGATTTCTTCTTGAAATCATTGGCTTTTCAATTGAACATAAACAGAACAACATTCAGCGGTAATATTTTACAATACAATAGAAATTTCAAAAATTTAGGCGTATAGTTATTTATGGAAAACATTGAAGATATGATGCCATTTGAAGGAGGTTCTCTAATTTGCGCAAGTTTTCTTTTAAATCATCTTTAGCAATTGCTTTTTTAGTTCTCATTTGGGGAATTTCCTGGTCTATCTACAAAATGACTCTAGAATATACTCCCCCGATTCTTTTTGCTGGTTTGCGTTCATTTTTGGGAGGACTATTATTAGCTATTTTCATCTTGCCTACTTGGAGAAAAATAAAGTGGCGGTAAAACTGGACAAGATATTGTATATCCGCCCTATTAAATGCTGTTCTCTTTTTTGGAATTCAAACAGTGGGATTAAACTATTTGCCAGGAGGATTATTTTCAGTTCTTGTTTATTTCCAACCAGTACTTATCGGACTTTTTGCTTGGCTATGGCTAGGCGAGAGTATGACAAGACTAAAGATCATCGGATTAATTGTGGGCTTTATTGGTATCATTGCTGTTAGCGCCGATGGATTAACCGGTAAAGTATCTATTATCGGTGTGGTGTTGGCCTTATCAGCAGCAGTAAGTTGGGCACTTGGGACAGTTTATGTGAAAAAAGAAAATGGAAACATAGACTCCATGTGGATGGTTGCCTTACAGTTCATGATTGGTGGGTTTGTACTTTTAGTTATTGGAAGCGGATCTGAAAACTGGACAGATATCATATGGAACGGACAATATGTAATCGGATTAGCATATGGGGCTACACTAGGAATACCAATCTCCTTTGTGCTCTACTTTAAACTAATGAATTCAGGCGAATCTAGTAAAGTAGCATCTTTCACTTTCCTAGTACCACTTATTGCAGTACTAACTGGTACGATTTTTATGAATGAACCTTTCACTTGGACATTGCTTGTTGGGTTAATCTTAATCGTATTAAGCATTTATCTTGTCAATTATAAGAAAGCTATTAAAAAACCTCATTCATAAAGTGAGTTTTCTAAAGTACAAGAAGCCCATATTCTACATGTAGAATATGGGCTTCTTGATTTTTTTAGCTGTATTAAGCGTTAACAGTTTCTGCAGATAATGATTTTGCAACCGCAGTTACTTTTTCAAGACCTTCTGCAATAATTTGTTCTGCTTTATCTGGCATTGCATTGTGACCTTCGATAATTACTTCTTCTACAGACATACCGAATACGCCACCAAATACATTGCGCATATAAGTAGCTGCCATCTCCATTGGTGCTGACTCAGGTGTAGAGTAGATTCCTCCACGTGCACTTAATAGAATTGCTTTTTTCTCCGTCATTAAGCTGATTAACTGACCTTCTGGGCTGTATTTAAATGCGTATCCTGCTTGATACGTATAATCTACAAATGTTTGTAATTTTGCTGGAATTGTTAAGTTCCATAATGGGAATGCAAAAACAACTACGTCTGCTGCAGATAAAGCATCCATTGCTTTTTGCTTAGCAGCAAGTAAGCGTTGCTCTAAATCTGTTAACTCTTCCCCATTTTGTGTTTTGCCAAATGCATTAAACAAATCTTGCCCAAAATAAGGCATATCTTCTGCAAACACGTCAAAAGTTGTTACATTTAAATCTTTTGCGTCTTTAACAGTTTCCATAAATGTTTCATACATTTTACTTGATATTGCTTCCGTCGCTGGACGGTTATTTGCTTTTACTACTAAAATATTCATTGATTTCTTTCCTCCAAAGCTATTTCTCGCTACGGTTACCTTTAGTAACTTACATAACGTTTTTTATTCTAGCACATACTATAATTAGAAATCTATTTTAATGCTCAATAAAGTTAGTGCCTGTATTAAAAACTATTTATAATGCTATTTTATTAGCATTCACTTCGCTTTTCTCTAGCCACACTAATGTTTCTTCAAACAATTGCTCTTCGAAAGAATAACTCGCAAATGTATGATTAGCATCTTTAATATAACGGATATTGATTGTACTGCCGCGTTTCAAAGATTCCGAATAGTAAACAGCATTCTCTTTTGGAACATCTTCATCTTTCGCTGCATGAATGACGAGTAGTTGCCCTTCATAAGAATGAACGGCTTCGAGTGGGCAATGATTTTTTAAATCCTCTAAAAACTGCTGACTTACATAAAAACCGTGATAATCAAAGACACCTAGCTCCTCAGCAGTTTGTAAAGCTGTATCTCCCACAATAGCCGCAATGTCTTCATACGGTTTAGCAACCGGCGACCACAAAATCGTTTTACGGATTCGCTTATCTACAGATGCCGTTAAAGATGCAACCGCTCCTCCTAAACTATGACCGATCAAAATGATATTATTAGTATCTACTTCTTTTAGCTTCGATACATAATCCAGTACTGCTTGAACCTCACACAATTGCTTTGTAACTGTGACGTCAGCATAATCTCCATCACTTTCTCCACAACCACTAAAATCAAAACGAAAAACAGCATAGCCTTCTTCTGTAAATTTCCGGGCAGCTTTCACAAATAGTCGATGCTCTCCTACCTTGCTCCCCACAAACCCATGTAAAAGAACAATAATTGGAACTTTTTCGTTTTGAGTTTCACGAGGGAGATGAAGTACTCCAGAAAGACATACATTATCAAAAAGAATTGAAATCGATTGAGTCATATTATCCTGCTCCCTTTTTTAATTTTTACTATTCTAACTTGTTTACTAGGTATTATAAATTAGTGATATCATTAGGTCAATTCATAATGTAAGGTAAGTTTATTTTCTCTCTCCTTGTTTCTGCTATAAATGACTGTTTTTCTTCTTGCATAAGTGAACTAATTCCCTCTTTCTGCCTCAATATGGGAAATGGAAATAATTGATCCATCGGATATCTCTTATAGTAGGGATAATTCGTCCTAACAAGTTCCATTAGGAGGGTGCTAGGCAAGTTGTGACGAGCCGCTACGCCGCTAACTCTCTTGCAGGGTCTTACACCTTCGAGCAAAATTCCAAAGAATGGTTATGGGCAATCAAAAAGCTATTGAAAGCAACTAGTTTCATTACGAAAGCGACTAACATCGGCATGAAAGCAACTAAATTGCGGATGAGAGCAACTAGTTTCTTACAACAGCAAGTTAACTTGTATTGATACGAACATAACTTAGGGATTTTATAGGAATAATATGACAAAAAGCCCGCCGAACTCGCCTAGCCAGCATCTGCTCAATGAGTTTGTCGTGTTCGCAGTGTATATTATCTCGTTCAACCACTTATTGTTAATTCCGGACACTGATAAATTAGTGTTTTCCATTGATTTTCACTGCAGGTCGGCGACTCCGAAGGAGGCCAACAGGAGGTTGGTCACAAAGGTGTTGCCACACGATGTGGTGTTCTTAGCCTTTGTTCCTCTGCCTGAGTAAGATGAGACTTCACAACGTACGCCTAAGCGGCGGTGAAGGCACATCACTCACCCCACGGAAAGCGTCCGTCCTGCAGCGAAAATCACGGCGGTCACCTAATAAAACTCACTACGACGCATTCCCCCTATACGTCGTTTCATTAAAAAATGTTCTAACTTACTTATGTTAAATTTAAATAGTTATCCACATGCGTAGAATTTTATGATTTCCTCAAGCACAAAAAAGCCATCTTTTTTATAAAGATGACTGATTTATCCTATAAGAATAGTAATAGCACTATAAACTAATAGCAAAGCCATTACTAGATTGAACTGATTTCTATACTTCGATATAAACTCTTTAAAAATGGAACCAAACATACTCCAGCTACTAGTTGACATGATGGCTATAGAAGCTAGAAGCAATGAATAAAAAAGTAAGCTGAGATGGGTATTATTATACGGAAGAACAAAAGTTGACATGGCGGTTATACCATATAAGATTGCCTTGGGATTTATAAATTGTAATACCACTCCTACAAAAAAACTATTATTATTACCTCCATCATTGTCATTACCACTATTTTTACTATTAACAATTTTAATAGCAAGATAAAGCATATAAGCAGCACCTATGAGCTTCATTATAAATTCTATTTTAGGAAGAAAATTATGAAGCAGTAAATTAAAATATGCACTTAAGATCAATATAATCAAAAAACCTACGCCTACACCTAAACAAAACTTAAATGTTTTCTTGAAACCATATTTGTTCGCAAATAACATGGCCATAATATTATTTGGACCTGGGGTAAAACTAGAAACAAATGCATATAAAAGCAGTGAAAATAACGGCATAAAAGGACCCCTTCTCTTTCGCATGTTATAATGTCCTATATGGTCAGTATAACGATTTACGCTTTATTGTACATTATATACGTTATATAGTGCAATGAGAAAAGGAGTGTTTTTATGGAAGAAATACATCTTATATTAGCAAAAAATTTGAAGGCTTTAAGAGAAGATAAGAAACTAAGCCTCGAAAAAGTTGCAGAGTTAACTGGAGTGAGTAAAACGATGATTGGTCAAATTGAAAGAGGAGAATCGACGCCAACGATAACAACTATTTGGAAAATAGCAAATGGGTTAAAGATTTCTTTTTCCTCCCTTATAAATACACCACAAACAGATACAAAGGTTATTTTACGAAATGATCTACAGATCTTATCTGAAGATCATGGAAAATACCGTGTCTATCCTAACTTTCCTTTTGAGGATAATAGACGCTTTGAAGTTTATTCTGTGGAAATCGAAAAAGGTGGATTCTTAAGTGCGGAAGCACACCTAGAAGGGACTGAAGAGCTCATAACTGTTTTTGAAGGAGAACTAACTGTACGCGTAAATAACAATGAATACACAGTTAGAAATGGTGATTCAATCCGATTCAAAGCCGACAGACCCCATACTTATCATAATTCAGGAGAAACCTTAACCCGCTTAAGTATGATCCTATATTATCCAGCCTAACATTGGCAATCACACAAGTAACAAATCTGCTACTTGTATGATTGCCCTCCTTTTGTAATCCTATCTTCAATTATATTTATCTCACGAACTCTGATTTGTCCACACTCCTTATTAATTAAATGTGGGTAATCTCGCTTAGAAACAGGAGAACACTCCTCTAACATCGAATGATTACTTAGAAGCTTTGTATAGATTGTTTAGGAGGAAATTCAATGACACAAATACTAACAGACCACACTGGAAGGCAAGTAAACATCTCCATTCCGCCAAAACGCATCATCACAATCTGCCCAGCCATTACAGAAACGCTCTTTGCGCTTGGTCTGGAGCATGAAATAGTTGGTCGCACTAAATTTTGTATTTTTCCAGAAGGAATTGTCGAAAACGTACCGATTGTAGGGGGAACAAAAGAAGTAAACATAGATAAAATACAAGCATTGCAGCCCGATCTCATCTTAGCTGAGAAAGAAGAAAACACATTAGAAATAGTACAAGCTCTTGAAAGAATTGCACCCGTGTTTGTCCTAGAAGTTCAGTCAATCCAAGATTCTTATCGATTTATAAAGACACTTGGCACACTAACAGATAAAGAGTCCGAAGCGAATTTGCTCGTTGACTCTTGTAAAGTTGTATTCCCTTCTGCACGTAAACAAGTGAAAAACGCTGCTTACGTAATTTGGCGAAAACCATATATGGTCGTCGGCGGAACTACTTATATTAATGATGTTCTACATACGCTTGGTTTGCATAATCCTTTTGCAAATGAAGGGTCAAGATACCCTGCTGTCACCAAAGAAGAGTTAGCAGCTGCAAACCTTGATGTTCTTTTACTTGCTTCCGAACCATTTCCTTATCAAGAAAAACATATAGCAGAGTTTCAAGCCTTTTTGCCAAACACCAAAATCATCTTAGTAGAAGGTGAAATGTTCTGGTATGGATCTAGAATGGAAAAAGCTGGGGACTACCTGAAAGAATTAGTTGAGCATAATTAGGAAGATGAAAGAAAATGCTGTAATTTAAATTGCGAGGGACATTCTTGATACTTTTTTAGAATAAAACCCCAGTTGGATGGAGTGGAAAAAACCTGCTGTTCGGCTTATAATTAGTAGTATAGAGAGGAGTCGTTTCCATGAAGCAAATTCAATTGAATTCTCCTGAGTTTGACCGTGTATTAAGAAATATGCAGCTTGAAAATCTGTACTTAAGCCACTCTCTTCAGTTAAATGTTCTTGAAATCGTCAATTCCGGTAAGAACGTGACATCAACCTTAATCAAGGAAGCTTTGGCAGATGGCAAAGTACGATGACTTTGACAACGACAAATATTTATTAAAAATAAATCTTTTAGATATAAGCGATTTCGATGAGCTTGAACATGCAGAAGCTTTTACTTTTTCCATTCGTGCCTCAAATTGAACAAGGTGCTTACAAAATAGCCGCCTTTTCAAAAGAGGATTTTGTCGAACTTCACTATCACCTTTTTCAGGACATATATCCTTTTGCAGGTCAATTTCGAAAGGTACAATTAATGAAGGGTGCTACTCGATTTTGCCAAGTGCAATTTTTGAATCTATACACTTCCGACCTATTCAATCAATTAGAAAATGAAGCTAACTGGGACTCCTTGGAACTTGCAGCCAAAAGATTGGCTTATTTTAAATCTGAGTTAAACATGTTGCATCCATTTCGTGAAGGGAATGGCCGCACAACTCGTATTTTTCTACAAGAATATACGAAAACTTAGATCGCACTGAATACATGCAAGCTATGATTCGTTCAGTGACGAGCGTAGACTTACTTCAAAAGCTACTTTTAAATACTTTAACACGTTTAGATTAATTATTAACGAACTTCCGAAATGGGCAGTTCGTTTTTTATATTAATTTACTCTGTAGAACACATAATAAAAGGAATCAAGAAGCCTCCCTAGTTCACGAATTTCTCGATTCCTTTTTATCCATTTATTGCTCAAATAAGTTTTGTTGCTCCTGCAATGCTTTTTTACGTCTAAGTATTATTACTATTGGAATCAATATAACAATCGCAGCAATAAAACTGACTACACTTAAGTATGGAGCTGCTTGAGAGATTGCTAAGTTGATTATCCCAAACATTAGGTTGACAAGAAAAAGAGCTATGAAAACAGATAGTATTCGATTAAAGTAGGACACCTTGGAACTAGTATCCGTATAAATCTCAAAAGGTCCCTTTGATGCTTTTCTACGAAAATATGCCCAGCCACCAAATTTATACACAACTTCGATGTCACTCTCTTTTAAAAACTCTATATAATTATTTTCTTCCTCCACAGTCCGTCCACCGAGAAATTCATTTCTATAAATATAAGAACCTTGCTCGCCTTTTTCAAAGGTAAAACGAAAAAACATAAACTTTTTTAAATGCCAACCTTCTTGTACCATGTCATTTATCCACTGTTCTTCTTTTTCATAGTCTAGGTACAAGCGATTTTTAACTTTTTTCATAAAAGTTTCTCCCCTTTCGTTAGCTGTAAACCATTTTCATATAACTCATATAATCGCTTCATCTCATATTCCACCATTGTTTTCCCTAAATCTGTAATAATATATTCCTTTTTACGTCCGTCATCGTCTAACGCAACAATCCATTTCCGCCCTACTAATGTTTTGATCGCCCCGTATATGGTTCCTGCTCCAAGTTGAACGCGTCCTTTACTTAGTTCCTCTGTCAACTGCATAATTCCATAGCCATGACGTGGTTCATAAAGTGATAAAAGAATATAATACACACCCTCTGTTAAAGGTAGATGTTCCTGTCCCATGCATGTACCTCCTATCGTCTGATGATATATCGCCTTCCGATACACTAAATATATCAGCCGTCGATATAGTTGTCAAAGAAAATTTATGAAGTTTATACAATAAAAAAAACCACCAGTCGTCTGAAAGGTGGCTTGGTTTTAGAAACTGCTAGATATTAAACTTAATTTGATTTCAAACTATAAAGAATGAGGAAGATACCACCAAAAAGACATATCATTCTTGTTAACGAAATCTTTTCAGCTAGTCCAAATAGAGCGATTCCTGTCGTAATGATTAAAATGCATGGACCTACTAAAGCTAGTAATGTGTTAATGTAAAAGGCTTTTTCCAAATCATTAAATTTTAACATCAGCATCGCGGCACCTATATCAATACTTCCGGAAAAAATTCTCAATATAATTATCAAAAGAAGTGCTTTTTCAATCAGTATTAACTACCCTCTTCCCTATAAGTTACCTTATCATCTCCTCTAAATTGTATGCACGCTTATCCACTTTTATATGTTGAAAACAAGGATATCATTAATGGCATGAAATATAAAAGCAAGCACCTGTCAGTGCCCCGATATTGCAAAAGAAATGATTTACATCAATGGGATGTTGCACATAATAGGGATAGTGCGTCTTAGCGACCGCAGTGATTTTCGATGCAGTCGTACGCCTGAGATGGCTCATTTTGCTCAGTCAGAGGACCAAAGGCTAAGAACGCCACATCGTGTGGCAACGCCTTCGTAACCAACATCCTGTTGGCCTCGGCTGGAGTCGACGCTTGCAGCGAAAATCAATGGAAATCACTTGCTTATTCAATATTTGCATGCTAATAACAAAGCTTCCTACATTTTATGGCCCTATTTTATCCAGTAAATGGCTTAGAGCAACCAACCATTCATTGAAAGCAATCAATTCCATTCTGAAAGCAATCAAATCATCACGAAAGCAATCAAATAGCCGATGAAAGCAACTAAATCCTTAAATCAGCTCTTTACTTAGGGTGAGACGACTATAATTTCTATATATTATTGGAACAATACGTTATAAAGCCATCTGAGCACGCAAGCTAGTATCGGATAGACTGGGGTTGTCGTGTTCAGCTGCCATGTTTTCTCTTTCGGGGTGAGCATTGTAATGTTCGGAGTTGTGATTGTCACGCACACTGTTGAAATTGGCTCATTCAACCACTTATTGTTAATTTCGGACACTGATAAGTCAGTGTTTTATCATTGGATTTTCGCAGCAGGGCGGCGACTCCGAAGGGATTAAGTGAGTAAGATGAGACTTCACAACGTACGCGCGTAGGCGCGGCGGTGAAGGCTCATCACTCACCCCCCGGAAAGCGTCCGCCCTGCTACGAAAATCCCTGCGGACACTGCATACAACTCACTATGACGTATTTTCCCTATACTGCGATCTTTCAAAAATAGCATAACTTGCTTAGATTACATATAAACACTTATCCACGTAAGTTTTCGAATTTCCTAGGACATGAAAAATCCTATGTATAATTTCTACACAGGATTTTTCATGATTATATTAAGATTGAAGAATTTCCTTGTCTCTTTTACCATGCAGCGCATAATAAACGAAAATCCCAATCACAATGAGCGCCACTAACGATAAATATAATCCTCTAAAGCCAACTACAGGAACCAAATAACCTAATAAGAAAGGTCCTAATCCAAGACCCAAGTCTAGGAAGATAAAATACGTAGAATTCGCCAGTCCCATGCGGTGAGGTGGTGTTACTTTGATGGCAAGTGCTTGCGTAGTCGATTGAAAATTACCATAACCTAATCCTATAAACGCAGCTGCCAACAAGAAAATGAAACTGCTATGCGCTTGGCTAAGTAATAGCATTCCGACTGCAAATAATACTAACGCCGGATAAGCGACACTATTACCACCTCTACTATCCAACATCTTGCCTGTAAACGGACGTGAAATTAATATAATAAGTGCATAAACGAGGAAGTAAAAACTTCCTGCTTTCACTAGATCAATTTCTGCAGCATATGTCGTGATAAAAGATAGGATACCAGAATAAGCCAAGGCCATGACTAACATAGCAATTGATACCGGCATTGCTCGGGATTCAAAAAAGCTAGATAACTTAAATCCTGTACTTTCAGCACTTGCTACATACTCAATTTGTGGTGCCTTCACTGGAAGTGCAAGGAGTAAACTAATAATCCCCATCACTAATGAAAATATAAAAATACTCGTGTAACCAAAAGAAGCTATTAGTGCAAGCCCGATCAGTGGCCCAATAGCTGTGGATAAAACTGCACTTAAACTAAAATAGCTGATTCCTTCCCCACTTCTGCTAACGGGGATAACTTGGGACACAATTGTACCGGTTGCAGTAGTGGCAAGACCTACACCAATACCATGTAAAAGTCGAATAAGTATTAATACATAAAGATTAGTAGGGATAAAATAAAATACCGTCACAATACTAAAAATAATAATCCCACATATAAGCATTTTCTTACTACCTATTTTTGCAATTTGTTTCCCACCAAATAATCGGCCTATTAATGAACCGATGATAAAAATACTAGCAACTAAACCTGCTGTACTTGCCGAAGCATTATATGTTTCCGTTGTATATGTCGCCATCGTCACTAATAGCAAATACATCGAAAGCATCAAGACGAAATTGACTACTGTTATAGAAATAAAATCCTTCGTCCATAATTTTTCTTTTTGCATCCATCTCATCCTTTATTTACTTATAATTTACTAGAAATTTCTTTTAAAACTCGTGCCACGACCAGTCTCTCCTCATCTGATATACCTTCTGATAAGTCTCTTTGGAAATGATCAATTTTTACCCGTACTTGACCATATACGTTCAGTCCCTCATCCGATAACTGAACAATTTTTACCCTTTTATCACTTCCAACTTGAATTTCTACATATCCAAGTTCGACTAATTTTTGAACCAGTTTTGTCGTGGTCGGCTTTTCCACGTTTTGATGTAGCGAGATGTCGCCGATTGTCTTGGCTCCTTCTCGAAAAATGAGAAACATGATAGACCATTGGGCAGTTGTTAGATTAAATGATGTTAATAATCCATTCAATCGATTTATATATGGTCGATACATATTTATATATTCATTAAAAAGTTGTTTGTATGGCTCCATGAAATCACCTTCTTTTTAATTAGTTAGTGAAACTAACTAATATTATATAACGTTTAATTGGAATTGTCTACCCTACTTCAACTAAATAAAATTCACTTTTCTACTCATACTAATCTTTTACAACTCAATATACAGGAATATCCGCTATTAGTTAACTTCATCTTTAGGAGGAATATAGCATTGAAAAGGCTACTCAAAATAAAAGCTACTTGGACACCCATTTGGATGGTTGCATTTCTTATGTTATGCATGATTAGTATTTATTTACCTGTATTTGGCGGACCTTCGCAAAGGTTAACTAATTTTCCTCTTATCATTGTCGATGAAGATACTGGTACATCTTCTTTCACTACAGCCAAGGAAATTGGAGATAGCCTTATTCAAACGCAAAACGGACATACTTTTTATTGGAGAATCGTAGCAAATAAACAAATGGCATTAAAAGAATTAAAGGACAATCAAGCGTATGGTGCGTTAATCATTCCTTCTAACTATTCTCAAGGACTCACGGAGTTGCATAATGCTCTAATGTTAGGAAAAACAGAAGGGCAAGCCGTTCAAATAGAAATTTTATTAAATGAAGGCGGAGGTCAGTCGACAACCATGATAGCGACAAACGCACTTAAAATGGTGGCTAACGCTGCAACCACCAATGTGAGTCAACATTTACAAAGGGAATTAATCAAAAAAGATATACGAGTTCATCCTAAAATGGCCTCTTTAGTAGAAAATCCAATTCAATTTAAGATGAAAAACGTGCTAGGTCTTCCCGAAAACTCCAATAAGGGAATGACGCCATTTATGCTTATTCTAATTACATCCATTTCAGGACTTATGGGTGTCAATATGGTCTCTGCCTACGTCAAAAATATTGTCGCATCACTTAGAAGTAAAGATCATCTATTAAGCAACTCAAAAGTACTTATAACAGAACTCATTCTAGGAGTATTTTTGGCTGCTATTGTTGCTTTCATATTGCAAATAGCAGTATTTATCTTTTTCGGAAGCTCCCATACTACAAGTATTTGGCTAATTTTCTTATTTACTTTCTTATGTTGCATGACGATGTATTTCCAATTCAAACTTATTGGATTGTTTCTTGGTAGGTGGGGGATTCTAGTTATGTTCCCAATCAATATCATGGGTATTTTTTCGAGTGGAGGCGCAGTTCCTATAACCACATTACCGTTTGTCCATCGTTTCTTCAGTACAATTTTACCTACACGCTATATGGTCGATGGGATGAGAACACTGCTTTATTACGGTGGGAAATTACAAGCGGGACTTGGGCATGCCTTAATAGTCCTTACAGTATTCTTTATTGTTTTCCTAAGCGTCTGTTTATTAGTTGCTTATCATACTTATCGAAAAGAACTCGCATGATGAAACACTTCTTTTTCTATTACAACTAACTGTCTTTCCCTTTTATTCGTCTGAGTATTCTTACAATTTTCGATATAATTATTTCCCAAGAAATAATCTTGTCGAAAAACAAAGCCCAACAAGACGATCTTTCATCTTGTCGGGCTAATATATTAGTTTTCTTCTATTTCTTTACGATTTTTCTTGAATAGTTTGGATAGCATCTCATACACAATTGGTACAACGATTAATGTTAATAAAGTGGAACTTACTAACCCACCGATTACCGTAATACCTAACCCTTTCGAGATGAGACCGCCTCCGCCACCAGATCCAAGTGCTAACGGGATTAATGCACCAATAGTTGCAATTGCCGTCATAAGGATTGGACGTAAACGAGTGCCACCCGCTTCTAAAATCGCTTCGCGCATTGTCATACCATCACGCTCCATATGCACAATACGATCCACTAAAACAATCGCATTCGTTACAACGATACCGATTAACATTAATAGACCCATCATAACAGATACAGAGATTGTTTCGCCTGCGATTAATAAGCCTACAAACGAACCAATTACTGCAAATGGTAACGAGAATAGAATCGCAAACGGTGCAACACCTTCACGGAATGTAACAACAAGGATAAAGTACACGATCGCAATTGCTGCAAGCATTGCAACAATCAGTTGTGTAAATGTCTCTTCCATATCTGCAGCCGCACCTGCAGTGTCAATCGTAACACCTTTAGGCAAATCTAATTTATCAATTGCCTTATCCACTTCTGATGTAGCTTTAGAAATGTCCGCTCCTAGAATCGTACCTGAAACTGTTGCGTAATACTCCCCTTTACTTCGTGCAAGTGTATTCAATGTTGTACCTTCTTCAACAGTTACAAGCTCAGAAAGTTTCATCGTTGTACCAAGTGCTGTAGGTACTTCCGTTGCTAAAATATCATCGACAGATTTAGGTTGAGTAGCTTGTTCTTGCTGAACAATTACTTGTAATGTATCTCCGTCTTTTTCAACAGTCGTTAAAACGTCTTGTGTTTTGTTTGGGTTTAACATCATGACAATTTGACCAGTTGTTAAGCCATATTGCAGAAGTTCGTCTTGCTCTACATTGAATGTATATTCAACATATGCATCCTCTGCACTTGAAGAAACGTCTTCTAAGCCGTCATTTTCACTCATAACGTCTTCTACCATTTTTACTGCTTCATTTAGTTTATCTAAATCTTCACTGTAGAAAGTGTAGCTAACTTCGTTTGTAGACATCGACATAGAAGTGAAGTTTTGGCTCTTCCATTCGCCAGTTTGACCAATGTTAAACACATAGTCTTCAATTTCCGTCCGTACTTCTGGGAAGTCTTTCATGTCAGGGTCAAAGATTAGGTACATTAATGCACCGCCTGCTCCTCCACCCATCATCGCTGTCATCTGATCAGCACTATCCGTAATAGATAATTGAACGATATCAATATCATCACGTTTTAATAGTTCTTCCTCGACTACCCCTACGTTTTCCAAAGTTTCTTCTTTTAACTCGCCCGCTTCTGGCGTATATGTTAGATACATTACTTTTTCTTCTTCACTGCCCATGAAACTGAAACCGATTAATGGCGTTAGTGCCACACTTCCAGCTAATAGAACAATGGCAATAAGAGAAGTAATAACTTTATGATTTAAACTCCAGTTAAGAATACCTTTGTAGCCGTTCGCCATTTTACCTGCTTCTTTATGGCTACTTTCTGTTTTTTCACCATATAACTTTTTCTTAAATAAGAAGTGAGATAAAGCAGGAACTATCGTAATCGCAACTACTAATGATGCTGCAAGTGCAAATGTCATCGTTAATGCGAAAGGCATGAACAACTCACCGACCATACCACCCACGAAAATAAGTGGTGCGAATACCGCTACGGTTACTAATGTAGAGGACATGATTGGTTTGAACATTTCAATCGTTGCTTCCCGTACAAGGGCACGACCAGTTAATTTCTCTGACTTCAAATGTAGACGACGATAGATATTCTCCACTACTACGATAGAGTCATCTATTACACGTCCGATTGCAACCGTAATTGCACCTAACGTCATCATATTTAACGTAATATCCATCCAGTTTAATAGTAGTAATGCCATGAAAATCGAAACTGGAATGGAAACGATAGAAATAATAGTAGATTTAAAATCACGTAGGAATAGCAGAATGATTAATACTGCAATCAAACCACCAAATAACGCTTTTTCAATCATCGTACTAATCGAAGCTTCAATTGGCGCACCTTGATCTAGTGATATATCGATGATAATCCCATCGATAGCTGCCTTTTCTTCTTCAACTAAATCCTTCACAGCGTTTACAACGTCTACTGTATTCGCTTGTTGTCCTTTAACTATTTGAATAGCAATCGCATTTTCACCATTTGTACGTGAAACAGATTGTACTTTACCTACTACTTCGATCGTAGCAATGTCAATAAGTTTTACGAATGGAGATGGATTTTCGGCTGTTGGCGTAACAGGGATAAGCATTTCTTTTAGCTCATCAGCTGTCATAAACTTACCATCTACCGCGACTGCTTGTTCACCTTCTTCAAATTCATATAAACCTAATGAAACAGCTAAATCGCTCGCTTGAATCATTTGTTTGACATCATCTTCTGATATACCAAGTTCGGCCATCTTTTCTTCATCATAGGTAAGCTGAACTTCTTCAATATGTTGACCTGTAATAGTAGCAGATGCAACGCCATCAATTTTTTCGATTTTTGGAAGCAATAGATCTTCTACCGTTGATGTCAAGTCAACGATATCTTCTGTAGTGCTACTCACACTTAATGCCACAACCGGCATCATATTCATGCTAATCGCAGTAATAGATGGTGCTTGTGCCCCTTCTGATAAATCCACTGCATCTAATGCAGATTGCAAAGCACGTTTCGCTTCATCCATATCTATCCCATATTCGTACTCTACTTGAATATTTGCCATATTCGAGTAAGAATTAGAATAAACAGATTTTACATTTTCTAAGTTCTCCACCGCTTTTTCTAACGGCATCGATATATCTTCCATTACTTGTTCAGGAGTTGCCCCTGGATATACGTCCATGACCATTAAGAATGGAATAGAAATATCCGGAATTGTCTCCGTTTTCATTTGTGTACCCGAATAAATACCGGATACTGTAATAATTATCGTAAGTAACCATACTGCTAGCTTATTTTTTAATACAAAGTTAACTAAACCTTTCACTTTTACACCTACCCTAAATTGACTTATCTAGCTCCGTTAATTATACTAATGACTAATCGGTCAATTGTCAACGATATTACCTAGGAGCGATACAAAAACTATGAGTAAAAAACAATTAATAATGGAAAAAGCATTAGAGCTTTTTGCGAAACAAGGTTTTGAAGCAACTTCCGTTCAACAAATAACTGATCATTGCGGTATTTCAAAAGGGGCATTTTACTTGTCCTTCAAGTCAAAAGACGAACTGATTTTTTCATTAATCGACTATTTTATGACACAACTTATTTCAGATATTGACTACAAGGTCAAAAACACACAAAATAATGAACTTTTGTTCACATATTTCTATACTACTTTTCAAACCTTTTCTCAACATTCGGACTTCGCCAAAGTTCTTATGAAAGAACAAGCCCAAACATTTCACAATCAAGAACTAATTGAAAAGATGTATATGTACGATAGATTAGTAGATAAAGCTACTTTATCTATGGTGGAGCGTTTATATGGAGAAGAAATAATCAACACAAAATATGATTTAGTTTATTGTATTAAAGGATTAATGGGCAATTATTCAAAGCTTATGCTATTCTCTAATGTTCCTCTAGATTTGAAGTTGCTATCTGAATCACTTGTCGAAAAAATAAACTTACTTGCCGAGCATGCTACTATTGCATTCATCTCAGAAGATTTTATTCGGTCGATGGAACAACCCGCTCTGAAAGAAGTAACAAACGAACAGTTATTAGAGATGCTTACACAAAAAATTGAGGAGATGGAGGAGTCCATTGAAAAAGAATCATTGATCCTACTAAAACAGCATCTGCTTGATCCCTCATTAAATCTGGCAATCGTAAAAGGATTAATCGAAAATATTCGCAATCATCCTCATTGCAAATGGATTTCTTATTTACTTCTTAGTTACTTTAATTTTTAAATAGTGAAGGGCAGAATGCATTTTGCATTCTGCCTTTTTTAATTTTGCATGGTCCATCATTCGCTCGCACTGTAAAAATATTTTGACATTTTTCTAGAGTTGATGTACAAATTACTTTAGGCTTTTTACAAAAGGAGGATACATATGGAATATCGTTCAATTGAAGTTAACGGCGGTACACTTACTTATGCTGACTATGAGGGATCAAAAAATGTAATAATCGGTGTTCATGGTTTAACAGGAAATAATAAACAACTACATTACTACGCGGAGTTACTTAAAGATGATTATCGCTTTATTTCTGTCGACTTGCGAGGACGCGGCAATAGTTCTTCTGCTACAGAAAATACCGGTATCGAGCAACATACCCAAGATATTATTGCGTTGATAGATGCATTAAATATACAAAATCCCATTTTAATGGGCTACTCGATGGGCGGATTCATTATGGCGAATGTTGCTAGCAAACGCGATGATGTAAAAGGTGTCATTTTACTTGATGGCGCTGCCACTTGCACGGATCATCAACGTCAAATTGTCGAGCCTTCTCTAAGTCGTATTAGTAAACATTATGAATCTGCTGAAGGATATTTAGAGGAATTAAAAAAAATCTATAGCAATCTCGGAGTAGTTTGGGATGAGCATATGGAAAGTGTAGGTCGCTATGAAATAGCTGAAGTAGATGGACATTGGGAGAATAAATCCGATGAAGCTAAAATTCGACAAGACTTCCAAAGCTTTTATGATTACAAACCTGCTGATATATTCACAAATGTAAAATGCCCTGTTTTATTAGTACACTCAACAGGCGGCATAGGCACTATGCCTGCCTTATTTTTAGCTGAATCCTATATTGAAACACAACAATACGCAAAAAATATTCACAAAATCACATCCAACAGCAATCACTATACGCTTGTTTTTGAAGAACGTAGCGATATAAACCCAACGATAAAAGATTTTATAAGAAAATTATAAAAAAAGGTTGAAATTTGTTGAGTTTTATGTGAATAATTAAATAATCTTAATATACAGCCTATCAAGTGGCTACAAGGAAATACCCTTTCTTTGTTTTCCCCACTTGACTGTTGGCCACACTTATCTCAAAAGACACCACTACCCGTGTCTATGAGCATAGGGTGGCCTTTTTATATTCTTAAAAGGAGCGAACATAGTATGACAACTGGATTAGAGTACTTTAAAAAAGTTTATGACGTTGTCCCAGGTTGGGTACAAAAAATGCATGACTACAACCCAGCAATGTTAGATCATTACACAGCATTACGTGGCGCGGCGATGGCTGAAGGTGTACTTTCTGTAAAAGAAAAAGATATTTTACTAGTAGGCATGAATTCCGCTCGATATTATGCACGAAGCATGGTTTATCATACAAAAGGCGCAATCGATGGAGGCGCTACACTGGAAGAATTGGCCGAATATTTACTGGTAGCCTATAACTACGGTGGAGAGAAAGCATTACAAATTGGTCTTCAATCTTTTGAATATGCACTTGAGTTAACTGACACTCAGCATGATAGGATTTCACACGATGCAACAACTCAGGATATTGTTCGTTATTATGCACATTTTGCTTCCACTGATGAAAGCAAAAGTTACTACGAACAACTAATCTCTCTTGTTGAATCAAGAGATGAAAACGCTTTAATGGATAAATTACTAGCATCAAATCTAGTAGACGAACAGATGAAATATATTTTAATGACAGGCATCTACACCACTGTTTTAAAAAATAAAGAAACAGATTACTGGGCAAAACAGGCGCGTGAAAAAGGAGTAGATGAAGCTCGTTTAGCTGAACTTGGATACATTTGTCTCCTCACAGCAGGTATCCCTTCTTGGTTCGAGATCAGTGACGCACTTATTCAAAAATAACGGAGTGAAAAAAATGATAGTTTATAATTCAGCAGAACAAGCACTAGATTGTGTACAAACTGGTCAAACGATAATGGTTGGCGGCTTTGGTCTTGTCGGCGGGCCTTTGACACTAATTGATGCTTTAGTAGATTTGGATGTAAAAGAATTAACGATTATAAGTAATAATCTCGGGGAGCAAGGTAAAGGACTAGGAAAATTACTAGAACAACAAAAAGTAAAAAAAGCAATAGGATCTTATTTCACAGGAAATCGCGATGTAGGTGCTGCCTTTGGGCGTGGGGAAATTGAGATTGACTTATTACCTCAAGGTACATTAGCCGAGTCTATTCGAGCGGGTGGTGCTGGGATTGCTGGCTATTATACAAAAACCTCTTTCGGCACTAACTTATCCAAAGGTAAGGAAACTAAGGTGTTTAACGGCGAAGAATATGTTCTTGAGGAGGCATTACACGCTGATGTCGCAATCATTAGAGCCCACAAAGCGGATACATTGGGTAACCTTGTATATTACAAAACCGCTCGCAACTTTAACCCTCTTATGGCAACGGCCGCTAAAACCGTTATTGTCGAAGTGGATGAAATTGTAGAAGTAGGCGAACTAAAAAGTGATGAAATCGCTACACCTCACCTATTCGTCGATCGCATCATTTTGGCTAAAAAGATTCTGACAAAGGAAGGTGTCATCGAACATGGCTAATCCAATTCAAGAAGCTATCGCCAAGCGAGCTGCTCAAGAGTTAGAGAATGGGCAAATTATTAATTTGGGTATTGGAATTCCAACACTTGTGGCTAACTATGTAGAGCAAAATCACGTTTTCTTCCATACCGAAAACGGCATGCTTGGTGTCGAGGATGTAAACGAAGAAGATATTGATCCAAATATCGTCAATGCCGGGAAATTTGCAGTTGGGGAGGCTATAGGTGCTTCATACTTTGATAGCGCTGCATCCTTCGCAATGATTCGCGGTGGACATGTAGACGTAGCTATTCTAGGAGTTCTCCAAGTGGATGAACATGCACGTATTGCTAACTGGGCAGTACCAGGAAAAAACATTATCGGTGTAGGCGGTGCAATGGATTTACTAGTAGGTGCACGCAAGGTCATTGTAACAATGACTCATACATCAAAAGATGGGAAAAGCAAAATTTTGAAGGAATGTAATTACCCTATTACCTCCACTCGTAGCGTAGATACCATTATTACCGATCTAGCGGTTTTTAAATATATCGACAATCAATTACATCTAGTTGAATTAATGCCTGGAGCAGACTTAGAAACAGTTGAAGCAAATACCGAGGCAAGTTTCATCAATGCATTGAATTAAGGAGGTAGCAACATGAAAGAAGTAGTAATTGTAGAAGGTGTTCGGACAGCAATTGGAAAGCTTGGCGGCTCACTAATGAATCAGACCGCCGACTACTTAGGTGCTGCTGTAATAAAAGAATTATTGGCCCGCACACAAATAGATCCTAATGAAGTGGATGAAGTAATTTTAGGTCAAGCAAAACAAAGTGCAGACCAATCCAACGTGGCTCGCCTTGCTTCATTACGTGCAGAACTCCCGCTTGAAGTACCAGGTTACACAGTACATCGTCAATGCGGTTCTGGCTTACAATCCATCAATAACGCCGCGCAGCAAATCGCCCTTGGGTTAAGTGATGTAATTATTGCTGGTGGTACAGAATCAATGAGTACAGCCCCCTACTACATTCGCAATGCACGATACGGTCTTAATGTAGGGAACGGCCAAATATTAGATCCAAATACGGAAAGTCAGCCCGGCTCTCAACCCGAATCTTATGGTATAAAAACAATGGGTGAAACAGCTGAAAACTTAGCAGAAAAATACTCCATTTCTCGTGAAGCACAGGATGCATTTGCCTATCAAAGTCAATTACGCACTGAAAACGCTATTAAAAACGGCTACTTTGAAAAGCAAATTGTCCCTTACGAAATTAAAACACGTAAGACAACTGAAATATTCAAGGTGGATGAGCACCCACGATTAACACCTATCGAAAAACTAGCTACTTTAAAACCTGTTTTTCGGGAAGGTGGATCTGTAACTGCTGCTAACGCTAGTGGACGTAATGACGGAGCGGCTGCCCTTCTCGTAATGTCAAAAGAAAAAGCAGAAGGGCTAGGACTTCAGCCAAAAGTGAAGATTATCGCCCAAGCAGCTGCTGGTGTAGACCCTTCGATAATGGGTATTGGACCTGTCCCAGCAACACGAAAAGCATTAAAACAAGCTGGCCTTTCCATTGATGATATCGATGTCATTGAACTAAATGAAGCTTTTGCTTCTCAAGCATTAGCCGTTATTGAAGAACTGGGCTTAGACCAAAGCAAAGTAAATCCTAACGGTGGAGCTATTGCAATGGGACATCCGATTGGTGCAACTGGAGCCATTTTAATGACGAAGCTAATACACGAATTGGAGCGTACTGACAAGCGTTATGGGTTGGTTACACTATGTATTGCCGGTGGACTTGGTATAACAACTATTGTGGAAAATTGCCAAGCACAATAAAAAGAAAATTCTCTTAAGAGAATTCTCTTTTTATAAGTAAAATGTAACCGCTTTAATTTCTACAAGTACTTTAAATAATCTATTTAGTTATCTTTTCTAAATATCTTTTCTGAGCAGATTTTAAAGCGACTACAACTGCTCCACTTGAAGGGGCCATGTAATGGTCTTCAATACGCTTAATCAAAATATTGATATCGGATGTAAAGTCAAAATTTATTAACATACGTTTAAAGAAATTTTGTGCTAACTCCGTTATAAAAGTAAATTCAGCATCGACTATTTTATGTGTTTTTTCATCAATTTCGAGCACAATTCCTGCGTGTTTGTATATTTCATACATTGCTGTGCCTTGGGGAGCTTTTGCATACGCAGTCACCAATACAGTATTTAATTTTTGCATAGATAGGAACCTCCGTTAATTTAAACTAAATATAGTTTAGCATAGTTAATCTGAAAATTAGCTATTGTCATGCAAGTTAAGGTCTAATTGTTCCATTTACACAAAAATTTATATGGGAGTAATTGTTGCTTTTTAAACAATTTTAGGGGGATTTTATCATGGAAGCATTAACTAATTTTTTCACTTCAATAATGAGAAAGTATTTACCAGATCCATTCGTATTTGCAATTGGTTTAACCATTTTGACATTTATTCTAGCGCTTTTAATCGAGGATATTTCATTTCTCAATTTAACCACTTCATGGGGTGATGGTTTTTGGAACCTTTTAGCCTTCACTACCCAAATGGCCGTTATTTTAGCTATGGGTTATGTATTAGCAACAGCGCCAATTACGGATCGCTTGTTAAATAAGATTGCTAGCATGGTACATACACCAAAAGCGGCAATTATTGTAGCTACACTAGTAGGTGGAATCGGGAGTTACTTAAACTGGGGATTCGGACTAGTCATCGGTGGCATTATCGCAAAAAAATTAGCAACAAAAGTAAAAGGCGTCCATTATCCATTAATTATTGCAGCTGCATATTCTGGTTTTACATTTTACGGATTAGGCCTTTCTGCTTCTATTCCAATTCTAATTTCAACACCAGGTCATTTCTTAGAGGAAAATATGGGTATTATCGCTTTATCTGAAACTATTTTTAGTTTGCCAATGATTCTTACAGCTATTTTCTTAATGATCACATTACCATTATTTAATGCTATGCTTCATCCGAAGGACGCAAAAAACGTTATCGAAATTGATCCTGCTTTACACTCAGATACGAAAAAACCAAAAATAAATGTATTGGAAGAAAATACATTTGCCAACAAGCTAAATAATAGTCGCACACTTTCTTATTTAATAGGTGTTTTAGGTCTGATTTACGTAGTAATACATTTCGCTAATGGGAAATCATTAGACTTAAATATTCTTAACTTCATCATCTTATTTGTAGGGATTATTTTACTTGGTACTCCTGCAAAATATACAGAACATTTATCAGATGGTATCAAAACTGTGTCAGGTATCATTCTTCAATTCCCGTTCTATGCAGGTATTATGGCAATCATGGCGGCGTCTGGACTAGTAGATACAATAGCAAAAGTATTCGTTGATATTTCTACTCAGCATTCATTACCATTCTGGGGGTTGATTAGTTCTTTCTTCATTAACTTCTTTGCACCATCTGCCGGCGGTCACTGGGCAGTACAAGGTCCTTTCATGATTGATGCTGCTAAGGCACTCGGAGCTTCGCTTGGAGAAACTTCGATGTCCGTTATGCTTGGTAATGCTTGGAATGATTTAGTACAACCATTCTGGATTTTACCAGCACTTGCACTATCTCGTTTAAAACTGAAAGACATTATGGGTTTCCTTGTAATGATTATGTTCTATGTAGGAATTGTTTATATCGTCGCTACACTAGCTTGGTCTTACTTATATTAATAAAAAAGGAAAGAGCCCTTGTTTCATAACATTGGCTCTTTCAATTAGATGGAGGTTTCGTCATGCACTCATTACTACAGAGTTCTTCACTATCAAAAAAAGACAAGTCTTTGCTATTAGTAGGGTTATTTGCTGCTCGTCGCGAGGAACAGGCTATGCTCCACTTTACAGAAGTGGCCATTGAGGCTGGTAACACGGTACAAGAAATTGCAGAACTAATTTCTGCTGCCATTATTTCTCGCGGGATCCCAGCTTGGTTATCGGGCATCGATGCTATTTCTAAAGCAATTGAACTGTCTGGAAAAGCTGAATCTAGCATAGAGTCACAAAATACTTCTGCTTTCTCCACTCAAGAAGCGTGTATTAGCTATTATCAATCAGAGTTTGAGCAGCTTCCTAAATGGATTGAGTATTTAGTGGACTATGCGCCTGATACACTATTAAAGTATAGCAATTTACGCACTACTGTCCTCCGTGACGGGGTAGTATCCCGTTACTTAAAGGAATTACTTTTATATGCAATCAACATTTGCGATCAGTATCCAAAAGGTATTGATATTCATAAAACAAACGCTATTACTTTAGGTGCAACAGATGAAGTACTTCTAGATACTCGAACTATCTGTATTTATGTAGTGGGCATTCAAGCCATGTTTAACGATTAAGGAGATGTTAAGTTTTGCAACATGTATGTATAATTGGCGGTGGTTTTATGGGAGCCGCTCTAGCTAAATATTTTTTAAACGCTCATGTCAAGGTGTCACTATTCGAAGAATTTACAACCCGTCGTCAAGAACTAATGGCAGATAAAACTTTTCAAGAAGTACATTTTATAGAAAGAATAGAGGAATGTAAGGAAGTAGATTTTATTATCGAAGCAATTACGGAAAATTTACAGGCAAAACAGCAGCTATTTGAAACCATAGATGATTACTTCCCTGCTTCCACTACCTTTTGTACAAACACTTCTAGCTATCTGATTAGTTCTATTGTAGAAAACGTCAAGAATAAAGAAAGAGTGATTGGCACACATTTCTTTTCGCCCGCGCACATTACTCCTTTAGTAGAAGTTGTGCCTAGTGCTTTTACGAATAGCAATCATATTCAAAAAACAATGACCTTTTTACAATCTATTGATAAAAAGCCTGTACTACTGAAAAAAGAAATCCAAGGGTTTGTGGCTAATCGTCTCCAAAGTGCCCTTTCACGAGAGGCCATGTCGCTTGTCCAAAATGGGATTGTTTCAACAGAAGAACTAGATTTCATTGCTAAATGGAGTTTAGGGGTTCGTCTAGCCAACACTGGTCCTCTCGAACAACGAGATATTAATGGTCTCGATACGCATATGGCTATAGTAAAGTACGTTTACCCTACACTTGAAAATGGGACGGAACCATTACCTATTCATGAACAATTAATGACTAATAAACGATTTGGTATGAAGACAAACAGAGGATTTTATGATTGGTCGAAAACAGACAAAAAACAATACCTGGCCGATAAAGAGAAGGTTTTATTAAATATTATTAATGCTGTTTCGGCTCAGGATGAAGAGGTGGGAAAATAAATGCATTACGAAGCGTTAGTTAAACATTCATCAGCTCAAAAGGATGTAAAATTTGAAACATATGAAATCCCTCAATTAGAATCCCATCAAAGTTTGTTGAAAGTAAACGCTGTGGGCATTTGTGGAAGTGATTTACATATGTATGATGGACACGGGGGATACGATTGGGTGACCTATCCTCTCGTTTTAGGGCATGAGGTAACTGGTACAGTGGTCGCCGTTGGTGAAGGGGAAGTTCCTCGGCAACGAATGGTCATTAATCCATATAAAAGCTGTGGTAAATGTGAATTTTGCCTAGCAGGTGATACTAATCGCTGTGATTTTGAAGAGTATAAATTTATAAAGACACCAACAGAAGCATTGCGTTATGGATTCCGCGAAGCTGGTGGAATGGCAGAATATATGGTTGTTGACAACAATAATCTAATTCCGATCGGAGATGAAGTAACCGATGAGGTTGCTGCGATTTCAGAGGCTTTGGCCGTAAGCTATACCGCCGTAGTAAAAATAGAAAACTTTACGAAAAAGTCCATACTAGTAGTTGGTCCAGGACCCATTGGCTTAGGTGTAGCAGCAATATTAGTTGGTGCTGGCAATGAGCAGGTAGCAGTATTAGGCACTTCCGTTGATGAACAACGTCTTCAACTTGCTAAGGAGATGGGGGTTCCACTAGTTTATCAAAAGGTAGAGGATATTCCACATGAACAGTTCAAAGGTTTTGACGCCATCATTGACTGTTCAGGACATCCAACTATCCCTAATACCGCACTTCGTCTTTTAAAACGAGGTGGCGAGCTCATCTTAGTCGGCATTAATCCAGCTAATTTTTCTGTCCCTATGGATCAAATCGTTCGTGGTGAAATTAGTATAAAAGGGAGCTATGGCATTACCCAATCAAATTATGAAGCAGTATTATCGCTTGCTGCAGATGCTCGGTACCCTTTCCAACAGCTAATTGCACAGACTGTCCCTTTTAAAGACTGTCTACAAGGCTTTGAAAATGCATTAAATAAAGCAACAGGTAAAGTCGTTATTAAAATGTAAGGAGGAATATACATGAAACTCATTGATTTAACTTTAGAAATTTACGATGGACTACGTTCTTATACATCCCATCCACCAATCGCTATTGCAGAGGAATCCACTTTTGAAAACTCTGGAAATCGTTATATCTCTCCGTGTGAAGGTTTTGAGTCGCGCATGCTAAAAATGTCAGATCATAGTGGCACACATATTGATGCACCTTTGCACTTTATGCGTGACGGTGAATCCACTTCGGATATGGACCTCTCTAAAACATACGGAGAAGCTGTACTATTAGACGTTTCCGACATTAAAGATCCCTTTCAAGCTGTAACACGAGAAATGTTAGAGGAAGCTGAAAAACGCCAAGGTATTATTGTTCAGCCAAATGACATTGTCCTTACACGTACCCGTAAGCTTCAATGGGGAGAAGGATCTTTTTTTGAAGAACATGCATTTGCACCTTGTGCTGGTGATTGGCTCGTAGAAAAACAAGTGAAATGTGTTGGTTTAGATTTAGCCAATATTGATGTTCATGACAATATGATGCGCGAGGTACATCTGAAAGTTTTAAGCGTCCCTATTTATATTGTGGAGAACCTGGTCAACTTACATCAGCTTCCCTTAAATGAGCATTTCACTTTCATGGCACTTCCACTTAATCTAAAAAACGCTACAGCTTCTCCTGTTCGTGCTGTCGCATTTGTTAAATAAGGTCGTTTAAAACAGAAACCATTCTTCTATTTAGGGGATATACTGTGCATAAGTTGTATAACTTTTTTAGTGAACTCTACAACTTTTTTGTTGAAAATATAAACTGTGAATAGTTTGTGGAAAACTTTTCGGAATCATTTCGGTTAATAAAAATATAGAGTTGGTTCAAGAATTACTTGAACCAACTCTATTTTTGTTTTTATCCTTCTGTTTCTGGAAAAAACGCCTGCTCTGTATAAATATCAACGAGAGTAGGGCCAGTAGCGTGAATGGCTTCTGCAAGAATAGACTCCAAATCTTCATCGGATTCCGCTCGAAACCCTGTCCATCCGCAAGCTTTAGCTACTTGAACAAAATCTGGATTAGTCAATCGCGTTCCCAACTCCCTATCTCCTGCTGCTTGGATTTTATCACTTTCCATCTGTAGTGCTCCGTTATTAAAGACCAGAACTGTAATGTCTAGGTTATAGCGAGTAGCAGTTAATAGATCAGCAAGTGTCATCTGAAGACCTCCATCTCCGACTATGGCAACAACTTGTTTTTCAGGCTGCACCAGCTTTGCCGTGATAGCTGCTGGAAGTCCGAAGCCCATCGAGCGCCAATAACCGGAAAATAAGACGGACTGCCCGCTCGGACGAAAATTTCGATTCATCCATACCGTTATATCTCCTGTATCCAATGTAAGCACCGCATCTTCTGCGACTGTTCGTTCAATTGCGCGAACTATACGGGACGGATGGATGGGAGAACCCGTAATCTGACCTTCCTCTTCATTTTGGGTAGCCCATTTTACTTTTACTTGCTCTACTTGAGTCTCCCAAGCCACATTCTTTTGATGACCTTCTAAACTTTGTTGCAAAAGAGGGACGACTTGTTCTGCTTTCCCATTGACTCCAAGCTCTGTTGGAATTCCTTTATGAGCAGATGTAAAGTAAGGATCAATTTGAATGATTCGTGCATCATTAGGTACGTACCCCTCTGGCCACCAAGTTGCTCCTACAATGAGAACAACATCAGCTTCTTTAAAAACTTCTGCTGCGTGAGGATTCCCCCCCTCTCCAATTCCTTGAAGAAGGCATGGCGTAGATTCTTTAAACAATCCTTTACCACCTAAACTAGTCAGAATACCCGCTCCCCAAGTTTCAGCAAGTTCTTCAACAGCAGAAGCTGCCTTTTTCGCTCCTGCTCCAGCAAGGATAATTGGCTTATTTGCTGTTTTCATCACTTCCGCTACTTCTTCTAGATCTTCTATTTCAAAAGAGGCAGTTCCTTCTATTAATGTCGGCAATGCACGAGCCTTCACAGTTGTATTTACTTGAAACAAATCCTTTGGTATAGACAGATGCGTGACTGCACGCTGTTGAATCGACGTTTGAGCAGCTTTTTGAAGGAGATCAACTATTGCATCTTCACTAGCAAGATTTGCTGAATAAGTCGCAAACGGCTTGAAAAGTTCCTGTTGATCCACAAACTGTTGATAATCTGTGCCTATTTTGTTGCGTGGTGCTTGACCAGTGATTGCCAAGACAGGAGCTTTATCAGAATAAGCATCCCCAAGACCATTTAGTAAATTGGCTGCTCCCGGTCCCATCGTAGCTGTGCACACCGCAAGCTTTCCAGTCAACTTAGCCTCAGCAGAAGCCATAAATGCAGCAACGGATTCATGTTTCACAGGAATAAACTCCATCTTGTCCTGTTTGGCCATAGCATCTAACAACCCTATAATGGCATCTCCAACGACACCATAAATACGTTTGACTCCTAATAAAGACAATTGATCCAGCATCACTTCAGCAACAGTTTTATTCATAAAAAATAACCTCTCCTTTATGCATTTACTTATCAAGTAATTTCCCTTAAATGATAGTGGTAAACATCAAGCTACAGTTTTCTCTAAATTGGGGATAAGTTGTGCATAAGTTATGTGATTTTTTCGATATATAAGTGGATAACTAAGCAATAATCATGAATTGTGAATAAGTTGAGGGAAACTTTTAGAATAAATATTCAAAAACAAACCACTCCATACACAAAGCAGAATTTATTGTTTAACAATTGCTTTAATATTTTTTTGAAGATTTAAAGATAGAGGAAATAAAAATGCTTTATAAAAAGAAATTATAAAAGGCGACTACCTGTGTCCTTTCAATTCTAGTCACCTTTTAATATATGCATATTCTCATTAAATTCATCTTTCTATCATGCTTTTTAACTGCTGATGAATCGCCAATTTCTTGCCTTTAAAGTTAGTAACTGATTTAGCGTTCTCGACTTTCTACGCATTTAGTCGGATCTATTTTTGTCTCTTCCCATATTGACCCTTGCTTCCTTTTTATTAACTGAGAGACTAGCACATCTGTATCATTCGTTAATTGAACAAAGATGAACCGATAATCGTTCCCGTCCGTTCCGATTATATCAATGAATTTCACATAATCTTCTTTTTTCGTTGGTAATCTTTTTTTAATGAGTTTGCACCATCCTCCATATTCAATATCGACAACGTCCTCTCCTTTCTGTCGCCAACCATGATAAGCAGCACATAGAAAGTCTTCCCCTATCAGGTCGAGGTTGTCTATTTTGTATAGCCCATCTTCATTCCGAACAGAAATAGTCCCGTAATGATATTGGAAAGCGGAAACGCCTGTTGCTGTCCCATTTATCGTTTCGAGTTCGATAAAAAACCGAATTGGTTGGTCGGCTTTTTGATTGGGAAGTTTATATAATTTAATCAAATTTGTATGGCCAATGCCTTCGAAAGAAGCAAGATACGTTGTATAAGGCATTTTTTGTTTATAGTCTTTCGTGAAGAAATTGTACGCAATTGGAAATGGTGTCTTTGCCCACCCTACTGTCCCACAACCTCCAATAAACTGTTCTGTTAAGTTTTCAGCTTCTCGTAAAATGTTAAAGTAATGGAGAATTGCATTTTCTGGCGTATCTAAAAAGGACGTTGGAAGACTGATTTCGCTATAGGTTTTTCCATTATAGAGATGGAAAAAGTGATAATCAAATAGCCTATGATTAAGAACGGAACGACGGGATGGACGAAAATATTGTTCCACAGCTATCTGTTGGTATGTTTCTTTTTCCTCTTCATTTTCACGTTGGTGCCATTTTTGTTTTTGTCTTATCGCTCCCATCACATAAACGGATGTATCGTTACCAGCTTGCTGTCGAGACCTGCGACGCCTCATAAACTTCACTATATAACTCCCCTTCGCTTCTATTGCTATAGCATATTCTATAGCCAAAAAAGCTGCTAAACCCTTCTAGGTTTAACAGCTTTCATTTACGCGGGAAGCACTTATTTCAAAACATATGCAGCCAATACACTTTGCACTTTATATATGCTCAAAGATTTATTGAATTTCTTTTGAATTGGCGCTGCACTTCCAGATAACCAAATTTTCAATTCAGCATCTAAGTCCAAAGTTCCCGCTGTTTCAATCGAAAAATGGACGACACTTTTGTAGGGAATAGAGTGATATTCCACTTTCTTACCAGTCATTCCTTGCTTATCGATGAGCAATAGCCGCTTATCTGTGAAAACAAATAGATCTCGAATAAGCTTATACGCATGTTCTACTTTTTCAGATGGGACTAGTAAATCCTTTAGCTCTTTTTCCACTTTATCCAGTTCTACTTCTGAGGCATTTCCCATTAAACCATCTAAGAATCCCAATTTTATCTCCCCTTTTTCACTAACTTTAAACTTTTATTTTCTTCAATCATTTTATCATATAAACAGAGGTTCGATTGGAATATTCAGATTACGGTTAGTAAATTTATTTATTAACTTTAAAATTCTTACACTTTCTCACTATAGAAAACACTACAACTTCTTCTTCATTACTTCAGCCATTTGATGAGAATTTATATCTTTCTCCTCCTGAAGTTTTTGAACGATGTTAACATAATCCTTCTCATTACGATTCTGACTCATTTTATAGGCAGCTTGAACTTCGCGTATTTTAATTTTAAATCCTATAATCCCTTTCAGTTCTTTTTCCAATAATTGTGGAGAAAGCTTCTCCCATAAAACAGGATTCTCCCGATGTTTTTCATATTTCAATAGCATTTCGGAGAGTTCCTGCTTTAACGCTTCTTCATCCAAAATGCTAGCTGCTCCATATGCGTGTACCGCTTGATAATTCCATGTCGGAACGTTTTCATGCTCATACCAGGAAGAAGAAATATAGGCATGCGGTCCTTGGAACATAACGAGTACATCCTCATTCTCCTCAAACGTTCTCCATTGCGGATTGCCATAAGCCATATGCCCTGTTACGTAGTAGTCCCCGTCTTTTTCACTGAACCCTACAGGTAAATGAGTAGCAATCGGCCTTCCTTTTCTAGTTGTAACAATCGTTCCAAATGAGTTTTTTTGAATAAATTCTTTAATTTCCTCCAAGTCTGTTACCTTATAGTATTTAGGTATATACATAAAAGACTCCCCCTGCTTTAAGATTATTTTTATATTCCGATTTTATAGTATTATACAAACTGACATTTAAAAAGGTACAATTGTAAATAATTAAACATGTCAAAGGAGATCTTCATGAAGAATATCATTTTTGCTTTTAACGATAACGATGACTCCCCCAAATACAAACAAATCTATGAACAGCTTAAACTGCTTATTGAGCGAGGGGACATCCTGCCTGATGAGCAGCTACCTTCCATTAGACAACTTGCAGAATCCCTTCACGTAAGTCGTAATACGACATTAACTGCTTATGATCTCCTTGTAGCGGAAGGCTACGTTCGAGGAGAAGGAAGAAGAGGTTATTTTGTCAATGAAACAGAGCCGATTCCATTGACGGAAGCTTTAATTGTCCCTAATAAAAAGCAGACAGAATCAACGACGCCCATCCATATTGACTTTCGAGCAGGGGCAGTTGATCAAGAACATTTCCCCTTAAAAAAGTGGAGAAGGATTTCCAATCAAGTACTAACGTTACACGAAACCTTTCTATATGGGGACCCCTTTGGTGAAGAGTCCCTACGTGAGCAAATTGCTATATACTTACTCCAGTCCCGCGGGGTGAAAACAGATGCTAATTCCATCATTATCGGTAGTAGTACCCAACAAATGCTTGTTCAACTTGGGCATATACTAAGAAATAATTTCCCAAGCGTAATTGTAGAAAATCCTGGCTATGATGGTGCTAGAGAAGCCTTTCATTTTCATCGTTTTACGCTGGAAACTTTACCAGTGTATGAAACAGGAGCCGATTTTTCTTCTTTAGAACAGATGAAATCGCAAATTATTTATGTAACACCTTCCCATCACAGTCCAATAGGAGTTAGCATGTCCATTCAACAACGACAAATGCTCATCCATTGGGCGAACAAGAGGAATGGATATATTATCGAAGACGATTACGATAGTGAGTTTCGCTATACACAGCAACCATTTCCAGCTCTTGCTTCTATTGATGCGACAAGAGTCGTTTATTTAGGGAATTTCTCCAAGTCCTTTCTACCAGGTATCCGTTTAAGCTATATGGTGTTGCCGCAAACACTTTTAAACCTTTATAAACAGCAGTTTCTTCATTTTGAAAGTACCTCTTCCCTTTTAAGCCAACTCACTATGGCTAAATTTATGGAAGAAGGAGAATGGAATCGCCATATTAAACGCATGCGTCTTGTGTATAAACGAAAAATGCAGCATATAGTATCAGCATTAAAGGAACGTTTCAAGCAGCATATATCTATTATTGGTGAGCAATCTGGTTTATACGTATTAGCAAAGGTTCATTTGAAGTATTCAGAAGAAGAGTTAATTGAGCATGCTTCTTTGGCCGGAGTGAAAGTGTATCCTACTTCGCTTTACTTCATTAATAACAATACTTACGAACCAATGATCAAACTTGGTTTTAGTAATCTCTCTAGTGATGAAATAGATCGTGGTATAGAACTTTTAAAGAAGGCCTGGTTATAAAGTGAAACTTCAATCAGTGGGGTTTTTCTTCATCCCCACTGATTGTTAGTTGTGGCCCACACGAAGTGGGTCACGCAGACGTTGCAACACGATGTTGCGTATTTAGTCTGGGATCATTTCATCGGGCTTTTACGGGCAGTTGATCTCCCACTTATCTTTTCGCTTTTCTTACATCATGAAGTGGGAGTCTTACTGCCCGTTAATGCGGGAGAAAATAGTGCCAGTCACCCACACTACTTGGACGACTGGCAACTACATTTTTTTCATTTTATGAAGGGCATGCGCAGCTCCCCATTCATGCATGGCTACTAAAATGGGTTCTAACCCTCTTCCGTAATCCGTAATAGAATATTCAACTTTCGGTGGTACTTGTGGATAAACTTTACGCTCAATAATGTCCTCTTCTTCTAATTCGCGCAATTGTTTTGTTAGCATTTTCTGGGTGATTCCTGGGACTCTTCGTTTCAGTTCGCTAAATCTTTGCGTACCAGCTTGTAATAAAATTAATAATATAATTGGTTTCCATTTTCCTACTATTATTCCTAGCGCGTCTTCCACGCGACATAATTCCGGCTGCATATCCATCTACTTACACTCCTATAGTATCCTTTTGTATACTATACCACTTAAAAGTGCGTACTTAAGTTATAAATACTTTAGAATTATACTAGCTTTAATGAAAGGTAGGGATAGAACTATGGAGAAATATCGTATAGATGAAAGTAAAGGTCTAGAATTTGGGCTTTATACACTAGGAGATCATATCCCTAGCCCACTTACCGGGGAGCGAATTTCTGCTGGGCAACGTATTCACGAAATTATTGAGTTGGCAAAGCTTGCAGAACAAGCAGGTCTCGACTTTTTTAGTGTAGGAGAAAGTCATCAGGAGTATTTTACAACGCAAGCACACTCTGTCGTATTAGCTGCAATAGCGCAGGCGACTAGCAAGATTAAAATTGCGAGCTCTTCTACGATTGTTAGTACATCCGATCCTGTTCGTGTCTATGAAGATTTTGCAACGATAGATTTGATATCTAAAGGACGTGCAGAAATTATCGCTGGTCGTGCATCACGCATTGGGCTTTTTGAGTTACTAGGCTATGACGTGCGAAATTATGAAGAATTGTTTGAAGAAAAGTTTGCGTTATTATGTAAGATTAACGAAGAAGAAATGGTCAATTGGAGTGGAGAATTTCGTGCTCCTTTAAACAATGCACAAGTTATCCCCCGCCCACTAAACGGCTCACTTCCTATATGGCGTGCGGTTGGTGGTCCGCCAGCAAGTGCCATTAAAGCCGGTAATGCTGGAGTTCCAATGATGCTTGCCACATTAGGAGGACCTGCTACTAGTTTTAAAATTTCTATTGATGCTTACCGAGAAGCCGCAAAGCGGAGTGGCTTTGATCCAGCGACACTTCCAGTAGCAACAGCCGGATTTTTCTATGCCGCTGAAACAACACAACAAGCGCAAAGTGAGACATATCCTTATGTGAATCAAGGAATGCAACTAATTAATGGTCGAGGTTACCCAGAACAACAATTTGTACAAGGTGCAAATCCGCATGACGTCATGAACATAGGTAGTCCCCAACAAATTATTGAAAAAATTCTCTATCAGCATGAGCTATTTGGTCATCAACGTTATATCGCCCAAATGGATTTTGGTGGTATTCCGTTTGATAAATTATTGAAAAATATAGAACTGATTGGTACAGAGATTCTACCTGCGATAAAAAAATACACAGCAAAAAAGTAAATGCATTTATAAAGACCGCCTAATGCTAGTGCATCAAGCGGTCTTTATTATGCATATTCTACTCAGTAACTTCCTTCACTGTCGGTTTTCCCGCCTCTAGTAACACTTTACTTCGGCCTAAGAAAACACCTACTATTAAAATTAGTATCCCAGTTCCTACGAGTAGCCATTCGATTTTTACAACATCCGAAATAGGACCAAAAATGAGCATTCCAATTGGCATCATGGAGGTAGAAATCATCCCAAACACACCAAATACCCGACCAAGATAATTGCTTTCCACTTTCTCTTGAACTATAACCATCGTTGGTGTATTGAAAATTGGCATCGCCACTCCGAATATACCCATAAAGGCTAGGTAAATCCAAAACACTGGAATAATTCCGAGGGCAAACGTACAAATACCCATTAATATACTTGCCAACATCATCGTGTGGACTCTATTGGAAAAGCCTCCCCAGGTAGCAATAATTCCTCCACCTGCCATCATTCCAATCGAAAAAGCAATCTCGATTGCCGTTAAACGCCATACATCATCCCCAAAGCTACGCGCCACTTGGAGTGGAGTTAAAAATGCAGCTGGTGCCATCAATACAAAGAAAAAAGCGAAAAATAGAAAGAACTTCTTCAAAAAAGCATGTTGGTTAATATACACTAACCCTTCTTTAAAATCACTGAAATAGCTCGTTGTTTGTTTTTCAGTTGCCTTTTCATGTACGGCAATTTTTAAAAATGCTAATAACGTTATAATCGCTATTGCGGCAGTAATTACATCGATGAAGAAAATCATTTCTAATGAAGCCATTGTAAGTAACGCTGCACTGACCATTGGCGATACGAACATAATGATCGCTTGAATACTTCCATTTACTCCGTTTACTTTCGTCAATTTATCTTCCGGAACAATTTGAGGCAAAATAGCTCCAACTGCTGGAGTTTGAATACCTGTACCGATAGCTCGAATTGCCGCCATAACAAACAGTAACCAAATTGCGTCATATCCCATTAAAAATACAATGGCAAGAATAAGTGTTGAAGTCGCAATCAAACCATCCGATAAAATGATGAGTAGCTTACGGTTATATCGATCGGCCCATACCCCAGCTACTGGCGATAATATAAAAGTGGGGATAAAACCGCAAAGAATAAACAGTGTCATCATCATTCCCGATTGAGTAGTAAGTGTAATATGCCACATGATCGCATATTGGACTAAAGAAGATCCAAAAAGCGATATTGTTTGGCTACTTAAAAAGATGATGATATTTCTTTTCCAATTTTCATAAGTTGAATTCATCTTATTTCACGACCTTTTTCAAATAGAATTTTTTACTTAAAAGTAAATGGAGTAGGTCTATTTTCAGATGGAATAACTGTGAATCATTTATGTTTAAAGACAGCAAAAAAGAGGGCAGACTCGTCCCCCTCTTTTTAATTCATAAAATAAAGGTTTTCCTAAAATAGACAGACCAATCCCATTTGCTCTGCCCAGAAGCAGAGTTTTTGAACGTATTCAATTAGCGGTTCAAAAATTGGATTCTTAGTCTCATTGATGCTGTCAAAAGGAAAACCTCCATTTCAATATAGTGAATTTCATTTTACCATATATTTTTCTACTATTTCAACTATCAAAGAATAGTTGCGGTTATTATTGCATCTCTTTTGTCGGTCCCATAACGCCAGGAACAGTTAAACCTGCTTGACGTAGTAATACAGTCATTTGACCACGGTGATGTGTTTGATGATCGATTAAACCACGTAAAAGTTTACCACGCACTGTCGGTCCAACAAATCCATTCACTTCTTCTAGTAACATTTCATCCGTCAGCTTAGCTGCCTCTGTTTTAAATGCTTCATTCACCTTTTCATAAGCTTGCACAATTCCTGCTACATCTGTTGGTACTGGCTCATCTCGTCCAGGTCCTGGAACTTGTAAACCCGCAAAATGACCAAATGCTCCTGCTGCTCCTACTAAATGCCAAGCAAGCCAACCAAGCGTACTATGCCCTTCCTCTATAGCTTGGTCTAATTTGTCATTAGTCATTGCTTGAAATACCTTTAATGTTCCTGCTGCTGAAGCCGTCCAATCTTCTACAAAATCCTCTACTTTACGATACATATGTAGCCCTCCAATTTTATAAATAACCCTCTCTTTCCATCATAGCTATTGACGAATTTGTTTGCAACAAAGAGGAAAAACAGCCGAGCATTTATATTGGGTGGTTTGTCTTTAAGCATGCTAAAATTATGTACGAAGACAAATTATTGGAGGAAAAAAGATGTTAGCTAATTTCGAAGAGAATTTACAAAAGTATGCAAAACTATTAGTGGCAAAAGGTATTAATGTTCAATCCGGTGATTGGGTGAAAATGACTATCACCGTTGATCAAGCACCATTAGCACGTTTAATCACAAAAGAAGCATATGCTTTAGGTGCTGAAAAAGTCATTATTAAATGGTCTGATGATGAAATTAGCAAACTACATTATTTGCACCAATCTACAGAAGTACTGACTGACATCGCAGATTATGAAATTCAAGAATCCGAAGACCATGTGTTAAATCGTCGTGTAAGTCGTCTTTCTATTGTATCTAGTGATCCAGGTCTACTAAACGAAGTGGATCCTGCTAAAATCGCTGCTTACCAAAACATTGCAGGGAAAGCATTTCAAGCACAACGCATAGCTACTCAAAATGATGATTTGAAATGGACAGTTGCCGCAGCAGCTGGAGCAGGTTGGGCCGCACAAGTATTCCCGGACTTAGCATCTTCTGAAGAACAAGTCGATGCATTATGGGATCAAATTTTCAAAACATGCCGTGTTTATGCAGATGATCCAATTGCTGCATGGGATGAACATAAGAAAATATTAAATGAAAAAGCGGCTATATTGAATGAGAGTCAGTTCGATGCATTACATTATACTGCTCCGGGCACAGACTTAACTTTAGGTTTACCAAAAAACCATATTTGGGCGTGCGCAGAAAGTTATAATCCTAAAGGTGAAGAGTTTATCGCTAATATGCCTACAGAGGAAGTCTTTACTGCTCCAGACACCCACCGAATGGAAGGTGTCGTACGCAGCACTAAACCACTAAGTTATGCTGGTACGCTAATTGAAGGTATTGAAGTACATTTCAAAGATGGCAAAATTGTAGATATCTCGGCTGAAAAGGGAAATGAAACAATTAAAAAATTAGTTTTTGACAATGAAGGCGGCACAGGACTAGGGGAAGTAGCGCTCGTTCCAGATCCTTCTCCAATTTCTCAATCGGGTGTTACTTTCTTTAATACGCTATTTGATGAAAACGCATCCAATCACTTAGCAATCGGGTCTGCTTATCCAACGACGATTCAAGGCGGCACAAAAATGAGTCAAGAAGAATTACTCAAAAACGGCATGAACACTTCCATTGTTCACGTTGACTTCATGATTGGTTCGGATAAGATGGATATCGATGGTATCAAACAAGATGGCACGATTGTTCCAATATTCCGCAATGGTGACTGGGCAATTTAACTATTGTCTTGTAAGGAAACCATCCCAATAATTGGGGTGGTTCTTACTTGAAAGAACTGTTATACTAGATTCATAACTGAATGATAAATCGCAATACATGGAGGAGCCTGTCACTAAGGCCCCTTCATGTATTTTTTTTGTTCAGAAAACTGTTTTATGGGAGGAAACTAGTGTTTATTGTACAAATAGTTATCATTTTACTCGCAACAAAAATAGCTGGACAGTTAAGTATTCGACTAGGACAACCATCTGTTTTAGGTAAGATTATAATAGGGATTATTTTAGGTCCGGCATTACTAGGATGGGTTCATGATACGGAGATAGTTTCTATCTTCAGTCAAATTGGTGTGCTTCTTTTAATGTTCTTAGCCGGCTTGGAAACGAATATGAAGGATTTAAATCGTAATTTAAAAGCCGCATTATTCGTTGCTATTGGTGGGATAATAGCTCCAATTATTGGTGGTTACATTGGTGCTCAATATTACGGCTTATCCGTTTCGGAATCCATTTTTATCGGTTTATTATTATCCGCAACTTCTGTCAGTATATCTGTCCAAACATTAAAAGAGCTAGGGTGGTTGAATAGTAAAGAAGGATCTACCTTACTCGGGGCAGCTGTTTTAGATGACATCATTGTTGTGATTTTAATGGCCGTTGCTATGAGCTTCTTCGTAGGTTCAGATGTTAGTATCGCTTTACTAATCGGGAAAAAGATCTTGTTCTTTGTCCTAATTATTTTAGCTTCGAAATGGTTAGTTCCGAAGTTTATTCAAATATTTTCTAAGTTCAAAGTTACGGAAGGCGCATTAAGTGCTGGACTAATTATTTGTTTTAGTTTTGCATACTTTGCGGAGTATCTTGGAATAGCGGGAATTATTGGGACGTTTTTTGCTGGGATTGCCATTGCACAAACGAAATTTAAAGAAGAAATTGAACATAAGGTAGAGCCGATTGCCTATGGAATTTTCGTTCCGTTCTTCTTTGTCAGCATTGGTTTAGCTGTATCATTTGAGGGCATCGGAAACCAAATAGGATTAATAGTTGTTTTCTCCATAGTTGCTATTCTTTCCAAATTCTTAGGCTCAGGTATTGGAGCTCGTTTAGCTGGCTTCCAGACAAGGTCATCAATGGGTATTGGAGCAGGGATGATCTCAAGAGGAGAAGTCGCGTTAATATTAGCTGCCATGGGACTTGAGAGTGGTCTATTACCAACAGAATACTATACAGCGATGATTATTGTAGTTATTGTTACAACACTTGTTACTCCTCCACTATTAAAAATATTTTTTGGGAAGAGAGACTAGATATTTGGTGCCAGGAACCTATAGTGGTTTCTGGCACATTATTTTTACTTATTGACTTTACTATGAGACGGGTGGCAAAAACAGTCCAATGTATGGTCGTTTATCATCCCTACAGCCTGCATATAAGAATAACAAATCGTACCACCTACAAATTTAAATCCATCCTTTTTTAAACGTTTACTCATATAATCACTTATTTCGTTTGAGACAGGAACTTCTTTTATTGTCTTCCAATGGTTAATAATTGGTTTGTTATCGACAAATCCCCATATATAATTTGAAAATGAACCATATTCCTGCTGTATTTTCAAAAATGCTTTTGCATTTGTTACGACGCTTTGAATTTTTAACTTATTTCGCACAATCCCAGTATCTTCTCTTAGCGCTTCCAACTTTTCCTCTGTGTATTGCGCAATTTTTTCTGCCTCAAAATAATCAAAGGCTTGTCTATAATTTTCTCTTTTTTGTAAAATCGTCCACCAACTAAGTCCTGCTTGCGCACCTTCTAGGCAGAGCATTTCAAATAATAATTGATCATCATATACAGGTATTCCCCATTCATTATCGTGATACTCCTTATACAAAGGCTCTTTTGTAACTACCCACGCGCACCGTTCAGTCATTTGTAATTTCTCCCTTACACTACTTATAATAGTGAAATTATACCACACATACGTTCTATTTAATACTTGTATCTATTTAAATGTGTATACTAAAAAGCCTTCCCTATGTGAAAATAGAGAACGCCTCTTGAATTGTGTGGATATTGTGTGGGTGCCTGGCACCTTATAAAAGTGCCTGCTTAGAAATAATAACTCCGTCCTCATCCGCATATACGTACTCTCCTGGCTTCCATTCAACACTACCAAAGTGAAGGATGCTATTACGTTCGCCGGTTCCAGCTTTTTTACTTTTTAGTGGATATGTTCCTAATGCCAGAATTCCAACATTCATATTAGCAAGCTCTGCTGAATCCCTTACATAACCGTTAATAATAACACCAGCTAACTTTCTCGACTCTGCGATGCCCGCTAGACGATCGCCAAGAAGTGCACACCCTTTAGAACCACGACCGTCCACAACAATGACGGAGCCTTCCGGGACATTTTCTAGTGCTTCCACGACTAGTACATTATCCTCAAACACATTTACTGTTTCTATTTTCCCTGAAAAACATGTTTTATTTCCAAAAGAACGAAAATCAATATCACAAATTTGCAGTGAATCTGAATGGTCATCGCATAAATCGGTAGTTTTAAATTCTATCATAAGCTAACTCCTCCTAATCTTTTATATCCTATATAGCTAACTATGACAGAATCTTAAATCACATTACAATGAAAATATGTCCAAATTATGAATTCGCGTTTTAGATGGCAAAAATAACACTTACATCAAATTATTTATTTTTGTTATAGTTAAAAACAGACCGGTTGGTACGGAGAGGTGGTACTACGGAAATGGACACTAAATCGCAGATAATATACATCGCGACAAATCTTTTTCAACAGAAAGGATATAAAGGCGTAGGAGTAAGTAAAATTTTAAACACATGTAATATTACAAAAGGTGCGCTTTATCATCACTTTCCAAATGGAAAAGAAGAACTACTCATTGCTTGTTTGAAGAACATAGATCAAGCAATTACTACAGACATCGAAGTAATTTTCAAAGAATATCAAACTGCGCAAGAAGCTCTTTCTGCAATGATTGAAAAACTAGTAGCAAACTTTGAACGTGAAGGTACGATTAGTGGTTATACATTCAGCAGCATCGTTAGTGAAATGGCATCACTTAGTGAACCAGTTCGTAAAACATGTTCGAATCTTTACGCCAAAATTCAAAGTATTTATATTAAAAAATTAGTAGAAGATGGTCTTTCGAAAGAAACGGCCGCTACCATTGCGTTAATGCTAACGGCTTCAATTGAAGGCGCGATAATGCTTTGTTTAACAGATAAAACAAGTGAACCTTTGAAAGTTATTTTACATGTACTACCGAATTTATTGAAGGAGTTTTAAAAAGTGAACGCACAAACGAACATAATTCCAAGTCAACAACAAATCAAAACCGGTCCAATTATGGCTGCCCTCTTAGTGGCTGGCTTTGTCGGACTGTTTAGCGAAACGGCATTAAATATTGCCTTTACAGAATTAAGTCATATATTCAGTGTCGATCCAACAACGATTCAGTGGCTGGCTACAGGATACTTTTTAACATTAGGTATTTTAGTGCCAGTAACAGGTATTTTGATGCAAAAATTCACCACACGTCAAATGTTTATGACTTCTATATTGCTCTCCATATTCGGTACAATTTTAGCTGCTCTAGCACCTGGATTTGAGCTTTTATTAGTAGCGCGTATTATTCAAGCAGCGGGACTTGCGATTAATTTACCTTTAACGCAAAATGTGATTTTTACGATTTTCCCTCCTAATAAACGCGGAGCTGCTATGGGGATTATGGGCTTAGTGATGTTAGCTGGTCCAGCTCTGGGTCCGACAATAGCAGGACTTATTTTAGATACACTATCATGGCATTGGATTTTCTGGGCTACTATTCCCTTCTTACTATTTTCTCTTATTTTCGGGATTTTATATTTACGAAATGTGAATGAAATACGGAAGGTTTCGATAGATGCACCGTCTGTTATTCTCTCGACCATTGGGTTCGGTGGCATTGTATACGGATTTAGTGTAAGTGGCGTTTCTGGTTGGACAAGCGGTACTGTTCTTGGATCAATCATTATTGGATTGTTAGCAATTATCATTTTCGCTGTTCGTCAAATGAAAATGGAGAACCCAATGTTGAATTTACGAGCATTCAATTCTCCGCTTTTTGTTCTTGGCGTTATTATGAGTTTTATCACGTTTTTTAATATGTTGTCTATGCTAGTCGTTTTACCAATGTATATGCAAATGGCTTTGTTGATGGCTGCTTTTACAACAGGTTTAATCCTTCTACCTGGGAGCTTACTAAACTGTATATTAGCTCCAACAATTGGTCGTTTATTTGACAAATACGGCCCAAAAGCAGTTATTACACCTGGAACTATTTTAGTGGCTATTGCTTATGTGTTATATGCACAGTTTGGTACTGATACGGCTACTTGGTTGATCGTGGTCACTCATATTATCATGATGTTAGGTATCGGGGCAGTACTTGCTTCTGTCCAAACGAATACATTAAACTCACTTCCTAAACAGTATTATCCAGACGGCATTGCTATTACGCAAACGATTCAACAAGTAGCTGGAGCTATTGGTATTGCTGTTATGGTGTCTGTTCTATCCGCTAAACAGAATAGTTACTTAACTACGACTGCAAATGAATTACCGCAAGCCGCAGCTGCGGGGTCATCACTAGTCTTTATTATTAGTTTGATATTAGCCGTAATTAATATTGTGTTGTCTTTATTCATGAAAAAGCCGACCCATCAATAATCAAGAAAGCGTGTATGGCGATAGATCTCCTACACGCTTTTTTGTTTTATGATGAAATAACGGTCCCCTTCTCCAGTGCCAATTTCTTACTCTATGCCTACAGTTTTTTCACTTTTTATCTGTACCTCAGTAATAACTGTAATTGCATCGAAGAATCATACCAGTGCCCGGCACTACAATTTTTGTACAAAAAAAATATGCGAAATTTATTTTGTCCATTGAATGTGTCTCCGTTATAATCTATTATTACACCAAACGATAATGATTCTCAATTTCATTATTGAACATTGATTGATTTGGAGGAAATGTCAGATGAGGTTTTCAAAAGAAAGCATATTTTTATTTTGTATCTTATTAGTGGTAAGTATATTGACTGCTTGTAGTTCAACAAACGAGGAAGGAAACAGCGAAGCAGTTCAAACAGAGGAAAAAGTAAAACAGACAAGAAGCTATAAAGATTACATAGGCCATGAAGTTGAGATTCCTGTTTCTCCCGAAAAAGTTATATATCACGGGGAAAACTATGGAGATTTGTTACCACTACAAGTGGAACCAATTGGTGCATCGTATTCTTGGATCAAAAATTTTATTTTTGAGGACAAAGTGTCCAATGTAGAAGAAGTAGGATTTCCTATCAATACAGAAAAGGTTTTAGAATTACAACCTGATCTAATCATTATAGCAACTACCGATGAAAAAACGTACGAACAACTCTCTAAAATTGCTCCAACTATTGTCTTTGATACATTCGCTCCTTTAGAAGCACGTTTAATAGAACTTGGTGACATACTTGATAAAAAACAAGAGGCTGCTGACTGGTTAAACGAATACGATAAAAAAGAAGAAAATATGTGGAAACAGCTCGTGCAAGACGGGACTATCAAATCTGGGGAAACAGCTTCGGTACTTACGTATTATCCTGGAAACCGATTATTTGTCATGGCCTCTACAGGATTATCACAAGTTCTTTATGATCCAGATGGATTTAAACCTGGAGAAAAAATTCAGCAAATACTCGATGCAAAAATGGGATTTGAGGAAATTTCGTTAGAAACGCTCCCTGAATTTGCAGGAGATCGAATATTTATATTAACTCCCGAAACTGATGAGGCTATTCAATCGACTAAGGATATGTTGGATAGTAGCATATGGAAAGGTCTTCCTGCTGTCAAAAACGAAAACGTGTACACTTTGGAGATTCAAAAAAGTTCTAGCGACGCTTCTACAAGAGATTGGTTATTAGAAGAAATCCCTTCCTTATTAAAAAAATAATTTAAAGAGCCATTTCAGCCTTTTGTTGAAATGGCTCTTTATCTTTTATAAAATAGTAATTGATAATCATTTTCATTTAATTGAAAGGAGAGAAATAATGGATGATACAAAAGCAAGATTCCAATTTATCATCATTGTTTTTTCATCTATTACATATAGATTATATTATTAATCCAAATCATTTCGACTTTTCTAATTCGACTTCTTTACAGTATACTTTAATTGTTTTTATGAACACTGAAACTGGCTCTTTGTCTATAGACGATAAACCATACTTCGTAGCACATGGTAAGACTTTATTGTTACCACCTGGAACTATTGTGGAACTAAATAATATGGATGAAAATAATCTTTGTTATTATAGACTTACATTCTCAGTTATTTCTATTGAGCAACAAATCCCTACTTATTATGAAGAACAATTATTTAATAATCAGCTAGAATTTACACTTTACCCATTTTCACGTTTTAATCGACTAATTGAAGAACTCTACGAACTACAAGATACTAAGAACGACCAGTATAATTTAAAAAAGCAAAGTCTATTCAATGAGTTACTTAGTATTCTTTTCGAACAGCAGCAAAAAGATCGACAACTAGATGCACCCAATACAGTAGAACAAACAATCAAATATATTCACCAAAATTACCGCCAGCAACTAACAATTAAACAATTAGCAAAACTTGCTCATGTTGCGCAGTGGCAATACGGTTCGATTTTTCAGGCAATTACCGGACAAAAACCACTTGATTATTTAACAGAATTGAGAATACAACATGCAAAAGACTTACTCCAGCATACAGAAAAAACTTTGAAAGATATTGCCCTTCATGTTGGATTCAATGATGAATATTATTTTAATAGACGTTTTAAACAAATTGTTGGCATACCACCTAAACAATTTGCCCGTATAAGAAAGCAAAAGATTTACGTCAAGGATTGGACTGGACATGAAGTGGAGATTCCTTCTTACCCTAGCCGGGTCATTTACCACGGAGAAACTTTTGGGGATTTGCTCGTTTTTAATGTGCAGCCTATCGGTGGAGATAAAACAAATATTGATAAGACTTTTTATAAAAATTACGTTCCTTACGTACAAGATGTTTCCTTTCCACTCGACATTGAAAAGTCTTCCAAATTAAAACCTGATTTAATCATTTTTACAAACCCTGATGAACATCAGTATAATAAAATTGCTAAAATTGCACCGACAGTAACCCATAACTCATGGGATAGCCTAGAGAATCGAATTTTAACATTAGGGAAATGGCTCGGTCAAAAGAAAAAAGCCGAAGAATGGCTTACCTATTTTAGAAACAAAGAAAAAATAATGTGGCAGCAGCTTCAGCCAATTGTAAAATCTGGTGAAACAGCATCTGTTTTTATATTTGACCATGGTAACCGGTTATTTGTAATGGGTAATACTGGCTTACCAGCCTCACTGTACCACCCGCATGGTTTTCAACCAGTAGATTTAATCCAAAAAATAATAGATGAAGAGCTAGGATACAAGGAAATACCAGTAGAATCACTAAACGATTATGCTGGTGATAGAATATTTATGCTCGTTTCAGAGAATCCAGTATCCAAGCTTGCTACCGAAGAATTAATGAAAAGTTCGTTGTGGAATAGTCTTCAAGCAGTTAAAAACGGACATGTTTACTTAGTTGATGCAGCAAAATGGAATTTTAGCGATGCCTTTACCCGGGAAAAACTGCTTGGAGTATTACCACGTATACTTGGGCATATATCATAACGGAAACAATTATTAATTAGATTCCAGTTCACAAAACAATAAAAAGATACTTCTATATAATAAAACATAAGAATTATCTTTTTATTCCTTACACTTGAAGGCTGTAAACATGCCGATTTTATCGTTATCGGCATGTTCACCCTTACTTATTGTCAGAACCCACATCGTTGATATTAAAAGTTATTTATTATGTGCTTTTGCTTTCAATGTTTCTAACTCGAGTTCGATTTTTTTCACATCAATGCGTTCATATAATGGCTCGATATCTGTAATTTGTGACGGCAGCTTTTCAATCACATTCCAAGTGTTGAAAGATGTATTTAACATCTTTTCGATTTCTTTACTACTAAACGGTAAAAAGGGCTGTAAAAGTTGACCAAAGTTTTGAAGGATGTAAACACATGTAGCTAATGTTTCTTCGCAATGTGCTTTGTCATCATTCACTGTAACCCACGGCTGTCTTTCATCAAAATAACGATTTGCAGCACGGACAGCTTCAAAAATTGTTTCAATTGCTTTTTTGAAGTGGCCAGTTTCGATTAACTCTCCTACTGATTGATATAAAGAAGATATGTCATTTTGTATAGTCATTGCTACCTTAACTTGAGGCACCATTGAATCAAAGCTTTTTTCGATAAATTTTAAGTTACGATTCACAAAATTGGCGAAAGCTCCAAGCAACTCACTATTATGACTGTAAATAAACTCACGCCAAGAGAAATCTGTATCCCGATTTTCAGGAGCGTTAACTGTTAAAAAATAGCGTAGCGAATCGGGATGATAATCTTGTAGAATGTCCGGCACCCAAACCGCCCAATTTTGACTGGTGGATATTTTTCGCTTCTCTAGTGTTAGGTACTCATTCGAAATAATATTAGTTGGAATACCTGAATTTCCGAGTCCCATTAAAATGGCTGGCCAAATCACTGTATGGAATGGGATATTATCTTTCCCGTGTATATAATAGGATGTCGCAGTAGAGTTCCACCATTTTGAAACATCTGCATTATGCTGTTTCCCCCATTCTAAACTCGCTGTATAATATCCAGCTACCGCTTCCATCCACACATAAATCTTTTTTCCTTCAAAGCCAGGCACTGGTACATCAATTCCATTTGGCAAATCCCTTGTTACAGCACGATCTGGTAGCCCCTCTGCTAAATAACGTTTCGTTAATGCTATAGCATTATCTCGCCAATGTTTTTCTGCCTCCGCTTTTGCAACAAAGTTTTCTAGCCTTCTTTGGAATTTACTAAATGAAAAATAAAAATGCTCTGTCTCTCTGATTTCAGGTTCATTCCCGCAAATTTTACATCTCTTTTCTAGTAAATCGAGTGGGTCTAAAATCGTCGAACAGTTGTCACATTGATCGCCACGAGCTTTAACACCACAATTCGGACAAACTCCTTCAACAAAACGATCCGGTAAAAATTGTGTATCTGTTGCACAGTATGCCTGCTCTATTTTCTTTTTGTATAAAAATCCATTTTTAAGCAATGTTAAAAATATTTTTTGTACGGATTTGTGATGATGTTCAGCATCGGTTCGTGTGTATAAGTCGTAGCTAAAACCAAGCTTACCGAATGTATCTTCAAATTGTTGATGATAATAATCCGCAATCGCTTTTACCGTTGTATGTTCTTGGTTAGCACGAATCGAAATTGGTGTTCCGTTACAATCACTCCCTGAAACATATAGTACCTCTTCTCCTTTTTGACGAAAGTATCTTGCTAAAATATCTCCTGGTAAAAGTGCTGCAATATGTCCTAAGTGCAGCGATCCATTTGCGTATGGCCAAGCACCACCGATTAAAATTGTCATATATGAACCCTCCTTTAAAATAAAAAAACGCCCTAATCGTAAAAACGATTAGGACGAGTAGACTCGTGTTACCACCTAAATTCGCAAATAGCTCACACTATTTGCCTTACCCAGTACGTGTTCATACTGCTGCTGTTATAACGAGTGCCATTCTCGTCGTAGCCTACTATCAGTTCGGTACGAAAGCTCAAAGGTCATATTCAGTAAGGTTCATTTGCCTCTTTTCCACCAGCAGAAGCTCTCTTTGAAATATCCACTTACTTACTCTTCCTTTTCAACGCGTTATTGTTTAGTTGAAATTTATTCTATCAATTCAGAAATCAAATTGCAATATTCAAATTTTCTAAATACCCAGCGTTGTTATCTGATATTCTTATACGTCTTCGTCACTTCTGTACTCCAAAATATCACCTGGCTGACAATCCAATGCTTTACATATCGCTTCTAAGGTTGAAAAACGCACTGCTTTTGCTTTGCCATTTTTTAATATAGAAAGGTTCGCCATCGTAATTCCAACCCGCTCCGTAAGCTCCGTAACGCTCATTTTTCGTTTTGCTAACATCACATCAATATTTATAATAATCGCCATATCCTCACCTCAGACCGTTAAATCATTTTCAGATTTTATATCTATGGCATTTTTAAGCAATTTTTGAAGAACTGCCGCAAAGACTGCAATTACAATAGTAGCAAAAATGAGGACCATTCCAATTAGGATAATACCTGGAGAATCGTCCATCTCAGCAATCATATAGAAAAGCGGCATTCCTAACACAAACAAAATACTAATGGTGTTTGCACTATATTTTATCTTCTTTAATGCCGTTATAGATAATTCTGAAAAAGCTTTGTTTTCGTCAATATAGCCTAATAATTTAAATGCTTGATACAGGGCAAAGTAAAAAGGGATTGCTGCAGCAAACAAATCGATTACAATGAGATACTTCACATATGCGTGATCTGGATATAGTTCTGCTGCAAAGCTCGCTATCTCCGGCACCAAAAAGATACATAAAGCAAGAACTGGAATTCCCATAACAATAAGCGCTGACTTTAAAAATAATGTTGTTCCTTGTTTCAAAAAAGACACCTCACTTATTTATTGTCCATTTTAATTTAACACAACTTTTATCGCTTTACAATAAATATATATTTATTTTAGATATAATTTTATTGCTCTGTAATTTCAGTTTCATTTCATACTTAAGATGTATTTAAACTCATCCTGGAGGCTTACAAAAAATCTTTGTACAAATGCTATATTTACATATGAAAGAAGAATCTACTGAAAGGAGGGGTAAAATCGTATGAAAATGACCAAAAAAGTAATAAAATATGTCGGATTAATTTTGATAATATCGCTAGTAATAGCACTTTTTTCTCCAACATGGACGCAGCAGATTAAAGGGGAGAGCAGCATCAGTGAATTAGAACAAGTAGAGATAAATGGAAGTAAACACGAAATTATGATACGTGGTAATGATAAGGATAATCCTGTCATACTTGTTGTACATGGAGGACCTGGGACCCCAGAAATTCCATACGTAGATACATACCAAGACACATTGGAAACGAGCTTTACAGTCGTGCACTACGACCAAAGAGCGAGCGGGAAATCCTATCATTTTTTGGAGGACTATTCTAATCTATCAACAGGCTTATTAGTAGAAGACTTGTTGGCTATGACCGACTACATATCAGAACGTCTAGGAAAAGAAAAGGTCATCCTGATGGCCCATTCGGCTGGTACATATATTGGAATGCAAGCTGCCGAGATAGCCCCTGAAAAATATGAAGCATATATTGGAATCGGGCAGATGAGCGATACCGTTGAAAGTGAGATCAATGGTTTGAACTATGTGATTGGTCAAGCTCAAAAGGAAGGCAACACGGAGGATGTTTTATATTTACAAGGATTAACGGAGCAAATCAAAAACGGTCAAATGGTTACCCCAAGAAATTATGTCATGAAATATGGTGGATCTACAAGGCTTATTGAAAATCCTGGAGATAACTTAAGTGTTTTAATGAGCAGTGAATATAATTTATTAGATGTCATTCGTTATAACTATGGAATGTCCTTTACTCAACAAAAGTTGCTAAAAGATATATTAGATAACCCCCTCCCAACTATCGTAACAAGTCTTGAAATCCCATTCTATTTCGTTATGGGCAAACATGATTATATGACTTCGTCTAATGCAGTGAAAAATTATTTTGATAAAATCGAAGCCAATCAAAAAGAATTTATTTCTTTTGATCAATCAGCGCATTATCCACAATTTGAAGAGAAAGAAAAGTTCTATGAATGGATGGTTGATACATTTCTTCAATAAATACAAATAAGGATGATGCTTCCCTTCAAAGCATCATCCTTTTACAAATCTACCCTTTATTTCTCCTCGTACGCTTGCTGTAATTCGGCCATGTTTAGTTTTTTCATTTTTAGAAGCACTTGCATAACATGGTCAATCTGCTCCGTTGTTCCGTTTTGCATCATCTCATCCATTATGGTCGGTACGATCTGCCAAGACAAGCCATACTGATCTTTCAACCAACCACATTGCTCCGACTCAGGAACAAAAGAAAGCTTTTTCCAATAGTAATCGATCTCTTCTTGCGTGTCGCAATACACCATAAATGAGATCGCTTCGTTTAAACTGAATTTATGTTCATGTGCACTGTCCATTGCTACAAACCAATAATTTTCAAGCATCATATCAGCAAACATAACAGTTCCATCTTTATCAGGTTCCATTCCTTTAGGGTAACGCGCAAGATTGCCTTGTTTTGCATTCTTAAAAACGGACGTATAAAATTGAATGGCTTCTTCCGCTTTGCCACAATTTTCTCCAACAAATAAAAGAGAAGGCATAATTGCAGGTCGCTGTTCCCCTTCAGGATTAGTCAAGATTAACTGCCACGACAGTCCATATTTGTCTTGGATCCAACCATACTTTTTACTGAATGGATACTCACCAAATGGCATTAACACTAAACCACCCTCGGACAACTTGTTCCAAACCTCATTAATTTTCACTTCCGCGTCTTTCTCTTGCGACGGATCGAAATTCACCATAAAGGAAATAGATGGATTAATCTTGAAAAAAGGTCCCCCATCAATAGCCATAAACTTCTGGCCCCAAATCTCAAAAGAAACTTGATCACAGTCACCGGATGGTGTATCACGTAATGTTGTAATGTCTGTAACTTTAGAATACGGGAATATAGACGTGTAAAATTCTGCTGCTTCTTTTGCCTCTTTGTCGTACCATAAATGCGGAACAATTCTTTGGACAGTTTTGGTCATAGTTATTCCTCCTGATATATTAGATAAAATCGTTTCTTTTCGAATACTTCATACAATATTATATAATTTTTATCTGATAATTTCGAATTATTCCACAAAAAACGAGACAACGTATAAAGATACGTGTCTCGTTTCTGGTTTCTAACATCCACTATTCAGATTCCTATTTCCCTTATTTTTACCGTAATCTCTTCCTCCCTTACAGCAATATCCGTCCCAACAAATTTCGGAAGCCGCAACTCGCTCACTAAAATGGAAAGGTTAACGAATAACTTATAGTTTAGAAAAAATATGAGTTTTTAAAACGACTCTTCGGGTAACACTAATCAATTATTTCTTCAAAACAGGAATCCATATTTCACTTTTAAAAGTCGGGGAAGTTACATCTTTACTTTCATTCCAAAGGATTTCTGGACCCTCTATTTGTTCATAGTTAGAAGAAGGAAACCATTCTGAATAAATTCGCCCCCATACATTTTGTAGTGTTTCAGGAAAAGGTCCAACTGCTTCAAATACGGCCCATGTGGATGCTGATACTTCAAGACTTGTTAAATTATCAGGACATTCTTTTGTTGTCGCTACACCAATATAATGGTCTAATTCCCCTTTTTCCTCCATCCTACCTTCAGAGAAATTTGTAGATGCACTCAACAGACCTACTGGCTCGACATTTGATAGTTCTTTCAGTTTATCAATCATTTTCATATCCAAGCTTTTCCACATAGAAGCAATCTCTGGATTAACACCTTTAAAAATAATGGGGACCCTTTTTTTAATTCCTATAATACGAAATGCTTCTTTTTCTTCCATTCGATAGTTCATTTCACTGCCTCCTTGTATAGATAATTGGAAGGACATTGATGGATAGGCTTTTAATGAATGACCATTCTTTCTAGCTTCGGATGGAGTGATACCATGCAATTGTTGAAACGCTCTAGCAAAAGAATCTGGTGAATTGTATCCGTATTTGATCGCTATATCAATGACCCTTACGTTGCTATCTCTTAGTTCAAATGCCGCAAGCGTAAGTCGTCTTCTGCGAATATACTCAGATAGTGTAGTTCCTGCAAGGAATGAAAACATCCTTTTAAAATGGTATTCAGAGCAATAAGCTCGCCTAGCAACTTCTGTAAAATCAATATCATCAGTAAGGTTTTCCTCAATAAAATTAATGGCACTATTCATATTTTTGAGCAAATCCAATTTAATGACCTCCTTATTCTCCATAGAATACCAGTAAGTGAATTCAATCATCCGACATTTTGTGCACTAGTTTGTAGGGTTTTCTTCGTTCTCACTTTAACTGTTTTGTTGCTCTATATTTTTTACATTATTGATTATTAAATCTAAAAACCCCTTCCAAAAGTTAATCATGGAAGGGATTCTAATTAAACTTTACTACCGCCAAAACGTTGAACATTCTGCCTTATCGAAAATGTTAAATTCAATCATTTTCTCAAGCAATGAATAATCTACTGGACCATTCCACGGAATACGTACCAAACCCTTGGTATGATCATAGCCAGCCTTCGCAATATCCTCTGCAAAATGATTTATCCCTGCTTCCTCAGGAGCAACAGCTAAATGCTTTTTAGATACGCTAAATCCAATAATATATGTACCATGGTCGGTGAACATCGGCTGTTTCCATTTAATCTCCTGCTTTAGACTAGGAAATTTTTCAGATACCCAAGTCAAAACCTCTTCCGTTCGTTCCCGATGTTCTGGGTTATCAATACCTGCTAAATATTCTACAAAAGCTTCTATGTCATTCACTCCTTATATAGTAACTTTATCGTTATATTACCAATTCTTTATCCTTCTTGATAATGCATTGAATACAAGTCATTCAATGTTACTTTCCCAAAACTAAACTCGGTTAGTTGGTTTACCTTTAGAAACTCTACAATATGTGCTAATTTCTTTGAATCATATCCCCGTACATCGATTAAAGTAATGCCATTAGGCAATGTCAGTACATTTGTTTCTGTAAATTTATTTGAAAACCTCTCCTTCAAATCATCTGTTATTCCTATTACCCGAACAGTTGTTATTTCTCTCTCTTTGAGCTCTTCACTAATAAGCATTAGCTGACCATTTTTCATAAAGTAAATACGATCTGCATACTTTTCTAGGTTTTCTAATAAATGAGAAGCTACTATAATCGTTTTTCCTTCCGACTTCTTTTTCACTAATATTTGCGAAATCAGCTCGACATGCGTTGGGTCTAAGCCATTCATCACTTCGTCCATTAACATGACTTGAGTATTTGATACAATTTGCATGGCAAAACAGAGTCTTTGGCGCATTCCTAAAGAATAAGTACCTGTACGCTTATTTATATAGGAATCCATTCCCAGTTCTTTTATTGTACTTTCTATTAGTGTTGCGTCACTTTTCCACATCGAGGAAAAAATCTTTAAATGCTCTTTCCCGGAAATTTGATCGTATAAGTCACTTTGATCCGGCATCATAGATACGAGCTGATGGATTTTTACTTCATTCTTTTTATTTGTATACTCCAATGTATCGTTTAGAATAACTTTCCCTTTGTTTGGATTGATATAATTCATGATAACATTCATAAGCGTTGACTTCCCTGTTCCGTTAGGAGCTACTAGGCCAATTATTTCACCTGGATGGAACATCACCGAGATATCTTTTAAAATATCTCTCCCAGAAAACCGGACACCAACATTTTTCAGTTCAATCATAACTTCCCTCCATCCCTATAAAACTAGAATAACTTAAACTTTCTTCGACGACTGATCAAGAAAGTGATACATAGAAAAACACAGGCACAAACTCCAATTACGAACATTCCAGTTCCAAAAGTAAGTGCTTCGGTTCCATAGAGATAGTTGCGATAGCCTGAAAGAACTTGGCCTGTTTGCACATAACTTGTTGGATACCAATGGACATCTCGAATAGCACCTATTCCTCTAACGTAGTACATAAATTCAGCAATAACGAACACACAACCTACCAATAGATTGGCAAACTCATTTTTTATCGTTACACTTACAAGCATTGTCAACGAAATAAAGAATAAAAACCAGCAAACTAGAAGTAGTGTGTTTTGTATGAGATAGTCGCGCATCAATATATTTGAAAATACTTTTTCCCCCGCGGAATAAATCGGAACTGGTAAATCAAAATCACCAAAACCGTATCGGGCGCCTATTATAAATAAGCCTACGGTAAGCGGAATAATTGCTAGCAGGCTTCCTAATAAGGAAACCCCTCCTTTAACTATTAACTTCTGCCAATCTGAAAGGGGTAACCCTTGTAGTAACGTTGGATTCCTTCGATCCTTTAGCACAACATCCACTGTGAAAAGTATGCAACTCACGATGAGAACCAGTGGTAAGTAGGAATGGAGCAAACGTTGTACTGTTTGTAACACAGTCCTTTCCTCGAAAACATTTACAGATAAATCCGATTCCCCTTCAGTATAGCCTTCGTAACGACTGGCAGAATATAAATACCCATAGTGCCCGTCCATCCTTGCGTAATCATTACCATACGTGTAATACCCTGGATTATAGAAGAGAAATTCGCCTCCCCAGTTAAAAATTATATTATCTGAGTACGCATACCATTTAAATGTGGCCTCCGCATAATCTTTTAAATTATGCTGTTTAATAGCATCTAATCTTTCTTTTTCATATTCATTCCATTCTGGGTATATGGAAGCGGCAAATCTTGTTAAAGGATGGGTCCAATCATTAATCACTACATTATTTAGAAACTCTTCTTTTGTTAAATACCTTGCCTCTATTTCACTTACATCTACTTTTTCAATAGGATCATATGCCGGAGCTATTATGAGCGCATAGTAACAAGAGAAGAAAAGTAGAAGAACGTAAATTGCGATATTCTTTTTATTGCTCATAAATTGTAAAAACTCCATCTTAAAATACGCGCGCATCACCTCGCCCCCTACACCTTTTTTAGTTTTCCAGTAGTCAAAAATAACTTTACAGCAACGATCATTAGGACAATACTTATCCCAATATACATAAGTCCATATGTGCTATTTAAGGTGACTGGGTCGGCAAGATCGAGCGTTTGTCCATTCAATACGCTAGTAAAATTCATATAATTAAAGGGGTTAAATGGTAGAAAATTCATCATGCTTGGAAATAAGATAGGGAATACAAATAATAACAATTCCAAGAACAAGGTCAAATACATATTCTTCAATAAAACATTTAAAATGACTGATAAGAGGATTGTAAAAATAGAAATACAAATCATATAAAGAATAGCTAAACCTATGTATTTGTAAATCGGGTAAACATCAAAAGTACCATTAAAGATAGCAATAGGATATGTAGGGTCTCCTAACCCCTTAAAGTAAATCAATGGTAGGCTGCAAATAAATAACTCTAATAGAAATACCCCTACTAGAAGCATAGATGAAATACATTTAGCCATCACATACTTATCAAACGTTGTTGGATACCCCTTAATTAATGACGTATGCCGGAAATCTTCTACCATGATCCCACAGGAATAAATGCTCATAAAGATGAACCAAAGGGAACCTAACATGCCAAACAAATAAGCGAGAAACGGAAAAAAAGATAAAGAATCCAAAGATAAAGGAGTTCCTGTTTTCTTTATATGTTTATAAAATACACTTTCCAATTCGTTCTCCGTTTTGGTAGGTAGATTACTGGCAACCTTATCAAATCCTTCCATATCAAATGCGCTAGCCCTTAGATTCACCACCTCTAATGCGGTATCCAAAAACCATTCTGGTCGATCCACTTTTACCGCCATTCTTTGCTTAGCTATTAATTGTTGCTGCACTACTAAATTCTTATATAAATCACTGCCTTTTCCTTCTTCTGTTGCATCCACATTTTGAAACTTAGTAAGCGCCAAAGAAAGTGACTGATATTCTCCCGATTTTTCTTTTATGGAGTTCCCCAAATCCTCCGTTTTCACAAAAAACATCAAACCAAAAACAAAAGCCGCTACAATGATACAAGCAAATATATTTTTTTTATTTGATTTTTCTAGAATAAAAAAGGTCTTTAAAATCCTCCACATAGACATCCCCCAAGTAAAAACTTTGTAGTAAAAAAGTAGACTATTCTATTCTCTCTATTAGCATAAGTAGTAAGGCTTGTGCTATTTCACACAACACAAATAAAATTGAATGAATGTTCAGTCATTAACATCCATTCTTTTTCCTTTAAATAAAAAAACTCTTTAGATAATCATATCTAAAGAGACTGAATAATTCAACTTCTTTCCAAATATTTAAGCATTATTCAAAACGGCTCCTCTTTATAGAGGAACATTATTGCCTTATTTCTAAAAGGAACTTTAATTCTTTTATTTGTTCGATATGTCGCTGTTCATGTAAATATATATGTTCCACCCATTGATCCAGAGGTAGTTCACCAAAGGCTGGATGGTACATTGATTTGTCAGCTAATGTTGATTTGTCCTCTAGAGTGTTAAGAAAAGCTATCAATCTTTTTCTAGTCTCATTTAGCAAATCCAGTATTTGCAGCACTTCAAATGGTTCTGCATAAGGTTCCACTATTTGGGGAGCCTTAATCTTTTTCCTTCTATCTAATAATATTAGCTGAATTTCTTTACGCTCTTTTTTCGTGCTAACATTCTCCTTTAATCCCCATGCAATAGCCTTTATAGATGCTTCTTCTGTTAAAACGAGGTGATGGACAACTTGCGCTATACTCCACTTATTGGGGTCAAGCTTAGTATTAAATTGGGCATCACTTAATTCGGTAATCTCCTTAACTAGCTCTTTTCTTGTTTCATACAACTTGTCATTCACTATTTCATTCATTGGATTTCTCCCTTCACTGGAAAGTGCACCATTAGTATATATGCCCCACGAGGAAAAGTATTCTTCTTAGTACTTTATTATAGTTCACTAAATTCATTACACTGAGTTTAAGTCCAGGTTCTCACTGGATCGAGCTTTGTGTTAGCAGCCTTTAGTTGCTTATATGTCTTTATAAAGAAATGGTCACTAGTTTATAAAACAGCAAAATTAAAAAACAGGTAGCAATAATTGCTACCTGCTTGAATTTATTTCAATACACGGTCAAGAAAACCAAATACTTCTTGAAGGTTTTCCTCTGAATTAAAAGGTTGTCCTCCATGGACAGCGCCTTCCAAAAGTGTAAGCTCCACTTTTTCATCTCCTAAAACATCTATAAGTTTTTCAGAGAAATCAATGGACTGTTGGGTAGGCACATTCGGATCAGCCGTTCCATGTTGGATAAAAAAGGCTGGATCATTTTTTGTAATATAAGTTGTCGGATTCGCTTTTTCTACTTGTTCTATATTTTCCGTAATGTTTCCACCGATGTACTTGCTTTCCGGAGAATCAGCTGCGCTTCGTTCTCCCATTTTCGACGTGATACCAGATTCCTTAAATTGCTCATCTAGTTTCAAAAAGTCAATTTGTCCATACCAATCAACAACAGCTTGTACTTCAGAAGTATATTCCATGTTTTCAGGATTTTCACCATTTAAAGAGTTGGAATCTCCACTAGTACCTATTAGTGCTGCTAAGTTTCCACCCGCACTACCTCCCCATGCCACAACTTTCTCAGAATCCATGTTGTATTCTTTTGCATTGGCTTTAACATAACGAATTGCTGCTTTTATATCACTAATCGCTGCAGGAAATATTGCTTCTCCCGAAAGTCTATAGTTAACTGCTACCACTGCATATCCGTGATTCACACCCTCGATCATAGCAGTCAGGTCCGTACCTGTTTTATCTCCCTGCATGAATCCGCCACCATGGATTGCAATTATAACTGGAAATGGTCCTTCGCCTTCATTCGGCCAATAAATGTCTAGCTTCTGGGCTTCAGATTGGTTTCCATACTTTATATCTAATTGCTTATTCTTAATGAAAGAAGTATCAATTGCCTCAGGCTTTGTTTCTGCTTGTTGAGTTGTTTCTGTTTCAACATTCGTTTTTGGAGCCGTCTCTTTGGAATCGTTTGTTGAACAACCAGCTAATAATCCAACTGCAATAGACATTGATAAAATAGTTGATATAGATTTTTTCATTGTGCATCACTCCTAATTATTTTGTTTGTTCTTTTGATAAGTTGATCATAACAAAACATTGTGGCACAAAAATGGCAGAAAAACGATGTAAAACGAACGTTTTTCTGCCGAAAATATTATGCTTTTTTTAAGGTGATAGTAAATGTAGTTCCTGCATTAGCCTGGCTTTTCACACTGATTCTTTCCCCAAGCTGCTCCATTATTTCAAGCGCAATGGAAAGCCCTAAGCCACTGCCTATACTTGTATGGGATAAATCTTCCTTGTTAAACCGACCGAAAATATGTGGAAGAACTTCTTTAGAAATTCCCGGTCCATTATCCATTACCATGATCTCCGCTTTACGTGCAGTTGTCTTGGCATCGATCGTCACTTGGCCATGTTCCGGTGTGAACTTAAATGCGTTATCTAGCAAGATGGTAAGCACTTGTGTGATACGATCTTCATTTGAATAGGTCGCAGGCAAACTTTTTGCCCGCTCTGTGATTTGAAATTGAAGATCCATGTCATCTGCCAATATAGCAAAAGGCTCTGAAACCTTGGCTATGATCTCTTTTGTGTTCATAACTGATTTGGTATATGTCGTTTTTTTATACTGCAGCCTAGATAATTCCAGCAAATCAGAAATAAGTTTTTCCAAGCGAACACTTTCCCTCAAGATAATGCTGTAGTATTGATCAATTTTTTTCTGATCGGTGACGACATGGTCCGCCAGTGTTTCTGTCAATGCTTTGATAGATGCAAGAGGTGTTTTCAGTTCATGGCTAATATTGGCGACATAGTCTTTGCGCATTTGTTCTAGTTGGTTTTTCTCTTTGATAAACATTGCAAGAAAAACTAGGATAATGACGGTTCCAATCGCCAAAGTAACGAAGAATACAAGGTAGAAACCATTAAGCGCCGCTTGATAAGCACGTGCCTCTTTTAACAGATAGATACCACCTGTTACTTTGTTGTCTTGGACCAGTGGTTGTCCAATCATAATTGCTTTTGCTGAATATCCCGGTACTTCGTGGATTTCCACCACGGTTTTGCCACTGATGATTTTCGGCAAGTAGGAGGTTAACTTTTCATTCACTTTCGTTTCAGAGGTAATTTTTGAGGCAGAATCGTCTTTGTAGACATCGATTTCCTTTCCATGGACATCATATGCCTTTATAAAATAATCATCCGTTCTGCTTATATTTTCACCGCTTGCAACCTCTTCTCCAATTAATGTGAGAGGTGGCTGTAGTTCTTCGATTTTTGATTGGCTAAAGTAATGTTTGATGGCAAAAGCCCCCAACAGCTGACCTGAGATAAAGATTGCTAGGATGACAATTGCAATACACAGCTTGCTTGAAAATAACCGTTTCATACACTTACCTCAAATTTATACCCGACACCGTAGACAGACTTTATGGAGAAATCGGTAGAAGTTTTTGCGAATTTTTGTCGGATTCGTTTGATCAAAGTATCAACTGCACGTGTGTCTCCGATATAATCATATCCCCAAACTTTGTACAGCAATTCCTCACGGCTGACCACTTTTGCTTTATTTTTTACTAGAAATGCCAATAACTCTACTTCTTTTGCAGTAAATTCAATTTCTAGATTATTGACCAGCACTTCATATCCCTCCACATCAATGGATAAATTTCCTGCTTTCAAATACTGGGGATTTTCTTTTTTCGGTTGCACTCGTTTCAGTATCGTCTTGATCCTCACAACTATCTCACGGGGAGAGAAGGGCTTGGTGATATAGTCATCCGCACCAATTTCAAGTCCAACAATCCGGTCTATTTCTTCGCTTCTTGCACTTAACATAAGTATAGGGATATCGCTGGTTTTGCGTATTTCCTTACATACTTCTGTCCCAAAAAGACCAGGCATCATAATATCAAGTACTACTAAATCATAATTATTTTCTTTAAGGAGCTTGAGTGCCATCTCTCCGTCGTAAGCAGATACACTATTCATACCTTCAGCTTGTAAATAAGCATTGATACTTTCATGCACTGCGACATTATCGTCACAGATTAATACGGTTATGTTATGTTCCATTACGGCATATCCCTTCAATCTCTATAGTTCCATTTTTATTTAACTACAATAAGCTTTTTCGAACTCTATATTTTCATACATTAATCAAAAAAGCAATTCGAATAACTTTTTTACCAATTAAGAATAAAAGCGCAAGCGACGAGCTGTGCGCTGGAATCTGGACGTAGGACCTCCTATAGAAAGCTATCCATATGTAAAAAACTTTATTATTCCCTAAACTACAAAAAAGGTATTGGTTTCCCAATACCTTTTGTATGCTTGTCGATACATCTAATACATCGACAATAATTAATATTTATAAGATTGACCACCGTCGATTGGCACAACGACACCATTAATGAAATCTGCTTGATTAGAAAGTAGGAAGGCAACTAAGTAACCAACCTCTTCTGGTTTACCGAAGCGACGCATTGGGTTTGGTTTTACGAACTCTTTTCCTACCTCTTCCCAATTATCCCCACCTATTTGACGTAATGAGCCCTCTACCATTGGTGTCATAATTGCACCTGGAGCGATTGCTTTAATTGATACGCCGAATTGTCCATATTCAATGGCAGAGTTACGTGTTAACCCTACTACACCGTGTTTAGATGCTGCGTAACCAGATTGATTACCTACCCCGCGAATACCACCAACAGAGGCAGTATTTACAATTGAACCAGTGCCTTGTTCTTTCATTACTTTTAATACATATTTCATGCCGTAGAAAACACCATTTAAGTTAATAGAAACAACTTTTTGGAATTCTTCGCTGCCGAAGTCTTCTGTTAAGTTTTGTTTTCCTTCGATTCCTGCATTGTTAAAGAAGCCATCAATTTTGCCAAACTTTTCAACCGTTGCATCTACATAGCCTTTTACAGCTTCTTCATCTGCTACGTTTGCTGCTATTAATAATGTTTCAGCTTGTGGTGCAATGGCTAATACTTTTTCTTCTGTTTCTTTTAAGCCAGCTTCGTTTAAGTCCACTAATACTAATCTTGCACCCTCCTCTGCTAATTGAAGAGAAGCTGCTTGTCCAAGACCGGAGCCTGCACCTGTTACGATTACTACTTTTTCATCAAAACGTTTCATGTTGTTTCCCTCCGTCGTTAAATGTTATATAATGCACCATCGATTGTGTAAGATGAAGAACTAACATAAGAAGCTTCATCTGATAGTAAAAATGCAACGACATTCGCTACCTCTTGTGGTTCACCATATCGTTTCATTGGAACAGCATCTTGATATGCTGAACGTGCTGCTTCTGCCGCTTCTGGAGCAACTTTTGATTCAATCTGACGCATCATTTGTGTATTGATGACACCAGGGTTCACTGTGTTAACGCGTACATTATACGGAGCAGCTTCTAACGCCGCCACTTTATTCATACCCATTAATGCGTGTTTGGAAGAGTTATACAGCATCATATTTGGCGAGCCAATTAATCCGGCTACGGAAGCGCTGTTAACGATTGATCCTGCTTGTTGCTGTTTCATGATTGGTAATACATATTTTAAACCGTAAAAAGCACCTTTTACGTTAATGCTATATACAAAATCGAAATCTTGTTCTGTAATTTCTTCTAAAGTTTTTGCCGGTCCTTCAACCCCAGCATTATTTGCAAATCCATCAATACGACCGAATGTTGCCATTGTTTGGTCTACATAATTTTTTACATCTGCTTCTTTTGAAACATCTGCTTTTAGTGTAAGGACACGATCTTTCCCTAAGTTAAGTTCTGCTGCAACAGCTTGCACTGCTTCTTCATTTAAATCAACAAGTGTTAAATTTGCTCCCTCACTAGCAAGCTTACGAGCAATCTCTTTACCAATGCCACCTGCAGCACCTGTAATAATTACGACTTTGTTTTCAAATCTCATTGTCAGTACCCCCTAATGATTCTAAGTCACTTACAAGTATATTTTACTAAATCTTCTTTACTATAAACCATCCGTAAAAGTTGCTATAATGTTGAATAAACCAACACTTTCATTAAATTTGTCTAATAGGGGAGAAATAGTTTATGAAACCCAACTCCGCCCAAGCTTTACGTACAAAGCATTTCTTAAAAAATGCCTTTATTGAAATGGTACATAAGAAAGGATTCAGTGCTGTTACGGTAATAGATATTGTCGACTATGCGCAATACAATCGAACAACTTTTTATGTGTATTATCAGAATATAGACGATCTTGTTAAAGAGTTGATGGATGAAATGTTTGAAGCTATTCAATATTACAGCGTGTCTAAGTACAAAAGCGATAATAGGATGAAAGTAACGGAGTTAACACCTGACTCATTCGAATTACTGTATTACATTTACGATCATCGTGATTACTTCAAATTATTATTAGTAGAAGATACATTGCCACATATTCACCGTCAGTTACCTGAAGCGATTTTTCACTTATTGAAAGTTAAATTCAATTTTCAATATGAAACTGCTTTTGTTGATGATCATGCACAAAAGCGCTATATGGCCTACGGTACGGCTGGTTTAATAATGGACTGGATTGCACAGGATTTTGATGTAACCCCTGCCGAAATGACGAAACGCCTAATTAATATTTTAAACACCTTTGCAAAAGGTTTTATAATCAATGAGATGGAAACTTAACTGGGATATAACCAAGATTTAACAATTATAAAAATTGATATTGAACTCAATAAATTATCAGCAGACTAAGAGATTAGATTCGATTGACTTGCTAAAATAGAAAAAGGAGTGCCAGGCATCAACCTGCACTCCTTTTCTATTTCATTCACCCTTCATCCCAAATACATACAGTGAATCCTGCAGTCGGTGGATTTTTAACGCGGATCCCCTCTTTTTAATTAGCCATTAACTATTTATACCGCTGAAACTGTATATGATACTAAGCAAACGAACCTAAGATGTTATTCCTGATTAAACCAAAGTGGATCTTTATCATCTACATCACCATTATAATTGATTAGAATTTCATCACCCGCTTTTATATCTGTGAAAGCGTAAAAGTCAAATGTATGGTTTTTAAAGTTAATATCATAACTTGCATTAGGTTCATAAGAGTGGTTAAACAACATCCCATACCCAAGAAGGATTGCCGATTTATTTGTTCCATATTCAAAAGCATAATCACCGAGTATCGTTTGCTCAATGTACTGATGTTCTTCGTTTGGATAAGCAATGACAGGGGCCTCATGTAAAAGTGCTCCTTTTTTAATATCACATGTCGCAAATACTCCTCTATTGAATTCTCCATCACTTAATGTAGATGTTTTTATCTCAATCATGTTTGTTCTCCTACTCATGTTAAAAATTTTCTTTCTAACTGTAACATTAATTTGCACATGAGGCTCTTTTAAATGGTTATTTTAAACAAATTTCTTGAAAAAGGATCTTATAAAAATTATATCCATGACTATTGTAGGTACAATTCTTATATTAATGATTCCTTTTTTCTTCGTTCTTTATTATAGAAATTAAAAGAAAAAAATCATCTATCCCCTAAAATAGCAATAGAGGATAGATGATTTAATACAGTGCCAGGCTTAAATATAAATTGTTGGATTAGTTCTATATCGTGAAAAAGTTACTGCTGTATTATCTGAATAAGGTTGCCGCATGTATCATCGAAGACTGCTATTGTAACTTCTCCCATTTTGGTCGGCTCCATAGTAAACTTTACGCCCTTTTCCATTAATCGCTCGTACTCTTTCTTAATATCTGCAACTCCAAACATCGTTACTGGTATGCCTTCTTCAAATAACTTATTTTGATACTCTTTGGCAGCCGGATGATTATTTGGTTCGAGCAAAAGCTCAGTACCTGCTTGCTCCTCGGGAGAAACAAGCGCAATCCATCTATATTCTCCAGCTGGAACGTCGTGCTTTTTTATAAAGCCTAACGTTTCTGAATAAAACTTTAATGCTTCGTCTTGATTTTCTACAAATATACTAGTAACGATAATTTTCATATTGTTTTTTCCTCCCTGGTATTTGCGATGAATGGTGCTTGTAGCTTTAAGCAAAAAACTACTTGTTTGTCCGAAATCCTGTTCCTATCATGCCATTTTTACTGGTCCATTCAAAACACACTAAGTGACTTTATCTACTTTTTATAACCTTACTTACGCCTGCAGGATATTTTATTTTAATAAAATTAATCTACCCATCCTTTCAGCAAGTTTTTAAGTGGTTCGTTGTCGAATATGAGCACTCGATATTTTCCCTTTCGTTTTGATTGTACAAGCCCTGCATCTTCCAATACAGAAAGATGTTTGGCTATCCCTTGTCGCGATATGGTAAGGTTGTGCTTCATAATGAGACGTGCCGTTAATTCATATAACGTTATTTCGTTACGTTCAGATAGCTCGTCTAACATCAGTCGCCGAGTTGAGTCACTGAGTGCTTTGAATATAGCGTCTTTGTCCCACATGCATCTATTATATGCAACTTTTTAGTTGCTCGTCAAAGGATTGATATTTAAGATTGTAGTACTTTAATTAAACAATGTTGCTAGAGGTTAAAGAACTAAAAAACTGCACTCCAATTGTTAGATTATGTCTAATAATTAGAGTGCAGTTCCTGTATACCCGTTTTTTAACGGAAGGTGCTTTTAAGTGACTTATTTCTGTAGGACAGTGCCATCCCAGTGCTAATGACGGGGTTAGAAATATAACTATTTAGTTTTCTTTTATAGAAACCTAGTTGTATTATGCTTTAACTAGTATTCCACCTTCATTTAAATATTTTTGAATTCCTTCAGATGCACGGTACGAAAGTGCACCAAGTGTGCCAGTTGGATTGAAACAACTATTATGTGGGAATGCAGATGCACCAACTACAAATACGTTTTCAGCTTCCCACATTTGTAGGTATGTGTTTACAGCAGATGTTGCTGGGTCAGCACCCATAATAACACCGCCTGTGTTATGTGTGTTGGAATCTTTGTTTACGTTGAATGGCGCTTGTTCTTCATTTGTATCAATAATATCTGCGCCAATTTCTTCTGCAATTTTGCGCGTAATAGTTGACATGTATTTCCCCATCGCACGGTCATTATCTGTATATTCATATGTCATACGTAATAATGGATATCCAAATTCGTCTTTAAATTCTGGGTCAAGATCCAAGTAATTTTCTTTATGCGGTAAAGAAGCACCTTGTGTTTTAACTGGGAAATTTGAGTTTGCATATTTAATAGATTTTTCTTTAAACTCTGCACCCCAGCTTGGTGTTCCAGCAGGCACACGATTTGTTGCAATTGGACGGTCACCATATTGTGTCGAACGAATGCCCGCACCGTGTATGAAGTCTACTTCAGAATGATCAAAGTTATCCCCCATGTATTCAGCAATCTCCATACCTAATGCACCAGCACCACCATATAAGTTAAACTCTCTGTCCTCGAAGAATAGCTGAGAACCTCCAGCAGTTATTTGATAACAATAGTTTTTTCCGACTGTCCCTTTACCTGTTGTCGGGTCATAAGGTGTACCAATACCAGAGTTTAGAAGTAAACGAGCATTGTTGAAAACATAACTTGCAACTACAACTACATCTGCAGGCTGCTCAAATTTCTCTCCCGTCAACATATCAACATAAATAACTCCGGTTGCTTTGCCACCATTTTTAGTTAGTTCTAAAACGTTAGAATGTGTGCGAAGCTCTAGCTTACCTGTTTGTTTCGCAACCGGAATTACTGTTACAGCAGGATCACCTTTCGCTCCATATTCACATCCAAAGTTTTCACAATATGCACAGTATTGACATGCAGCACGAGAGATGCCATCTGGATTTGTATACGCTTCAGAAAGGTTGGCTGCAGGCATAACGAAAGGTTTGTAGCCTAAGCTTGCTGTTGCTTTTTCAAACTCTTTCATTAATGGCGTTTTCACTAATGGAGGCGTTGGATATGGATTCGTACGTTTCCCCCATAGTTCTACTGTTTCTCCTGAAATACCAGCCATTTTTTCGAATGTATCGTAATATGGTTCCATTTCATCATAAGTTAGACCCCAGTCGTTAAGACCTTCCATCCACGCAGGAATTTTGTCGATTCCGTATCGTTCAATTGTTTTCGTACGAATTTCGAAATCATAAGGCAAGAAACGATAAGTTTGTCCATTCCAGTGACTACCCGCACCGCCAACTCCATCCCCTACTATGAATGTACCGTATTGGCGCATCGGCAAAGCTTTACCTGATACTGTATTGCGGTAAGTAATTGTTTCTTTCGAAAGATCTTGCATTAGCTCTGTTCGGTGTTGGTAACGAAGTTCATCATGTCCCATCGTATAATCAGCTGTTGTCCGGTCTTTACCTCGTTCTAATCCAACGACGTTTATTCCTGCTTTCGTTAGTTCAGCTGAGACAATTCCACCAGCCCATCCCATTCCTACTACTACGACAGGTACTTTAGGTAATTTTGTAACCATTTATATGTCAGTCCCTTCTATTATTAATGTCCCATATGAGAATTTAAACTTTGTGGTTCAAGTTCGATAAATTTCTCATCTTGTATTTCAGCCACATATTGCATACGAGAACCTGGATATTTACGCATACTCCAGCCAAGCATTTTATCATTACCTCCATACATTGGGTCTGCATACACACCCTCTAAAGTTAATGTACGTAGCAAACTGAAAAATTGCGAAGAAGAAACTTTTCCGTATAATTCAACTTTCCCTTCACTAAAAGCATGTAGAACTTCATCTTGTTGAGTAGCCTCTAACTCTTTAAAGTCAGCTTCAAATTGTTCGTTACTATACTTGTTTAAACTATCTAAACCAGCTAGGAATAGATCTTTACGAAGAATTTTCGTTTGTGGACCCTGGTTTTCTTCTGCTTTATAAAAAGCGCCTAAACGGTAATCTTTTACGTTAGAACCCCATGGGCCAGCCAATTGGTGGTCAATATAAATAGCAGCGTTCAATTCTTTAGCTCCAGGACCATTTGAATCTGCTGGGAAAATACGTTCCACTGCTGCTTGAGTAACTTGATATTGGTTTGGTGTAAAGAACATGAGAGCTACATTTGGATTAGCGGTAGGTGTTGCTGCGTGATTGTGAGTTTCAGTAGTTGTTGTTGATTTATCATCTTTTATGAAAAGACTTCCTAAAGCTCCACCTAAAACAACTCCACCTACTGTCAAACCAGAATTTTTGATAAAGGTACGTCTAGACGAGCGGTTGTCTAATACGGAATTTTTCTTTTCTTGTTCTGACATAATAAAACCTCCTATAAAATTAATAATTTACTATTTAGCTAATTAAATAAAAAACGGGAAAAAATTACTCTTCCTTTAATGCACAATAGAGCTCCAATTATAAACAATCGTATGAAGAGCTGAAAAAACAAGTAATGAAGCTATAAAAATGGTGTATTTTCTTCCTGACCAACAAAGAACAATGATGGCTAAACCAATACCAGAACCTAAAAGGGCAAACCAAGGGAATGGACTATTATAAAAAAAGAGTAAAAGTGCAAAATCAGCTACGATAAAAAGGGCAAGTAGCACCTGATTGAGCATCCTCAATTCTTCTAAGTTATACTGCGTCATCCTTATTCTCCTTTCCTATTCAATGATTAGAACTATTTTAAAAGAATATTTCTGCATACAAAATCATAATTTCTGTATGCAAAACAACATCCTTCATTTTACTACATTCTTTTGTTATTTGTACACATTAAAGATTAAGTAAATGAGGATATATAATCATTCACTATTTCATTACTATCAACTTAGTTGTAATAAGATTTGTCTTTTAAACTTGTGAAAAAAGAAATAGATATGCCATTAAATGCCGCATTCCATAGTATGGATTTGAGGTTTTTGTATGAAAACTACTTTCTTGAACAAAGCATTTAAAGAAATTGGAAGAGATTGTTCAGGTTAATAAAAGGGGATTATTGCTTTAGAATATAAAGAAGTGAACAGAAAACTGTTAAAGCAATTTAGTTATTGCTTTAGTCGGAAATGGAGTATATTGGACATTCTTAGTTATGAAGAGGTTACCGAAAGAAGAATATTTCACAGAAGAGACATCGCCTGATGGAAAATACATCGTAAAAGCATATGCGATGGAGGTGCTGCAATGTCTTTTGCTGTTCGCGGTGAGTTATGGGAATTATGGAGAAAGTAATGTAACGGGCATACATTAGGTGCACCTAATGATAAATTTTTTAAAGGTTATTTGGAAGGTGAACAGCAATTCCAGATGAGATCTGGCATTATTATGGTGATAGTTATTTAAGTTTAAACCACTTAAAACTCTAATACTGTCCATTCCTTCCAATAACCTCTAAAGTAAAATTCATGTCTTTATATAAGTGTTTGGTCATGAGTTCGCCAGCAAGTTCTTCGTCCCTATTCTTAATAGCTTTGTAAATTTCCTCATGCTCATCTATTAAATTTGGACGATTATATATATCCAGCCTCAGGCTAAACAAATAGAAAATTGTCTGAGCTTTTTCTAATCTTTCAATCATTATTGGATTTTGGCATTCATCTATAATTAATTCATGAAAGTGCTGGTTTGCATTGTATATTTTTTTGGACTGTCCTTCCTTAAGCAAATTACGAGATTCTTTTATGGTATTTTCAAGTTCTACTATCTTTTCAGATGTCATATTTTTTGCAGCTCTTTTTGCCGCAAAACTTTCTAGAACTATGCGCATCTCATATATGTATATCAAATCTTGTGCTGTGGGACTATAGATAAGCTTATTTTTAATTAAACCTTCTTGCTCTAGTCTTTTAATCGCTTCTCGAATGGGCGTACGACTAACACCGACCTCATCTGCAAGACGTTCTTCTACGAGCTTCATGCCACCTTGATAAGTTCCATCCAACATACGTTCTTGAATGTATTCATAAGCCAATTGTTGGGCATTCATTTTGTTTGAAACCATGTCTAAACCCCTTGAAATTATTTTAATTAATACACACCTATTATACTTCATAAATTATTGTATTTGAAGAATACTACATCCTCGATTAAAAATACCTCGAGAAACTATATTTTACGTTAAACAAAAAGACCCTGTTTTGAAATACGATTGATCAAAACGGGGTCATTCTATTTTGTTTCATTTAAATGGACAATTCAAATGATAAAAACTCAGATAGTTTGTGTTCATGTTTATCGAGCATAATCTGCTCTGGCTTGATGCCCTGCTCACGCAGTACTTCAATGTTCTGCACGAGGAATTCATCGCTACCGACAACATAGAAAAGTCCCTCCTTGTCTGCAGCAAGTTTTTTCACTTCTTCATAATAGTCTTTGCGGTTATCGACGAACTGTGATGTGAACTTTTTATCAGATGCGGATTCAAAAATATTAGTGAATAAGAAATCTTTTGATGAATCGATGTTCAAGGAATGAATTTGATTGACGTTGTCAGCACGTTCCAAATAATCTAGTACAAGCGGTCTGAAAGTCGCCAGGCCAACACCTGATGACAAAAGGTAAACATTTTTGTCTTCTCTTTTCAGCGGTACATTCGAATGTGTTTTAAATATCGCAACTTCATCGCCGACGCTAAGACCTTTTAAAATCGTTTTGAACTCAGAACACTGCTCCCTGATGCGCGTTGTGATACCGATTGAATTTTCATGCGGTAAAGTGGAAATAGACATATGGCGAATCAGGCTGCGGTTTGGTTTTTCTCCAGCATTAAAACCTTTCAGTGCGAAGTGGGTGTGGGATCCTTCTTCCCATGTAAAGCCTTCCGGACGGTCGAGCAAGTACGTTTTAACCTCAGGTGTTTCTTCAATAATCTTATTTATTTTAGTCCAATATATTTGCATTATATATTCTCCCTACTCAGTTATATGTATTGTTAATATCTAGTATACAATAAATGATAACTATTCTCAATTAATTAGTTTATTAGTTTAGTGAAATCCTTCGCAATATATAGTTACTTTAACATAAGCATTCAATAAAAAATCATCTTTCAAAAAACTAGAGAGGTGAAAGAAGCTTTTAACTTCATATATGTAGCTTTCTACTGTGCTTAAGGCATCAGCCCTCTCCATTTACTAACATAATGGAGCTCAATCCCTTCAACCATTTGGCTCTCGGCCCGCCACCTAACTGTCTACGCTTAAAGGCTAATGTTACCATTAGCCCTCCCAGACTCGCTACGAGTGAATGGCTAGTTCTTTCTCGACGGGAATCCCACCCGCTATATGATACGACCTAGGCTCGGACGCACAAGCACCTGTTAGCTTAATATAAACACCCCTGCAACTTAGGAACCAACTTTTTATAATCATCAATAAAACCTATTATTGGAAGCACAGCAAAATAGGAAGATACTTCTGTTGTGGCTAATAGACATTCCCATTTTGTCCTTCCATTTGTTTTATGGATCGCCTTTGATTTCTTGGGTTGTTAAGGGTGTGCCCCTGCATCTTATTAGTTTAGTTTCGTATATTTTAAACTTAAAAAGCTAACAATGGAATTAGTACGTAATTTTACCGTTCTTCCAAAAATGCTTTTTTTATATAGAGGTGAGGGATGTACATGTTTTGGAAAATACAATCAAATGAAAATAGGCCTGTTTCTCAATCAAACGCAGAATCAGAATTATCAATAGAGACTCTAAAAAAAGCCCTCGTTCAAATGGATGATGCGGAATTTGTGGAGATCAATATTTCTGAAAATCAAAATGTTGATCTTATCTACATAAGAACCCTGATTGACCAAGAAAGATTAAATGAAAGCATTGTAAAACCTTTATCTAACTGTTCCAAACAATCCATTCAGGAATGTAATGTTCAGTCAACAATAAACTCCATTTCCACTATTAATGAGGCAAAAAAGCAGCTGTTTAAAGGATCAGTCTTGTTATTTGACTCTTCGTCAAACCTTTGGTTCGCTATCCCTTTAAACAATCCACTTGGACGTGCAATTGAACCATCCGATACTGAAACCATCCTTTTAGGAGCAAAAGACAGCTTCAGTGAACAGCTAGAACAAAATATTACGCTCATTCGTAGACGTCTTCCAACACATGATCTGAAAACAGAGAAGTTCACCGTTGGTTCTTTAAGTGAGACAAATGTGGTCTTATTGTACATAGAAGGGCTGACCAATCCAGAATTTGTTTCAACCGCCAAAAAGAAAATTTCAGAAATTAATTATGATCTCTTCTTTGAATCTTCTCAAGTAGCTGCATTCATAGAGGAAAATCATGCCAGTATTTTTCCTCAGTTTCAGCAAACTGACCGACCTGATGTTGTTGCTTATTCTCTGGGATTAGGAAAAATTACGATTCTGGTAGACAATACACCTTTTGCTCTCGTTGCCCCAATTACTATTTTTCATTTGTTCCAATCACCAGAGGATTATATTAATCGATGGGTAGTTGCCAGTTTTTTGCGCATCATCCGATATGTAAGTTTTATTCTATCTATCACATTGATCCCATTCTACGTGGCATTAACAACTCATCACTATCAAATGATTCCTTTACAAACACTTTTCGTCTTGGTGGAGTCAAGAAGCAAGCTTCCGTTCACTCCTTTTTGGGAAGCGTTTATCATGTTGATTTTTATTGAAATTATAAAAGAAGCAAGTTTAAGGATGCCAACAAAGACTGGTCAAACGCTTGGGGTTATTGGGGGCATTGTAATTGGTCAAGCAGCAGTTGAGGCTGGTTTGGCAAGTAAAGTGTTAATTGTCATGGTAGGGATTTCAACTATCGGATCCTTTCTTGTTCCTAATTACCTTGTGACAAAGGCGAATTCATTGATTCAATTCATTCTTCTTGTATTTTCTTCGTTTCTTGGGATAGTAGGGATTGTTCTGGCAATGATTATCATTTTAGCCCACCTTAATGGCTTGTCTTCACTCAAGCAGCCATATTTATCCCCTGTTGCCCCTTTCTACGGAAAAGATTGGCTTGACCTATTCGTTCGAGGTCCTTTAGTCAAAATGAAGGAGCGTCCAGAACATCTTAAACCACTGAAGAAGAAGAGATATCAAACTAGGAGATGAACTGATGAAAGCCCTTCAATTATTTAATAAGAATGAAACTTATAACGGGTTGTATGTCATGTTGATGGTAAATCGCCTCCAAATGCTTTACTTCTATTTGATTATGCCAAGGTCTTTAATCCATTCATATATGATTTGGGTGATTATAGCGGTCGGCATATTGTCTCAACTAAACATTCTTCTTTTATCTAAATGGTTTTTAACCCGGTTTTCTAGCGACGGTTACAACGGATTTGTCCAATTATTCGGAAAAAAACTTGTGCGCCTCCTCTCATTCATCGGGTTGTTCTTTATCATGCTTAAACTTTTCGTGATTATGTTAGGATTCTCGGAAATGGTACAAATATTTATGTTTCCAGCTACAGATTCAAATTGGCTTATCTTTTTTATACTGTTGTCTTGTTTGTATGTAGCATGGAAGGGTGTCGAAAAAACTATTCGTTTTGTCGTAATTTCATTTTTGTGTACATTTTGGATGTTCTTATTCTTTGCTTTTTTCTTCTTTCCTCCAATAGCTCAACTCAGTGATTTGTATCCGATTATTCCAATGGAATTAAGTAGGGATTCCTGGAAAGGAATATTATTAATTTTATCTTCATTTTCAGGGCCTGAATTTCTGGTATTTTTGGGACCGTGGTTTAAAACAAATAAAAAGACATTTCGTTATTTGTCTTATGGGAATGCTCTAACCGTTATAGAATATGTATTCATTTATATGGCGTCCTTATTCTATTTCGGTTCCAATTATTTAAGCAAAAGTCCATTTCCAATTGTCACTATGGGCCGTTATTTTCAAAATCCAGTAATTGAGCGTATTGATATGGTCATGCTTTCTTTGGAGTTATTTAACATCGTCTTTGCGGGTTCAATTTTTCTTCTGTTGTTTTATGGAGCATCTAAAATAGCTAATGGGAAAGTGGATAAACCACCCAGTCGAGTAGGCTTTTTATTCAGTGTATTCATTATTTTAATTGGAATGATTCTTGTGAATGAATGGATTTGGAAGTCAGATGAAAAGCAGGTTATTTTACTTAATCTTCAAATTTTAGCAGGAAGCTTAAGTTATTTAGTGGTTCCAATTATTATGATCGTAGCGATGAAGATAAAGGGGGTTAATAAACATGAGATTACGAAAGAAAATGGCTAAAAAATTTTCAATTATATTTATTGCATTATGGTTAACTGGATGTGCCCCTTTTACTGAAAATAACATTATTGAAGAGCTTGCTCCAGTCACATTTTTATCACTTAGTAAAGGGGATGAAGGTAAAATAAAAATCAGTACGATATTGCCACCTCTAAGCAAAGAAAAAAAGAGTGTAATGACGCAAGAAGTAAGCTTTTTAAAGGAGGGATTAATGGATTTTAATTTAAACTTCTACCAGGAAATGAAATCTGGGCAAATGCGAATGCTGATAATTAATGAAGACCTCGGAAAAGAGGGGATTATGTCCGTTATTAATGTGTTATTGAATGATCCGGATATTTCTTTGAGAATCTATTTAGTTATCGTAAAAGGAAATTTTGAAAAATACTTGGAAAATCAATTGGACAAACAAGAAAATCTTGATTACTCTTTTTACCGAATGCTGAAGCATTATGAGGAAAAAAATCAGGGCGAAATTAGTGTTGTTAATCTACATGAATTTAAAAATTTGTTATATACTCCTTATTCAGATCCTTTCTTACCTGTAATCAAAATAGAAAATGACGCTATAAGCTATGAAGGTACAGCCCTGTTTCAAAATGATAAACTAGTTGAAATAATAACAACTTTTGATGATCGCATCTTCCAGCTGTTAAACAACGGTCACTACTTATCAGTTTTACCGATCCCAGAATTAGAAGTTGTTCTAGGTCATGTTAGGTCTAAAACGAAAGTGGATATCAATAAAAGCTTGTCTACAATGACCTATACAGTGAATATAGACTCAAGAATTGAAGAATACCGGGGAGAAAAGCAAATATTTGACCCAAAGAATTTAGAAGATTTAAAAAAAGAAATCCAATCCAATCTTGAAAAACAAACACAAGAACTAGTAAAAAAGATGCAAGAATTGAATGTGGATCCATTACAGCTAGGCATTCATACATTAAAACCATTTTCAAAACCAATGGATGAAAAAATATGGATTGAACTATTCAAGAAGATGGACATTAAGATTGATTATCAGCTTAATCTTGAGCCTTTGACGAATTCAAACGCAAAAAGTTAATTATAATAAAAGAAAAAAACGCACTCACTTGAATGGTAAAGTCTTTTAAAAAAACTACTGATTGCTTATTAGAGAATAAAAAAGCGATTTAAATCCCACCGTAAAACCAAATAGAAAATACTATAAATGAAAAATCATTCTCGGTAAAGATTTGAGAAGGACCTTCAACAATAAGATTCCCTTTTACTGCACGTATTTTAAATTCGGCAGAGTTAAAAGAAATGACGATCAAATAAGTCACGTCAAATACCTATGTATACATCATAGCTGCTAATTGTCCTGTCGAGCAAGCGAAGCGCAGTTGGAAAGAAGAACAATACTTGCATAACGAATAATAATCGTTTTATATTTTTTTCTTCTTGCAAAATTGTTAGATCCTCAGTACCCAACCTCATATTGTTTAAATCCAGATTTACCACAGTTAGGACAATATAAGTGTGCAGCTATATCTTCACGGTACTTTTCAAGACAGTTAAGATTTTCGAGAATTTCTTCAATAGTAGTTTCGTTTCCCATTATCCAAATGTAATCACCGCCGTCATAAGGCTGACAGATAATACAATTTTTTAATTCTTTCTGTACTTTATCTTTGTATTTTTCTGCTGACTTATTAAGTATCGATAATAAGTCCTCGTATTCCATGTATGTATCATTTCCTTTCAGTTATTTTATAGAAGGTAAATATACCATCATCTTTAAAGAAGTTCCCTTACAATTCAAATATGAAATCAATGGAAAATTTAAAAGTCAATTTAGTGACATTGGGGAAAAAGAAACATTGCTGGATATGAAAATAATCATTTTCATAGCAAATAAAAAAGCTGGTTAGGATAATACCTAACCAGCTTAACATCACGATAAAGTTGTGTCAGAACAACAACTCTTATATTTAACATCAGCTTATGATGTAAAAACGTAACCCGTATCCCAATAACCTTTATAGTTTTTTCTTGTCTATTTTTATCAGGAACAATCTTTTTTCTATACAACAACACCAACTATTATAACTGGACAATAATTTTATACATTACTCTTAGTTAGTATGTTCTTTTTTTGTAAAGTACATTATTGTAACTTCACAACATCAGTTACCCACTTTAATGTAAAGTTACCAACTATAATATAACTGGACATATACAGTTGAAGTTGAAACCTATCCTACTCCACCGTAACCGACTTAGCTAAATTTCTCGGTTTATCCACATCACAATCTCTATGCAACGCAGCATAATAACTAATCAACTGTAAAGGCACTACCGATACTAAAGGTGAGAATAGCTCATGTACTTTTGGAAGTACATAGCGGTCTCCGTCTTCTTCCAAGCCTTCCATTGCAATAATGCATGGGTTTGCACCGCGTGCTACAACTTCTTTTACGTTACCACGAATGTTTAGGCTCACTACTTGTTGGGTTGCTAGAGCGAAAATTGGTGTTCCGTCTTCGATTAGAGCAATTGTGCCGTGTTTTAATTCCCCTCCTGCAAATCCTTCTGCTTGAATATAGGAAATTTCTTTAAGTTTTAAAGCACCTTCCAAACTTACATAGAAGTCTATGTTTCGTCCAATGAAGAATGCATTTCTTGTTGATTCTAAATACTCTTTAGCGATTATTTCCATCTCTTCTTTTGAATCGACGATTGCTTGCACGGCATTTGCAGTAATACCTAACTCTTTTACAACATCAAAATCTAATATCTTTTCTTGAGATTGTGCATATACAGCAGCTGTCACCATTAGCACTGCTACTTGTGCAACATATGCTTTTGTAGATGCAACGGCGATTTCTGGACCTGCATGCAGTAAAAGTGTATGGTCTGCTTCACGAGACAGAGTCGAACCAGGAACATTTGTCATTGTAATGGTTGGGTATCCTTGTTCTTTAATTTTCACTAGCACTTGTCTGCTGTCTGCTGTTTCACCTGATTGTGTGATGAATAAAAACAATGGCTTCGCTGAAAGAAGTGGCATATTGTAGCCAAACTCGCTAGAAATATGCACTTCTACTGGAATTCCTGCGATTTTCTCAAAGTATTGTTTTCCGATAAGACCAGCATGATAGCTTGTTCCTGCAGCAATAATGTACAGACGATCTGCATCATGAAGTGCTTCTAAAATAGCTGGATCAATCGTTAGCTCGTCTTGTTCATTCTGATACGCTTGAATAATTTTACGGATAACAGTTGGCTGTTCATCCATTTCTTTCAGCATGTAGTGAGGATATGTTCCTTTTTCGATATCGCTCATATCTAGTTCCGCTTTATATGCAGGACGCTCCACAATCGAACCATCTAGTTTTTGAATTTCAACTGAATCCTTATGCACAATAACAATTTCTTGGTCATGAAGCTCTACATACTGCTCCGTCACTTGTAGCATCGCCATCGCGTCAGATGCAACTACATTAAATCCTTCTCCAAGCCCTACAAGAAGTGGTGATTTGTTTTTTGCTACATAAATTGTTTCTGCATCTTCTCTATCCAGAAGTGCAAGTGCATATGATCCGTGGATTAGATGCAATGTTTTTCTAAGTGCATCTATTGTAGATAATCCGTCTTGTGAAAATTTTTCGATTAGCTGTACAATGACTTCTGTGTCTGTGTCGGAAGCCATTTCTACATTAGATAAATACGCCTTTTCCATTAGGTGATAGTTTTCAATAACACCATTGTGCACAAGCGTAAAACGTTTCGTTGTACTTTGATGCGGGTGCGCATTTAATTGGTTTGGTACACCATGCGTTGCCCAGCGAGTATGCCCAATGCCAAGTCTTGCATCTACGTCTTCATCGACTACGTCACGTAAATCCGCAATTCGACCTTTTTCTTTGAAAACGACTACGCCTTCGTCATTGAGTACAGCTATTCCTGCTGAATCGTATCCACGGTACTCCAATTTTTCTAATCCTTTTAACAAAATTTCCTTTACATCTGCTTCTCCAATATATCCTACAATTCCACACATATTCATATTCCTCCGTTTACATTCATGTCAAAATAAACGTCCTGTTTTTTCACAGTCGCTCATTAAACTAAGAATGCCTTCTTTTCCCCTCTGTCATACAATCACTCGTATGGTTTCTGAAAAAGAATAACAACCGGGCAAATACGGTCGGGAGGCATCCGCCGAATTTTCGATAACCTCCACCTCGTCTGCTGAAGATACATTTCGTCCGATTTCTTCAGCTCTGGCGCTATAATTGTTTTCCTCATTTTTACGCGTTTACCTTTCCTCCTTTTTTACGCGGCTACTTTTCAATTGACATTAAAAGTAACTTTTTCATTATATACGTTCATTATATGCACGTCAATTCAGTAGGTTAGAGGTTAATAGACTCATAACAAAAGAGCCCCTAATAGAGGCTCTACTACCAAACTGCTATTGCACCATCTGTACGTGACTCCGTACCCCCTTGGAGAACTCCTGTCTCTAGATTTCTCCAAATAATTTGCCCGCGTCCAAAATGCCCTGCGTCTGTTACTTGAATTTTATGTCCCTTCCTTTCTAAACTTTGTACTAAATAATTCGGGAATTCATGTTCAACGTGAACAGTTTTCCCATTTATCCATTGCCAACGTGGAATGTCCAGTGTCGCCTGAGGGCTTAATAAGTAATCTACTGTGTTCGTCACAACTTGGAAGTGTCCTTGCGGCTGCATATACCCACCCATTACTCCAAATGGTCCAACGGCTTTGCCGTCTTTCGTTAAAAAGCCTGGAATAATCGTATGAAATGTTCTTTTACCAGGTTGCAAAACATTTGGATGAGCTTCATCTAATGAAAAATCATGCCCTCTATTTTGTAAAGCAATTCCTGTATTAGGTATGACAATTCCAGAGCCAAACCCCATATAGTTACTTTGAATGTAAGAAACCATATTTCCTTCTTCATCCGCTGTTGCTAAATATACAGTTCCTCCTCTTGGCAAATCATATGGCTCAGGATTGCTTGCTTCTTCATCAATAGCCGTAGCTCTAGATTTAGCATATTCCTCTGATAATAAGTGTTCTACGCTAATAGGCATGACATCTTGTTCTGTAATGAACGCTTTACCATCTGTAAATGCTAATTTCATCGATTCGATTTGTTGATGGAATGTATTTGCATTTTGCCATATCGGGACTTGAAGATTTTTGTATATATTTAGTGCCATTAAAGCTATCATTCCTTGACCATTCGGTGGTATTTCCCAGACGTCATAGCCTCGATAATTAACAGAGATTGGCTCTACCCATTCTGCCTTGTATGTAGATAAATCACTTTTGGATAAATAACCTCCGTGTTTTTTCATAAAAGCATCGATTTGATCTGCTATTTTTCCATCATAAAAATCGCGAGCGTTCGTTTCCCCAATTGCCAAAAGCGTTTTGGCATGAGCCGGGGAAGACCACATCTCCCCTATTTCAGGTACTTTTCCATTTGGTGCAAAGGTTTCAAACCACGTAGTAAATTCTTCCGTTGTACAAGACTCTTTAAATTTTGCATAGGCTAGCTTCCAATACTTCCCGAGGATTGGTGTTAATGGGTAGCCTTCTTCCGCATAGCGAATGGCAGGTAGCAGCACCTCTTTAAGTGAGAGTTTACCAAACCGTTCTGATAGGGCTGCCCATGCTGCGGGAACCCCAGGAACTGTGACGGGTATGACCCCATATACAGGTATTTTTTCATATCCCTGTTCTTTTAGTTTTTGTGCAGAAATGGATTGTGGTGCAGGACCTGAAGCATTCAACCCGTGCAACTTATCCTTCGTCCAGACTAAAGCAAATGCATCTCCGCCTATACCATTTGAAGTGGGTTCTACTACTGTAAGAGCTGCGGCTGTTGCAATGGCAGCATCAATTGCGTTTCCCCCTTGTTTTAAGATGTCTAATCCAGCTTGTGCTGCTAGTGGCTGAGATGTTGCAACCATCCCCTTCTTTGCAAACACGGTATGTCTTTTAGCAGAAAACGGGTGGTATAAGTAATCCATGACGATTTCCCCTCTACGTAATTATTTCATTCTCTTTATAGAATAACAGAAAATTGTAATAATTAACTGACAACTTTATAAATACAAAAAGAACACCTTCGATTGAAGGTGCTCCACTCATTTTCTGTTATTTTTCTAATAACTTGACGATTTCTCTATTAAAGGCTGGCAAATCATCTGGTGTTCTACTAGTGACGAGTTGATTGGCACAAACGAATACTTCTTCGTCATGGTATGTTGCCCCGGCATTTTCTAAATCGACTTTAATCGATTTATAGCCAGTGGCATCTCTTCCTTCTAATGTTTTAGCAGTAATTAGAAGTTGGGGACCGTGACATATTGCAAATACTGGTTTCTTTGCATCCATAAACGCTTTTGCAAAAGCGACAAATCGATCATCCGCTCGTAAAATATCTGGTGAAAATCCTCCAGGAATGAATAATGCGTCAAAGTCTTCCGGTTTGACATCATCAATACCATAATCTACTGTAATTTTCGTTTCACCTTGTTTACCGGTTACTTCATTTCCTGCTTTTTTTTCAATCGTAAATACCTCATGTCCTGCATCATTTAACGCTTGCGCTGGACTTGTGTATTCTACATCCTCAAACATATTCGTGATTACTGTTGCTACTTTAGCCATTTCCTCACTCCTTATTTGCTTGTTCTCTCTTACTATTCCACTAAATTAAAGTAGTAAACATTTATAAGGTAGATTGAATTTTTTTATTCCATATTTGAGATGTGGTGAAAATAGCTAAGCGCAACTAATATCATGTAGGTTTTCTGTATTTAAAAAAATCCAGCGCATGGCTGGATTTTTATATTTATCCCGCATTAACGGGCTGTAAGACTCCCACTTCAAGATTTAAGAAAATCGAAAAGATAAGTGGGAAATCCACTGATCGAAGTTTCACTTTATTATTCAGCTAAGCCCATTTCTGCTTTTACTACTTCCACGATTCGATTTACATAGTTTTCGCAATCTGCTTCTGTAGCTGCTTCTACCATAACACGCACAAGTGGTTCTGTGCCTGAAGGTCGGACTAGAACGCGACCATTGCCGGCCATCTCTGTTTCTACTGTTTCAATAATTGCTGCTACTTTCGCATTTTCTGTCACTGCATGCTTGTCTGTGACGCGTACATTGACCAGTTTTTGAGGAAAAATTGTCATTTCGGATGCAAGTTCTGAAAGTTTTTTCCCTGTTACTTTCATAATATTGACTAGTTGTAGACCCGTTAATAGTCCATCACCTGTCGTATTATAATCTAAGAAAACAATATGTCCCGATTGCTCTCCACCAAGGTTATAGCCATTCTTTTTCATTTCTTCTACGACGTAGCGGTCTCCAACTGCTGTTTTCACACTTGTCATACCATGTGTTTCTAATGCTTTATAAAAGCCCATATTACTCATCACAGTGGAAACGACTGTGCTTTTGTTTAGTCGACCATGTGCGTTTAAATATTTGGCACATATATACATGATTTGATCGCCATCTACAATTTGTCCTTTTTCATCCACAGCGATTAGGCGGTCCCCATCACCATCAAAAGCGAGCCCAACATCTGCTCCTTTATCTAGAACAAATTTCGCTAACTCCTCCGGATGGGTAGAACCTACACCTTCATTGATATTCAACCCATTCGGGGACGCTCCCATTGTAGACAAATCTGCATCTAAATCCGCAAATACATGTGTACCAAGGGATGAAGTTGCACCATTGGCACAATCTAACGCGACGTGAATACCTACAAATTCTTCATCTATTGTTTGTTTCAAGTATTGAATATATTTTTGTCCGCCTTCGAAATAATCAGATACGGATCCAACTCCCGCTCCAGTAGGACGTGGAATTTCATCCAATTCTGCATCGAGTAATTGTTCGATTTCCTCTTCCTGTTCATCTGAAAGCTTGAATCCATCTGGTCCAAAAAACTTAATGCCGTTATCCGCGACAGGATTATGAGAAGCAGAAATCATCACTCCTGCATTCGCACTCATTACTCTCGTTAAATAAGCAACACCTGGTGTACTAATGACTCCTAAACGCATTACTTCCACTCCAACAGAAAGAAGTCCAGCAACGAGTGCTCCCTCTAACATATGACCAGATATACGAGTATCGCGACCGATTAACACTTTCGCTCTTTCCTTTGCTTCTTTCGTTAGAATATATCCTCCAACGCGTCCTAATTTAAAAGCAAGTTCTGGTGTTAATTCTGAATTCGCTACTCCTCGAACACCATCTGTACCAAAATATTTTCCCATTTCTTCTTCTCTCCTTAAAAAACCTGTTGTCCTACGTATTAAGCTTCTTTTATCGTTAGTTTTGCCTCAGATGCTGACGTTGCCCACTCTATATTAGCTGGACCATCAACTTGAATAGGAAGGGTTACTTCCCCAATCTCTACACTCTCGGCATCTACGTATACGGAAACATTGTTTAGTTGAACATTTTCCAAAGCCTCGGGTGTTCCTTTTGCTACGACAGAAACGATTCCATCTGCGGGTGTTTCAAAATTACTAACGAGCATCTCTGGTAATCCCTTCACTGCAACTGTAACTTTTTCAAATGATTTCTCTTCCACTGTTGAAACAGTTTCTGCTTGATCTTCTTCTGTATCAGGTGGTGGAGCTGGTGTGACATCTGCTGTTATTTTAATCTTATCGAGCGATAGTCTGGTCACACCATCTGGTATTGCTAACTTCAAGTCAAAGCTACTCGTATCTTCTAGTTTACTCACGTCTACATCAACTTGTAACTGCCCTATTTTATCTAATACTGTTCGTGGGCCATATAGTCTAATATTTTTGTCATCAGTTGTAAGTCCATTCACTGTTACCCCTTCTTTAGGTACACCTTTTGGAACTAAAACTATCGGGACTTCCTTGCTATATTCTTCTACTTTTACTTTTACTTGTGTCGTTTTTGGTTCGACAGTTACATCTAATTTATTTAGATCCGAGTCGAGTACTCGTATGCTTGCCTCTTGTTCAAAGGATTTATTTATTCCTTGGTCTCTAACAATAGTGGCTTTTACATAGCCTATGCTATCTATTATACTTTTTGCTCCTGTAACGATAACTTTTTTGGGTTCCATATCATAGGACTTGACGATATAATTTTCTGCTAACAAGCTTTCATTCATATCTAACTCCACATTAAATTCTTGGGAAACCCGTTCTTCAATGACAACATCTACATTAACAGGGTCAATCCTCACTTTTAATTTATCTGAAAAGTTTTCAGTTGAAAATGGTACTGTATGTTTGCCAAACGTTACCTCTCGAAGATCAATAAATACTTTGTAATCCTTCATCACTTTCGTAGAAAATACTTGTTGTGATGGCCCTTCTATATTCACCGTAACAGTTTCTGGAACCCCTGTTACAACAGAATTCTCATCGTCATAATATACCTCTACTGGTACATCCCGAAGAACTTCTACGGACGTAGTCGTTGTGTTCATATTATTTTTATCCATATCCGATTTCACAGAAACGAATAACAAAATGGCGAGTACCAATGCAATTATTCGTAAAAACCATGGATTGCCCATCATTTTATCCATTCTGTTTCCCCCTCCACAACCATTTAGAAGAAGTTACTTGTTCCTCTGTTGGTCCAAACCAAAGGCGCTTCAAGTGATTTTCAAATTCTTCCATGGATAAATTTCGATGGAGATCTCCATTAGATGTTAAACTGACCGCACCGGTTTCTTCTGATACAACAATCGTAATTGCATCCGTTACTTCACTCAAACCAATTGCTGCACGGTGCCGCGTTCCAAGCTCTTTGGAAATGAAAGGACTTTCAGATAACGGCAAATAACAAGCCGCCGAAACAATTTTATTTTTTTGTACAATTACTGCTCCATCATGTAAAGGTGTATTTGGTATAAAGATATTAATCATTAACTCAGAAGTAAGATGCGCATTTAACTGGATTCCGGTTTCAATGTATTCTGTTAAACCCGTCTCTCTTTCAATGGAAATCAATGCCCCAATCCGACGTTTCGCCATATAGCTTACGGACTTTTTCATAGCCTCTATTAAACGATGTTTCTCTTCCTCTTCTTGCATCGATGAACTTCTTGCGAAGAGCTTACCTCTACCTATTTGTTCGAGCGCTCTTCTTATTTCAGGTTGGAATATAACGATAATGGCAAAAAAACCAATACTAATTACATTTTCAAGCAACCAGCCAAGCGTATCCATTCCTATAAAGTCAGTCACTACTCGAGCAATTATAATAACGAATATTCCTTTTAATAGTTGAACTGCTTTCGTACCTTTTATTAAAGTTATTAATTTATATATTACAAACCATACAACTAAAACATCTAAAATATTTACAATAACGTTTACTGGCATTAAACTCGTAAACTGCTCCATAAACGACATGTGGCATCCCCCACTTTTCATCACAAATCCATTTAAGGTAAGTATAACATAGTTGCCCAATTCTCTACATTTTGGGGCGAAAAAAGTCTATCCGACTTACTGGATAGACTTTCTACTATTTTGTCTCTTCTTTTTCAAAGAAAGACACGACTTCTTTTGCACCGTCTTTTATATTAAACCAAAGCCAATCAAATACTTCGTTAATCTCTTCCGTTTTACCAGTAATAACGGCTGTTGAAGCCATATATTTCGTACCATTAATGACGGTTAAATTACCGTCCAGCTCCCCATCAATTCGAACATCACCATTTCGGACAACTAAATCGCCTTTTACGACTTGTCCTTCGGGGATAATAACCGTTTCACCTTCCACTACAACATTTTCTTGCTTAGTAAAAGAGAATTGCTTCTCTTCATTGAAATTACTGAATATCGCACTACTCATAAATAAAAAGAATAAAGCTGCTGCAGTCAGAATTGGATGACGCCGCAACCATCTACTTACACCAGCATGTGATTTTTCTTTTGGCAGTCTCGCCATAACCGCTTGACTAAAATTAGACGGTGCCTCCACATGAGCTGCTCCTTTTACAAAAGCAACCACATCACTTAACTCATGCATATGAGCCTGACAATCCACGCATGACTGCAAATGAGATTTTAACTCAAGCTCATGTTCACGGCTAATTTCACCATCTAGATATTCATGCATATAGTGAACAATTCGCTCTGGACACGCATTCATCGTGATTCCCTCCTATAAAAAATTGGGCTGCCTGCTTAACTGTTTTCTAAGTAGCTCTCGGCCTCTATGAATTCTTGTTTTTACTGTTCCAAGTGGTAATTCTAATATCTCACTGATCTCTTGTAAAGATAATTCTTCCATATACTTCAAGACAATAGCCGATCGGTATTTATCCGGTAGACGGCTTATCTCATATTGTATTCGATCTTGCAGCTCAAGCTTCATGAGTTCCTCTTCCGGCAGTTCATCTGCTGCTGCAATTTGAGAATACATATCGAGTCCTTCTGTGCCTTTTACTTCTGCATCTAAATAATAATCCGGCTTTTTTTTCCTTATACGATCAATACACAGATTGGTTGCAATACGGTAAAGCCAAGTTGAAAATTTTCTCTTTTGATCAAATGTGTGAATGTTGATAAAGGCTCGCACAAATGCTTCTTGTGCAATATCTTCCGCTTCATGGCGATTTCCCAGCATTCGAAAACATACTTGAAATAGCCTATGCTGATACAGGTCGACAATCTCCGCGAATGCGTCTTTATCGCCTTTTAACACTTGTTTTATTCGTTTATTCACTAACGCATCCATCGTGATTTTCCCCTCCGCCTCGTGCGGCTGTCTTACCTATACGTATGAAGGTAGCAACAGGTTTCATTTTTTTATCTATATATTTATTTTACCAAATATTCCATGCTTTATGTTGATAATAAAAAAAGAAAAGCAGACTATTTGCCTGCTTCTTAATCAATTTGTATTATATTAGACTTTCACCAAACAGTGAACCCATTAATCCAACCGCAACATCTGCTGTTTTATTCTTTTCATCCAGAATTGGATTTACTTCTACGAATTCAGCTGAAGTGATTAAATTGGACGAATAGAGCATTTCCATCGCTAAATGGCTTTCACGATAACTAATACCACCAGGTACAGGTGTACCAACCCCAGGTGTATAAAGTGGGTCTAAACCATCTAAATCGAGTGATAAATGGACACCATCTACATTACGTTCCTGAAAATAGGCAATTGTTTGATTCATTACTTCTGTCATTCCATGCTTATCAATTTCATGCATGGAAAATACTTTAATGCCCTTTTCTTTTATTAATTCACGTTCGCCTGGATCTACAGAGCGAGCACCAATAATGACTACGTTTTCTGGTTTAATCTTTGGAGCGTAAGCGCGTATATTCACTAAGTCTTCATGACCTAAGCCAAGACTCGCAGCTAGGGGCATTCCATGAATATTCCCAGAAGGCGAAGTTTCAGCTGTATTCAAATCGGCATGTGCATCGTACCAGATAACCCCTAAGTTTTCATAACGATCCGCAAGACCCGCAAGTGTTCCGATTGCAATACTATGATCTCCACCCAGTACTAGAGGATACCTTCCTTCAGAAAGTACTTCATGGACTTTGTTTGCTAGTTTTGTATTTCCTTCTATTACAGCTTCCAAATTGCGTAAATGAGTATTTGGCGATTGTTCTTTACGAGTATGACTAATCGCAATATCTCCCTCATCTTTAACGGTGTGACCAAGAGCCTTCAGGCGTTCCTCGACGCCAGCATATCGAATAGCACTAGGTCCCATATCAACCCCACGTCTATTTTGCCCAAGATCCATAGGTACTCCAATTATTGAGATATTTAACTTATTCATGATTTTATACCCCCTTCATACGTCTATTGTAAATCCTAAAGGGGAAATGGCTCAACTCGGCATTTTTATGAATATTTATTCATTAACTGAACAAGGTGGCTTTTTACTTCCGACCACTCACTCTCAATGATCGAGTAAACTACCGCATTTCTCACCGTTCCATTCGAGCGAATTCTTTCATTACGAAGAACTCCCTCTTTTATTCCTCCTATGCGTTCAATCGCCCGCTGCGAGGTAACATTCAACTCATCCGTCTTAAACTGGACACGTATCATTCCTAAATGTTCAAAGCAGTGTTTTAAGAGCAAGTATTTACATGTGGTATTCACATGTGTCCGCTGAAACTTTTTACCATAAAAAGTAGAACCGATTTCACAGGCATGATTGGTGTGATCCATCCCATAAATACGCGTCGTGCCCATTATTTCCTGTGTATCAGCATTTTCCACTACAAATGATAGTGCCGTTTTTTCTATATCCATTTGATAAATACCAACTTGTAGCCAATTATTAAGCTGTTCTTTGTTTTCAATTTTATTCAACATAAATTCAAATATTTTGGGATTATAGAGCTCCCATAAAAACGGAATGTCACTCTCTTTTAACGGTCGTAATGTCACATCTCCATATACGATTGTTTCAGCCAAACTCAACACCTCACTTTTTATTTCATCATAATTGATAGGAGGGTGCATTGAAAAGTTTTTTATCTCAGAAACTTTGAAATTAATTAATAGAAAAACTGACTTGTTCAAAGAGCCAAAATTTTAATTTAAGAAGGAACAAAGGCGCCTATTTTTACCTAGAAACTGCAAGTGGATGTTATTAAGATTTATAGGGTGCTATAGAGATAATATGTCTTAGAGAGTTCTATTAGGCGAGCGACGAGTCGCTACGTCGCTATCGCTCCTACAGGGTCTCACACCATCGTGAAAAACCCCAAAATTATGTAGTTATCAATTAGTAAATTCCAAAGAATGGCTAAGGACAATCAAACAGCTAGTGAAAGCAACGAACTTCATACTGAAAGCAACTAAAATGAGCATGAGAGCCACTAAATTGCCAACGAAAGCAACTAATTCTTAAAACAGTAAGTTTACTTGAAGTGTGACGACTATGATTTCGACATATTATAAGAATAATATGTCTTAAAGCCCGCCTAACTCGCCAGCTAGCATCTGCTAGATAGGTTTTTCTTGTTCCACCATTTATTTTTATTTCCTAATTCTATTTTGTTAGTAACCCCCATTTTCCTTATAACTTTATTATTTGCCAAAACAAAAAAATCTTTCCAGTAAATACGGAAAGATTTTTTATAATATATAAGTTATGGAGCCTAGCGGGATCGAACCGCTGACCTCCTGCGTGCAAGGCAGGCGCTCTCCCAGCTGAGCTAAGGCCCCGTGAAAATTGAAATTAAAAAGTAGTTTGTGGCTGGGGTACCTGGATTCGAACCAGGGCATGACGGAATCAAAATCCGTTGCCTTACCGCTTGGCTATACCCCAATAAACTGGTGGAGGGGGACGGATTCGAACCGCCGAACCCTAAGGAGCGGATTTACAGTCCGCCGCGTTTAGCCACTTCGCTACCCCTCCAGGCTATGGATATAAATGAATGGTGGAGGATGACGGGCTCGAACCGCCGACCCTCTGCTTGTAAGGCAGATGCTCTCCCAGCTGAGCTAATCCTCCTGGGTTATAAATCACGATTACCAATGCAGTTCTGCAAGAATCGGACAAGAACTATAATAACATATTTGTTGCTGTTGGGCAAGTAGTTGTCTAGGTTTTTTTACATTCATTTTTCAAAATGTAAGCTTCCAAGCGGGTTCGAACCGCTGACCTCTTCCTTACCATGGAAGCACTCTACCTGCTGAGCTATGGAAGCACAGACAAAAAAATGGCTCCGAAGGTAGGACTCGAACCTACGACCGATCGGTTAACAGCCGATTGCTCTACCACTGAGCTACTTCGGAACAATGCATCTAATTAAAGTACAAATATAATTATAACAATTATATTTTATATTTCAAGTCTTTTTCTTCACATTTTTAAAAGATTCTAATCCAGATCATTCTTTAGTTATTTTTAATGTTTTGGATTGAGTTATGTAAATTTTTTAGACTATCATTAGAACGATTTTCTAACTAGAACATTACTAGAAAGGTTGCCAATATTACTATTAGAAAACTAATTATATACCTGAAGTAGATTACTACTAAGCTACTACTTCGTAAAATAGAATATTTATATAAAAAGAGAGGTTATTTGCACTCCTTACTGTTTACTTGTATATAGAGTGTTCTTCTAATCGATTTACTTGCACTTTATCACTTTTAGTTATAAGTAAGAAGCTGATTTTATCAAAGAACAAAAACACAAGTATCTATCTCTTCCCCCGCAGGAAGATGGAGCAAAAACGCATGAAGACTGCTCTCACCTAATACAAGTGATTTTGTTTGTGAAACGAGCAGTGTAGGAGCAAAATGTTGGCTTATAGAGGCGGAATTGGTCACGTGTAGAAAGTTATCCATGTTTCTTAGATTTCATAGTTCCTTAACGTAATAAAAAGCGCTAGAGAAGCCTGCGCGCGAAATTCAACTGAAACTGTCCAATTATCAATATCAACTAGCTAAAAAGATGATTTTATCCAGTTTTTCCATTGAATGAATTCGGTAAATAGCTTAGGGCAACCAATTGATCATTGAAAACAACCCGTTCTACTTGAAAAGCAATCAAATCAGCACGAGAGCAACTAAAATAATGGTAAAATAAACTAATTCTTAAAATAGAAATTTTACTTGAAGTGAAATAACGATGATTTCAACATATTATAAGAATAATATTGTTTTAAAGCCAGTGGAACCAGTCTAGCATCTTATTATGATTCTACTGGTTTGTCATGTTCAACCACTTTTTTGTTAATATTGAATCTTCACCACAAAAATAACAGGTGTCACTTAATAGAACCCTCTACGTCCTTATTATGACCAATATAAAAAATGCGATGCCTTATATTACGTGAAAAAGTTATCCACATGACTAAATTTTTATAGTTTCTTAATATAAAAAAGTCGCTACCGATTACTCGGTAACGACTTTTTTATTGGTGCCCAGCGACGTCCTACTCTCACAGGGGGAAACCCCCAACTACCATCGGCGCAAAAGAGCTTAACTTCCGTGTTCGGTATGGGAACGGGTGTG